>CAXXNX010000019.1:0-213826 GCA_963664285.2 Cyclobacteriaceae bacterium
CTGGATAGGTTTCTTCAGGAAATCCCAATGACTTTAGAACCTTAGGGAATATTATGAGAGTCTCATCTCTAGTAAAAAGTTTGAAATAATACATGATTGTTTTTAACACTTCAGTAACCTGGTGGACAATATCCAGATCGTGTTTAAACTGCATGTCAATTTCATTCGAAAATTCCCAGAGTAACCGTTTCTCATCTCTCCGGAGGTCATCGAACAAAGTTTCTTTAAAGATGTTTTTTTTCATGGTATTGTAAGGTAAATACATATTAGTGTTTTTGTTTTGGTGCATTAGTGGAAGTTCCATTAAGCTCTTTTGATTTAGACTTTAAATACACTTGTCCAATTGATTCACCAAATGGTTCATCCACTTTTGCTTCCAGGCCTATAAATATTGATTTCCCACTTGCTGTATTGCCAATAATGCCCAGGTCATCTTCACGACCATGGCCGTAATCATCGAATCTGACTTCTTTCTCAATTATAGCTTCATCCAACTGAATCTTTTCATTAAGTGCCTCTTCTAATAACTTCGTGACGTATTTCACTCCATCTTTCTCCAACATAAATTTAGCTAGACTGTAAGCACTTCTTCCTACCTTCCAGTGTATAGCTTTTTGCCCAGTTCCAAATACCTTTATTTTCCATTCTTCGAGGGTTTTGATAGTTGTCTTATCTTTTGGCTCTTTAAATATCATTGTTGTTTAGTTTATCTGTTTTTTAGTTTATCTCCTCCGCCAGTTCCTTATACCTACACATCCCATTGGCCCATCGCATCTGGTCGATAGAATTGGATTCAGGCTCTAAGATAAGAATTGTTCACGTTTATTGTTTGTTCACGTTACATGAACATTGTATACTTGTGAACATGGATATGCAACTCATTATACAAACAGCCCTCGAAACCCTTGAGCGGAATACCACTATCACTGCTAACTGGAAGGCATTAAAAGGCCTTACCGATGGGGAGCTTACCATCACGGCAGGCGCCAACACCTTCAATTTTCTTACCGAAGTGAAACGCGAAGTGCGGCCCCAGCACATCGCCGGTATCCTCAGACAAAAGGCACAATTTGGTAACCTGATCATCATTGCAGAAAAGCTGTTCCCCGGGGCCAAGGCTGAATTAAGGGAGCTACACATCCCCTACCTGGAAGCCAACGGCAATCTATTCATCAAAAAAAAAGACACCTTGATATGGATAGACACCAATCCTCCCCTCAGGATAAAACCGCAAACTGGCAACCGGGCTTTTACAAAAACGGGATTGAAAGTGTTATTCCATTTTTTAATGGACAGAGCCTTAATTAACTATCCTCAACGAACCATAGCCTTGATAACTGGCGTTGGATTAGGAAACATTCCGCAAATAATTAATGGTTTGAAAGAAACCGGTTATCTCCTTCAACTTAATAAGGATGCTTATATCTGGGAAAATCGACTCAAGTTATTGGATAGGTGGATGGCTGATTATGACATTTTATTGAAACCAACTCTTCTACGTGGAAGATTCACTTTTCCGGGCAACTGGGAGGATATCCCACTGAATCGTGAACAAACGGTATGGGGCGGGGAACCCGCAGCTGATCGCCTTACAAATCATTTGAGACCCGAGGAGTTCATCATATATACCAAAGAAACCAATCAGGAACTGATCCGGAATTATCGCCTCATTCCACAAGATAATGGTGAATTCTTGGCTTTTCAGTGGTTTTGGGAGGATGACTTAACCAGGGAGATTACCCCTCCGCTGCTTGTTTACGCTGATCTGATTATCAAAGGTGATAAAAGAAGCAAAGAAACCGCTCAAATAATCTTCGATGAATACCTCCGGGACGTCATATAAAGACTTGGCAATACCTTTTTTCAAGCAAGTATTCGAACTGGTGGATACTGTAATGAAAAAAAGGGGAATACCATATTATTTGGTTGGTGTAAATGCTATTGCTCTTGAAATGCTCAGGAAAGGGATAAAACCAGGCAGGGGAACCAAGGATATTGATTTTGCAGTGATGGTTTCAACCATTAAAGAATACGATGGGGTAGTCGATGCTTTGGTAGCCAAAGGGTTTCACAAGGCCAAGGCACCCTGGACGCTATTTCATCAGGAGTTCAATGTGGCCATTGATGTACTGCCATTTGGTGAAATTGAAGAGAAGGATACAATATCATTTAATGAGCGATACTCGGATTTACATGTGCTGGGTTTCAGTGAAGTTTTAGAGGAAGCTGCTAATCTAGAAATTGAAGAAAGCTTCCTAAAAGTTCCTCCAATCCCGGGAATGGTAATTCTTAAGCTGGTAGCGTGGAGTGACCGTCCTGAAGAAAGGGACAATGATTTATCTGACATAATAAGGATCATTCAACATTTTTTCGACTTCGAATGGGACTCCATTGTAGACGATCATTTTGACCTATTGGATCAGGAACCTTTTGACAGATTAAAAATTGCCTCCCGTGTGCTGGGAAGAAAAGCAAAACAATTCATCGATAAATCCCCTCGTCTCAAGTCACGTATCTTTGCCACTTTGGAAGCTAACCTCGGTGAAGTTGAACGTTCGGCAATTGCCCGGGAATGGGCAAGAAAGGAAGGTTTCGAAGTAGAATATTCATACCAGCTGTTGTCAGAATTTGAACATGGCCTGAAAGAATAAGCGGCTTCACATTTTCCTTGCCATCTCCCTGAACCTGCACAACCCATTGGCCCAGCGCATTTGGTGGATGGTATTTAATTTCATACCCGACCAATCAAATTTAATATCTTAATACCCGACTCTGTTATCCTGTATCGCTGCTTAGGGCTTGTTCTTTTATCAGGGTATTCCATTTCAATCCAACCTAAATCAATAAGAGGGTCTAGGTACTTTTCCCTATTATCAGAATGGTTACTTAACTTTATTTGATCAAATAGATCACTACGTTTTATCCAGTCTGTTACTACCGCCAATACATCGCTAACCCTGGGATGTACTTCATTGTTAACCCGCATTATTCATAGGCCACCAATTTTGGGATTAATAATGGGTTGCTAACTATTTTTGATTGGAGTGTATGTATTAATTTGAAGATCAACCAGGTTTCTGGATTTCAAAGGACATTAGAGCGTTTTTTTGTTAGAATTTTTCAATTTTCAGTCAAAGCTCTATTGTGTTCTTATGGAAGAACATTTTTTTGATTAAACCAAACTGTTTAACTGATCGGTCAGTTCACCGTAAGCAAATCGCCCAGCAGGTATTGATATCTAAAGGCTCTTGAGAATTGTATTGTCAATGATCTTTTCCTTTCTTTCAGGCACGCCCCAACCTTCATCAGGTAAAGCCGGATATTGTCCACTTGCCATCGTTTAGCAAAGTGGTGTTTTGTTTTGGCAATTAATAATTTAATCTGCCGGAACATTTCATAACAGAGGGTAGCGATGATTAAACGCATGAAATTGGCCCAGTAGCGATGACAGGAAAGCCGGTCGGAATAAGTCATGTTTTTGAGTTCCTTTATTCGATTTTCACTGGCATCACCTCGCTTGACATAAAAATCAAAGTAAATCTGTTGAGCGGTCATCGCTTCAAAGTTGCTCACAAAGTAACGGACATTCATTCCTTTTCCGGTAGACTCCACTTTGGCATACAGCTTTTCAGAACGATCCCAGCTTTTGGCCTGGTAAGTAAACGGGCCAACAAACTCTTGATGTTTGATGATTTTTGAAGCATATTCCTTTTTTACTTCAATGATAGTCTGTTTGGTAAAAGTCTTTAAAACTTCATTACTACTAATACCTAAACAAAATTGAAGGTCAAACTGCTTAGCTATCCGATAAAAAGATGCTCCTGAAAAGCCACTATCCGCTCGAATAAGGATCTTTACTGAGGGCAGTTTTTTTCTGATTTTAATGACAATCCTTTTCAATAAGGCCACAAACCATTTGTTGGAGTGACAATTGCCCGGACGTAGTACTGGTAAAATGACCTGACCGGTGTTCCCGTCCTTAAAGAACAACTCATGGTACATAGTCTGTCCATAATAGCCATTATACAAACTGAGTTGTTGGGATCCATGAGTAGGGTCATCGGTACCATCTACATCAATGATGATTTGACCAGTCTTCTCTTTCAACTCCTCTACATAACGGTCTACAAACCATTGACTCATCTGGTAGATCAGACTCCGATCGGCCTTGTTTTCAAATCGACTTAAAGTAGGCTGGGAACATAATCCGCTATCTAGTACTTTACGGATCACCGGATCCTCTCGGAGTTTTTGTTCGTCATTGCAATCCTGATAGCCCTGCATCATTAAAAACACCCGTTGGCGAAGCATTTCTTCATAAGTGTATTCGATAAAAAAGGGGTTTCGATAGTCAGGAATCAGTGCGGCGAAGCTTTTTAATAGACCAGTCTTTCTCTCTACTTTTTCACTTAACAATATCGCTCCGTCTGAGCTAATCGCTGATGCTGAAAAATCAAATTTAAAAGCTTGTTTTCCTCGATAAAATACGGTATCTTTTTCCTTATATTCAGGCATAAATTAATTGCTTATTTTGTTGTCTAACTATCTCAATATAAGCAATTTATGCCTGTTTTTTATTGTCTACTATGAATTTTTCGGGTTAAGCAGAGCTATAGCTTGGTCGCTAACTTGGTCGCTAACTTGGTCGCTAACTTGGTTAGTAGCTTGGTTAGCAAAAGCAATTATACTTTCTAAATCATTGAAAAAGAGATCGTTAACTTCATTACTAACTTGGTCACCAACTTGGTCACCAGTAAGCGCATGAACCGGAAGTATAACCAGCACATAAGTTTGTTCATCAGTTGCAAAAGAAGGAGGAGGTGAACCATTGGCTTCCATAGCTTGATAAATAGTAGGAAAACCAGTGCCACGACCTTCAGTTAATCTTAGCTCTTTAAGAAAATCACCAATTCGACAATTACGATATTCCCTGGCAATTATTCTCTTTTGTGTACTGAGTATTTCAGAATTTACCGGAGGAACAGGGCTCGGATAACTTAATGTTTCAATTTTATCAGGCCATACCTGTACCTCAATGGGGGAGCCCAATTCATAGCTCTTATGATAAACAGCATTTGATAATACCTCTTCAATCGCATCATAAGGGAAATTGAAAAAACGGTCTGCCTCTGCCTTATCCGCATGTTTCACAACTTGCTCACCAATTATATTGGTTTTGAAAAAGGAAAGGGCATCTCTTAGCTGTTTTTGTAGCGGTCCTTTGAAATAATACTCTTTAAAGTTCTTACCTGAACCGTCTTTATGCCACACCAATTCAATCCATGCTCTAGTGAAAAATCTCTCAGGTTCTTTTGAAAAGAATAGCAAGCCAACATTAACCGGAAGAAGATCCTCATTAGGACCTTTTGCAATGTGCATGGTACGGCACAACTCTTCAAGTGGTATTGAAGTGCTGGCAGCATACAAGTCACTCTTGATTTCTTGTAAGTGCGCTTGAATAAGCCCTAAATCGAAATCCTGTATAGTAGCCTGATTGTTTACCCGGTCATCAAATGGAATGCGAGCAGCTAATTCCTGTAACCTTCTCAGGTTGTCACCCTGGGCAATGATACTCCTGGAACCAACTCTAATGTAATGGTGGCGTTGAGCTCCTTTGCCCAAAGTGCCTGGAGCGGTGTAAGGCCGATTATCTCCTGCTGGACACCACAACACGAAAACGTGTTGGCTTTGTAAAACATAAGGCTGTGTAATAGGAAAATAATTGGGTAGTATTTTGTGAGCCAATTCAACGATTTCACCCTGAATGGTATCCAATTGATTCTGCTGCAACCCTGCCGGAGGTAAAATGGGGTGACCATTATTTTCCGCAATGCCAATAATGATATAACCTCCACCCCAATTGTGTAAATCATTGGCAAAAGCGCACATGGTATGGATAACTCCTTCCCGATTCCATCCTTGTTTAAACTCAAGACGTTCCCACTCTATGGTATTACCATGAACTAAGTCATCTATGTTTATGGGCAGCGCCATTTTCTAAATGTTATTTGCAAATATCAGCCATCTCCCTGTATCTGCACATCCCATTGGCCCAGCGCATCTGATCGATAGAATGACATTCCGGCTCCATCAGTTTGGGGTGAACACACCAATATGCTAATGCACTGCGCCCGGCTGGTGGCCACGTTGAATCGGTTAGGGTTGTAAAGGAAACTCATGCCCCGTGGTGCATCATCGGGAGAGGAGCTGGTCATAGAGTAAATCACCACCGGGGCTTCCTGTCCCTGGAACTTATCTACAGTGCCAATCAGCATATCGGGTAAAGCTTTCCTTAGCGCTGCCACCTGGGCGTTGTAAGGGGCTACAATTAGGATGTTGTTTCTTTGTAGTGAATGCTCATTATTTTTTCGATCTGTCCAGGTGACAGCTGCCCTTGTAAGATCATCAACTATTTGCCCGATCATTTCAACTTCTTCTGGTGAACTGTTCTGGTTTCCTTCATGGTTGACAGGAACATGAAATAGCCCGCTTCCACTAAAACTAGTTTCTCCCTTTAATGTCTGTATTTCGAGACCTTCTTTTGACTTCAAGCGGCTTTCATAGAACAATTCAGAGGTATATGCGCACAAATTGGGGTTGAGACGCCAGCTGGTGCCAAAAAAAAGTCCCTTTTCTTGGGGCATTGTTTGATCGCCATCCAAAACATGGTCCAACGCTGAAACGTCCGAACCTTCCGGGTGGGCTCCCTGTTGGGGCTGTTCTAACTGTTGGGGGTCACCCAAGCAAAATAAGATTCCAAGTGCACCTGGAAGCAGCCAGAACATTGGCAAGCGACATTTGACCAGCCTCATCTACAAACAGGTAATCGAGTGATTCGACGGCTTCATCTTTAGCCCAGAAATAGGTAGTTCCTCCAACTATAAAATCATCGTCAAGAGCCTCAAGTGGCTTTTTGTTGTCTATAAATTCAGTTAAACCTTCCGGAGGATCTTCACTCTTTTCTTTTACCTTTTGGGCTATCTCAATTGGTATTGAGCGTTCCCCGGCAAGTAGAAGTACCTTATCTAGTAGGTTTCTAATCACTTTATGACTAACCGCAGTCACACCAATCTTTTTGTCCATTAGGTAAAGCTCAATAATCATCTCTGCCCCAATATGAGTTTTACCGGTACCTGGTGGGCCTTGAATGGGTAGATAGCTGTGATCCAAAATGGTTGCAGTTTTAATCGCCAGATCTTTGATAGATTCAGCGCTTAATGCTAAAGTCTTAACCCGCATTATTCATAGGCCACCAATTTTGGGATTAATAATGGGTTGCTAACTATTTTTGATTGGAGTGTATGTATTAATTTGAAGATCAACCAGGTTTCTGGATTTCAAAGGACATTAGAGCGTTTTTTTGTTAGAATTTTTCAATTTTCAGTCAAAGCTCTATTGTGTTCTTATGGAAGAACATTTTTTTGATTAAACCAAACTGTTTAACTGATCGGTCAGTTCACCGTAAGCAAATCGCCCAGCAGGTATTGATATCTAAAGGCTCTTGAGAATTGTATTGTCAATGATCTTTTCCTTTCTTTCAGGCACGCCCCAACCTTCATCAGGTAAAGCCGGATATTGTCCACTTGCCATCGTTTAGCAAAGTGGTGTTTTGTTTTGGCAATTAATAATTTAATCTGCCGGAACATTTCATAACAGAGGGTAGCGATGATTAAACGCATGAAATTGGCCCAGTAGCGATGACAGGAAAGCCGGTCGGAATAAGTCATGTTTTTGAGTTCCTTTATTCGATTTTCACTGGCATCACCTCGCTTGACATAAAAATCAAAGTAAATCTGTTGAGCGGTCATCGCTTCAAAGTTGCTCACAAAGTAACGGACATTCATTCCTTTTCCGGTAGACTCCACTTTGGCGTACAGCTTTTCAGAACGATCCCAGCTTTTGGCCTGGTAAGTAAACGGGCCAACAAACTCTTGATGTTTGATGATTTTTGAAGCATATTCCTTTTTTACTTCAATGATAGTCTGTTTGGTAAAAGTCTTTAAAACTTCATTACTACTAATACCTAAACAAAATTGAAGGTCAAACTGCTTAGCTATCCGATAAAAAGATGCTCCTGAAAAGCCACTATCCGCTCGAATAAGGATCTTTACTGAGGGCAGTTTTTTTCTGATTTTAATGACAATCCTTTTCAATAAGGCCACAAACCATTTGTTGGAGTGACAATTGCCCGGACGTAGTACTGGTAAAATGACCTGACCGGTGTTCCCGTCCTTAAAGAACAACTCATGGTACATAGTCTGTCCATAATAGCCATTATACAAACTGAGTTGTTGGGATCCATGAGTAGGGTCATCGGTACCATCTACATCAATGATGATTTGACCAGTCTTCTCTTTCAACTCCTCTACATAACGGTCTACAAACCATTGACTCATCTGGTAGATCAGACTCCGATCGGCCTTGTTTTCAAATCGACTTAAAGAAAACACACCTAAATTAAAAATTATTAGGCTGGGAACATAATCCGCTATCTAGTACTTTACGGATCACCGGATCCTCTCGGAGTTTTTGTTCGTCATTGCAATCCTGATAGCCCTGCATCATTAAAAACACCCGTTGGCGAAGCATTTCTTCATAAGTGTATTCGATAAAAAAGGGGTTTCGATAGTCAGGAATCAGTGCGGCGAAGCTTTTTAATAGACCAGTCTTTCTCTCTACTTTTTCACTTAACAATATCGCTCCGTCTGAGCTAATCGCTGATGCTGAAAAATCAAATTTAAAAGCTTGTTTTCCTCGATAAAATACGGTATCTTTTTCCTTATATTCAGGCATAAATTAATTGCTTATTTTGTTGTCTAACTATCTCAATATAAGCAATTTATGCCTGTTTTTTATTGTCTACTATGAATTTTTCGGGTTAAGATCCCCGGATTGAAGCTTAGGCTTTTCTTTTAACAACAAATGCTTGCCTGCTTGGAATGATCCGGTTAGCCCTTCATTAAGAATTGATTCTACGAATTTATGTAGTGCTGCTGGAAGTGTACGATCCCTAATGATATTATTAATGTGAACACAAGATGGGTGAATTTGTATCGAATTACCGGATTTTTTTATATCGACCCACCCCTCCTCTATTGAAATGGAGACTACCTTCCCAATTGGATCTCCTTGTAACTCTTCCAGGGCATCTCCTTCATCGATGGAAACTTCTTGCGGTGGGAATCAGTAGCGATGTGTGGGATTCCTTTCACGGCCTTTTTTTGGAAGTTCCTTTTCAAAAATCAAACCTGCTATGGCATACCTCTCTTCAAGGGCATCTGCTTCATCCAAATCATGCAGCAGGAAATATTCCCTCCATTTGGTTCTCATCTCCCTCCTAAAGTAATCCACCATGTGGGCAAGTAACCAGTGGCCTGGTCCGCATTAGAATAGTCCGCAACGTCTTCCGGGCAGACCATCAATAAGCTGCTCATATAATCGCCGGGCATAATCATCTTTTTCGTCTACTGTTTCACTTGCGTCACCTGTTTTCAATTCTGGTCTAGTCAATTCTGCCCCTAGCCCTACCTGTTCCTGGCAAATAGATTCCAGCCATTGGTGAAGTTTTAAAGTGGCCAGGCAATCGTCTTTATTGTAAACTTCAACTATTTGTTTGTCATCATCGGTGATTCGATCAAGCATTTTAAGGTTAAGCACTGCTCCTAATTTCCTTCTTGCCTCGCTGGCTTCCTGTAAATTTATTTCACACAGATAACCGGCAAAACGTTCCATGTCCTTCAATGAATAGCGCTCAACGCTGGCCTGCATACTTTCCTTAATTACCCTATGAAGGTCAATGAATCGGCCACCACGCAATAATTTGTCCACTTCAATTTCATGACAGGCGTGTCGGGATGCTAACCTGCCATTGCAGCAGGCTCATAAGGTGCAAAATGGTAGACATGAAATCCCGGAAACTTTTCCCAGTGCTCGGTCAGGAATTGCACAAATTTCCTAAAGGCGTCTTTTTCCTGCTGACGATCGAGCGCCCAGAATCTTTTGTAGATGTACTCTTTAGATTTAAGGTCCTTATAGGTGAAACCAAATAGGTATTCCAGACCACCATCTTCATAAAAATGCTCACCCTCAAAATCAAAATAGATGTCACCTTCGCTGGGCATAGGTAGCCGGTTAAAGCCCCTTTCTTCTTCAACTCCAAGTAATACATGAACATTTCGATTTTCGACCCGCCCCCTGAATTGTATTTTGGCCTGTCCATGAATTTTTTCATAGGTCAATGGATTACCTTTTTGGGGTTTGGAGCGAAAATGGTTCCGGCTCGTTGGCGTACTGTTCCAGGGTAGCGATCTCTTGCCCTTCCAGCTCATTCCTGTGGGTGCGTTGCAGTCCGGCCACCAGTGAGAGGTGATCGTCTTCCCGCCATTGACTATCACAGGTTTTCCACCATTTGCAGTAACTGCATTTTTCCACCGGTTCAGGATAAGTTGCCTGATTTCCGGCGGCAATGGTAGCCTCAAAACGACTTTTGATAAAAGTGAAATAGGCTTTGAAATCAGTAAACTGGAACGGTTCAATATCAAACGGTTCTCCCGGTTTAATAACCTTCATCACTTTAGGTTCTACTCCTTGGATTTCAGTTAACATTTGAGCATAGAGGCACAACTGAAGAATGGTCCCTGCCTTGGTGATTTGAGCCAGTTTTGTATCGTCCACTTCATAATGGTAGTCACCAAGTTTGCTGGAACCTTCAACCCTTCTTAATATATCTGCATAACCTGTCCAGTTCCCCAGTGTCAGCCGGGCCTGGGCAATAATGTCGGAGCCTTCCTTCATAGCTGCAATGGCCTCTTCTGCGGTGGATTTATCCAGCTCTTTGACATTAAATCCCTGGTCATTCAAATGCCGGAGATAGGCCGCTTCGTGTGCGAGTCCCAGTTGTCGCAAGACCACGGTAGAAGCAGAGCTCCAATCTGGCTTCTTTCTTTTTTTCTGTACCACTTCCCTATCTAATTCTGTCAGATGTTTGCAACCCAGGTAATTGACAAGGTCGGTGGCGGAGAGGATAAGCTGGTCGTTTTTTTTATACATACTGACTAAGGGGGGTAATTAAGATACTCTTCTTTTAAGATTAATTGTTACGCTATTATTTGAACAGCACATAGAGGATACTAACAAAGAGTGACAATTTGTGTCAATTATTCCTAAGGGATGCTATCGGAGAATTAGGTTAAGAACAGAGTATTTCTGTTCTTAACCTAATTCCTTAACTTCTTCAAAATTCGAAGGAATTTCTATTTTCCTGATATGTGCCTCAGCATTTATTAACTCATTCTTTTCCTTCAATTCCTTGGTTGAAATTAATTTGGTTCTTCGTTCTGGTGGAGGATTTAGCTTTTCAGCTTTTTCAAACTCAAGTATTGATTCAACGAAGTCATCTGGTAAATCATTGGCACATTTTACCAACAGTTCAATAAATTGATTATTAAAGAATTGATCAACCTGAATTTTCCTTTTTGTAGTATGGGCGAATTTTCCAATGACCCGACAAATATTATCCCTTTCCTCAGGGCTTAATTGTTCGGCAAACTCATATTCTTCAATTTTCTTCAATGAAAGAATTACAGGCTCCAATGAATCCTTTGTGATAACATAAACATTGTAGTCCCCGAGATTGAAAGTGACTTGAGCTATAATTTCAATTGTATTTGAGGGGACGACCAGAAAAATATCCTTTCTTACAGATTCCTGGTTGGCATATTTCTCAACGTTATCGGCCTGTGCCTTTACATATTTTGGAAAATTAGTCAAATCATCATTTGCCGGACTTTTGGCATCAAATATTATATACTCATCACAGATTTCGATGGTATTATCTGGACTGCCTTTAAATGGCACTTTTTCCACATATTTGATCAATTTGGTTTGGCAAATCATCCGGATAGTTTGTTCGACGTCAGCCTCGTGCTCAGTCCATTGCTTCTTCATTTTATCAAATTGATCCTGCTGCTCTTGCAACCGTTCTTCGGTTAATCTGGATTTTTCAGAATCCAAGTCTTTCTTCGCTTGATTGAGTTGAGCAATTTTATTATGGTAATCCCTGGCTCTTTCCTCTTCTGTAGATTCAAACTTGGGAAGCTTTTTATTCATTTCAGTATTTGATGAATTTAAGCTGTCAATTCTATGATTTAATAAACTAAGATCACCGTCCTTCTTAGTCATCTGATTTCCTATTTCTTGAAATTGCTTGACTAGACCCTCCTTTTCAGTTTGAAGTTTAGTTACGTGGTTATTAACGACCTCAAGTTGCTTATTCTTTTCATTCAACTTCTTTTCGATGCTTTTAAATTCTTCATAAGCATCGTAACTCATAGTACGAAGAGAAGTCCAGGAGAAGATCCTTTGCCAAAAATTGAACTCTTTTATTTTCGAAAAAAATAGTGTCAATTGTTCCATAGTTCTAAAAATTTAATTCATTATCCACATGGCTAATCGTCTTTTTGTCTGAAAGGATAACAAGCCCAAAGACAAAAAATACTGTTCCTACTATGATCCAGGGTTGTCTTTTTGCCGCTTTCTTTTCTGTTGATTCGGGTGCTTTTGTATATCCAAATTAAGCTCTTTGACTTCGGGTGCTCTTAGAGCCTTTAGAACGATTGCATGGAATGCATGCAGCGTATAAATTCGTTAATCGATCTGTGCCACAGTTGACTCTCGGATTTGAATGATCCACTTCCCAGGCACCACTATTACCTGGCTCTCCATAATTGGACCAACTTAGTTTCTCCCGGCAGATATGGCATCTACCATCAGTTTTATCATAAATATCATTTAATCTATCAGCAGAATACATATCGTATTATTTAAAATCAACAACAATCACTTCAAATATACGATATACGGTTGATAAAATTTTAATTTTAACATATATTTGTCAACTACGTTAATAATACCAGAATAAAAGCCAAAACAAAAACACCATGAAGAACTTCGGTCAGCGATTGAATAACGCCAGAAAAATGAACGGCTTATCTATGCAAGACTTAGCCGATAAGATGAGTAATGTCATTACTAAACAGGCCATTGGGAAGTACGAGCAAGGGGATATGAAACCAACTTCTGAGGTCCTGATTGAGCTTTGTAAAGTCTTGAACGTTCGCCCGGATTATTTTCTCAGGCAAGAAAAAATCAAGTTAGCCAATATCGAATTTCGAAAATTAAAAAGACTTTCAGCCAAGGAAATTGACATGGTTAAAGCCAATACCATTGATTTCTTAGAAAGGTATTTTGAGCTCGAGAATGTGTTGGGTATCGATAATTCTTTTCAAAATCCGATTAAGAATGTCATCATTAAAGAAAAAGAAGACATTGAAAGGGCTACCGACAAATTGCGTGAAAAATGGAACATCGGTGATAATGTTATTCCGAATGTTATTGAGTTATTGGAAGATCATGAGATAAAAGTTTATGAGGTCGATGCAGAAGACGGTTTTGATGGCCTTTCCACTTATGCCAATGATATTCCGGTAATTGTACTAAATAAAAACATCCGGAAATTCAGAAAACGTTTTACCGCACTTCACGAATTGGCTCATCTACTTTTGACCTTCCCTGAAGATAAGTTCAGTGAAAAAGAAATTGAAAAGTTGTGTCATGCTTTCTCTGGTGCACTGCTGATTCCAAAATCATCTTTTATCGAAGAATTCGGAGCGCATAGATCCAATGTAATGATGAAGGAACTGATGATTATGAAGGAAAGTTTCGGTATCTCAATGCAGGCCATTATGGCGAGAGCTAAAAATCTCGATTTAATTTCAAATTCAACTTACCAGGAGTTTTTTAAGACCTTCAGTAGGCTTGGCTACAGAAAAGAAGAACCAGGAGATTATAAGGGAGAAGAAAACTCAAGCCGCTTCTTTCAATTACTGCTAAGAGCGGTTGCAGAAGAGGTGATTACTTTGAGTAAGGCGGCTGCGCTGAGTAACCAAAAGCTAGCTGATTTCCGAAACCTCATTAATACTGTTGAGGTTTGAAGCTAGCAATTACAGATGCTAACATTTTTATCGACCTTTTTCATGTAGGTCTGATCGATGAGTTATTTCTATTGGAGATTGAGCTATATACCAGTTTAGAGGTCATCTTTGAATTAGAAGATCATCAACAAGAAAGCTTATTGACGATAGAAAGATTGACTGTTCTCAGTAATTCGGATCCCAACTATTTAGAAGATCTTGAAGATTCTTTATCGCAAAGACTTTCTCTGGCGGACCTTTCAATTTTTCATCATGCGAGAGATTTTGAAGCCGGAATCCTTACTGGGGATTCATTGCTAAAAAAGATATCAAAAAAATATGGTTTCGAAGTTCATGGCATTTTATGGTTATTTGATGTGATGTTGAACATGAATCATTTAAGTACGGAAAATGCAATTAGCAAACTAAAGGCCTTGATGGATTTTAATAAGCATTTACCAATTTCTGATTGCCAAAAGATGATCTCCAAATGGTCAGAGTAGTTTTAATCTTCAAGTATTAATACACAGTTTCCTTTATTACTTTCTGGACTACTTTGGTAATTATAATTCCACTAGTTCGAATGAAATTTTAAGTTCCATAATTCTTTCTTTTCAAATTAGCAGGCTTCTGAACTATTCCTCAAAAGCTTCAGAAATTTTATAGGACTTATGTTGAAGAGTTGGAAATCACAAGAAATTTTCTTATCTGCTTTTGCTCCATAGGCGAACCCTGCTCCAGGGAAACGAAAAATTATGGAAGCATTAAATTCTACATCAAAATCTCATCCATAATATTTCATTTTATAAAATAGGGCTGTTTTCTTAGAGACACTAAATAAGGACATTGATTCGATGATAGAATTCAAAAGTGATATACGATGCTCCTCATAAATAGAGAGTCACTGTGTTGACTTAGATCTTGGGATTTTTCATATTGTGATCTGATTTATTGGTTGATATTGGCCGAATGACGAAGAAGAAAAAACCCCCGAGGATGGTACTTTGAAGCTAATCTCGTCTTCGTTTCCTTATTGTGGGCAATCTTATTCAGGTAACAATTGACATAGTTAGTCATCTCATTGAAATTCCTTTAAATTAATCAGCTAAGTTCTAATTATAACAGCATTTTGTTTAAATAGCTCATACAGATGATAGGCTTGATCCGTTAATAGCATAGTCAGAAACCATTGTTTCAAAGTTGTTTTACTCTCTCTTATTCGGTCAGCATAAGCATACCAATTCAGGTAGTTTTGCAAATATTTGGAACTGACACCATTGAATGGGCGTAAGAATGTCCTAAGTTGAGTGTGAACATTGTTTACTTTTTGCAGATGGATTGTTTTATCATCTCTATCCACATGATCTTTGGCCAATAGCGCTTTGTGCTTTATGGAGGGGTTGTCTTTGGCAAAAGCCTTATAAGAAGGGTGCTTATCTGTAATCAAGGTTGCACCGTAGGCCAACTTCCCATCCAATGCCTTTGAAATTTCTTCTTTGCTCAGCCGTTTTGATGCAACAGCTTTAAGGTACCTCTCCCCCTTGCGTTCAACCGCTGTTACTACCTGGACAACTGTGACCTCTTCCTTTCCCATATTCCGTATGAAATCGTTTCCCCTCTTTCTTGCTGCCCTATCTAAATTTCGACTGCCCTTGTTGTTAAGTGCCAGTTCCAATTCATCACATTCTACTTCCGAGGATAACTGTTCGGGAACAAACTCATTTAGTGAACTCCAATATCTTATGCCGCCAGTCGAAGCTTGTCTGGATGCTTATTCCGATTTGTTTTGCTATCTTTTTTATCGGCATGCCCTGCTCCATGCAGCGCAGATAAGATTGCCATTTTGATTTAAGCTTGATGTCATACAAAGGTGTCCCTGTTGTTTCACTGTACCATCTTTTACATTCATTGCACTGATACATCTGCACACCTTTTTGTCTGCCCCTCTTATATACCTTCTCGCTTGTGCAATTTGGACAGGGTTTCTTCTTTCTTTTCTCTGCTATTTGTTGTTGAGCGGCAATCAATACTTTGCCTTGTAATTCCTGCTCCTGGAGCAACTCATCCAACAATTCGGTTTGGGAACTTATCGGCAATTGTGCAAATAAATTTTTGATCTCTTGACTTGATATCATATAGCGAAGATAATAATAATTGCTGTGTTATTTAGAACTTAGCCCAATGTAGTTAGTAAAAATGCTCACCAAATCACTTTTGACAAGACTGCAGTTTCAGCATGAAACACTGGCTGAACTACTTGAGGACCTGAGCTCAGAAAGTGCCGTTAAGCGCCTTAACCCGAAAAATTCATAGTAGACAATAAAAAACAGGCATAAATTGCTTATATTGAGATAGTTAGACAACAAAATAAGCAATTAATTTATGCCTGAATATAAGGAAAAAGATACCGTATTTTATCGAGGAAAACAAGCTTTTAAATTTGATTTTTCAGCATCAGCGATTAGCTCAGACGGAGCGATATTGTTAAGTGAAAAAGTAGAGAGAAAGACTGGTCTATTAAAAAGCTTCGCCGCACTGATTCCTGACTATCGAAACCCCTTTTTTATCGAATACACTTATGAAGAAATGCTTCGCCAACGGGTGTTTTTAATGATGCAGGGCTATCAGGATTGCAATGACGAACAAAAACTCCGAGAGGATCCGGTGATCCGTAAAGTACTAGATAGCGGATTATGTTCCCAGCCTACTTTAAGTCGATTTGAAAACAAGGCCGATCGGAGTCTGATCTACCAGATGAGTCAATGGTTTGTAGACCGTTATGTAGAGGAGTTGAAAGAGAAGACTGGTCAAATCATCATTGATGTAGATGGTACCGATGACCCTACTCATGGATCCCAACAACTCAGTTTGTATAATGGCTATTATGGACAGACTATGTACCATGAGTTGTTCTTTAAGGACGGGAACACCGGTCAGGTCATTTTACCAGTACTACGTCCGGGCAATTGTCACTCCAACAAATGGTTTGTGGCCTTATTGAAAAGGATTGTCATTAAAATCAGAAAAAAACTGCCCTCAGTAAAGATCCTTATTCGAGCGGATAGTGGCTTTTCAGGAGCATCTTTTTATCGGATAGCTAAGCAGTTTGACCTTCAATTTTGTTTAGGTATTAGTAGTAATGAAGTTTTAAAGACTTTTACCAAACAGACTATCATTGAAGTAAAAAAGGAATATGCTTCAAAAATCATCAAACATCAAGAGTTTGTTGGCCCGTTTACTTACCAGGCCAAAAGCTGGGATCGTTCTGAAAAGCTGTACGCCAAAGTGGAGTCTACCGGAAAAGGAATGAATGTCCGTTACTTTGTGAGCAACTTTGAAGCGATGACCGCTCAACAGATTTACTTTGATTTTTATGTCAAGCGAGGTGATGCCAGTGAAAATCGAATAAAGGAACTCAAAAACATGACTTATTCCGACCGGCTTTCCTGTCATCGCTACTGGGCCAATTTCATGCGTTTAATCATCGCTACCCTCTGTTATGAAATGTTCCGGCAGATTAAATTATTAATTGCCAAAACAAAACACCACTTTGCTAAACGATGGCAAGTGGACAATATCCGGCTTTACCTGATGAAGGTTGGGGCGTGCCTGAAAGAAAGGAAAAGATCATTGACAATACAATTCTCAAGAGCCTTTAGATATCAATACCTGCTGGGCGATTTGCTTACGGTGAACTGACCGATCAGTTAAACAGTTTGGTTTAATCAAAAAAATGTTCTTCCATAAGAACACAATAGAGCTTTGACTGAAAATTGAAAAATTCTAACAAAAAAACGCTCTAATGTCCTTTGAAATCCAGAAACCTGGTTGATCTTCAAATTAATACATACACTCCAATCAAAAATAGTTAGCAACCCATTATTAATCCCAAAATTGGTGGCCTATGAATAATGCGGGTTAAAACGCAAAATGGTTTTTTGAGGAGTTTGACAAGGTCCGGAGTCCCTTTCAGAGACTCCGGGAGAGTGTCGTTGGCAAGCAATGTCAAGTACAAGTTTATGAGTTTCCATATACTTTAAGGACCGTTTGCCGAAGGTCCATGCCTTTTTCTGAGCAAACGAAAACAATTTTCTCAGCAATGCTCTCGGGAGTGACCCAATCGTCAAAATTCGCCTCAGGCATGGCTTCTCTGTTGGGAGGGGTATCAATGATGCTTGGTACTATCACGGTCGCTCTGGCATTATTGGTTTGGGTTTCCGCATTGATAACCTCTGCCATTCTCAACACCATCGACTTGGATAATGCATAAGGGAAGACTGACTTGAAAGCATTCACCTCAAAAACAGGTTTGGCTCCAATGAGAACGATATTTCCCAAGGATTCCTGTGCTTTCATAACACTAAGAGCCGGTTGAACAGTGTTCAAGGCCGTTTGGAAGTTCAGGTCGATCATTTTATTAATATCAGAGATATTGCTGTCAATTAGGGTTGACATAGCAAAACCGCCAACTAAACAAACGACGGCATCAATTCGCCCATATTCTTCGGCTGTACCTAATACGAATTTTTTAGCCGCATTAGAGTCCGACAGATCCACAGGTTTGTAATTTGCTTTTTCGTGACCATCGTCAGCATTCAGATCAGGTTCATATGTACCTATGACTGTAAAACCAACCGAGATCATATTACTGGTCACGACTTTACCAAGATTTCCTGTGGACCCGGTGATGATAGCTACCTTAGACATTGCTTATGTTTTTAGATGATGAGAAAGAAAAGCCAGATCAAATATCTGCTTTTTTGTAATTCTTATGCCGGTAACAGAAACATTGATGAATGATTTGATTGATTCAATCAACTACCTCCCTTCAAGTATCGAATGGATTAAGGACGGGAGAATTATTGCAATACAACATCAAATTGAACTTCCTTACCGCGCTCGTGCCTTTTTTCATTAAGCCAACCATATATCTCCGATTGCGCTCTTTTATTTTTTTTTAGACTCGTCATGCGATAGCGTCAGGCTGGTATTACTCACAAAATTATCTTCCAACTGAAAATTCATAAATTTTAAAAGTTCATTTTTCAAGTCCGCATCATAAATTGGAAAAGCTATTTCAACCCTACTATGGAGATTTCTTCGCATCCAATCTGCTGAACTAAGGAAAATCTTCTTTTGGCCCTTGTTGTGGAAGATCAGAACACGTAAATGCTCCAGGAAATCATCTATTATACGATGCACTTGAATGTTATGACTTAAACCTGGTATTCCGGGATTCAAACAACTGATACCTCTTATTAACAGTTTAACAATAACACCGGCCTGGCTGGCTTCATACAATTTGTCTATCATCAGGTGATCATCGATATTGTTCAGTTTTATAATGATCTCACCTTCCAAACCGTTTTTAACCGCTTCAATTTCTTTATCAATTAATTTTACAAACTTTTTGGTCATATTGACCGGACTGACTAACAGGTGGCGCAGATTAAGCATTTGTTTTTTATAATAGAGGAAATCGAAAACGGTACTCAACTCGTTGACCAGTTTTTTGCTCGAAGTGAAGAATCCAATATCGGAGTACACTTTTGAAGTTGATTCATTGAAATTTCCTGTTCCGAGGTATGCATACCCTTTTACTTTATCATCGACTCTTCTATATACTAAAGCCATCTTTGCATGCACTTTGAGTCCCGGTAAACTGTAAATCAGGGTTATTCCGGCTTTTCCCATCTCCTTTGCCCAATAGAGATTATGCGCCTCATCCATACTTGCTTTTACTTCCATGAAAACAATAATTCTTTTCCCATTCTTAGCGGCATTGATCAAGGCATGTGCTATTAACGAATTCTTGGCTATGCGATAAAGAGTAACCCTGATCTCCGTTACGTCCGGGTCAATGGCGGCTTCGTTAAAAAACCGTAGAACATAATCAAAGCGATGGTATGGGAAAAATAATAATTGTTCATTCTTTTTAATGGATTCAAAAATAGAGTTGTCCTTTTCAATCTCTAAATGATTTAAAGGCGCCAATCGTTCAGAATCCATTTGAGGTTTAAACGGATTAGGCAGTTTGATCAGATCAAATAAATTTTGGTATTGGCCATTGGCTATCAGGTCAGTCTTTCTCACGCCATGAATTCTCATCAAGAATTTCAACGATTCGTCAGGCAAACTGCGATCATAAATAAGACGGGTAGGTAAGCCTTTTTCACTGTTTTCGAAGTTGTACACTGATTTTGTCTATAAGGTTTCCGGAGTATTCATCTTCTATATTAATGCTTTCGTCATAGTTGATCACATAACTGTGCGCCTCAATCACGTCATACTTGGGGAAAATGTAATTTATATGCAGCCTGATTATGTCATCAAGAAATAAGTATTCATAATCTCCATCAGAAGGTATCTTGAAAAAGCGCCGGACCTTATCGGATGGAATGTTTACACTAGAATATTCAAAGACATCATTAGTCCTGGACTTAACGAACAAAAATGGATTGTTAAGATGTAATGTCTTTTTGGGGTTTTTGTCAGAAAAATACTGAGGGTTCAAATGCCCTAAAATCCGAGACTTAAAGAGATCATAAATATATGCTAATTGCTGCTTGCTGAGATCAACTAATAAGTGCAATTGAAGGATGAAAAAGCTTTTAAGGGCTTTTTCATCCTTCAATTGCCTGAACAGTGCAATCTTTGGATTGCAAAATGTCAAAAAACTACACACATCTCAGTATTGATCAAAGGTATCAAATTGAAGCATTATTGAAAACAGGAGCTACTCAAAAGGAGATTGCCTGTATCGTTCATTTTCACCCATCTACGATCTCACGTGAGCTTAAGCGAAATGTGGGTTCAAGAGGTAGGGGAGCTGGTGTCTATCGAACAGCAAATGCACAAAGGAGGACCAATCTTCGTCATCAAGAAAAGCCAAAAAGAGTGATTTTCACCAAACCCATGAAAGACTGGATAGTTAACCGGCTCCAAGAAGATAGATGGAGTCCTGAATTGATCAGCCATCAGGGAAAGAAAACGAGAGAATGTCCACTTAGCCATGAATGGATTTACCAATGGATATGGGAATGTAAGCACACCAACCGCCAGGAGAACCAAGAATACAAACAACTATACACATATCTAAAACATGGCAAACGAAGGCGCAAACGAGGAAACAGAAAAGATCGTAGAGGTATTATCCCGAATAGGGTATCAATTGAACAGCGACCCCAGATCATTAACAAAAGGGAACGATTGGGAGATATAGAAGTCGATTTAATGATGGGTAAAAACCACAAAGGCTCTTTGTTGGTGATGACAGACCGAGCAAGTCTTTTTACCAGAATCAGAAAGATGCACAGTAAAAATGCCGATCAAATGGCCGAAGCTATTGTGGAGGAACTCTCTCAGGATAAACACAAACTGGAAACACTCACTTTTGATAATGATATGGCATTTTCTAAACATGAGTTGATTGCTCAATCCCTTGATGTGGATGCCTATTTCACTCGTCCCTATACTAGTCAGGATAAAGGGACAGTTGAAAATAGGATTGGGGTAATCAGAAGGTTTTATCCTAAGAAAACAGATATTAGATTTGTTACAGAGGAGCAAATCAAAGTTGTTGAAAACAAAATCAATGAACGCCCTGTTAGAAAATTTAATTACCTAAACGCAAAGCAAGTGCTACAAAGGAAAATTGCACTTATTACTTGAACTTACATTTGTTTAGTGTTTCTCCATTCCAAATATGAATTCCATTCCTGGCAAGATCGATCAGTAAATCTTTTGGAAGATCCTATCGAAGCTTTGATATTGCTCTTTAACTTCTTCACTAATTAGTGTCTGTATGAAAACAGGCTAATATGCTGATTATCCATCATATTCGTATTTTTTCCATCAAATCAGGCTGAATTATTCTCGAATCTGATTCAGTAGAATTATCAAATTCACAAATATTATCAAGAACAGTTGCGTTGTAGCCTGTTAATTGGCCATTTGAAGTTTTCCATTCAAAAACCCCAAAGAATTCACTTTGAGATTCGCAGGCTTTTTGGTCTGTCGGGGAGTAAAATCCCTGTCCTTTTTTTGTTCATTCAGTGTAGAAAAGAAACGATTTTTTCGGTTGGTTTATCAGGATTAATCATTATATTGCATATAACCGATATAAATACAAACCATGAGGAAATCCTTCCAGCCCCAACTTACCCTTGCACACCCATCGAGCAAGTAGAGGCTCCGGTGAAAACTAAAAGCCACTTAGCTGCCCTGGCAGCCGCCCTTCAATATATCTATGTCCAACCTGAATGGAACCAGCGTATTTTTGAATTACTTTCTTCCAAACTCATTGAGGGAAAGAAAAAGACGGGCCGTGAGGGTATGAGTCTGTGGGAGGTCTTCGTATTGGCCCAGGTGCGCCTGTGCATGAACATCTCTTACGATGAGTTACACCATATCTCCAATTACGACACGTTGGATATTATGGGGGTGCTACCTACCGATCTACTCTGTGGGCAAACAGTATAAGTACCAGAACAGCTTAACAATGTGATTTTTGCTGGACGAGGCTCACGGCATCAAATGTAATTTAGCAGCAGGTCATTAGGTGTTTAAAAAAAAAGGAAAAACCGGACTCAGTTGCCTTGCGTTGCAAACCGATAGTTTCGTGGTAGAAACCGACACCCACTTTTACCGACTACAACCTGCTATGGGACAGTGCCAGAAAGTGTATAGATGTAGCTGATTTTCAAAAAGGTATTTTACTGGCTGGCGTAAGTCCGGGGATTGGCGCAGATCCCTCAAAAGGCTGATGCGCAGCGTGGGCAGGACCACCGGCTCAGGAGGAAAAAACAAAGAGGAGCGGGTAGAGCAGGCTGCCACTTCCTATCTGACTAAAGCCCGTGTCTTTGAGTCAAGTGTTTGGGCCAAATGTTGGAAAAACATCAGGGAAACTCTATCGAGGAGTTCGCAGCCCTGATGGCATTGACCATATCTTGAGATGTTGGAAAAGCACATCGAGTTGCTCGACAGGCGGTTGATCAGAGCAGAGAATTCCCCATTTTCCATCAATCAACCTTATGCCGAAATGATCAAAAAAGGCAAACTGCACCCCAATGTGGAGATCGGTAAGAATCTGGCCATCACTTCGGATCAATACCTACTCATAGACTGGCAAATGTGAAAAACAAACCGACAACCAACTTACCCTATCAATTGCCCTTCCAAAGCCTGAGCACCGACAAGGGGTTTTCCGATAAAGAGGATAAAGCAACTCTGCAAAACCAGAAGTGATCATGCCTAAAAAGGGTAGGTTAAACAAAGAAGAAAAAGCCATCGAATCAGCGCCAGCCTTCAAAAGGTTGAAAAACAAGCATTCTGCTATCGAATCCAACATTAATGAGCTGGAACACCGGGGATTGGACCGATGGTACCCGCAGCTACATCGGGTTGGCCATTACTGCCTACAACCTTAATCGGGCGTAAACTCCAGGCTGACCGTCTGGCCGCCCAGCAGCAAGCCAATTGCCAGAAACAAGCAGCTTGTACCTTTTAGCTGTTTAATAAGGATTAGGCACTGGCAGAAGTGCGTTCTGGCCAGGCTAAAACCCGGCTATTTTTATCAAAAACCATCAATGAATAAAAGCAAAGCCACCCTTTATTAGTCAGCAAGGTGAGTGATTTTTTCATTGTTCCATTTTAAGCAATATTTTAATACGACCTAAAACTCGCTGTTTTCTTAGAGACACTAATTAACCTTATGGTCTTTTTTCGGGCTAAAGCCTAAATGTGTCTTGATATTTTTCTTATCGACTTGGTTAAGCTTTTTTAAGGCACCAACCTTGATCCTATAAAACTCATCAAGATTGGATGAATAGATTGATAAGAATTTAATCCTGTCATAAACAGGTCGGTCAGTGTTTTCAGCTTCATTGAGAATGAGTTTATTAAAAGAAAGCCAACTGAGCTCTTTGTTGATATATTTTTTACGATTCTCCACTTACCTGCAATTTAAGTGCATTAACCCGCATTATTCATAGGCCACCAATTTTGGGATTAATAATGGGTTGCTAACTATTTTTGATTGGAGTGTATGTATTAATTTGAAGATCAACCAGGTTTCTGGATTTCAAAGGACATTAGAGCGTTTTTTTGTTAGAATTTTTCAATTTTCAGTCAAAGCTCTATTGTGTTCTTATGGAAGAACATTTTTTTGATTAAACCAAACTGTTTAACTGATCGGTCAGTTCACCGTAAGCAAATCGCCCAGCAGGTATTGATATCTAAAGGCTCTTGAGAATTGTATTGTCAATGATCTTTTCCTTTCTTTCAGGCACGCCCCAACCTTCATCAGGTAAAGCCGGATATTGTCCACTTGCCATCGTTTAGCAAAGTGGTGTTTTGTTTTGGCAATTAATAATTTAATCTGCCGGAACATTTCATAACAGAGGGTAGCGATGATTAAACGCATGAAATTGGCCCAGTAGCGATGACAGGAAAGCCGGTCGGAATAAGTCATGTTTTTGAGTTCCTTTATTCGATTTTCACTGGCATCACCTCGCTTGACATAAAAATCAAAGTAAATCTGTTGAGCGGTCATCGCTTCAAAGTTGCTCACAAAGTAACGGACATTCATTCCTTTTCCGGTAGACTCCACTTTGGCGTACAGCTTTTCAGAACGATCCCAGCTTTTGGCCTGGTAAGTAAACGGGCCAACAAACTCTTGATGTTTGATGATTTTTGAAGCATATTCCTTTTTTACTTCAATGATAGTCTGTTTGGTAAAAGTCTTTAAAACTTCATTACTACTAATACCTAAACAAAATTGAAGGTCAAACTGCTTAGCTATCCGATAAAAAGATGCTCCTGAAAAGCCACTATCCGCTCGAATAAGGATCTTTACTGAGGGCAGTTTTTTTCTGATTTTAATGACAATCCTTTTCAATAAGGCCACAAACCATTTGTTGGAGTGACAATTGCCCGGACGTAGTACTGGTAAAATGACCTGACCGGTGTTCCCGTCCTTAAAGAACAACTCATGGTACATAGTCTGTCCATAATAGCCATTATACAAACTGAGTTGTTGGGATCCATGAGTAGGGTCATCGGTACCATCTACATCAATGATGATTTGACCAGTCTTCTCTTTCAACTCCTCTACATAACGGTCTACAAACCATTGACTCATCTGGTAGATCAGACTCCGATCGGCCTTGTTTTCAAATCGACTTAAAGTAGGCTGGGAACATAATCCGCTATCTAGTACTTTACGGATCACCGGATCCTCTCGGAGTTTTTGTTCGTCATTGCAATCCTGATAGCCCTGCATCATTAAAAACACCCGTTGGCGAAGCATTTCTTCATAAGTGTATTCGATAAAAAAGGGGTTTCGATAGTCAGGAATCAGTGCGGCGAAGCTTTTTAATAGACCAGTCTTTCTCTCTACTTTTTCACTTAACAATATCGCTCCGTCTGAGCTAATCGCTGATGCTGAAAAATCAAATTTAAAAGCTTGTTTTCCTCGATAAAATACGGTATCTTTTTCCTTATATTCAGGCATAAATTAATTGCTTATTTTGTT
Source organism: Cyclobacteriaceae bacterium (assembly GCA_963664285.2). Taxonomy (GTDB): domain Bacteria; phylum Bacteroidota; class Bacteroidia; order Cytophagales; family Cyclobacteriaceae; genus JAJCYL01. The sequence continues at coordinate 25,504 of CAXXNX010000019.1, forward strand.
GTCTAACTATCTCAATATAAGCAATTTATGCCTGTTTTTTATTGTCTACTATGAATTTTTCGGGTTAAAGAAATAACACTGTATTGGGGAATACGCAGATTCTACAATAAAAAAACCTGCAGATGCTGTATTGCGGGATACAGCCGAGCAATTGAATACTTAGAATCTTTGAGAAGTGCTTGAACTTAAATATTAGACTATGCATTGTAACACCTACTTCAAAACGATTTCCATATTGTTTGGGGTACTATTAAGAAATGCCTGCACTTCTTACAAACCATATGTTAAACCTGGATTTAACCAATCAGCAAATCCGTGTTCAGAATTGGCAAATTCAATTTTTATCGTCTCAGGCTATGCTTCTGACCTGCAATTTCAGTTCAGATGCATATATCACTTAAAAAACGCAGGCGGAATTCCCTATTTTTCGATTTTAAACCGGGCCAACCTCTTGAAATGGATTCGAATAATCTTTTTGATATCTATTTTGGTGAATTCGTTGCTCTTTAGCGTGATATTATAAGAAGTTCGGGAATAAAAAATTAGGCACTGTACCTAGTGATGCCTCCTGGACGGAGCCACACGGGTAATCATAAAATGGCCAAAGTTGGCGAGAGAAGAATATTTACAACAGCAAGCATCTCAATAACTTTCCTTATCAGTAGGGAAACTGCCATCTTTGACATCTTTGATATAGTTCGTGACAGCATCATTCATGTTTTTTGCAATGTCGGCATATACTCTTAAAAAGCGTGGGCGGAATTCCTGTGTAATACCAAGCATATCATGAACTACCAATACCTGGCCATCGACATGTGGCCCGGCGCCAATTCCAATTATTGGAATAGAAACCTCCCCTGACACTATTTTAGCTAGCTTTGCAGGTATCTTTTCCAGTACAATACCAAAGCAGCCTCTTTCCTCCAAGAGTTTTGCATCAGTGATAAGCTTATCAGCTTCTTCTTCTTCACGAGCCCTAACAGTATAAGTGCCAAATTTATAAATTGATTGTGGGGTTAATCCAAGGTGACCCATTATCGGTACACCTGCGCTCAATACTCTATCCACGGATTCCTTGATTTCTTCACCACCCTCCATTTTTACCCCATGAGCCCCCGATTCTTTCATTATGCGAATAGCAGATTTAAGGGCTTCATGCGAGCTCCCCTGGTAACTACCAAATGGTATATCTACTATTACCAGCGCCCGTTGGATAGCTCTAACTACTGACGAAGCATGATAGATCATATGGTCAAGAGTGATGGGTAGAGTCGTTTCGTGTCCGGCCATCACGTTTGACGCAGAATCTCCTACCAAGATCACGTCAATTCCAGCCGAATCAATGATGCTGGCCATGGAAAAATCATATGCAGTAAGCATAGCGATCTTCTCGCCCCGGCTTTTCATTGCTTTCAGCTGGTGAGTGGTTATCCTTTTGATGTTGCTGTGTAATGACATTTTTAGCTGCGGTTGATTGGCAAATTAGAGAATTTAGTTCGGGCTAAAAAAGTGGACTGTGCTAAATTGAAAGTATAGGGTCTGTCTCATAGTCACGGGCTGTCAGGTTGGGCCCGGCGAAACCTCTCTACTTTTGGATAGGGCCACATTTCGACAAGCTCAATTGACAATAAAGCGTATTAAACTTTCCCGGCTAGCCTCATTCTCTTTTCACCTGCTTCCTTGGCTTTCCTGCCCAATTCTTCTTCTATTTGCCGCACTGATTAAGGTTGGCTGTATAAGAAATATGATTATTCATTTAAAAGAGGGTATTGCAGAAGAAAAAACTCAGGAAATTGCTGGTTTCATTGAGGCGCTACACTTCTATGATGGAACCCGGCATGTGCTTGTCAATTCTTCGAGAGTCAAATCAATACCATCCCATTTAGAAGAGTTTGTTCATCGACACTTCATATTCGAAAACGATATTCAGTTGGCAAGTCAGGAATATTTAAGCTCAACCCGTTCAATAAAAATTGACGGTCTGGAAATTGGCGGCAAAAGCAACAATACCATGGTTATTACCGGCCCGTGTTCTGTTGAATCACTTGAACAGATTGACAGATGTGCCGAATTCAATAAATCACTGGGCATATCGATTTTAAGGGCCGGTTGCTTCAAACCACGAACATCACCTTATTCTTTCCAGGGATTGGGAATAGAAGGACTGAAGATGCTTGATATAATGCGGGATAAATATGGTCTTAAGATTATTTCAGAAGTTCGTGATGCGTCACATGTAGATGAAGTAATCAACGCAGTAGACATAGTTCAGATTGGTGCCAAAGCGATGTATGATCAGGGTATATTAAGGAAATGTGGCGAATCACAGAAACTAATACTTTTAAAAAGAGGTTTTGGAACGACGTTACAGGAATTTGTTCAAGCTGCTGAATTCATTTTGTCACTGGGCAATAGTCAGGTCCTTCTATGCGAACGTGGGATAAGAACCTTTGAAACCAAAACCCGATTTACTTTGGATCTGTGCGGCGTGGCTTATTTAAAAGAATATGTGAATCTTCCCATTTTTCTCGATCCCAGTCATGCCATGGGTTATGCCTATGGAGTACCGGACCTTACAAGGGCTTGTGTCGCCATGGGCATAGATGGATTGCTCATTGAGAGCCATCCTAATCCGTCCGTCGCATTATCAGACGCTTCGCAACAACTTGATTTTGAATCTTTTAAAGATCTTTTCAAAACCTTACCCGCCATTGCAGCATCGGTGGGGAGAAACATAATTTAAATGAGCATAGACGCATCAAAAATCAAACTGGTAATACTAGATGTTGATGGTACTTTGACTGATGGGGGCATTTATATTCTTGAATCAGGCGAACAATTCAAAAAATTCAATGCTAAGGATGGCCTTGGTGTGAGACACGTTATTCGGAAAGGCATAATGGTGGGCATTATTAGTCATAGCATGTCCAGTGGGATGATTTTGAAAAGGGCTGAAATGATGGGCATTGAAAAGTGCTACATTGGAGATGCTCCAAAACGTGAAGTGTTGAATATATGGTGTAAGGAACTAGACCTGAGAGTGGAAGAAATCGCCTTTGTGGGAGATGATATCAATGATATGGACATTATTGAAGCAGTAGGACTGGCCGCGTGTCCGGCTGATTCTGTATCTCAAGTAAAAAATGCCTGTGACATCGTTTTAAAAAAGAATGGGGGAGATGGGTGTGTGAGAGAATTCTTGGATATGTTCTTTCTCGGCTGACTAGTAGGCTTAGTTAAACCAATTTTTCCAAAAGAAGAACCGCCCGACCCCTCTATCATCTGATTGATTATTGAAATCGCCTCTTCGCCGTTTTTCCTTGGGGCGTTTCATTCGCTGCTTATCATCTGCAGCACCGTTAAAATCCACATTCGTGGGTTTGGTCTTTATTATTTCGGGCTCTTTCTTTTCCTTTATTATTTGGTAAATACCTTCTTCCCTGATTACTGGAGTATAGCCTCCTTTACTAGCCGGAAAATCCGGGCTGGCGGCATTGTTACGATCAATTATGGCTTGTCTTGGGTCTTTGGTCTTTTTCAGTGTTCTGCCGAATATGAGATTCAAACCGAAATCAAACTGGACGGCATCTAACTTCGTGACATTCGTTAATCCCAGCAGGTGATCATAGGACATGTATAACTGCATTGGACCGAAATTGGCTGACATTGCAGCTCCTAAATCAAAGCCTTGTTGGGTGGTCAACGAGCCAATCGCCCCTAAGGTAAAGATTTTGCCAAAATGGTGACTAATTCCACTGCCGAAGGTGGTCAAAAGTCTGCCATTGACAAACCTATTAGCCAGGGTTATGGAAACAACATCCTGGAATGTCGGATGCAAGAACATTGAAATATAACTACGTGTATTCAGCCCGGTGGTGAAGGCATCCTTAGTTTCGACCCTGTCGAACTTACCCTTTAAAGAATCTTTAACTTGTTCCCCAAGATCTTCTATGGTCTCGAGTTCAATCCCCCTCCATTGGAAATCGGAGCTTTCTAAAACAAAATTTTCCGGATCTGCTTTCCAGTTAATGAAGCCGATATCATTCAATCCGAATGACAGGTAGGATAAGTCATTTAGCTGATATTCGAAACCAAGATCCAGGGCAATCCCCTTACTTGGGTTGCTAATGAAATGGCTAGCACCTTCAATAGCATTTTTGCTAGACATATCATAACGGGCATTATTTGCTTCAAAATCAATGAGAAAAGTATTTGCTGTGGTCCTAATCCTGGTATTGAAGCCCCGGTCTGTTCGGCCGGCGATTATTCCCTGGATTAATTTCAATCGTGCACCAGCTCTCAATTGATTATTAATGGGTTTTGCCAATCCCAGACCTATTTCTCGATAGTATTTAAAATCCAGCCCGAATTTTTCGAAATTGTAGAATCTTCCTCCAAAATCAGTGTTGCTCTGCCAGGCAAACTCGACCATACTTTGAGGGGTGAACGCATTGACCTCAATCCGCTCATTTACGAAGAATGAAACGAAAGCATTGGGAAGCCGAAAACCCAAATAGAGGTCACTGATTGTAGCATTGATGTAATAAAAGCTTTTCTCATCGAGGTCATCAATCATTTTGTCGAAATCCACCATTAACTGTCCTTCTGAATTACGAGAGATCAATGTGTTATAGCTGGTTGCGCTGTTTAATCCTACGGAAATACCTGAAATCACCGGCAATCCAATGATTGTCTTTCCTTCCGGGATAAAGGCAGCGTTGAATCGGGCATTCTGAGCAATATCATTCCGCAAATTGTACAACGCTAAAGACTGGCTGTACAATCCGCTCGAGGCGATGTAAATAAGGAATAGCGCTATTGATGATATCCTGTACACTAAAATTCTTCTTCTATTTTAACAATTGCGGTTACGACAATGCTGAGATCAACTAATAAGTGCAATTGAAGGTGAAAAAGCTTTTAAGGGCTTTTTCACCTTCAAAAGCCTGAGCAGTGCAATCTTTGGATTGCAAAATGTCAAAAAACTACACACATCTCAGTATTGATCAAAGGTATCAAATTGAAGCATTATTGAAAACAGGAGCTACTCAAAAGGAGATTGCCTGTATCGTTCATTTTCACCCGTCTACGATCTCACGTGAGCTTAAGCGAAATGTGGGTTCAAGAGGTAGGGGAGCTGGTGTCTATCGAACAGCAAATGCACAAAGGAGGACCAATCTTCGTCATCAAGAAAAGCCAAAAAGAGTGATTTTCACCAAACCCATGAAAGACTGGATAGTTAACCGGCTCCAAGAAGATAGATGGAGTCCTGAATTGATCAGCCATCAGGGAAAGAAAACGAGAGAATGTCCACTTAGCCATGAATGGATTTACCAATGGATATGGGAATGTAAGCACACCAACCACCAGGAGAACCAAGAATACAAACAACTATACACATATCTAAAACATGGCAAACGAAGGCGCAAACGAGGAAACAGAAAAGATCGTAGAGGTATTATCCCGAATAGGGTATCAATTGAACAGCGACCCCAGATCATTAACAAAAGGGAACGATTGGGAGATATAGAAGTCGATTTAATGATGGGTAAAAACCACAAAGGCTCTTTGTTGGTGATGACAGACCGAGCAAGTCTTTTTACCAGAATCAGAAAGATGCACAGTAAAAATGCCGATCAAATGGCCGAAGCTATTGTGGAGGAACTCTCTCAGGATAAACACAAACTGGAAACACTCACTTTTGATAATGATATGGCATTTTCTAAACATGAGTTGATTGCTCAATCCCTTGATGTGGATGCCTATTTCACTCGTCCCTATACTAGTCAGGATAAAGGGACAGTTGAAAATAGGATTGGGGTAATCAGAAGGTTTTATCCTAAGAAAACAGATATTAGATTTGTTACAGAGGAGCAAATCAAAGTTGTTGAAAACAAAATCAATGAACGCCCTGTTAGAAAATTTAATTACCTAAACGCAAAGCAAGTGCTACAAAGGAAAATTGCACTTATTACTTGAACTTACAAATATCCAAACTGTAGTTTGAGAAAAATGAGACGACGTTCCTGGTATCGAGCTTGAACGAATTCATGGTCACAAAAGCATTGATATATGCGGTGTTTGCCAACGAAGCGACGCCAATCGAGTCCAGAGGAATATCATTTATAAATTGCTCTGGTTCTACCGTTTTTAACCTTGGACCAACAGTTGCACTTTCAAAAGCCAAACTTTGCGGTACATCATAAATCTTCACCGAATCAACTGTATAAAACTCCATTATTAGATGTCCATCCAGGGGCGTAGTATTAACAGTTACTATTCTCAATGTGACACTATCAGCTTCCCCAAATGATAGTCCCTCATTCATGTTAAAGTCAATAATGGTCTCAAGACTATCAACAACGGCTTGCAGGGGTAATTCTATTCTTGTTTTAATCTTAATTCGGCCATTGTCTCCAACTACATTGCCAGATATTGCTTCATTATTTGGATTTACAATACCACGGAGCGAATTATTCATAGATAGTGGAAGAAATTTAAATAAATCTTGCAATGACGAGTTGGAGGACGTGATAGAAACATTGGTCCTTGTAGTATTAACACCAATATCCTCCACGGGAGTGGCTTCAATTACGGGAGGCGTATCCACTACATCTCCAACCAATGTTTGTCTAATTGTACTGGTCGGAAATTCTCGCTCAGAACTTACCTGATCAAAAAATAGTCCTAGGGGTACTCCATAGAAATTATCTATTGAATAGGTGATTTTGGGATTCTCAAATACAACTTCTCCGGATTCAAACTCATTAAAGAACTGTAATGGGATTGTAAGCTGCTGTAATGTTACTTCCTGCTGAAGCGAAGGATCAGCTAGAAGAATCACAAGATCCAGACCCTCAAAAACAAATTCAGCGCTATCCTCATAAACTAGAGTAAGTAGTGTCTCTAAGAAAACAGCGAGTTTTAGGTCGTATTAAAATATTGCTTAAAATGGAACAATGAAAAAATCACTCACCTTGCTGACTAATAAAGGGTGACTTTGCTTTTATTCATTGTTTTTGATGGTTTTTGATAAAAATAGCCGGGTTTTAGCCTGGCCAGGACGCACTTCTGCCAGTGCCTAATCCTTATTAAACAGCTAAAAGGTGATTAAGCTGCTTGTTTCTGGCAATTGGCTTGCTGCTGGGCGGCCAGACGGTCAGCCTGGAGTTTACGCCCGATCTTGTGAAGGTTGTAGGCAGTAATGGCCAACCCGATGTAGCTATTGAAAGTTTTGCGGGTACGGTTCGGGCATCGGTCCAATCCCCGGTGTTCCAGCTCATTAATGTTGGATTCGATAGCAGAATGCTTGTTTTTCAACCTTTTGAAGGCTGGCGCTGATTCGATGGCTTTTTCTTCTTTGTTTAACCTACCCTTTTTAGGCATGATCACTTCTGGGATGAAGGTTTGCAGAGTTGCTTTATCCTCTTTATCGGAAAACCCCTTGTCGGTGCTCAGGCTTTGGATGGGGTATTTCTCAGCGATACGCCGGGCAATTGATAGGGTAAGTTGGTTGTCGGTTTGTTTTTCAGCTATTTGCCAGTCTATGAGTAAATGGTATTGATCCGAAGTGATGGCCAGATTCTTACCGATCTCCACATTGGGGTGCAGTTTGCCTTTTTTGATCATTTCGGCATAAGGTTGAAAGATGGAAAAGACTTTTTCGGCATGGGGAATGGTCTCTGCTCTGATCAACCGCCTGTCGAGCAACTCGATGTGCTTTTCCAACATCTCAAGATAATAGGTCAATGCCATCAGGGCTGCGAACTCCTCGATAGAGTTTCCCTGATGTTTTTCCAACATTTGGCCCACTTTCTTGCTCAAAGCACGGGCTTTAGTCAGATAGGAAGTGGCAGCCTGCTCTACCCGCTCCTCTTTGTTTTTTCCTCCTGAGCCGGTGGTCCTGCCCACGCTGCGCATCAGCCTTTTGAGGGATCTGCGCCAATCCCCGGACTTACGCCAGCCAGTAAAATACCTTTTTGAGACCAATAAATCAGCTACATCTATACACTTTCTGGCACTGTCCCATAGCAGGTTGTAGTCGGTAGGAAAGTGGGTGTCGGTTTCTACCACGAAACTATCGGTCTTGCAACGCAAGGCAACTTCCTCCCCTCCGGTTTTTCCTTTTTTTTTAAACACCTGGTGACCTGCTGCTACGATTACATCATTGATGCCGATGAGCAGTTCATCGTCCAGCAAGGTCACATTGTCATAAATGTTCTGGTACTTATACTGTTTGCCCACAGAGTAGTCGGTAGGTAGCACCCCCATAATGCCCCGTACCAACGTGTCGTAATTGGAGATATGGTGTAACTCATCGTAAGAGATGTTCATGCACAGGCGCACCTGGCCAATACGAAGACCTCCCACAGACTCATACCCTCACGGCCCGTCTTTTTCTTTCCCTCAATGAGTTTGGAAGAAAGTAATTCAAAAATACGCTGGTTCCATTCAGGTTGGACATAGATATATTGAAGGGCGGCTGCCAGGGCAGCTAAGTGGCTTTTAGTTTTCACCGGAGCCTCTACTTGCTCGATGGGTGTGCATCCCAGGGTAAGTTGGGGCTGGAAGGATTTCCTCATGGTTTGTATTTATATCGGTTATATGCAATATAATGATTAATCCTGATAAACCAACCGAAAAAATCGTTTCTTTTCTACACTGAATGAACAAAAAAAGGACAGGGATTTTACTCCCCGACAGACCAAAAAGCCTGCGAATCTCAAAGTGAATTCTTTGGGGTTTTTGAATGGAAAACCTTCAAATGGTCAATTAACAGGCTACAACGCAACTGTTCTTGATAATATTTGTGAATTTGATAATTCTACTGAATCAGATTCGAGAATAATTCAGCGCTGATTTGATGGAAAAAATACGAATATGATGGATAATCAGCATATTAGCCTGTTTTCATACAGACACTAATTAGTCTTCGATTTCCCTCATTTCTTTTGTTAATAGCTTTTGATATTCACTGTATTCTTGAGATATTTGCACTCCTTTTCTCAAAAGCATAGAGAGATGTCAAAAATTTGTCAGGTTACAGGTAAAAGGCCGATGTCGGGAAACAATGTTTCTCACGCCCATAACAAAACGAAAAGAAGATTCTATCCGAATCTTCAGAAGAAGAGATTTTACATCCCTGAAGAAGATAGGTGGGTGACGCTGAAGGTTTCTGCTGCCGGAATGAGAACGATTAACAAAAACGGCATTACTTCTGTTTTGAAAAAGGCTAAAGAAAGCGGCTACGTTGTACTATAGAACTTAAATCAAGATGGCAAAGAAAGGAAATAGAGTCCAGGTAATATTAGAATGTACAGAGCACAGGAAAAGTGGTATGCCCGGAGCCTCAAGATATATTACTACTAAGAATAGAAAAAATACACCTGACAGGCTTGAATTAAAGAAATTTAATCCGGTCTTGAAGAAATATACCGTACACAAGGAAATTAAGTAACTATGGCTAAGAAAGTTGTTGCAGCACGGAAAAAAGCTGATGTCAAAGCTTATGCTAAGGTGATCAAGGCGGTAAAATCTGAAAAAACCGGGGCCTATACCTTCAAGGAAGAAATGGTTCCAGTCGATATGGTAAAAGAAGTGCTCAATAGCTAATATTTTCCCGTAATAAAGGAAGTCACGGTCCCTCATAAGGGACTTTTTTGTTTACAAATAACTGTCACAAATGGCACTTTTTGGCATCTTCTCAAAAGAAAAAAAAGAGTCCCTTAATAGAGGCCTTGAAAAATCGAAGGATAGCTTCTTATCTAAGTTTAGCCGGACGGTCATAGGGAAATCCAAAGTTGATGATGAAGTACTTGATGACCTGGAAGAGGTACTGATTTCATCTGATGTCGGCGTCCAAACAACGGTTAAGATCATAGATCGCATCGAGCAGCGGGTGGCCAGAGACAAATTCTTAAATGCGGACGAGCTGAATAAGATTCTCAGAGAAGAGATTGCCGGTCTCCTGTCAGAAAGCAACACAAGCGATTACGACGATTTTCAATTACCTGTAAATACTAAACCCTATGTGATCCTTGTTGTTGGTGTCAATGGCGTTGGAAAAACCACTACGATTGGAAAACTGGCCCATAACTTCAAAAATACTGGTAAACAGGTAGTGTTAGGAGCGGCTGACACTTTCAGAGCAGCCGCAGTAGACCAATTGATTCTTTGGGGTCAAAGAGTAGGTGTTCCTGTAATATCACATGGAATGAATACAGACCCTGCTTCAGTGGCATTCGATGCCGTGAAACAAGGCGTTGATAGCCAAGCTGATGTAGTGATAATTGATACGGCAGGACGACTACATACCAAAGTCAACCTGATGAATGAATTGTCAAAAATAAAAAAAGTAATACAGAAATTCATTCCTGAAGCGCCCCATGAGGTTTTACTTGTATTGGACGGAAGTACAGGGCAAAACGCGTTTATCCAGGCCCAGGAATTTACCAAAGCTACGGATGTTAGTTCCTTGGCCATTACCAAACTTGATGGGACAGCTAAAGGAGGTGTTGTTATTGGTATTTCTGACCAATTTAAAATACCCGTCAAATATATTGGTGTGGGTGAGAAAGTTGGGGATCTCCAAGTCTTCAATAAAATGGAGTTCGTTGATTCTTTTTTTAAGAATTAGAGTTTGGATCTTTTTCCTTTCTAAACCTCAGCCGATAGAGTAAGTAATAGCTTAATCCAAAGTTATTGCGCTTCCTGGCTCTTCCATATCCTGGTAAATCGAAGGAAGCCAGGGTGTCTTCACCTGAGATATCACGACTAAACTTGTATCTCATGGTATAACCCATCACAAAGTTTGACTTTAACATCAACTTCATACCAAAAGTCCACTCCCGCCAGGTTCCCTTAAGGTTGTTATTTCTTGCGGTTATGAGGGGATCACTATATGCCTGAGATTCTGGCTGATAGGTCAAGCTATTCTTGAAATTTGCCTTGCCGTACCTGAAACCAGTAAATATTTTGTGCCCTTGTGGATTTTTTGGATTAAGTGTGAAATCAATCCCCGCCCTGAAATATGGACCCCTGGTTTTGAATTCAAAGTTTGAGCTATTTTGACTTATATTTTCAAAACCATATTCTAATATGACCAGATGGCTTGCAAGGTTAGTACTCAATTGCAACTCTCCCATATTACGATCAGTAGAGGCAATACTGCGGGCAATACCAGGAACATCTAGGCCCACCATGAAGGTGTGAGGAAGAAATTTTTGAGCTGAACTTTGAAGTACACCCAACAACGACAGCATCAAAAAACTAACGAATGATTTGAATATTAACCTCATTTCTTAATAATTCATCATTCACAACAAGGGTGTCCGAGAATGTTTGTTTTAATATGGTTAACTCTGAAAATTTTATCACAGGGCCACATTCCTCAGATAGAAGCAGTAGATTCTGCTCATACCCCACTATTAATGTATCGATCAAACCATCACCCTCAAATACATATCCTGTCGTAGATTGTGTTGGATTAATTTCCAATGTAACCATACTGGTTGTGTCATTCTCAACAAACTTGAAACCAGTTTCAAGGTCTTGAATAGCATTAAATATTTCGATCTGAAGAGCTGAGTTAGTTGAGTCCATAAAGTGGATCACCAAATCCGAGGTATTCGGATCATCACAATCCGGGATGTTATTACATGAGAGTAGAATATAGAATATCCAACAACTGACAAGGCGCGATCCATTCATAAAGGCGGCAAAGTTATAGTAAAATCCAAACCTTAAGTTCTTGATTTACTCACTCAACCAACTCTTTCAAAGAAAAACTCATTATTATATAAGTGTTTGTCATTCAATGTTTCACTCATGTTGATAGCACATTAATTACTAATTTCGCCGGATAACTTATTTTGATTAATGACCGATTTTCGAAAAGTAAGCAGCATTTCAGGTTGGATAGTATTTGGCATTTCAGGACTGGTTTATATACTCACTGTTGAACCAACTGCCAGCTACTGGGATTGCGGTGAATTTATAGCCACTTCGTATAAGCTTGAAGTCTCACACCCTCCAGGAGCGCCTTTTTTTATGCTTATCGGTCGTATGTTCTCTTTCCTTGCTTTTGGAGATGTGGAACAAGTGGCTTACTGGATCAATATGGCTAGTGTCCTTTCCAGCGCTTTCACTGTTCTTTTTTTGTTCTGGACCATATCCCTTTTAGGTCGCAAATTATATGGTGTAACACCTGGCCAGGAAACAAAGCAACAAACCATCCTGTTGATGGGTGCAGCTGCAGTAGGATCGCTTGCCTATACTTTTAGTGATAGTTTTTGGTTCTCAGCGGTTGAAGCGGAAGTTTATGCCATGTCGTCTTTCTTTACTGCATTTGTTTTTTGGGCTATTCTTAAATGGGAACTAATTACAGATGAGGCTAGCAGAAACAGATGGCTCATTCTTATTGCCTATATGATGGGGCTATCAATAGGTGCTCACTTACTTAATCTTGTGACGATTCCGGCACTTGCTTTAATAGTTTATTTCAGAAGATATTCAGAACCGGAGCCCTGGGGAATCATCAAATACCTTATTGGAAGCGGAGTGATCATTCTAGTTATTATGATTGGTATAATTCCTGGTCTGCCTAGCTTGGCTTCAAGCATCGAAATACTATTTGTGAACAGTTTTGGACTACCATTCGGGTCGGGTGTTGTGTTTTTAGCCCTCTTCATAATTGGAGCAATTATATATGGGATCAAGTACTCGATCAAGCATCAAAAAGTAACCCTCAATACCACGTTGATCAGCCTGGTGTTTATTTTAATTGGTTATAGTTCTTATGCAGTAATTCTTATCAGATCAAACTACAATCCTCCTATTAACGAAAATAGTCCGGATGACATAATGAGCTATGTGACTTACCTAAAACGAGAACAATATGGCAGCCGGCCTTTACTATATGGACAATATTTTACTGCTGAACTGGTTGACCAGCAAAAAGGAGATCCTGTGTACACCAAGGGTAAGGAAAAGTATGAAATCACTGATTATCAATTCGAACAAGTATATGATCCCAAAGAGAGTACCATTTTTCCCCGGGCATATAGTTCAGCAGCGAATCATGTCCAGCGATACCGTGATGTAATGGGATTGAGGCCAGGTGAAAAGCCTAATTTCATAGACAATATCCAATTCATGCTGGTACATCAATTGGGCCATATGTACATGAGATATTTTATGTGGAATTTTGCAGGAAGGGAGAGTGACTTGCAGGATGCTGATTGGTTGAGTATAAATGATGCTTTCAAAGATGTGCCCTCGGAACTGCAAGCCAATAAAGCAAGAAATAACTACTTCATGATACCGCTATTTCTTGGCTTAATAGGATTATTTTTTCATGCCAACAAGGATCCCAGGTATTTTGCTGTGGTGGCTGCGCTTTTCTTTCTAACCGGAGCGGCGCTAGTTTTATACCTCAATTCACCGCCTATAGAACCACGTGAAAGGGACTACATTTATGCCGGTTCCTACTATGCCTATGCGATCTGGCTGGGGTTTGGGGTTCTGGCAATCTATTCTTTCCTGTCAAAGTTTTTAAAAAATAAGCTTATAGCCACTGGAACGTCCATAGTATTATCGCTTATCACTCCAGCGTTAATGGCCTCGCAGAACTGGGATGATCATAATCGGTCAGATCGCTATTTCTCGGTGGATTCTGCAAAGAATTTCCTGGCTAGCTGTGCACCAAATGCTATTCTTTTCACAGGAGGTGATAACGATACATTCCCGTTATGGTATGTACAGGAGGTAGAAGGGTTTCGTACTGATGTTCGGGTAATTGTTTTAAGCTATTTTAATACTGATTGGTACATCAACCAGATGAGGCGGAACACCTACGATTCTGATCCACTCCCATTTTCCTTTGAGGAAAAACACTACGTACAGGGCGGGCTTAATGATTATTTACCAATCATTGAAAATCCTGGGGTAAAAGGTCCAATCAATGCGAGACAATTTCTTAAACTTATAAGAGATGAGCACCCGGCGTTAAAAATTCCAACAAGCATAAGTGCCTACAACTCGGTGCCTGCTAAAAGGATGTTCCTTACAGTAGATACTACTGATGTCCTTTCCAAGGGCTTTATTCCAAATAGTCTAAAACCACTTCTGGTCAACAGGATCGATATTAATCTGAAAGGGAATGGCCTTGAAAAGAAAGATTTGATGATCATTGATTTGATAGCCAACAACAATTGGGAAAGGCCTATCTACCTTAATAATACCAGTCTGGCCAGCATAAATATGGATCTTCGTCCTTATGTTGCACAGGAAGGGAATGCCTATCGATTAATGCCGGTGAGAAATCCAAATCCTTCGGATTTACTGGTGAATACCGAAGTTATGTATGACAATTTGATGAACAATTTTCACTGGAGGGGTCTACAAAATCCTGCTACTTATAATTCTCAAGATTATCGCAATTTTGTCTTAAATCACAGGGCCAGTTTCTTCCACCTTGCCGAAGCACTGTATTTTGAAGGCGAATTCGAGAAATCAAAAGAAGTGATGCTTGAATCACTAAGCGTAATGCCGGATGAAGTTATTCCTTACGATCACTTTGTAGTACAATACATTAACCTGCTGTTGAGACTTGATGAGAAAGAAACTGCAGATGATATTGCTCAAAAAACCAGTAGTCGGTCTGATGAGATGCTAAGTTATTACACCCAAAATGGTATTAATAACTCTTATGAGGTTCAGCGAAATTTATTGACTTTAAGTGAAATCACCCGAGCTTACAAAGCCAATAGAGAGAACGAACAGGCCGAAGAATACGAGCAATTGTTCAGGAAACACTATGGGGGTTTTAATTAGAATCTTCTGAGGATTGATTTCTCAATCTTATCCTGACCCTTTTCGAGATACTTTTTTAAATTCATTGTATAGCAGGGTCGCTGCAACGGCAAACAAACGTTGTCTTGCGGTGAACATAAACCCAGAGGAAATGGCATTCTTTTCCTTTTTAATTTCATATTTCTTCCTGGATTCATCCTTGCCGGACAACAGACGATAAACCTTGAATCCAACAAAAAGAGATGCGCCAACTATTGCCCCCACCTTCAAATATGTCTTCAAATGATCTTCTATTTCATCAGAATCAGATTCTATAGCGTTTTTGAGCTCTTCTTCCAGGAAGCGGAGTTTTCTTTTCCTATATTGTAATTCATTCATCGTTCGCCTGAGATTCTTCGTTAATTTCCTTTGACTTATTAACCAATTGCTGTTCAATCAAATCAGTAAGCTTGCCGGATTTGGACAGCAGAAAGACAATAATCAATACAACGGTATAAAATCCAGTGATGATGATGTATCCTAAATAGGGGCTTGCCAAATAATTATTGATAATAACTGCCAACGTCAGGCTACCAAACGCCAGTACAAAGAGACCCAGTATCATTATTACTATTAAAGAGAGGAGGGTGGCAATACCCTTTGAAATCTCTTCCAGGATTTCTAGCTTTAATAATTCTATTTTGACTCTAATAAATCCGGTGAGATTCTCTATGAGCTGCCCTATTTTCAGAAAATCAGCCATTAGTGCAAATTAAGTATTATGAAAGATATTTTAATTGAATAGTCAGTAAGTACCTAATCTAACAATTCCGGTCTTCTCTTTTTTGTTCGTGACTCTGATTGCTCGGCCATCCAGTCTTCAATGCGCTGGTCATTACCGGAAAGCAGAACATCCGGTACTTTAAAACCTTTATAATCAGCGGGCCTTGTGTATACAGGGGGGGCAATCATCCCATCCTGGAAAGAATCTGTTAGTGCCGAACTCTCATCTGATAGAACCCTTGGTATTAATCTTATAATTGAGTCCGCGACAACTGCTGCTGCCAACTCACCACCGGATAGTACATAGTCGCCAATACTAATTTCTCTTGTGATCAAATGCTCCCGAACCCTTTCATCAACGCCTTTATAATGACCGCATAGCAAAATAAGATTTGTGGTTAGCGACAAGTCGTTGGCCATTTGCTGTTGCAACAGTTCACCGTCAGGGCTCAGATAAATAACTTCGTCATAATCTCTGTCTGACTTTAATAATTGAATACATTTATCAATAGGTTCAATCATTAGCACCATTCCTGCTTTGCCGCCATAGGCATAATCATCTACCGATTTATGACGATTATCGGCATAGTTCCTTAGATTGTGGACACAAATTTCAACCAATTCTTTCTCAATGGCTCTTTTGAGTATGCTTTGATCAAGCGGCCCCTTCAATATTTCTGGCAGGCATGTGATAATATCAATCCTCATGATCCTGTGTAGATGTCAATCAATCCATCTGGCAATTCAACGACAATTTTACGATTTTCAAGATCGACTTCCTTGAGTATACTCTTATTCAGCGGAATCATTACTTCCTTACCATTGACCAAAGTAGAAAATAAGTATTGCGTTCCGAGATCATATATTTTTTCAACGATTCCCAGAACCTTGTTTTCTTTGATGACATCAAAGCCGATGAGGTCATGAAAGTAATACTCACCTTTTTTAAGTTTAGGCAAATATTTGACAGGCAAAAAAACTTCTTTGCCAACCAATCTATCAGCTTCTTCACGAGCCGTGAGATCCTCTAAAGCGATCCTGGCTTGGTTGCGAAAAATTTGTATTTTTTGGATGAAATGAGGCACCAATTGATTGTGCTCTCTGACGAACATTACATCCAGATTCCCATAATAGTTGGGATCGTTTACATCTAAATGCACGACTATTTCACCAGTTAGACCATATGTTTTTGCAATATGACCTAGCAGGTAAAAGTCATCAAAGTTCACTTGTGTTTAAATGAGATTAAGATTACTTCTTGTTCTCGTCTGAGTCCTCCGAAGCAGTCTCTTCACTTTCCTTTTCGTCAGTAGTAGTCGTCTCATTAGCTTGTGCTTCAGGTTGTACTACTTCTTCTTCCTCTGTAGCAGACTTTTCTTCTTCTTCAGCTACAGCCTCAGGTTCTGAGGTGTCTACAGGGGCAGCAACCTCATCATTCTTGACCTCCTCTCTCGTAGTTCCCTCTGTTACTTCCTCCGCTGTTGCTTCAAGTTCAGTAGATTCTAAGGGGGCGGTTGTTTCTTCACTTACCGCTTCTTCAGTAGCTGCTTCCGGGGCTACAGAAAAAGTAGATTCTATTGGGGCGTTCGTATCTTCTGCCGTTGTTTCCTCTTTTGCTACAGGCTCTTCAGTTACCACTTCTTCCGCATCGGAGGCTTCAGGTTCAGTAGATTCCACGGGGGCAGCTGTTTCCTCAACTGTCTCTGCAGTTGCTTCCCCTTTTGCTGGTTTTTCATCGGCGCTTTCCGTTGTCTCTTCAGTTACCACTTCTTCAGTAGCAGCTTCCTGGGTTTCAGTAGTCGCTTCTACAGCTTCATCGGAAGCTTCAACTACCTCCCCCTTCTCCAGCCGATTCAGCCTCAAGCGCTTCTTCAACTATTTCCTTTTTCTTTATAGCTTCGGCTCTGGCCTCCTTCACCTTACTCTCAGCTTCCAATCTGGCTTTCTTGTTCACCTCTTTCTCCTTAGTCAGACCTTCAACTTTCTTTCTGACTTTTTCTTCTTTCGTATTCTTCCATTCCTGAAACTTCGCTTCAGCCTGCTCTTCAGTAATCGCTCCTTTAAGTACACCGGCCTGCAAATGCTTTCTTAGCATTAATCCTTTGTAAGACAGAATCGCTCTTGCTGTATCAGAAGGCTGCGCACCTTTCATTAACCAGGCCAATGCTTTGTCTTCCTTGATATCAATGGTTGCAGGGTTAGTATTGGGATTATATTGCCCAATTTTCTCGATGAATTTACCATCTCTCGGTGCTCTGGAGTCCGCTACGACCACGTCGTAAATTGCCAGTTTCTTTCTACCTCTTCTTGCTAATCTTATTCTTGTTGCCATGTTAACGATTAATAGTTTATGTGGATCCCGTCCACGGTTCAAAAATCGGACGGCAAAGGTAGAAAAAATTCTTGAAGATGTGGATGATCGTGAAGGAATTGAAAGAATATTATCTGACAGATTTTGAGCGGGATTTCGATTCATTAAAAATAATTACTCAACCTGTGTATGCGGTTATACGGTTTTTTAATTCAAACCATACTGTCTACTTTTAAGGCATATAACCTACACTCTACATATAACCTCCACTCTAATGGATAAGTACTCCTACATTGCCAATGCACATGGTGAATACATAGACCAGCTTTACAAATCATATAAGGAAGAACCTGGTTCAGTAGATGAAAGCTGGCAACGGTTCTTTGAGGGGTTTGAATTCTCCCTGGCAAAATATGGTGAAAACGGTGAGCCTTTGGATGAGACTGATGCCTTAGTTTCTCAAAAAGAGACACGAATCAGGAATTTGATCTATGCCTATCGGTCCCGGGCACACCTCAGGTCAGATACCAATCCGGTACGCGAACGTCGTCAACATACAACGAGGATAGACCTCGAGAACTTCGGCCTATCCAATGCTGATCTTGATGAGGAATTTGAAATTGGAAAAGATATCGGTATTGGTAAAGCCAAGCTCTCTAAGATTTTAGAAACACTCAACAAAATCTACCTCGGCCCAATCGGTTTCGAATACAACCACATACGTGATTCGGAGCGATTCGAATGGTGCAAAAACCGTGTAGAAAATCCCACGACCGGTGCTCTTGTGTTGCAGCCTGATATAGAAGAAAAAAGGTTGATCCTCAGAAAACTCAATGAGGCAGTGGTATTTGAAAACTTTTTGCATACCAAATTTATAGGCCAAAAAAGGTTTTCCCTGGAGGGTGGTGAAAATACAATACCGGTAATCGACAAAATCATAAGATTAGCTCCGGAATTTGGTGTTGAAGAAGTTGTTATAGGTATGGCTCACCGTGGTAGGCTTAATGTTCTTGCCAATATCATGGGTAAAACATACAATGAGCTCTTTAGTGAGTTTGAAGGTACGGTCGACACATCACAAACCATGGGTGATGGTGATGTCAAGTATCATCTGGGTTATTCAAGTTATTTACCAACCCCTTCAGGTAAAGATGTTTACGTAAAATTGGCTCCCAATCCATCACATTTGGAAGCAGTAGACCCAGTTGTTCTAGGATACACAAGGGCGCAAATAGACGACGAATATGAAGGCGATGCTAAAAAGGCCATCCCTTTGCTCATTCATGGCGACGCTGCTATTGCCGGCCAGGGTATCCTATATGAGATTGTTCAAATGTCACAGCTACCAGGTTATACCACAGGTGGAACGATCCACCTGGTAATCAACAACCAGGTTGGCTTTACCACAGATTATGATGACGCAAGATCAAGTATTTACTGTACAGACTTAGCCAAAATCATTGATGCACCAATTCTTCATGTAAATGGTGATGATGCCGAGGCTGCTATCTTCGCTACCAAATTCGCTATAGAATATCGGCAAAAGTTTAGCAGAGACGTCTTTATTGACCTGCTGGGTTACCGGAGGCATGGTCATAACGAAAATGATGAACCCAAGTTCACACAACCTAAACTCTACGCTAAAATAGCTAAGCATCCAAACCCACGCGAAATCTATGTGAAAAAACTGACTGAACGTGGTGACTTGGATGCGGAATTGGCTGATAATATGGATAAAGAGTTCAGGGCAGAACTTCAGGATCGTTTGAATGAAGTAAAACAACATCCATTGTCGTATGTTCCGCAAAAAAATTGAAGAAGAGTGGCATGTTTTGAGGAGATCGAAACCGGAGGATTTTGATCAATCACCCGAAACAAGCATTTCTGAAACAGCTCTAAAGAAGGTCGCAAAGGCATTAACAACTCTTCCTGACGACTTTAAACCTCTTAGACAAATTGAGAAGTTAATTAAAGACAGAAAGACCAACTTCTTTGAAACGGGGATGCTGAGTTGGGCCGATGGTGAGCAGCTAGCCTATGGATCACTACTAGCAGAAAATAAGATCGTAAGAATGTCCGGTCAGGATGTGAGAAGAGGTACTTTTTCGCATCGTCATGCTTATTTCTTCGATGCCAATACAAACGAACCTTACTGCCCTTTAAATCATATTCAAAAGGATCAACGGAAGTTCTGGATTTACAATTCATTGCTTTCAGAATTCGGTGTATTAGGTTTTGAGTATGGCTTTGCCATGGCAACACCAATGGCTCTTGTTATTTGGGAAGCTCAATTTGGCGATTTCGTAAATGGTGCTCAGGTAATGATCGATCAATTCATTGCCAGCGCAGAAAGTAAATGGGAAAGAATGAATGGGCTGGTTATGCTGCTCCCACATGGTTATGAAGGCCAGGGGCCCGAGCACTCGAGTGCGCACATGGAAAGATTTTTAAATCTATGTGCCCAAGGGAATATGATCGTAGCAAATTTGACAACATCAGCAAACTTATTCCATTTAATGAGACGCCAGGTTGCATGGGAATTTCGTAAACCATGCGTTGTATTTTCTCCTAAATCACTTTTGCGACATCCTGCGGTTCATAGCCCAATTGAAGAATTCACCAAAGGACGGTTTAAAGAGGTAATTGATGACGATTATGTGACCAAAAAGAATGCTAAAAAAGTGTTGTTCTGTTCAGGCAAAGTATATTTTGATTTACAAGAAGAACAACAAAAAAGGAAAGCCAAAGATGTGGCAATCATCAGATTGGAGCAGTTACATCCTTTTCCTAAAAAGCAGCTAAATAACATTTTAAAGAAATATTCAAATCCTAAGCTGGTTTGGGTTCAAGAGGAATCCACTAATATGGGTGCACTGACATTTTTCTCCCAAGTGTCGGGTTTTAAGTTCGATTTCGTATCTAGAAAGTCTTCAGCATCTCCAGCGACGGGATATTCCAAAGTCCATAAAGAAGAACAGGCAGATATTGTAAACAGAGCATTTAAAATCTAAAAATTATGAGTCTTGAAATAAAAGTTCCGGCAGTTGGTGAGTCAATAACAGAGGTCACTATTTCGCAATGGCTCAAAAAGGACGGCGATCTGGTTGAAATGGATGAGATAATTTGTGAGCTAGAATCCGACAAAGCCACATTTGAACTTACTGCAGAAGCAGCTGGGAAGCTTCAAATCAAAGCGCAGGAGGGGGATACAATAGAAGTCGGGAGTGTAGTATGTGAAATTGATACTGCTGCTGCACCCAAAACACAAACCACCAAAAGTGAAACTAAAAAAGAAGAGGTTCCCGCTACCGATAGCGCACCATCGTCTACTGGTGAAGTAATTGAAATGAAGGTACCCACCGTTGGTGAATCGATAACCGAGGTTACGATATCAAACTGGATGAAAAATGATGGGGATGTAGTAGAGCTGGATGAACCAATTGCAGAAATTGAATCTGACAAAGCGACATTTGAATTAACGGCTGAAGTTAACGGTAAGCTGTCCATTATAGCTAAAGAAGGTGATACTTTGGAAATCGGAGCATTGATCTGCAAGATTGAAGTGATGGAGGGAGTCAAAAGCACAAAAACTCAGTCAGCACCCGCTGAAACAATGCAAGAACCGGCTGCGAGGTCTGAATCATCCAATTATACCGCTGGACACCCATCACCCGCCGCGTCAAAGATATTGTCCGAGAAAGGAGTTGACCTCTCGACTGTTCAGGGCACCGGTAAAGATGGCCGGATAACAAAAGAAGATGCAGTAAAAGCAGAGAAGAAATCTGAATCAACAATTGCCGATGCAGCAACCTCCCCCGTTACAGTTGCTGGAGCACGTGACCAGCGCCGCGAAAAAATGTCAAGCTTAAGAAAAACCATCTCGCGACGCCTGGTTTCAGTCAAGAATGAGACAGCAATGCTCACCACCTTTAACGAAGTGAACATGAAACCAATCATGGACATCCGAAAGAAATACAAGGAGACCTTTAGAGAGAAGTATGAGGTTGGTTTAGGCTTTATGTCATTTTTTACCAAGGCATGTTGCCTGGCGCTTCAGGAATGGCCATCCGTTAATGCTCAAATAGATGGTGATGAAACTGTTTACAGCAACTTTTGCGACATCTCTATTGCTGTATCAGCCCCAAAAGGATTAGTTGTCCCGGTTGTAAGAAATGCCGAGTCAATGTCCTTTGAACAGATTGAAAAGGAAATCGTTCGATTGGCAACTAAAGCGAGAGATGGTAAGTTGAGTATTGGGGAAATGCAAGGAGGTACGTTTACCATTACCAATGGTGGGGTCTTCGGCTCGATGCTCAGTACCCCAATAATCAACGCACCACAGTCCGCCATTTTGGGTATGCACAACATTGTGGAAAGGCCAATTGCTGAAAATGGAGAGGTAGTGATCAGGCCGGTGATGTATGTCGCCCTTTCTTATGATCATAGAATAATTGATGGTAGAGAATCGGTAAGTTTCCTTGTCCGTTTAAAGGAGTTGCTTGAGGACCCTACTCGTCTGCTTTTAGGTGTTTAGTCAGTCCAAAGTACAGAGAATTAAGTAATCAATGTACAGTGTACTTTATACATTGTACTATAGTAGTACTTTAATAAGTAAATCACAATGAAATACGATGTAACAATAATCGGATCAGGCCCCGGAGGTTATGTAGGTGCTATCAGATGTGCTCAATTGGGTCTAAAGACGGCAATTATAGAGAAATACGATACTCTCGGTGGCACCTGTCTGAACGTTGGCTGTATTCCTTCAAAAGCACTACTTGATTCAACCGAGCACTATCACAATGCCGAAACTACCTTTAAGGAGCATGGAATTCAAATTTCTAAGCCAAAGGTCAACCTGGCCCAAATGATTAAGAGGAAGAACGAAGTGGTTAAAGCGACTTGTGACGGAGTTGATTATTTGATGAAAAAAAATAAAATTGATGTTTTTCATGGCATTGGCTCCTTTAAAAACAAAAATACCGTTGTTGTAAATGGTAAAGACAATAAAGAGATCCAAACTGATAAAGTGATAATTGCAACAGGCTCTAAACCAAGCAATTTGCCGTTTATTAAGTTAGATAAAAAACGTGTTATCACCAGTACGGAGGCGCTTCATCTAAAGGAAGTACCGAAACACATGATCATCATCGGTGGTGGTGTAATAGGCATGGAAATAGGTTCGGTCTTCGCAAGATTAGGTTCTAAAATCACTGTAGTTGAGTTTCTTGACTCCATCATACCAACCATGGATACCACCATGGGTAAGGAGCTTCAAAAAGCCACCAAAAAGCTGGGCTTTGAATTCTACATTGGCCATAAAGTCATTGAAGTTGCCGCAAAAGGCAAAAACAGTTACAATTAAGGCAGAGTCCAAAAAAAGTGAAACCGTTGAAATTAGAGGAGATTATTGCCTGGTTTCCATTGGAAGAAAACCCTTTACCGACGACCTCGGATTGGAGAACATTGGAATTACGGTTGATAAAATGGGAATGATAGAAGTTGACGATCATCTTCAAACAAATGTCCCCGGCATCTATGCCATTGGCGATGTTGTGAAAGGCGCTATGCTGGCACATAAAGCTGAAGAAGAAGGGGCCTTTGTAGCCGAAACCCTAGTCGGTCAAAAGCCGCATGTTAATTACTTGTTAATCCCTGGCGTGGTGTATACCTGGCCTGAAGTCGCATCTGTAGGCTACACTGAAGAACAACTTAAAGAGCAGGGAAGGGCTTACAAAACAGGGTCTTTTCCTTTCAAGGCATTAGGAAGGGCCAGAGCTAGCATGGACATTGACGGATTGGTCAAAGTACTAGCAGATAAAGCCACGGATGAGATCCTTGGGATGCATATTATTGGAGCCAGGGCTGCAGACATGATTGCTGCGGGTGTAACAGCCATGGAATTTAGAGCCTCAGCCGAAGATGTAGCCAGAATGTCGCATGCCCACCCTACCTATATGGAAGCGGTAAAAGAAGCGTGTATGGCGGCCACAGCTAATCGAGCGATACATATGTAATTAATTATCCCTGATAATATTAAAATGTAATTTTAGATTTTCAGGGTGGTCTTTTCGGATTTGCTTTTAACCGTGCGTCGTTTAGTGGCAACAGCAATACTGATGGTGGCATAAATTTAGGCCTGGGGCAGCAATTCCTCTTGGTAGACTTGGAGTTCAGGGACAAAAATTAAATCTGCTACACCTGGAGAGGGGCTAGTTTTATTAGCTGGCGTGATGTACAAAATAAACGGTTAGAATAGAAATATATGAAGTTCCATCCTGGCCCTCATTTTTGGTAAATAAGTTTTTCCAAAAAAGAAATAGTCAAACTTACCCCAAAAGCAGTCGCATTCTTTTGCTTTCCAAATTCGGAATCTCCAAAAGCAGTACCGGCAATATCAATATGTGCCCAATTCGGATGCTCATGTGTAAAGACCTCTAAAAACTTAGCGGCGGTAATTGCTCCTGCAATAGGTTTTCCACTATAATTCTTCACATCAGCTATATCAGATGCAAGGCCCTCTTCATATGCTTCCCACAAAGGAAGCGGCCAGACTTTTTCACTTGATTTATTTCCTGCTTCAATTAAATACTGGTTGAGTTGATCACTGGTGGAGAATAATCCAGCTGCATGATAACCAAGTGTCGCAATAACACTACCGGTCAGCGTGGCATAATCGATGAGAAAATCTGTTTTATAGTTCTTGGTCATGTAGGCTAAAGCATCCGCCAATATCAATCGGCCTTCTGCATCAGTATCAATTACTTCAATTGTTTTTCCGGAATAAGAATGGATAATATCACCAGGTTTCACCGATTTGGCGTCCACTGAATTTTCAGTTGCCGGAACGATTGCAATTAGATTAATGGGTAGTTTAAGTTTTGCAGCAAGTTCGATTGTGCCCAAAACTGCAGCAGCCCCTCCCATATCACTTTTCATATAGTGCATGTTAGCCGAACCCTTAATAGAAATGCCTCCGGTATCAAACGTCACTCCTTTTCCGACCAAGCCAACCGTATTCTTTGCTTCTTTAGATTTGTACTCCGCTATAATAAATCTCGGAGGCAAATCACTTCCCTGATTTACAGCCAGTAGCGCATTCAACCCTTCAGCCGCGATCTCATCTTTTCCCATCACTTTAACCCTGTAACCATTCACTTTTCCTGAAGACTTGGCCCAGTCACTTAAAATTTCCGGAGTCAGCTTGTTAGCCGGTGCATTGATAAGGTCCATCATTCTAATTTGCGTATCAGCAAGAGCTACTGCTTTATCGACTAATTTCGGTACTTCGAGATGAGAAGATAATATTTGCAGATTGATCTGCTTTACCTGTTCCTTAGCGGTTTTATATAGTCCCAAATCATAAGTGCCGGTTATTGCTGCAATTGATAAAGCTTGCGAAATTTTTGGATGCATTCCTTTCCTGATGAAACTCAGGATGGCTATAGCGCTTTTGCCTAGCCTTGGATTATGAGTGATAAAAAAAGATGTGAAATATTTTAAAGCCAATCCATATACGACGTGTTCACCTAATCCAATGAGAAAAATCCTAGATGACCCGGTTGCTCTTTTCAAATATGTAGTTAAAACCTCTTTCTTGCTAGCTTTGAAATCAGCAGTAAGCAAATCATAATCGATGGAATACCTTTTGGCAATAGATTTTAGATTGCCCTCTAATTTGTGGTCCGCAACAATGGGAATGATCAATGCCGATGCGGATTCATTAAGTTCTTTTACCACTGTAATTTTCATACAATCATTTTTTAAAATATAACCATTCCACGGCATGTGGGAATTCCTGTCCCCATTTAAATTCATTATGCTGACCTTGTGGATCAACGGAGGTTCTAACCACTATCTCCGGATGATCCTTCAAAGCAATCTTCAGTTTGTCTACATGAGCCAACATTGTTGCACTTTCAGCCCCTCCGCCATAGAGATAAACATCCATCGGGTAGTCACGGTCTGAATTGATTGCTTTCGAAAATATCTTTGGTGTTATCCATAATGAGGGTGAAAAAACCATCAATTTGCCGAAAATATTTGGATACCTGAGGCCGGAGTAGAGTGAGATCAGTCCTCCCAATGAACTTCCACCAATACCGGTATTGACTCGATCTGGCATTGTTCGATAGTGATTATCGATGTAGGGTTTTAGTGTTTGTGTTACAAATTTTAAATAAAGGTTGCCCTCTCCTTTACCCCATCGCCAATTAAAAAAAGGTGAGTACTCAGTTGCTCTATCTCTTTCACCATGATCAATAGTAATGACAATCACATCATTATATCCAAATTCTGCTAAAATGACCAACTTTTGATCGACAGCCCAATTCCCAAAGGGTGCGGCATCGTCAAACAAATTCTGACTATCGTTCATATAAAGAACCGGGTAACTTTTATCGCTTTCTTCATAATCAAATGGTAGAAGAGCACAGATTCGTCTGTGCTTCCCCATTTGAGGTATTTCGTAATGTTCCCTGATTACATCAAGTATGGGCAAGTAATCTTTGTTAAAGGCCAAACCTTCAAACCTCCAGCGTGAAACAAAATCACAAATCTCGCCCTTTGGATTATCTATCCGGCGATTTTCGATTCTGTTACCATACCGATCAAGTTCAACACTCTCCCACCCTCCCTTTAGATATTTGTATTCTAATATTTTGGGTATTTTAACGTCACCGGGCCAGCTCAATTCATATTCCTTATTGCTTATTTTGTTTAAAAGGAACTTTTCATTCTTTAACTCCCAATTATTGAAATTACCAGATATATATGGGTCTATCGTCATCCAATTCAACTTTCAAGCTGAATTTGATTCCTTCAAGTGGGGATTGACGAGGATCAGAATTGCTTAATGTGGATTGCATGGAATAGTTCTGCGGCGCAAAACTAATCGCCCCTATTTATTCCAACCAACTTTTATCCATTGATATGGTCAACTCTTCGGTATTTCTTAATGTTTCCGACAGGCTGTAAACCCGTGGAAATTCATAAGTGAAAAAATACTTCATAGTATGAAGCTTCCCTAAATGAAACGGGTTTTCAAGGTTTTCAACATTTCTTCTACACGAGTCGACTACGACAACACCTTGTTTCAACCATTGCCAGCCAAAACACACAAGCCCGAATAATTCCATATATACTGTAGCGTCCGCCAGATAACGATCAAGGTTATCGTTCATGGCATAGGCAAGCAAGTGATGTGTAACCTTCTTTAATTCATCAGATCCAGCTACAAATGGATCTACAATATCATTGAGTTCTTCGAAAGACTTGGTATCACGAACAGTGAATTCAAACTCCTTGGATAGTAATTGCATTGCTTTCCCATTTTGCATAAGCACTTTCCTGCCTAGGAGGTCCAATGATTGTATGCCGGTAGTACCTTCATAGATCGGAGTAATTCGGATATCCCGATACAACTGCTCAAGTTCAAAATCGTCACAGTAACCATAGCCGCCAAATACTTGAAGAGCTTCACTTACTGATTCAATGCCCCTTTCCGATGGATAGGTCTTAACAACCGGAGTCAGTAGATCTAAGAGCAATTGATAATGGTCCTTCAAGTCCCCTTCTTTCGTCTTAACCTTATCCGCATAATTGGCACATTGCATTATCAGGCTTAATGAACTTTCAATGATGCTTTTCTGCTTCAAAAACATCCTTTTTACATCAAAATGTTCAATGATGTTGACTTGCTTATCCTCCGGTTTACTGGTTCGTGGCCTTCCTTGTGGTCGTTGATTGGCATATTCCAACGCCTGATAGTATGCGGCGGATGCCATCCCTGTAGCCCCTATTCCCACGGAAATACGAGCCTCATTCATGAGTTTAAACATGTAAGAAAGACCTTCGTTCTTATCACCGACTAAATAACCATAACAATTATTCTTTTCACCCATTGCAAGATGAACCGTGGGTGTAGCCTTTTGTCCCATCTTGTGAAATATCCCCGCAGTTTTGACATCATTGGATACTTTTTTGTTTTTTTCAAACCTATATTTTGGGACAATAAATAGTGATATGCCCTTGGAACCTGCCGGTTCACCTTCAATCCTAGCCAGCATCATATGAACTATGTTTTCCACATGCTGGTAGTCTCCTGCTGAGATAAATACTTTTTGGCCATTTATTTTGTAAATACCATGCTCACCGATTGAAGTAGCCGTTGTCGTCAAATCCCCTAAAGAACTCCCCGCATCCGGTTCAGTTAGCGCCATGGTTCCTTGCCATTTACCTGAATGTAAATTGGCAACATACTCCTCCTTGAGCTCATTAGTCGCAAATTCCAATATCAGGTTGGCCGCACCGGTATTCAAGCCAGTAAACCCATAGACACCATTATTTGCTGACTGGAAAATGAAATTAGCTGCCGAGTCTACCATAAACGGAATTTGCATGCCTCCATCTTCCATTGATGCGGTAGCGCTAAACCAACCACCATCACCCAGGGCTTTCACCAATTTTCCAATCTTCGGATGGACCATTACCTCACCATTTACTAGCTCAGGGGGGTTCCGATCCATTTCCCGCATAAAAGGTTGAAGATGTTTCTCGGCAATCTTCATGGCGCTATCAATCATTAAATTGACAGCTTCTTTATCCTGATGCCGGTAGTAGTGATGTTTTAATATTTCTTCTAATTTATGAACCTCATAAATTAAAAAGTTCAAATTGGTTAGGCTTAAATATTTCTTTCCCATGAACGACGATTAATACTCAATAGATAACAGGTGTTCAGGCACCTCCGTACCATTCCTTAAAGGCCCCCACTCTTTCTCTACTAACAATTATTTCTTTATCGAATTCTACAATCGGAGTAATTCTTAAACGACTGTTGGAATATACCAAAACATCCTTAATTGCAGAAATATTAAGAATGAAAGTGCGGTTCACACGAAGGAAATCATTCGGGTTGAGAAGGTCCTCTAAAGTCTCCAGTTTGTAGTCTACAACATATTTATCCCTGTTCCGGCTGATCAAGAACGCGGTCCTGCCTTCAGCATAGAAGAATGCAATATCCGTAACTATGACTGACCGGATATGCTCTCCTACTTTCACTAAAAATCTGTCTTTATAGCTTTTTTCAGAAACTTTTGACAGTACCTTGGCGAGGGCAGTAAGATCTGGGTTCTGCAAAGAAAACTGATCCCTTAATCTTTCATATTTTCTCAAACTTTGACTAAGGGCTTCGAACGTAAGCGGCTTTAACAGGTAATCGATTCCATTGACCTTGAATGCCTCAATTGCATATTGATTATACGCTGTTAGAAAAACTACCGGTCGGCTAACATTTACTCTGTTGAAAATCTCGAAACTCTTTCCGTCAGTTAATTGAATATCCATAAAAATGACATCATATTGACCATCTTTATCAGAAAGTAGTTCCGTAGCTTTCTTTATACTCCCGTGCTTTACCAACAATTTCATTTTCCGAACTGTATTCCAGAAGTAGCCTCTCTAATTTCTCTACAGCAGGAATTTCGTCCTCGATTATAATAATTTTCATTTAGAGTAATAGACAAAGCGTCAAATTAACCATCATTAGTCGTTTTAGAAATTTTTCTTTCGCAAGAAAGCAATGCAAATTTGCTTCATTAGTAATGAAGATTTTATTTCTTGTTCCATATCCTCCCGGGCTAGCGCCATCTCAAAGATTTCGTTTTGAACAGTATTTTCAGGTACTTCAGGATAATAAGTTTACCATAAAAGTCAGTGCTTTTCTTGACGAAAAAACCTGGAAAACATTATACTCCGATGGAAACTATCTTTTGAAAATATTCGGTGTATTAAGAGGTTTCGTTGTGCGCATTCGTGACTTAGTTGTAGCGATTGATTTCGATATAATATTTATCCACAGGGAAGCAACCCCAATCGGACCACCAATATTCGAGTGGTTACTTTCAAAAGTACTTAGGAAAAGAATAATCTATGACTTTGATGATGCCATCTGGTTGCCTAACACTTCGGTAGAAAACAAAATAGTGACAGCCTGGAAAAATCACACTAAAGTTGGATCCATTTGTAAATGGAGTTGGAAAGTTTCCAGTGGCAATCAATTCCTCGCCGATTATGCTAATCGGTTCAACAATGATGTTACGCTGAATCCCACAACCATCGATACACAGGAACTACATAATCCTACTAATTATTATCAAGGTAAGAAGTTTACTCTTGGCTGGACAGGAACACATTCGACTTCGAAATACTTAAACAAAATCGTTCCAACGTTAAAAGAACTGGAGCAGCAGTTTGACTTCAGGCTATTGGTCATTTCCAATCAACACCCAAATCTCAATCTTGTTTCACTTGAATATCGCCGGTGGAACAAGTCTTCAGAGATTGAAGACTTGATGGAAATGGATGTTGGTCTGATGCCTTTAGACGACGATATCTGGGCCAAGGGGAAATGTGGGTTTAAAGCATTGCAATATATGGCCCTGCAAATACCCCCACTAGTGTCTCCCGAAGGTGTAAATAAAGAAATAGTTGAGCATGGAATTGATGGGTATTATTGCCGGAATTCGGAAGAATGGCAGTCATATATTATCAAACTGATGAATGAGCCCCAAATTAGAAAGCAGCTAGGGGCCAGGGGGAGAGAGAAAGTAGCTAATAACTATTCTGTCACTTCAAATACAGTGAATTTCCTCAGTCTCTTCAAGGTTTAAGTATATTCTCAAGGCAAGCATTGTAATTACGACTTAACCTCAACTCCCGACCATTTTTTAAAGTAACAAGGTAGTCCCCGTTCTGCTTTGGTTTAAGCGTTTTAATCAGATTGGTATTGACAATACTTGATTTGTGTATTCTTCTAAAAATTCCTTCTGTTTTTCATACTTTCCCTAACGAAGTCGCTTTTCCATGTTTTTCATACTTTCCCTAACGAGGTAATATTTATTACAGACATGGATCTTTATATAGTAATTATAGGCTTCTACCCATTCGATCTCAGTAAAATCCAGTAAGTGGATTTTACCCATTGACTTGACAACTAATCTTCCATTCCGGGGCGCTGATTCATTTTCTTCAATGATTCGATCGTTATCAGTTATCCCCTTTTCTTTTTTATAGTCCGCCAGGAGATATTCTAAACGTTGATTGGTAATTCTTTGATCAATCTGTTCCTTGGCATGTTTAAGGACAGTAAGTAATCGGTGGTTGGAGAATGGTTTAAGTAAATAGTCCTAAATCCAATTCATCTGACAATTTAACAAACTGATTCTTCTCCCTTGATAATGTCTCCCTGAGGATCTCACTCAATCCTGACAGCATATCAATTGCTTGTTCATCCTTCTTACGACGAATCATCATGGAAATTGTATTGAGTGCATTGAAGAGAAAATGTGGTTGCAGTTGCATTTTCAAATGTTTGCAGTTGCGACTGAGTCAACTTTGATTCCAATTCAAGATTTTGGATATATTGATTCTTGTACCGGTTATAAAAATCCCAGCCAGTGAGAATGATTATCAGCAAACAATAGAGAGCAAAACCACCAATCATATCGGGGATCAACCACTTGAAAAAACTACTATAAATCTCACAAAATGACTTGGTTGCATAGTCCTCATATGCAATTACTTGTCTGCTCAATACTAAAAGTGCGAATGAGGCAAGTACATGTACCGCTGCAAATACTACCATTCCTACAAAATGAAATAAAATGAGTTGCCTGATTCTGAATTTGTTGGCTCGGAAGTAGACATAGTAAACTCCATATGTCAAGAGCCAAAAAGTTAAGTAATTGGGAATCAGATAAGTCAATCTGTTATCCCACCTGATGTTTTCACCGCCAATAACCTGGTAGCTAAACAATTCGAGTAACGAAATACTCAAAAGGACAAACCAAAACACAAAATTGATAATGTTGAGGTTCCGTTGGGAAAATATCGTTTTACTACTTTTCAAGAATTGGGACTGAGAAAAAATTAGTCGACCACAACGAGTAGCCGACTAAAATAGTCAAATTTGAAAACTATGATCAAAACCTTAGTTTCATGCATATTAACTCCATTTTCTGAAAATCAGATATGATTTGAACCCCTTTGCAGGGAAATGAATCTCATTTGAAGTTTGAAACAATCGTCTGAGAATCAACTTGGAAATTTTTCAAATTCTCCCATTGGTTAAAGTCGATAGTCATCGTAAATTCACCCTCCCGATTCTAATTATAATCAAGTCCGAAATGAGCGAACAGAAGGAAAAATTTAAAGCACTACAACTTACGATTGATAAACTTGAAAAGACCTATGGCAAAGGAACAATCATGAAGCTCAGTGATGAGAAAGTGACCGATATTCCTGTCATATCAACAGGTTCGATTGGATTGGACATTGCCCTGGGTGTAGGTGGAATACCACGAGGCCGGGTAACTGAAATCTACGGACCAGAATCATCCGGTAAAACTACTTTGACTTTGCATTGTATAGCAGAAGCTCAAAAGGCTGGTGGTTTGGCTGCATTTATCGATGCAGAACACGCGTTTGATAGGTCGTACGCCGAAAAGCTGGGCATTGATACCGAAAACCTACTAATATCTCAGCCAGATAATGGAGAGCAGGCGCTGGAAATCACAGAGCATCTCATTAGGTCGGGCGCAATCGATATTATAGTAATTGATTCCGTAGCTGCATTAGTACCCAAGAGTGAGTTGGAAGGCGAGATGGGAGACAGTAAGATGGGACTGCAGGCAAGGTTGATGTCACAAGCGCTTAGAAAGCTGACTGGTACCGTGAGTAAAACAGGGTGTTCTTGTGTCTTCATCAATCAACTAAGAGAAAAGATAGGGGTGATGTTTGGCAATCCCGAAACAACGACTGGTGGTAATGCACTTAAATTTTATGCTTCAGTAAGATTAGATATAAGAAGAATTGGTCAAATTAAAGAAGCGGCAGACAATATAACGGGAAATCGTACCCGAGTTAAAGTGGTGAAAAACAAGGTGGCGCCTCCCTTTAGAGTTGTCGAATTTGATATCATGTATGGTGAAGGCATCTCAAAGGTTGGTGAAATCGTTGACCTAGGTGTTGAGTTAAATATCATAGAAAAATCCGGATCATGGTTCTCTTATAACGGCAACAAACTCGGACAGGGTAGAGATGCTGTTAAAGCCTTGATCCATGATAATCCGGAATTGATGGATGAGCTGGAACAGAAAATAAAAACTAAAGTGAAAGGTGAAACAACAGTTGTTGAAGCATAACCCACACTACCTAGTTCGCTGAAATCCTTTTCCTAAGTGCATAGTACTACAACTTATACTAAAGTCATCTGGACTTTAGTTATTGCCTTATTGCTGCCGCTGTTTATTTTTCATTTCATCACAGGGCACCTTTTCAGCGATGGATCATAATTCTAAGAACTATAAGTTTTGGCAATATTGGGATGCTGAAAATCCCACAGCCTGGCCCGATTTATCCTATTATGGCATTGATTATAATGATACAAAGTTTTGAATCAAATATGATCTACTGTTTTGTCAAATCACCAAATAACCAATTGCCATTAGCATTTACATCATCACTTCTAAGAAATTCCTGGACGGCGGTAACCAACTCTTCGCGGGTAATGTGACCATCATTGTTCAGATCCAACTTGCGAAAACAACTTGAAGTGGAGCGTACTTCTACTCTGAAAGAAACGAAAATATCAAGGAATTCCCGGTCTGAAATTAGACCATCACCATCTGAATCAAAAAGGAGAAATAACCCATTAACCACTGCATTGATGTAGTTATCATACCAAACGTCATCACAATTGACTATTTGATCATCTGCAAACTCCAACCACTCTTCGATGGAACATTTATCCTGGCGATTCCTGTCATTATACTCACGTATGTCCATCCAGAGTTTTTCGCTAGCTTCATCTATTTGTCTGAAGACTATAGTGTCTAATTCTATGCCCTGCATAATGCAAAGATTCTCCCCTATGGCTTTGAAATCATCTGCATAGATATAACCGTCTCTATCAAGGTCCAGTAATGAGAAAAATAGTTTT
Organism: Cyclobacteriaceae bacterium; assembly: GCA_963664285.2. Taxonomy (GTDB): domain Bacteria; phylum Bacteroidota; class Bacteroidia; order Cytophagales; family Cyclobacteriaceae; genus JAJCYL01. The sequence goes on from CAXXNX010000019.1 coordinate 59,388, forward strand.
TGTTTTTTTTCTTGTAAGGCCGTCAGCATCGTCTAGTCTTGCGGGGTCTAAAATTGAGTAAAATTCGTCAGGATAAAAAGGGTTCTTAGACGAAGCCAAATCCAATCATTAACGTTTGGTTAAAATCAAATGACAATAATTAACAGCTAGTGATCTTAAACCTTTTGATATTGGAGGTGTCTTTAGTATGATGAAAAATAAGCATGACCGGCGCAACGCCATCCAAGAGAATAAATATTTTTATGAAATTCTATGTGTCCGATGAAATCAGTTTAAACACATGAAATTAAAGATGAATAATATTGTAAGCTCACTATACCAGACCAAACCAAAACCGGTAATTTTGATTATTGTTGGAATTCTAGTTAGCCTCGTTATTCTTTTTGAGGATCAAGTACTTGCCATTCTACAGTAATGTTGTAGCATTGATTTTTGAAGTGGCGTAAAACAACAACTCCCTTCCTATTACAATTTCAAAATTTGGCGTTAGCAGGTTCAATATTGAACACCAGTGTATTAATACCGTACACTAACACTACATCATAAGATTATATCACTTTGATCACCAGATAGTTACGCTTTGGCATATATCTTGACAACCCATCGTACCATATATATGAACTGATTGAAGATGAGACGATCAACCATTACTGTCTTAGGAATAATTGTAGCGCTTCTTTTATTCGCAGAAATAGGCAGAGCCCAGGAAATCATTACATTGGAACAAGCCATCGATGTTGCCTTAGAGAATAATATCGGTTTGAAAAGGGCCAAAAACAATGCCTTGATAGCCAAAGCAAATAAATTCCAGGCATTAATGAATTATTTACCCAGCGTGACAGCTGCCGCAAATTATGACTACTTTTTTGGAACATTTTTTGATACTAATGCAGCCAGGCAAATCTCCGCTACTACCAATTCATCAAATCCCAGGTTTGATGTAATTGCTGTTTTATTTGGTGGATTTGCTAATACTTATAACCTAAAGCAGCGTAATGCCGATAAATTGGCTGCAAAAAATGATATTGAAGGGCAAAACGTACTGGTAAGATCTACAGTCTTATCATCATATTTAAATGTATTGATTGATAAAGAAAATATTAAGATCTCAGAGGACAGAATTCTACTATTGGAACGACAATTGGATCGTGAAATCAAAAGAGAATCAGTTGGCGTCGGAAACATGGAGATGGTCTATAACTTTCGTTCTCAAACGGCCAATGAACGTCTAAATAGGATAAACTTCGAAAACCAATATCAAAGGGACTTATTGACGTTGACCCAGACTTTACAACTTGATCCAAACAATAATTATGATGTTGAAACATATCAGATGTCTGATGGCGAAATACTTCTTGATATCGAAGAATTTGAACAGGTTCTAATTGCCAGTCTTGATTTCGCCCCTGATTTGAAAAGAGCTGAAGCCAATAATACTTCAGCTATTTATCAAATGAAGGCAGCCAAAGCGGCCCGTTATCCTAGTCTCAATTTCTTTGCCAGGATTGGATCCAACTATTCATCAAACGGAGCGCTTAATCCAGAAACAGGTCAGTTTGATGCGGATGCTTCATTTTTTGATCAGCTGGAATTCAATGAGTTTGAATACTTCAACTTCACGTTAAATTTTCCAATATTCAACAGATGGCAAACCAATACCAATATCCAGGTGGCTAAGATCAACATGTTAAATAGTGAGTTAGATGTAAAGCAAGCTCACCAGGATATGACCAATACAGTACAAACTGTTTACCTCGACCTGGTGTCAGCTCAAAATACTTACCGAGCAGCTGAAGAAAATTTAATCGCACTTACACAATCTTATAATTTCTCTACCAAAAGATATGAAACCGGTAACACTGACTTTTATACTTACATTGAAAGCCTCAACAACAAAAACAGGGCTGAGATCCAACTAGTCAATGCAAAGTACAGCATCATCTTCAGAAAAAAGATCCTCGATATTTATAAAGGTCTAAACTAGTATATAGTTTCCTATATAGTATATCAATAATAAAAGTTCTATCTTAGCAGTTGGACCAAAAATAGTGAACCCTATGCCATTTGAGAGTAAAAGAGCGAAAATATCATTTACGACAAAGGAACAGCAAACATTGGAGGTTATAAGTAAATCACGGGTTGAGGCCAAATCACGGGTTGAAAGGGCGAAAATGCTTCTTGGTTATTGGAAAGGGCAAAGCATCAATTCGATAGCAAAACAACTTGGCACGAATCGGCCAAAGGTTGAAAGGACTGTTGATAGGGCAATAGGATACGGTATACTGACCTCTCTGAACGACCTTCCCAGAAAAGGGGCAACCCCAAAGATCACCAATGAGGCCAGGGCATGGTTTTTATCGATAGCTTGCACAAAACCAAAAGACTTGGGCATGGCCTCAGAATTTTGGACCTATAATGCATTGGCCAAGTATGTAAGGGGCAATTGCAAACAGGCGGGCCATCTTTCATTAGGCGAAATACAGAAAGGGACCGTTTCAAAGATACTGTCGAAAAGTGATGTAAAGCCCCACAAACTATCTTATTACCTAGAAAAGAAAGACCCTGACTTTGACCGAAAGATGTCCCAGGTATTGCATGTTTATAAAGAAGTGGCACTTTACAAAGCTAACAAACCGGAAGGATCAATGATTGCCATCTTGTCCTACGATGAAAAACCTGGAATGCAGGCGATAGAAAATACCGCCACTGACCTAAGCCCCATAGCAGGCAAGCACCCAAATTGGGGCAGGGACCATGAATATAAAAGACACGGTACAGTTTCGTTGTTGGCATCAATCGACTTGATTACCGGCAAGATATATGCACGGGTCGAGGATAGACATAGAAGTAGGGAATTTGTGGAATATTTGAAAGGGCTTGATGAACTCTACCCAGTCAGCTTTAAGATCAAGATAATCTTAGATAATCATTCGGCCCATATTTCAAAAGAGACAAAAGCATTCCTGAAAACAGTGCCTAATAGGTTTGAATTTGTATTTACACCTGTACATGCTTCCTGGCTAAATCTTATTGAAGTCTTCTTTAGCAAAATGACCAGGAGCTTTTTAAGGGGGATCCGTGTAAAATCAAAGAAAGAGCTCAAAGACCGGATATTGAAATACATTAATGAAATCAATGAAATGCCAACAATCTTTAAATGGAAGTGGAAAATGGAAGATTTAACTATCGCGTAATCATTGATATGTTAATTAAGAAACTTAATACTAGAAATAATACGCCCACAACTCTTGCGGTCTTTTTGGTTGGTTTCATTTTTTAATTGGATTAGAGTTTTTGTTCTTAAGAATGTTCGCCTTATATCTGGATTTGTTACAATAAATATTTTAATTTGTATATAACGATTGCAGCAAAAAAGCGTTTTAATGATTTTTACTTTTCTTGTTGTGTGTAGTTTTGCTTGCTTATTATACTCAATTAATATATTTTCTCAAGTCGTTCAATTCCTTTTAGTTTTACCTCTCCTAATGGGAATTGGGAACCCATTATTTTTTACTTCTTGATAGACTTTTAATTTTGCTAAGGACGAGCACCAAAATGAAGTCCAATTAAGCTGAGAATTGAAATAGGGTTTTGAATAAAGAGCTGAGATCAACTAATAAGTGCAATTGAAGGTGAAAAAGCTTTTAAGGGCTTTTTCACCTTCAATTGCACTTATTAGTTGATCTCAGCTTTGGCTAAACAGACATAATGTCCATTTATACGCCTTATAGCAAATGATCTAAATGTAGTTGTTTTCTCACTTTCAAGATATCTACAGCGAGCATCACTGCCCTTCTCATCGACCCTTCGTCCGCCACTCCTTTTCCCGCCAGATCGTAGGCTGTACCATGGTCGGGGGAGGTTCGAACCACCGGCAGCCCTGCAGTGAAATTGACACCATTTTGAAAGGCAATAGTTTTAAAGGGAATCAGACCCTGATCATGATACATAGCCATAATTCCGTCGTACTTTCGGTATTGTAGTGATCCGAAAAATCCATCGGCTGGGAAGGGCCCGAAAACGAGCTTACCTTTCGATTTCAATTCTTCGATAACAGGAGCGATCACTCGCTCCTCTTCATTTCCAAATAACCCGTCATCCCCGGCATGCGGATTTAAGCCCAGTACCGCTATTTTGGGTTTATTTATCCCAAAATCTTTTTTCAGGGACTTCTCCATCACTTTCAATTTCTTTGTGATTCGATTTTTTGTGATCTTGTCCGCAACATTTTTTAATGGGATATGACCGGTTATTACACCTACTCTAAGTTCCTCACTTACAAGCATCATCAAAGTGTCCTTCACTTCAAAATAGTCCGCGAAAAATTCTGTATGTCCGGGGTAATTGAATGTCTCACTTTGAATATTTTTTTTATTAATAGGAGCGGTAACTATGGCCTGAAGTTTACCTGATTTCAAATCTTCAGTAGCATGCTTCAATGAAATTGCTGCATATTTTCCTCCACTATCCGTAACCACACCGGACTGGATCTCAATTGTTTCATCCCAACAATTCAAAACATTAACCTTCCTTGGGTTTATTTCGTCAAAATTCTTAGCCTGATGATAATTAAACTTATCCAGATCAAGGGATTTTCGATAAAATGAAATTGCTTTTGTAGATGCATAAATAACTGGTGTGATATATTGAAGCAGTCTGTTATCAGAAAAGGTCTTAAGAATTATTTCCGGACCGATGCCGTTGAGATCGCCAATCGAAATACCAACTATGTTGTTTGCTCTATTCTGCTTTTCCATTCTTCTTCAAATTGGATTGCCAAGATAAATTGAATTAATGATAATAATGGAAACATACCGGGTAGACCTATAGGATTTTTAGAGGTGCCCTATATTCTTAATTTTGATTAATGCGAAATGTTAAACCAAAAAAAGCACTAGGGCAGCATTTTCTGACCGATGCTAATATTGCCCGGCAAATTGTTGATGCCTTAACAGCTAAAGAGAAATCCCCCGTACTTGAAATCGGGCCCGGGACAGGGATTTTAACTGCGCTACTGTTGCGCAAAAATTTTAATCTCAAGGCGATAGACGTGGATGTAGACTCAGTTCATTTTCTGCGAAAGAAATACCCCGAGTTTCAAGCTTCAATGATTGAAGGAAATTTTTTGAAAATCAACATTGATCACCTTTTCAGTACCGAATTTTCCATCATTGGAAATTTTCCTTACAATATCTCTTCACAGATTTTCTTTAAAGTGCTGGACCATAAAGACCAAATCCTGGAAATTGTTTGTATGCTGCAGCGTGAAGTTGCCAATCGAATTATTTCACCACCGGGTAATAGGACTTATGGCATACTAAGCGTATTTCTTCAAAGCTATTATGATATGGAAAAAATAACGGATGTCTCTCCCGATGTTTTTAGCCCTCCACCAAAAATATGGTCATCCGTAATACGCTTAAAACGTAATCAAAAAATACAGCTACAATGTAACGAAAAATTATTTCGATCTGTTGTGAAAATGAGCTTCCAAATGCGACGTAAAACGTTGCGCAATGCCCTAAAAGGTCTTAATTTGCCCGCCTCAATAACTGGGCTGGAATTACTCAGCAAAAGAGCTGAGCAACTAACAGTTAGTGATTTTGAATCACTAACTAATTTGATTGAAAAGTCATGAAGACAACCGTCGCATTTGAGTTTAGCAAAGAGTTCCTGGAGCTCTTCAGACGAGCCCTGAAGACTGAAGATGATGATTTCATCAAGAACTCCCTGTATGGTGTTAATCATGCAGATATTTCGGCTTTTCTTGACGAATTCGACGCTGATGAGTGTAAATATGTACTTGAACTGCTGGATGTCGAGGTTGCAGCCAATATCATCAATGAGCTTGATGAGGATGTAAGAGATCGGTTTCTGGAGACATTCGGTGCAGATCAAATTGCGGAATTTGTAGATCACCTGGAAACAGATGATGGGGCGGATATCCTTTATGAGCTTCTGCCGAGAGAGCGAGAAGAGGTCATTAGCTCGATGGACAACGAGGAGAAAGCGCAAAATATCCTTGAACTCCTTGACTATGACGAAGATGTGGCCGGAGGTCTGATGGCCAAGAAATTAATTAAGGCAAATCTCAATTGGTCCATCAAACAATGCATTGAAGAAATCAGAAAGCAGGCCGAAGACGTGGAAAAAATTTACGCTGTACACGTTATTGATGACCAGGATAAACTGTTAGGTAAGGTGAGCCTTAAGGAGATCATACTTGCAGGAGACAGCACAAGAGTTGCCGACATTTATGACCGTGATTTTGTTTCGGTTGAAACATATATGCCAGAAGAGGAGGTGGCGTCGGTTATGAGAAAGTACGATCTCGACGTTGTGGCTGTGGTCAATCCAATGGGTCAGTTGGTAGGTAGAATTACCAACGATGATATAATTGATGTCATTACTGAACTAGCTGAAGAAGAAAGACAATTAATGTCCGGTATCTCTGACGACGTAGAAGAGGACGATAGCATTTGGAAATTGAGTAAAGCCAGACTTCCATGGCTTATGATCGGATTAGTTGGCGGCGCCCTGGCTGCCTTCTTTATTGGTTTTTATGAAGAAGAGATTATTCTCATCCCTGCTATGTCATTTTTCATTCCCTTGATAATGGCTACCGGCGGAAATGTGGGAATACAATCTTCTTCGATCATCGTGCAGAGTCTGGCGAACCCGGGAGCTTTCGAGGAAAACTTGTGGAGCAGATTATTTAAGTCGCTATTGGTATCCATTGTGAATGGAGTAGTACTTGGAGTATTCGTTTATTTCATTGTATTGGGTTTTGATAATGGCGGCACAATTGCACTGGTAGTGTCGATTGCTTTATTCAGCGTTGTATTGTTAGCCTCATTTATGGGAACTATAACCCCACTTTTACTTGATCGGTTCGAAATCAACCCGGCATTGGCATCCGGGCCTTTCATTACCACCGCCAATGATTTGATTGGCATCCTGGTCTATTTTACCGTGGCAAGCTCATTGTATCAATTTTCGTAGAATTCATGAAGACACCTAAGTGCCTCATTATTGATGAGATGCATCCAAATATTACAAAGTTGCTGCAAGAAATTGGCGTAGACCCTGTTTACAAACCTGATATTTCAAGGAAGGAGATCATCGCAGAAATTAATGTTTACCAGGGATTGATTGTGCGCAGCAAAACACGCATCGATCAAGAATTGCTTCAAAATTCCAATAATTTAAAATTCATTGCAAGAGCGGGAGCAGGCATTGATAATATTGACCGGTCCACCTGTGAAAAGAAATGTATTGCCATTTTTAATGCGCCGGAAGCTAACCGTGACGCAGTTGGTGAACATGCTATAGGGATGCTCCTTTCACTTTTTAATAAAATAAATTCCGGAGATCGGGAAGTAAGAAAAGGTATTTGGGATCGGGAGGGAAACAGGGGAATGGAGATCCAGGGCAAGACCGTTGGCATTATTGGGTATGGCAATATGGGGTCAGCATTTGCAATGAGACTGAAGGGCTTTGATTGCAAAATCATGGCATATGATAAATATAAAACCGGCTATGGTGACGAATTAGTGGAAGAGGTGGATTTAATTACTTTATCTGATCAAACTGATATTTTGAGTCTCCATATTCCGTTAACAGCAGACACCAATCGTATGATAGATCTTGAATTCTTAAGAAAATTCAGGAAAAACATTACATTAATAAATACAGCAAGAGGTAAAATTGTAGTCCTTAAGGATTTGTTAATTGCCTTGACTGAGGGTAAAGTCATTGCAGCGGCCCTGGATGTTCTCGAAAATGAAAATATAAAAAATTTCAACCCCGAAGATCAAGCTCATTTTGACGAATTAATCAAAAACCCTAATGTTTTACTCACTCCACATGTGGCCGGATGGAGCTTCGAATCCTATGAAAAAATCAATAGAATATTGGTACAAAAAATATCTCAATTTCTGGGAGAGTCTCAATAACTATGGTTTTTTTGCTTAGGTAGGTGATAGCATAGACCAGTATAAAAACGCAGGAAACCGTTTCCATTCGTCTGGAAAAGGGTAAATAAACTACTCCTATTAATTTTTATCCAGCCCGTTGACAAAAAACGTGTGATTTTCAAAGTTTCTGTTGATTGTAGCTAGTATTTTTACAAGATGCTGATAATCTGAATCTGAGAGGTCGCTCCAGCCGGTTTTTCTAGTCTCGAGTACCACCGGTTGAGCCTTACGAAACATTATCTGACCTTCCTCCTTCATAAAAAGATTGAACCGCCGTCGATCGCCAACGTCACTTTTACGTTCAATTAGATTCTTTTTACAAAGAATATCTACTATTCGAGTTACTGTTGGGGCGTCTTTAAATATTTTATCCGCTAGAATATTTTGACTTATACCATTGTACTTCATGAGGTGATCCAGCACAACCCACTGATTAACGGTCAGGTCGATATTTCCGTCATTAAGCCGCTTCTGTAGTGATTGCTTAATCTTTTTAGCTGCAACTTCTATGAGAAAGCCATAATGCCCTGTTCCCGTAATTTCCTTCATGTTTCCCCCAATTTAGATTGGTAATGCGGCCTAATGTAATGGGAGGCCTCCTTTATTAGCAACTATAGCGTTCCCCTTAATTCCTGCTCCCTTTCAATGGCCTCAAAGAGCGCTTTGAAGTTACCCTTCCCAAATGATTTCGCACCTTTCCTTTGAATAATCTCGAAAAACATAGTAGGACGAGGTTCAACCGGTTTGGTAAAAATTTGTAAAAGATACCCTTCGTCGTCACGGTCTATCAGAATTCCAAGGTTCTTCAAAGGTTCTAGATCTTCATCAATTGTGCCTACCCTGTCAAGAACAGTGTCATAATAAACTCCCGGAACTCTCAAAAACTCTACTCCTCTATCGCTCAATGCTGTCACAGTTTCAATAATATTATCGGTTGCTACTGCAATATGCTGAATACCTGGACCTGAGTAGAACTCAAGATATTCCTCAACCTGTGACTTTTTCTTGCTTTCGGCCGGCTCATTAATGGGAAATTTGATCCTGCCGTTGCCATTACTCATCACCTTACTCATAAGTGCAGTGTATTCCGTGGAGATATCCTTATCGTCAAATGATATTAACTGAGCAAATCCCATAACATTGGCATAGTAGTCTACCCATTTATTCATCTCCCCCCATCCAACATTTCCCACCATGTGATCAACATATTTCAAACCTATTGGGGCTGGATTATAATCACTTTCCCATTTTTTAAATCCCGGTAAAAAGATGCCGTTATAATTTTTCCTTTCAATAAATATATGGACCGTCTCACCATAAGTGTATATACCTGATTTGACCACTTCCCCATGTTCATCATTTTCACGGGTAGGTGCCATGAATGATTTAGCCCCTCTTTTTATCGTTTCTTCATAAGACTTAGTGGCATCTTCTACCCAAAGCGCAATTACTTTAACGCCATCCCCATGTGCATTTATGTGCTTACCGATCTCAGTCCCACCTTTTAAGGGTGTTGACAGTACCAATCGAATTTTGTCCTGAACCACAACATGCGATTCAATCTCCTTATTGCCTGTTTCCAGACCGGAATATACAAGTGATTGAAACCCAAAAGCAGTCTTGTAAAAGTGTGCTGCCTGCTTACAGTTTCCCACATACATTTCGATATAATCAGTTCCATTAATTGGAAGAAAATCTTCTGCTTCAGCAAAGATCTTTTTGGGTTCTGTGGATAAAGTTGTGGATGACATAATATTACTTGCTTTACTAATTATTAGTTAGCTAACAAATATAATAAACTTAATACTTAGAATCCAGCACCTCGTCCATTCATAACATTTAACTTCTACTCTCGTTCGTATTTGCTGTATTTAGCCAAAATTGCATAAGTGTAAAATGAGCATGATGCCTGGATAGATCAAAAACACCATGAAAAAACTCTTACTACTTGCACCTGCCTTATCCGTTCTATTTTTACAATGTGATGCTCAAAATTTTCGACAACTGACTCCTGAACAGGAAAAGATGTCACAAACAACATTGGATTTTGAGTCGTATGATCCTCCTTCCACATTAGTTGTCCCGGAAAACCCCGTTACAAAAGCGAAATTCCCTTTTATTGATGTGCACAATCACCAGTTCAGGATGCCTGACATGGATCTTTCCAAATTGGTGGGGGAAATGGACGCTTTGAATATGCAGGTGCTTGTCAACTTGAGTGGCCGCGGTCGGGGCGATTTAGAACATTTAAAAAAGAGCATAGAAAACGCTAAAACAAATTATCCAAATCGTTTTATAGTATTTACCAATATATCCTCAGAAGGCATTGACGATCCTGGGTATGGTGAAAAACTCGCTAAACAATTGGAAAATGATGTCAAACTTGGTGTTAACGGACTAAAAATTTACAAGAGCCTGGGACTAAGTTGGACTGATAGCAGAGGAAACAGAATTGCCGTGGATGATGCCAGATTGGATGCCGCTTGGGCTAAATGCGGAGAGTTGGGAATACCCGTTCTAATTCATTCAGCAGATCCCCAACAATTTTGGGAACCATTTGATGCTAATAATGAACGATGGCTTGAACTTAAAACAAGGCCTGGAAGAAAAAGATCGGCCACAGATCCAGTGTCATTCGAACAAATAATTCAGGAGCAACACAATGTTTTCAAGAAACATCGTAATACAACTTTCATTAATGCTCATATGGGTTGGATGGCCAATAACCTGGCTAAGCTTGGAAAATTCCTCGATGAGAATCCGAATGTATATGTTGAAATAGGGGCCATTATTGCCGAGTTGGGAAGGCAACCTCGTTTTGCCAGGGAATGGTTCATTAAATATCAGGATCGTGTTTTATTCGGAAAAGATGCTTATCACCCGGAAGAATATTACACTTATTTCAGGGTTTTGCAGACGACCGATGAATATTTCCCTTACTACAAGAAGTATCACGCATTCTGGAGAATGTATGGATTAAATTTACCTGATGAAGTATTGAAAAAATTGTATTTCAAAAATGCATTGAAGATCGTCCCTAATATAGACACGGCTGCTTTTCCTGATTAATCCCCGATTACAAATCCTAACTTATTACCAAGGTCACTAAACCTGGCCATTACCAGTTCTTAAGAGTTAGTAAGAAAATTCCTGAATCACGTGCATTCATGGTATTGACTATTAAATTTGCAGCAATTTGTGCCAATCTAATTTCTCCCTATTTGAATGCCAAGAGATAAAAGCATCAAGTCTGTCCTGATCATCGGGAGCGGACCTATCGTTATTGGTCAGGCTTGTGAGTTTGACTACGCAGGGTCACAGGCTGCCCGGTCATTAAGAGAAGAAGGAATTGAAGTCACATTGATCAATTCCAATCCTGCAACCATCATGACCGACCCCGTCACTGCGGACAATATTTATCTCAAACCATTGACCAAATCCTCGATCAGGGAAATACTGGAAAAGCATAAAATTGATGCGGTTCTCCCAACAGTGGGCGGTCAAACTGCTTTGAACCTTGCTATTGAATGTCAGCAGGCAGGTATTTGGGAAAAATACAGAGTGAATATGATCGGGGTAGATATTGGGGCAATCGAAACTACCGAAGATCGAGAAAAGTTCCGGCTTAAGATGCAGGAAATCGGTGTCCATGTTTGCAAAGGTGAAACGGCCACCTCATTTCTTACAGGGAAAGAAATAGCTCAAGAAATTGGATTTCCACTGGTGATAAGACCGTCATTCACACTTGGAGGAACGGGAGGAGGTTTTGTAAATACTCCTGAGGAGTTTGATAATGCACTGAACCACGGCTTACAGGCTTCCCTAATTCATGAAGTATTGTTGGAACAAAGCATTCTCGGCTGGAAAGAATATGAGTTGGAATTGCTTCGCGATAATCTCGGTAATATTATTATCATCTGCTCCATTGAGAATTTCGATCCGATGGGAGTGCATACCGGTGATTCCATTACTGTCGCCCCGGCCATGACTCTACCTGATACCGTCTACCAGGAGATGCGAGATCTGGCCAAGAAGATGATGAATGCCATTGGGCAATTTGCCGGAGGTTGTAATGTCCAATTTGCAGTGGATCCTGATAGCGATGAAATTATTGGTATTGAGATAAATCCACGAGTATCCCGATCTTCAGCGTTGTCATCAAAAGCAACCGGATATCCAATTGCGAAGATTGCTGCTAAGCTGGCCATTGGATATAACCTTGACGAACTAAATAATCAGATAACTAAGTCTACATCAGCATTTTTTGAACCAGCCCTTGATTACGTAATTATCAAAGTTCCTCGTTGGAACTTTGATAAGTTCCACGGATCTGATCGGAGATTGGGTTTACAAATGAAGTCTGTAGGGGAAGCGATGGGTATTGGCAGGAATTTCCAGGAGGCATTGCAAAAGGCCTGCCAATCGCTTGAGATAAAAAGGAATGGGCTTGGGGCCGATGGCAGAGAACTTAAAGATCAGGACGCCATTTTGCACAGTCTTGAACATCCAAGTTGGAACAGGCTTTTCCATGTTTATGATGCCTTCAAACTGGGTATTCCAACAAAAACAATACACAAACTAACCAAAATCGATCCGTGGTTTTTAAACCAAATTGAAGAGCTCATTAATCTTGAGAAAGAGATTGAAAAGCATTCCATTAAAAATATCACTGAAGAATTGTTAATGGAGGCAAAAAAGAAGGGATATGCGGATCGTCAAATAGCTCATCTTTTAAAGTGCCTGGAAAGTGAAGTCCACAAGAAACGTAACGATCTAGGCGTCAAAAGAGTGTACAAACTAGTGGATACTTGTGCAGCTGAGTTCGAAGCACAGACTCCCTATTATTATTCAACTTTCGCCAAAGAGAATGAATCAATAGTCACAGATAAGAAGAAGGTTATAGTTCTTGGTTCGGGGCCGAACCGCATTGGGCAAGGAATCGAATTTGACTATTCATGCGTGCATGGGATTCTCGCTGCTAAAGAGTGTGGTTACGAGACTATTATGATCAACTGTAATCCTGAAACGGTGTCGACAGATTTCGATGTGGCTGATAAACTCTACTTTGAGCCCGTTTTTTGGGAACATATTTACGACATCATTAAACTGGAAAAGCCTGAAGGAGTGATTGTCCAGCTTGGTGGTCAAACCGCTTTGAAATTAGCTGAAAAGCTCAATCGCTATGGTATAAAAATCTTGGGTACAAGCTCCGAAGCGCTCGATCTGGCAGAAGACCGCGGCCGTTTTTCGGATCAGCTAAAAGAGCTAAACATTCCATATCCTGAGTACGGAACTATTGAAGATGCTGAATCAGCAGTTGACCTTTCAAAGGTAATTGGCTTTCCATTACTAGTACGTCCGTCCTATGTCCTTGGCGGGCAAAGTATGAAAATCGTTATCAACGAGGAAGAACTGGAACAACATGTGGTGAACCTCATTAAAGATAAACCAGCCGGCCGAATACTGTTGGACCATTTCCTTGAAGGTGCAATCGAAGCAGAAGCCGATGCCATATGTGACGGTGAAGATGTATTTATCATAGGTATAATGCAACACATTGAACCCGCTGGAATCCACTCAGGCGATTCCTACGCGGTTTTACCGCCGTACAATCTCGGTGACTTTGTTATGAGGCAAATTGAAGAATATACACGCCAGATCGCCCTGGCCCTCGAAACGGTGGGTCTTATTAATATCCAGTTTGCCATTAAAGATGACAAAGTATATATCATTGAAGCAAATCCCCGGGCCTCTCGAACTGTACCATTTATTTGTAAAGCTTACGAAGAGCCCTACATCAACTATGCCACCAAAATCATGCTTAGGGAGAAAAAACTCAAGGATTTTTCATTCAACCCTAAAAAACGAGGTTATGCTATCAAGGAGCCCGTATTCTCATTTGATAAGTTCCCTAATGTCAACAAAGAACTGGGCCCTGAAATGAAATCAACCGGTGAATCGATCTATTTTATCGATGACCTGTTGGATGATTATTTTCTCAAAATCTACAATGAACGTAACTTCTACTTGAGTAGATAAGTTATATTAGTATTTGAAAGCTTAGAAAAATGCTTAAATTTTTAATCATATTATTCCTGGTCAGTTACGTAGTATTTAGATTAGGTGGATTCATATTCAAGCAGTTCTTATCTGGACTCAGTAATAGCCAGCGACGAGGGAATTTTAATTCGCAGTCACACCAGCAACATTCCAAAAGGAAAGCTCCCGGAAGCAATCTCCATATTGACCATGTTCCTCAAGGTAAGAAAGGTCAAAACAAAAATTACAACGATGGTGAATATGTAGATTACGAGGAATTGAAATAGCGCTTCTAATATCCAGCATGAGTTTGACCAGAAATTAATACATATCTTTGACGCCCCACTTTTAACCTATGGCTTGGTTTACAAGAAAAGAGAAAGGCATTAGTACACCAACTGCTCAAAAAAAAGAGGCACCGGACGGATTGTGGTACAAAACTCCTAGTGGCACTATAGTCCATATGAGGGAGTTGCGCAATAATTGTTACGTCAGTCCCGAGGATGGTTATCATGTCAGGATTGGATCCAAGGAGTACTTTGAAATTCTCTTCGACAACAACAAGTTCATCGAACTTGATGAAATCCTGTCTTCCGCGAATCCTCTTAATTTCTCGGATTCGAAACCTTATAATCAACGAATCGAAGCCTCACAAAAGAAGTCAGGATTAAAAGACGCAGTAAGAACAGCCTATGGTAAAATGAATGGCTGTAACCTGGTCATCGGATGCATGGATTTTGCCTTTATTGGTGGGTCGATGGGTTCTGTCGTTGGAGAAAAGATTGCCAGGGCAATTGATTATTCACTTGAAAAGAAGATGCCGTTTCTAATGATTTCAAAGTCTGGAGGTGCAAGAATGATGGAAGCAGGATTTTCACTGATGCAGATGGCCAAAACTTCGGCTAAATTGGCACTTTTGTCCGAAGCTAAAATCCCCTATATATCATTATTGACCGATCCGACAACAGGCGGTGTAACGGCTTCCTATGCTATGCTGGGTGATTTCAATCTTGCTGAACCAGGAGCCTTAATAGGATTTGCCGGTCCCAGAGTGATCCGGGAAACCATCGGAAAAGACCTTCCCAAAGGTTTTCAAAGTGCGGAATTCGTTCTTGACCACGGGTTTTTGGATTTTATCGTAGATCGAAGGAACCTGAAGAATAAATTGACCAAGCTGCTTAAAATGTTAGCATAAACAGGCAGCCAACTCTTCATTCATCTTAACGTATATGGGTTTAACTCAAAAGCCTGATTAATTGATTTTACCAGACTGGCTCAACGTATTGCTGATTGGTAGCGCCCTTCAGGGAGTATTCTTGTTATTTGCCATCAACTCGATAAAAGAGAAGAATAAAGCGGCAAATCGTTACTTATCCCTTCTCATCATACTAATTACACTGGCGTTACTTGGTAGATTGTCATTTGAGGATGTGCTTCTCCAACAGTATCCACAGATATTCATGCTCCCTGATTTTGTGCTATGCTGAGATCAACTAATAAGTGCAATTGAAGGATGAAAAAGCTTTTAAGGGCTTTTTCATCCTTCAAAAGCCTGAGCAGTGCAATCTTTGGATTGCAAAATGTCAAAAAACTACACACATCTCAGTATTGATCAAAGGTATCAAATTGAAGCATTATTGAAAACAGGAGCTACTCAAAAGGAGATTGCCTGTATCGTTCATTTTCACCCATCTACGATCTCACGTGAGCTTAAGCGAAATGTGGGTTCAAGAGGTAGGGGAGCTGGTGTCTATCGAACAGCAAATGCACAAAGGAGGACCAATCTTCGTCATCAAGAAAAGCCAAAAAGAGTGATTTTCACCAAACCCATGAAAGACTGGATAGTTAACCGGCTCCAAGAAGATAGATGGAGTCCTGAATTGATCAGCCATCAGGGAAAGAAAACGAGAGAATGTCCACTTAGCCATGAATGGATTTACCAATGGATATGGGAATGTAAGCACACCAACCACCAGGAGAACCAAGAATACAAACAACTATACACATATCTAAAACATGGCAAACGAAGGCGCAAACGAGGAAACAGAAAAGATCGTAGAGGTATTATCCCGAATAGGGTATCAATTGAACAGCGACCCCAGATCATTAACAAAAGGGAACGATTGGGAGATATAGAAGTCGATTTAATGATGGGTAAAAACCACAAAGGCTCTTTGTTGGTGATGACAGACCGAGCAAGTCTTTTTACCAGAATCAGAAAGATGCACAGTAAAAATGCCGATCAAATGGCCGAAGCTATTGTGGAGGAACTCTCTCAGGATAAACACAAACTGGAAACACTCACTTTTGATAATGATATGGCATTTTCTAAACATGAGTTGATTGCTCAATCCCTTGATGTGGATGCCTATTTCACTCGTCCCTATACTAGTCAGGATAAAGGGACAGTTGAAAATAGGATTGGGGTAATCAGAAGGTTTTATCCTAAGAAAACAGATATTAGATTTGTTACAGAGGAGCAAATCAAAGTTGTTGAAAACAAAATCAATGAACGCCCTGTTAGAAAATTTAATTACCTAAACGCAAAGCAAGTGCTACAAAGGAAAATTGCACTTATTACTTGAACTTACATATTCTTATTTGGTCCCATACTTTATCTCTATGTAAATAACCTGCTTACCAAGGAAGAAAGGACACCCTGGCCTCATTTCAGTTTAGCGGCAATTCATTACGTTTATATGCTTTTTATTGGCTTGAGATCCTCGGAGGCTATATGGCAATTAATCTATAGTGGAATCCTGGTAACGCCAATGTATCCTAATGAGTTTAGAAATTGGGCAGAATGGGTATTACCTCGTACTGAGCTACAAGAAGCTTTTTAAGTATCAAAAAGAAGTTCGGGAAAATCTCTCTTTCGATGCACGCATCTCCTATCTTCATTTCATATTAGGCCTAATTTTAGTTTGCCTTCTCACCTGGACATTTGTGCTATTCACTACATTGATTGCGGGGAAAGCCCTAACCTTCAAGCATATAAATTAATTTGGGTCAGTCTCACATTTCTGGTCTATGTCATGGGCTTTTTTGCAATGAAACAACCGGAGATTTTTAAAATATCTGTGTCTTTCAAAAAATACAAAGGCTCGGCACTTAGCGAAGATGATATACGTAGAATAGGCACAGATCTAGACCGATTGATGCAGGCTGACAAGCCCTACTTAAATCCGAAGTTGACCAAAGCAGAATTGGCAGTGCTTACTGAAACCAATACATCGAACCTTTCGAGAATAATAAATGAAGGTTTTGGAAAGAACTTCTTCGACTTTGTAAACGCTTATCGGGTGCAGGAATTTATTCGCTTGGTGAGAGATGAAAATCATAGCAATTATATTTTGTAGCAATTGCAGAAGAGGTTGGATTTAACTCCAAAACCACTTTTAACACGGCCTTTAAAAAACTAACAAAGTACTCTCCAAGAGAATATTTCAAGGTTGATCAGCACAATTCAGAGAACCTGATAACTCTCCAGCCCTAGGCAAAATGTACGACTTTCTAATCCCGTACCTTTTAATGGTCTAATTGACAGCCATCTGTTCTTAGGCTCCGTTTGCATTGATCGAATTAAATTTTCAATCAATTTTAACAAACCATGAAAAATCTACTGTTTACTACAATGACCGTAATGAGCTTAGTACTAATCGGCCTTTTTACTGCTCAAGGCAAAGAAGGCCCCGAAGCCAAAAAAGACGCAAAGTCAAAATTTGGAGAGGAAATGCTTCCTATTCTGGAGAGTCAGAAGGCTTATACTATGGAAGTTCTGAACCTGATGCCAGAAGATAAATTTGACTACAGACCAACTGAAGAGGTGAGATCTTTTGCGGAATTATTCAAGCATATCGCCGGATCATTCCAAATTCAACAAAAATTCCTGAAAGGAACTTTTACCACACTGGAGGACGAATTTCCGGCCATTCAACAAATGGAAAAATCACAGATGTCAAAACAACAAATCGTTGATCTGCTTAGCAGTGAATTTGATAACATGAAGGATCTGTTATCAGGCATGACCGAAAAAGACCTGAGGAAAACATTCACTTTTTCCTTTTTCCCGGGAGCTCCTGTTAAGAACTATCGTGAGATCTTCACTTTCTCCAGGAGATCACTTGACGCATCACAGAGGACAGGCAACGACCTATCTCAGGCTCAATGGGATAAAACCTGCGCAATACAGACCCTGGTAATTTGAGTTTTGTGGAGTTGGGTTTATGAAGGCATCGTTTATGATGCCTTTTTTTTGTTGTCTCTTTTTCACATTACATGTTTTAATGATATGACGAAGGTTTAACTTTACGGTCGTTTATCGATAAGCCATGATCGAGAAATTAGAAGACATCAAGCACCGTTTTGAAGAGGTCGGCCAACTAATCGTTCAACCCGATTTAATGTCTGATATGAAGAAATATTCGAAGTTGAATAAGGAATATAAGGACCTCGAAAAGATCATGAAAAAATACGATGAGTATCAAAAGGTCACCTCTGACCTTGAAGGTGCCAAAGAGTTGCTTTCATCGGAAAAAGATCCTGAATTAAGGGAAATGGCGAAGATGGAAGTCGATGAGCTGGAACCAAGAAAAGATACCCTGGAAGAAGAACTGAAACAGTTTCTTATCCCGAAAGATCCTAATGATAGCAAAAATATTGTACTTGAAATTAGAGGCGGAACCGGTGGTGATGAAGCCGCCATTTTCGCTGGTGACCTTTTCAGGATGTATCAATTATATGCTGAATCGCAAGGTTGGAAAATGTCTATTTTAAATCTCAATGAAGGCTCCTCCGGTGGATACAAGGAAATTGTCGCCTCTGTGATAGGAGAGGATGTCTACGCAAAATTAAAGTTTGAGTCAGGCGTCCATCGGGTTCAACGTGTACCTGCAACCGAAACTCAGGGCCGCGTTCATACTTCAGCAGCAACCGTAGCCATACTACCGGAAGCCGAAGAAGTGGATGTAGAAGTAGATATGAAAGATGTCAGGAAAGATACTTTCAGATCATCTGGCGCTGGTGGTCAGCATGTGAATAAAACGGAATCTGCAGTTCGCTTAACACATATACCTTCAGGGTTGGTTGTTGAGTGTCAGGATGGTCGATCTCAACATATGAATTTTGACAAAGTGCTGACGGTTTTAAGATCCCGCTTGTTTGAAATTGAACTTAAGAAGCAGCAAGCTGAAATTGCCGGACAAAGAAGATCAATGGTTGGTAGTGGAGATCGCTCTGACAAGATCAGAACTTACAATTACCCTCAAAGTAGAGTGACTGATCACCGCATTAGCTATTCATCTCATAATCTTCCTGCAGTTATGAATGGTGCTATCGAAGATTTTATCGAACAACTTAGAATCGCTGAGAACGCTGATAAATTAAAGGAAGGGAGTGAAGTTTAGAAGGACCAAAGTTTTATGGTTGGAAAGTTTACGGCTTTAAATTTCTTCATGTTTTTTTCGTTGAAGTAATGAAATTGTGAATTCAGTGATCCTGCGTGACTTTTTTCTTATCTCCATTATCCTGGTTCTCTCCATTATTGCCCGCACACCCGATCAGGAAATTATAGATGATTCTCCAGGAGATCCACTCCTCCTTTCTACCGATACTGTCCTCTTTGATACCCTATTTACTTCCGTAGGAAGCGTGACTCGTCGGTTAAGAATTATCAACAAGAACAAAAACGCAATAAAGGTTTCACATATAAGTCTTGCAGGAGGTGCTTCTTCGCCATATAATATTTACGTTAATGGGGACAAAGGATTTTCTTTTCATGATGTTGTGATTTTTGGTCGCGACAGCTTACTGGTCCTGGTCGAAGTAACAATTGATCCGAGAAATGATGATTTGCCTTTCCTGGTCAAAGATTCCATTACCGTTGACCAGGGGAATCTGCAGCAACATGTCAAATTGATTAGTTGGGGGCAGGATGCCAACTTCCTCAACAATGTTGTGCTTGATTGCAACGAAACCTGGACGGCGGACAGGCCATATGTCATTGTTGATGGAGTGCTGGTAGATTCTTTATGTAACCTGACCATTGAAAAAGGCACCAATGTACTTTTTGACAACAATGCTTCATTGTTCGTTCAGGGTAGAATGGAGGTCAAAGGAGATACTGCCGAACAGGTAGTTTTTCGAAGCATCCGTAGTGATGGCATTTTCGAAAATACATCCGGACAATGGGGGGGGGGTATTTTCTTTTTGGAAGGTAGTGAAGGAAACGTCATTGATCATGCCATCATCAGTAATGGTCAAGTTGGATTACGTGTAGGCACACCAGATGGGAATGAAATTCCTGATGTTACTGTATCTAATACCATTATTGAAAATATGTCAGAAGCGGGAATTCTTGCTTTTACGTCCGACGTTGACGTTACTAATACTTTGATATACAATTGTGGTTCATACCTGGTAGGGAATTTCGCCGGCGGTAATTACAACTATTATCACTGCACATTCACCAACGACCTCAATGATTTCAGACGAGATGACGCTTCGGTACAATTTTCTGACAATATCATACTGGCTGACAATTCTGTTTTAAGCGATAATTTAAAAATAGAGTTGGTTAACAATATTATTTAGGGAAACTTGGAGGACGAGCTATTAATTAGCTTAGGAGGGCAAACTAATTCAACGCTCGTTGTTCAGAATAACATTATCCGATCAACCCTTGAGGACCTTGAAACCAATAATAATCTGATTGGTCAGGAATTGAATTTCCCAGGGTTCATTAGCCCCTTTCAGCGTGAATACCAAATCGATTCTTTGTCTATAGCCAGGAACGCAGGAATCGATATTGGCATTGATTTTGATATTCGAGGGTTATTAAGAGATGAACAACCAGATATTGGCGCTTTTGAAAGAATTGATCCCGATTAAAACATGAAAGCTATTCAAAAGGAGTTTAGCCTGCCTGCTTATTCAAGAGGGTTCCACTTAATCACTGATTTGGTGATTCGAGAGATACCGGAAATAAGAACCATCGATACTGGTACACTCCAGCTTTTCATCAAACACACCTCGGCTAGCCTCACAATCAATGAAAATGCAGACCCAACCGTCAGGATGGACTTTGAATCTCATTTCAATCAATCTGTTCCGGAAAATGCGGCTTATTACAAACACAACTACGAAGGCCCGGACGATATGCCTGCTCACATAAAGGCATCCCTACTAGGGAATTCTGTGGCTATACCGATTACCAAGGGTTATCTCAATCTGGGAACCTGGCAGGGCATTTACTTATGTGAGCATCGGGATCATGGAGGGCCCCGAAAGTTTATTGTAACAATCTTGTCCTGACAAATCAATTGCAATTCGAATTAGGGTGCAATTTTTGCAACTTTGTCCGTTTAAGATGCTTGGAATGCCAGTTGATGAGAGTCTTTATCCTTTCAATAATTCTTCTTTGTGTCAGTCTTAATACGCAGGCTGATCAGAATAAGCAGGCGCTCAAGGCACTGGAAAAGGGTGATTTTGAGGATGTCGAAGGATATTTGGAAAAATCTTTGGAAAAGAAAAATACAAATCCCGGGGCGAACTATATCTATTCTTTGCTTTATACAACTAATTCATTTCGACGATATAACATTGACTCAGCTTACTATTTCGTCTTAAAAGCCAAAGAGGACTATGAAGTTGCGAATGAAAAAATCCTGAAAGGACTTGAGAAGAATTTGATAAGCCAGGATGACTTCGATTTTCAACAGGTGACAATTGAAAATTTGGCTTTCGAGCGGGCCTCTGGGTTAAATACTATACAGGGTTATGAGTATTTCATGAGGCATTTCAAAACTGCTGATCAAGTCCCCGTCGCCCTTGGCAGAAGAAACGAACTTATTTATCACGAAGTTGAGGAAGTTAATACCTGGAAGGCGTACAAAGAATTCATCGAACAATATCCGGATGCCAAACAGGTATCTTCAGCTGAAAAAGCATATCAGCACCTTCTGTACATTGATCAGACGGATGATGGGAAATTAAGAAGTCTAGAGAGTTTTCTTAAGCAATATCCGTATAATGAACATCGAACAGAAACGGAAAAAAAGATCCTAAAAATCAAGGCTGGTTTGAATCGTCCCCAGGAGTACTTGGACTTTATGAAAACCTATCCTAAATCACATTGGAACAAAGAGATTATCAAGCGCTTTTTTCATTTGGATAGAGACTATTTTTCTCTAGTACATTTCGATAGTTACACTAAGGATCGGGTCACTAAAGATTCTCTCCTGAACGTCTTGGAACTTAACAGTACTTCTATTTTGCCCATTTATGAAGATGGTAAATATGGGTTTATGAATATCGAAGGTGAAGTTATTCTTACACCACAATATGGATATGTGAAAGAGGATTATCTATGTGGAAACATCCAAACAGATATATTGGAAGTTAGAGAAAATAGGACTTTACAGCTTGTAAATTATCTGGGAATTCCGGTTTACAAAGGGGGTTTCGACCAAACCACAGACCTAAAAGCCGGCCTTGTTAAGATGAGGAAAAATGGCAGATATGGCGTCTGGCATAAAAGTGGATTTGACATCCTTCCAGCGCGTTTTGAAGACATAGGGCTTCTCAGTTCAAATCTTTTGATGGTAAGAGAGAAAATGAAATGGGGTCTTTACTCGGTTTTCGGGGAAGAACTCATGGCGCCACAATTTGATCATATCTACCTGATAAATAATTATTGGATCTTCGAGAAAGACGGCCTCCTGGCTATAACAAATTTGGAATATCTCAAACCACTCACCGATGGTGACCCAATCACCTTAGATTTCAAATATGATGAAGTTGAACTTGTGAAAGACAAGTACCTATTATGCTATATCGGAAATTATGAGAGCCTCATTAATGAGGATCTTGATGTAGTGATCAACTCTTCTGACCAGACAATTATTCCAATGCTTAACAATTGGATGGTTAAAAGAGACAGTGGCTACTCCTATTATCAGGAGGAGAACGACTCATTTCTTGAAGAATCTTTTAGGGACATATCATTTAGTAAAAATTGGTTCGCTTTTAAGAGAGGTTCTACCTGGACGCTACTTAGTGAAGGGTATGGATTTGAACCGAGGTTCGACCTTGATTCGGTACGCGTTTTGAATGAAAACATGGTTTACTTTCAAAAAGGTGATACTTACCGCCTGGCATTTTATCCGAATAGATTTGTCGATATATATCCCGATGACCAAATAAGGCTGATGGGTATTCCAAGTGATCGGGACAGTTCACAATATCTGTTAATTGAGAATGATAATGTTAAGCGGGTCTATTCAGAAAAGGGCGAATTTCAGTTTAACAGTAAATACGATGAGATTGACTATTTGTCTACCGGGTTTTTTTCGTATGAATGGCGAGGGCAAAAGGGCATACTCAATAAGAATGGTAGAATTGTACTCAAAGCCGAATATAATGGTATTGGCCGGGTACTAGATAGCATTGCGCCCGTTTTGTTAAAAGGCAGGTTCGGTTATTATGATCTCCATGAGAAGTTTCTTCTCGAACCCTCATTTATGAAACGAATTGATAAGTATGGTCAATCCTACCAGGTAGGCCTTAAGGAAGAAGGCTATGGATTCCTATCTCTTGATGGTCAGGAAATATCTGACTTCGAATTCAGCCAAATAAGCTATTGGAATGATTCAGTTGCCCTTATCCAAAAAGAAGGAAATTGGTTGTTTTATGAGATAGAGAGAGAGGAAATAATATTAGAAGGGATACAACGAGTTGACTACATTTTGGATAATGAACAGGAAAAAATAGCGTACATCCTCACTAACAAAGGATTTGGTGTATTCAGCAATGTTAGGGGAGAAATACTTAGCCCCTCATTTAATAATATTATCAATCTCGGAACTGCAGAAAAACCAGTTTACTTCGCCGAAAAACACGTACCCGAAGCTGATTTTTATGTGGTGGTATATGCCAATGCTCAAGGAGAAACCATTCGATCTCAAGCCTTTCGGGCTAAGGAGTATGATATGATCTTGTGCGACAATTAATACTTTTTGATTTATGTGTTAATGTATTAAAGTGTTAAAGTTTTGGCACCTAACAATAACAACTTTAACGGCTAAACACCTAACACTTAAAACCTACTTATTCGCCAATTGCCCGCAAGCCGCATCAATATCTTTTCCTCTACTCCTCCTCACATTGACATTCACACCCCGATCCTCTAAATAAGCGCGAAACTGATCCAAACGATCTCCCTCCGTATTTTTAAAATCAGCCTCAGAGATGGGGTTGTACTCAATCAGGTTAACTTTTGAAGTTACTTGCTTCGTGAAGTTGAAAAGTTCCTCGGCATCTTTAAGTGAGTCATTGAAATTGTGAAAGGCTATGTATTCAAAAGTGATCCTGGTTTTGGTTTTTTGATAGAAATACTGAAGAGCCTCTTTCAGATTTTTGAGAGAATTCGTTTCATTGATCGGCATGATCTGGTCCCTTTTCTTGTCATTAGCCGCATGCAATGAAAGGGCCAGGTTGAATTTGACTTCATCATCTGCTAGTTTTTTTATCATTTTAGTAATGCCAGCAGTAGAAACCGTAATCCGCTTAGGTGACATCCCTAAACCCTTAGACGAAGTAATTAGCTCTATGGATTGAAGAACGTTTGTATAGTTCAATAAAGGCTCTCCCATTCCCATATATACAATATTGCTCAAGGGTTGGTCATAATGATCTTTGGCTTGTCTGCTGATTTCCACCACCTGATCATATATCTCTGCCGCGTCGAGGTTGCGCTTGCGTTCCATATAGCCTGTTGCACAAAACGTACAGCTCAAGGAACAACCGATCTGCGATGAAACGCATGCTGTCATTCGATTATCTGCGGGTATCAAAACGCCCTCGACTAAATGGCCATCATAAAGTTTGAAGGCTGATTTGATCGTATAATCACTACTTACCTGCTTTTGATCAACCTTTACCGGATTAATGATATAGCTCTTTTTGAGCAACTCCCTGGTCTCCAATGAAAGATTTGTCATTTCATCGACGCTCCTGGCAGACTTCTTCCAAAGCCATTCAAAAACTTGTTTAGCCCTGAAGGCTTTTTCCCCGGATTCGATGAAGAAATCGGTGAGTTGATCTATTGAAAGCTTACGGAGGTCTTGCACTCTTTTGATCTTAAATCGCAAAAATAGATATTAGTTAAATATAAATCAGTTGTCCCAATGAGACTGTTTGAGATTTTACTCTTCAATTTGGTGTTCTACAGTCTTGTTCTCTAAAACCGAGCTTCATTGATTTTAGTAATAGTCCTATGCATATTTTTGGCCCACGCTTACCATAATACTTGGTTTTTTTTGGGCGAGATTGAAGAAAAGCGATCACTTAAAATAATAAGCGCTTATACTTTGTCATTTATCGACAAGTACTTAAGAAATAGGGAACCTGGTCTAATTGTATAATAGTCCGTTTCCTGAAATTCGATATAAAAACACTAGGTTTGAGTAATGAGACAGCTCTTACTTTAACGTTTAAACGGATTTCACTGAGTTTATGGACAGGAGGGATTATTTCGCGTCTTTGGGGCTAACAGAGTTTGTCCTATTGGTGTGGGTTCGGATATTTCACAAATTATTGATACAATGTAAGTAATGCAAAAATTTGCCATCACCATAGATCGGATCAATGAAACCATCGGAGGAGCAATTTCCTGGCTTACCAGCATTCTGGTTTGGGTGATCTGCCTTGATGTACTACTCCGTTACTTTTTTAATATAAGCTTTGCTGGTCTGTTCGAGCTTGAGTGGCACATTTTTGCTTTCATATTCCTATTAGGTGCAGCATTTACCCTGAAAAACGACAAACATGTAAGAGTTGACGTATTCTACAGCCAATTCTCAGAAAAGGGTAAGGCGTGGGTAAATCTTATAGGGACTATCATTTTTCTCATTCCCTTTTGTCTTGTAATTATTAAATCGTCAATTCCCTTTGTTATCAACAGTTTTAACATTTTAGAAGGATCCCCCGATCCAGGAGGGCTACCTTTTAGATTTATTGTGAAATTTGCCATTCCAGTTGGATTTAGCCTGTTGTTACTACAGGCATTTAGCTTGATCATACGCTCAATACTAACCATTCAGGGAAGAAGCCAATCCAATGTATGAAGCCCTGCCTTTAATCTTATTTGCATTAATTTTTGTGCTCATTCTGTTTGGGTATCCTGTGGCCTTCACCTTAGGTGGATTGTCCATACTTATGGGGGTAATGGTGTTTGATATAGATTTCTTTTACTTGCTATCCCTTCGCATCTCTGGCATTATGAGCAATTTCGTCCTGATTGCGGTTCCGCTATTTGTCTATATGGGAATAATGCTCGAGAAATCCGGGTTGGCCGAAAGTTTGTTGGAGACGATGGCCTTACTCTTTGGGAAACTTCGTGGTGGGCTTGCTATTTCAGTCGTCATAGTCGGTGCATTATTAGCTGCTTCCACCGGTATAGTTGGCGCCACAGTTATTACCATGGGTATGATTAGCCTACCTACAATGCTGAAACGAGGTTATAGTCCGGAAATTGCTACTGGTACTATTGCGTCAGCTGGCACACTTGGACAAATTATTCCTCCATCAGTGGTGCTCGTCCTATTAGGCTCTGTCTTGAATGTATCTGTGGGTGATCTATTCAGTGCAGCAATCATCCCCGGTTTTTCACTGGTAGCTCTCTTCCTGATTTACATTGTTATTTATTCTTATGTAAGACCAAAAAGTGCGCCTTCTATGCCTGATGAAGAAATACGGAAATTCAGAGAGCAAGGCATGATGGGTAAAATTATCAAAGCATTTTTGTTGCCTTTCACATTAATCATTGCCGTATTGGGCTCAATTTTAGCCGGTATCGCTTCGCCTACAGAAGCAGCCGGTGTTGGTGCATTAGGAGCGACGGTATTAACAATAATTCAGAGTAAGTTTTCAAAGGAAGTTCATAAAAAAGTAATCCAAGAAACTACTCATCTTACCTGTATGGTTTTTATTATCTTGATCGGTGCCACTTCGTTTTCACTAGTTTTTCGTGGGTTGGGTGGAAATCGCTACCTCATAGGTCTAATTGAGTCAGCCAGTCTAACACCTGAATATTTTTTGTTTATGGTAATGCTGGTGGTTTTTGTTGCCGGATTCTTTATTGATTTTATTGAGATCATTTTCATATTTGTTCCCGTAGTAGCTCCTATTTTTACTGCCATGGGAATTGATCTCATCTGGGTAGGAATACTACTCGCACTTAATCTTCAGACCTCATTTCTTACTCCTCCATTTGGATTCTCATTATTCTATCTCAAGGGGGTGGCCCCTGAAGGGGTTAAGACAACCTCCATTTACAAGGGGATTATTCCTTTTGTTTTGATACAAGTGCTTTTTCTGGGTTTAGTTATAATCTATCCTGAGTTAGTAAGCTATCTGCCGGAATTACTTAAGAAATAGCCTCAACCCCTTTATCCCGCATTTTTGTAAATTCTGTATATCGTCGATTGATGGCGATTATAAAGCCAATTATAACCAGGAAAGTACCGAGCCAAAGCAGATTAATAAAGGGCTTCTCTACTGCCTCCAGAATGATCCAGTTCTTCTGTGTGGTATTTATGCCTATTTCGAAAGTCCCCTTGTCAGGAAAGATGTTGAGTAACGTGAGCTTTGATGCCACATCTTCAGACTCATCAGGAATACGGCCAACCATCCGATTTTTGATAAGATAAATAGGCTTAAGATTATATTCCTGATTTGCTGATCCTAATACTTTAATTTTTGCCTGTACAGCTACATCTTCATTGGTTAGGGGAACTCCCGAAATCTCTGTAATTCTTTCAATTTGATCAAGGGTAGCTACGAAGTCATTGACAAAAAATGTCTGGCCAATTTTGAGTTCAACAGTATCCATTTCGGTCCATTGAGTTTCACTTTCAGGGTCCGGCATAGTTCGTACATGAGAGTATAAATCCTTGTTCCACCTTCGGTCTATATCCGGAGAGTAAACATTCCCCATACTTTCATTTATTTGAATGCGTGGATATAATGTAAACTCTTGCCCTGTATTACTACTGTACTTAACCTCAAAGAATGAATTTTCAAAATTGTCAAACTCGATGGTGTCTCCAACCTGGAAAGAAACTTTTCCATTTTCAATTAAATCTCTTTTTATCAAAGCCAATTGTGGATTGGGCAGCGGTTGTAAGTCGCTTTTATTCACATATCCGTCGTATCCTTTTATTTCTTTCCGCATCCCCATATACATCAGCTCATATTCACCCATCTGACGTGGTTCATGCTGAAATAAGAGCAAATTATCTCTGTTAACCTCTTCCGGAAGGTCATTACTCCAAATAAGACCGGTTCGGTTTAAGGATATTATCTCAGAATAACCAGAGGAAAAAAGTATGCCCAAGAGCATTAAGGCTATACCTATATGCGCTACCGCCCCACCTGATAATTTAGGACTGGACTTTATAACTCCTATGAATATTTGAATGTTAGCTATAACAGAGTAAAGTCCGGTTGTGAGGAGCAGCAAATCCGGCACTGCTTTGAAATATCCTGTTTGCAACCAATTAGAGATTAGAATCACCACTCCGGCAAGGAGCAATGTTATGATTATTGGGGTCATCAAAGCGTCCTTCAGCTTCGACTTATCTATTTTCTTCCACCAAAAAAATTGACCAGTACCGCTTAGGATTGCCAGAAGTATGGCAAACCACAATTGCCATTTGGAATAGAATATTACCTGATCTGCAGGAGGCGCCAGATTGGAGATTCCACCAAATAACTCAACAATCGAATTCCAAACAGGGATTGAAGTAGGAATGATAATCTGGAATGCCATCAGGCAAAGTGTGGCTGCTCCAATAAATATCCAAAATTCCCGGCTGTAGGTTGATACTTCTTCGTCAGAAGTAGGTATTTGTTTCCATCCCTTGGCCGCAAGTCCGGTAGCCAATAATATAAAGGCAAACAGGTATATCAGCAATTGTCCTGATAATCCCAGGTCCGTGAAAGAATGTACCGATGAATCCCCTAAAATTCCACTTCTTGTAAGGAAAGTCGAATAAAGAACCAGGATAAATGTGGAGATCACAAGGACAATAGCAGTCTTAAGGGCAGTATTACTCTTACGGAATGATATCATGGTGTGAATAGCCGCTATTAATACAAGCCATGGGACAAAAATGGCGTTTTCAACAGGGTCCCAGTTCCAATAGCCACCAAAATTCAGGGTTTCATAAGCCCAGTATGCGCCCATCAAAATGCCAATCCCTAGTGTCACACCCGAAAAAAGGGCCCAAGGTAAAGCTGGTCTTACCCATTCTCTGAACTTTCCTAACCAAAGTCCGGCCATACAGAAAGCAAAAGGGACCAGCGTAGTGGCAAAGCCCAGGAATAAGGTCGGTGGATGAATAACCATCCAGTAATTCTGCAAAAGTGGATTTAGACCTGTCCCTTCAACTGGTACAAAATCAGGGTTCATTTTAAAAATTGGTGCATCAAGGGCATCTCTCAATAATATAAAAGGGGAGCTTCCAAATTTTTGATTGAAAATGACGATGCCCAGTATCATTGACACCAGGAAGACTTGCACCAGGGAAAATATAGTCATCACCGATCCTTCCCAAAACTTACTGGTATTGATAACGATTACACCCAAAACCACATGCCAGAAGGTCCAAAGCAAGAATGAACCTTCCTGCCCTTCCCAAAAAGTTGAAATCTGGTAATGAGCGGGTAAAGAGGTGGAAGAATGACTCCAAGCGTAGTGGTACTCAAAGTAGTGACTATTGATTATGGTAAACAAAGTCACCACTATTCCTAAAACAGCAATTGCATGAATATAGAATGCTACCCGGGCAAACCTGAGCCATTCTGACTTATTTAGTTCGTCAGCCCGAACAGCGTTAAAATAACCGTAGGTGGCAACTAGTGCTGCTACAAAAGCTAAGATGACCAAAGAATGGCCCAGATTACCAATAAAATAATGGATCATATATTATACTCCCGCTTCAACTTCAATGGTTTCCTCTGTGTATTTTGATGGGCATTTCATGAGAATTTTGTCTGCAAGAAAAGTTTCATCATGATAAGATCCTACAACCACGACTTGTTCTGATCGCAAAAAATCCGCGGGCATCGTATTGAGAAAATATACTTTTTGTTCAATGCTGTTTTCATCTATCATGAGAAATGAAAAAGATTGCTGATCCTCACTGGTCTCAATGCCTATAACCTCTCCGGAATCACTCTTCTTCAGCTTCCCTACTACATGTATCGTTTTGGCATCACCATGCGATGCAAGTGCTCTTGCTTCCTCAAATGTGACGTAAGAACTAGCATCTCCGGCAGTGGAGACAATCACCATAATAGCAACTGCTATTACAATTATTCCGAGTAAATGCGATTTTTTCATGATCAACAGTGTTATTTACTGAATGAACGCTCACAAAAATAATTGGTTTAGAGCGGTTCGTAACTTGACTTTAGTCATTCATTGTATTCATTCTCTTTTCAAGATTAGTAATCTTACGATCTATACGGAAGGCAAAAAAAGACATGCCCAGTATGATAGTTAACATGACTACAACAACAATGTATATTTTGCCATCCGATCTGAATTGATCAGCCATCTCAACTTTCTCATTCACATTTTGCGCCACAAGTTGCAAAGGAACAAAAAAGAGTGCCAACTTAAAAAATAACCAATTCTTTATCTTCAATCTTTTCATTCAGTAAATCAATTCTAATTTTAAGGCTGGCAAACCAAATTCCAAGCAATGACCAGCCAATCACTGCCAAATAAAAAACTTTTCTCAAATCACTGTCTAAATCATAGGCATTAAAACCTGGATTACCTCCACTTCCCGGATGCAATGAGTCAGTTAATCTAGGCAATATAAATATGAGTGGAATCAATGTAGCAAAAGCAAAAACATTATACACCGCTGTCACCCTTGCTCGCTGCATCCCGTCAGTCAATGATCCTCTTAAGATCAGGTATGCAAAGTAGATTAGTAATCCTATAGCCGAAGCATTCTGTTTAGGATCACCACTCCACACCTCACCCCAAGTGAATTTTGCCCAAATCATACCTGAAACAATACCCATGAGTCCAAACCATATTCCTGTCTTAGCAAAATTTTGACTATACAGGTCATACTTTAATTCATCAGTTCTTAAAAATTTGATTGCATAGACGATAGAAATCGTAAACAAAATGATCATACCAAACCACATCGGAACATGGAAATGGAGAACACGAATGGTTTCGTTCAAAATAAGCAGTTTCGGAACCGGAAAAAGAAGGCCTCCGACTACCGTGTAACAGAGTAGCGCCACCGTCAAGATCTTCCACCAGGATTTATTCATCCACTCCATTCTAATTTCTTGAGATATATGGGTAAAGAAGCAAAGCTAAAGTGATTGCTATGGCATTCAATGCAAAAAGCAATAAAATCTCATCCATGCTTTCACCTCTATCTAATCCGTCGATTGCATTTTTTGATACCTTAATAACCATCATAATTAGAGGTATGATAATTGGGAAACTCAATATTGCCATCAGCATCCCGCTATTCCCAGCTTTTGAAGCTATACTCGACACCATGGTGAGTGTTGAGGAAAACCCAACAGCCCCCAATAGAACAACTACAAAAAAGAAAAGTTGATCCTGAACCGGATTGCCCAACAAAAGAGAATATAACAGCAGAGCCAAAAAAGTTACTGAAACCATCAATATTGCGTTGTATATTATTTTAGAAATAATAATGACCTGAGGGCTTGCTATTGAATAATAATAAAGATCCCTCTGGTTATTCTCCTGTAAAAAACTCTTAGCAATGGTATTTATAGCGGAGAATAGCACAATAATCCAGAACAAGGTATTCCAAACGATAGGGGTAATGAATACACCTCTAATACTGAAAGCTAAATAACAAATGAATATAGTAGAAGATGTGTAGAGAAAGACTCCATTGATAAGGTATTTTTGCCTCCATTCGAGCAGAAATTCTTTGTATAAAAATGTTTGTATCTGACTCATGCCAACCGATTCAAATTTATAGAACCAAAAGTTAACCTAATAGCGATTGCCTAAAGTAAGATTCAGATTAGCATTGCACCCGATTTACTCAGTTTATGATGCCAAAGGAGAAAATGTTAGTTACCGGTGCGGCCGGTTTTATTGGATATCACTTAGCCAAACGACTATGTAAGGATGGTTTTCAAGTCATAGGAATTGATAACCTGAACGAGTACTATGATCTTAGCCTTAAAGAAGCCCGTCTGGCTCAATTAATGGCTTTTGAAAACTTTAGTTTTCACAAAATAGATCTCCAGGAAGCTGATAAGCTTGATGATGTTGTTGAGTCTAATCGTGTCACCAAAATCGTTCATTTGGCTGCACAAGCAGGCGTACGCTACTCATTAGACAATCCGAAGGCATATATTGATTCAAACGTCAGCGCTTTTCTTAGCATCCTAGAGACTTGTCGTCATAATAAAATTGAACATCTTGTTTTTGCCTCCTCAAGCTCGGTTTACGGCGCTAACAAAAAAATGCCTTTCTCTGAAAAAGACAATATTGATCATCCAGTGTCACTTTATGGCGCAACTAAAAAATCAAACGAACTGATGGCTCATTCCTATTCGTCATTATTCAATATTCCAGTTACCGGGCTAAGATTTTTTACAGTTTACGGCCCCTATGGCAGACCGGATATGGCGCTTTTTCTTTTTACGAAAGCAATTATTGAAGGCAAACCGATCAAAGTATTTAATGAAGGTAATTTAAAAAGAGATTTCACTTATGTAGACGACATTGTGGAAAGTATAGTCAGGCTTCTTCCAAATATTCCGAAGGGCGATCCAAACTGGAACAGCTTAGAGCCCGATCCTTCCACCAGTTATGCTCCCTATAGAATATTCAATATTGGACACAATAAACCGGTGGAGTTGATGAGATTTATCGAACTGATAGAAGAAAACCTTGGGCAAAAAGCTATCAAAAATATGCTCCCGATGCAGCAGGGGGATGTAGCAGAGACCTATGCCAATATTGACAATTTAAGCTCACTAACTGGCTATTCCCCTACTACTTCCATAGAAGAAGGCATCAAAAACTTCGTATCATGGTACATGGAATACTATAAAACGGAACAAGTATTATGAGGGGAATCATTTTGGCGGGAGGATCAGGTACCAGGTTGCATCCATTAACAATTGCCATCAGCAAGCAACTATTACCTGTTTATGATAAACCAATGATTTACTATCCGTTGTCCGTACTTATGCTGGCAGGGATAAGAGATATCTTAATCATTTCGACCCCCCATGATTTACCGCTATTTCAAAAACTACTTGGCGATGGTTCTCATATTGGTTGCAAATTCACCTATGAAAAACAGGAAAAACCTGATGGCTTAGCCCAGGCTTTTATAATTGGTAAAGATTTCATTGGTTCCGAGAGTGTGGCCCTGGTATTAGGGGACAATATCTTTTATGGCTCGGGGCTAGCCAAACTGTTACAATCTAACAATAATCCTGATGGAGGAATTGTTTATGCCTATCATGTACTTGAACCGGAAAGGTATGGTGTCGTAGAATTTGATAATTCCTCTAACGTCATTTCTATCGAAGAAAAACCAGACCAACCAAAATCAAATTATGCTATTCCAGGCCTTTATTTTTACGACAATGATGTAGTAAATATTGCAGCCGGTATGAAGCCAAGTCCTCGTGGCGAACTTGAAATAACCGATATAAACAAAGAATATCTTAGTAGAGGGAAGTTGAAGGTAAGCGTTTTGAGTCGTGGAACGGCCTGGCTGGATACTGGTACATTTTCCTCGCTCATGCAAGCAGGTGCTTTCGTTCAGGCTATAGAAGAAAGGCAGGGGTTAAAAATCGGTTGTATCGAGGAAGTGGCTTATAAAATGGACTTCATAACAAGATCAGAACTGATCGCCTTATCTGAGCCGCTTGTAAAAAGTGGTTATGGAAAGTACCTGAAACTGATTGCCAGATGAAAGTATCTGAAACTGTGCTGAAAGATTGTTACCTGATCGAACCTAAGATCGTTGGAGATCAAAGGGGAAGCTTTTTTGAGAGTTTTAATAAAAGAAAGTTGTTTGATCAAATAGGAATTACAGTTGATATTGTTCAAGAGAACCAGTCAAGGTCGAAGCAGGGTGTCTTAAGAGGAATGCACTTCCAAATTGGTGAGTTCTCCCAATCCAAAATTGTTCGGGTACTGCAGGGAGAAGTTATGGATGTGGTTATTGATCTTCGAATAAGCAGTCCTACATTTGGACAGCATCATAAAGAGATTTTGAATGAGACCAACAAGAAGCAGATTTATGTGCCGAAGGGTTTTGCCCATGGGTTTCTTATTCTGAGCGAAGAGGCGGAGTTTTTCTATTGTATTGATCAACCATATTCTCCTTTTAACGAACGAGGCTTCATGTTTAACGATCCCTTTTTCAATATAGACTGGGATTACGAAAAGAATATCATACTATCAGATCGTGACAAAAATTGGCCGCTCTTTAGTGCAAAAGAAAATTATTTTGAATAAGAACAAAGTCTTAATTACCGGTGGTGCCGGGTTTCTCGGATCACACTTATGTGATCGTTTTATTTCGGAAGGGTACCATGTTATTGCTATGGATAACCTGATTACCGGTTCACTGGACAATATAGAGCATCTCTTTAAGAGTAAAGATTTTGAATTCCACCACTGTGATGTCTCCAAGTTTATACATGTATCGGGAGATTTGGACTACATTCTTCATTTTGCTTCTCCAGCCAGCCCGATTGATTATTTAAAGATGCCCATTCAGACGCTGAAGGTTGGTTCATTGGGCACCCACAATTGTCTTGGACTGGCGAAGGATAAGAAGGCCCGCATTCTGGTGGCGTCAACTTCAGAAGTTTATGGTGATCCGCAGGTTCATCCTCAAAAGGAAAACTATTGGGGAAATGTTAACCCTGTCGGGCCTCGGGGCGTTTACGATGAGGCGAAACGTTTTCAGGAAGCCATGACCATGGCTTATCATACATTTCATAAAGTCGAGACAAGGATAGTTCGGATTTTTAATACTTACGGGCCAAGGATGCGTCTTAATGATGGCCGGGCATTGCCAGCATTCATTGGGCAGGCACTCAGGGGTGAAGATCTGACCGTTTTCGGTGATGGATCCCAAACAAGGTCATTTTGTTATGTAGATGATTTGGTTGAAGGTATCTATCGCTTATTGATGAGTGACTATACCCAACCAGTTAACATTGGGAATCCGGATGAAATAACTATAAAACAGTTTGCGGAGGAAATTATCCAACTCACCAATACCAATCAGAAAATTGTTTTTGAGACTCTACCTGCAGACGATCCAAAACAACGTCAACCGGATATTTCAAAGGCTAAAGAAATACTTGGATGGTCTCCAAAATTTTCAAGAGCTAAAGGTTTGAAACCAACCCTCGAATATTTTAAAAGCAAAGTTTAATTCCTCAAATCTACGACTTGGCAATAAATTGGCGCAGGTAATTATAACTCTGTCTTAAGGATTCGGTTCGCAATTCAAGATCCCCTTCAAAAGCCCTATCCTCAACTTCAACACATGCCGATCCTGTATAACCAGTATCTGTTAGTATAGAAAAAAACATTCCCCAATCCACATCTCCCATCCCCGGCAACTTTAGTGTATGAAATTGATTGGGATATCCAAAAATTCCCACTTCATTCAGTTTATGAAGATCTATTCGGACATCTTTTGCATGCATGTGAAATAGCTTTTCCTTAAAACCTCTCATAGCCGAGAGATAATCCATATGCTGCAGGATAAAATGAGCAGGATCAAAATTCAACCCAAAATGATCACTTGGGATATCATTTAAACATTTTAGTCCAAATTGCCGGACTGGTAGCGAGGTTTTTGCCACCTGGCCATTCATCTTTGGTAAAAAGCATCGGACAATTCTCAATCCCAACTTTTACATCACATTGCTCAGCATACTTTATAATTGGGCGACCATGTTTCTAAAAATCGTGGCCAATTGTCCTCGACAGATTTTGTCCAGTCCCTTCCAATAAATGTATTAACATCAAGGCCTAACGATTGGGCGGTTGAAATCATTTGATTGATATGATCTACGGCCGAGGAAGCCTCATTCTCATCTCGTGACAAAGGATTTGGGTAGTATCCCAATGCACTGATAGCAACACCCGTATTACCAATAATACTTTGTACTGACTTCATATCTATATCAGCAACATCTATATGAGTAACTCCGGCATATCTTCTTTCTACCTTTCCCTTTGGCCAACACATCACTTCCACACAATCATATCCTATTTCACTAGCTAATATCATTACTTCCTCGAAGCTTAATTCAGGCAATATTGCAGAAACAAATCCCAGTTGCATAGTCAGAATATTAAGACATTAAATATCGTAAAAACTATTTATTTGGGCGAGCTGACGGGTGAATTCCTATTCAAAGCATTATTAAACAAATACGTTGACTTACATTTGCGTCATGAAGAAAGCATTGGTAACTGGAATTACTGGTCAGGATGGGGCATATTTAGCAGAGCTTCTTTTAGAGAAAGGTTATGAGGTCCATGGAGTTAAGCGAAGAAGTTCAATTTTCAACACTAATAGAATCGATCACTTGTATCAGGATCCGCATGATAAGAATTACAACTTTGTGCTTCATTACGGAGATTTAAGTGACTCCTTGAATATCACCAGAATAATCCAGGAGGTTCAACCGGACGAAATTTACAATCTGGGTGCTATGTCACACGTAAAAGTAAGCTTCGAAGAACCGGAGTATACTGCAAATGCAGATGGAATTGGAACGCTTAGAATTCTTGAAGCTATAAGGTTATTAAAACTCGAAAATAAAACAAAGTTCTACCAGGCTTCAACATCAGAACTCTATGGGCTTGTTCAGGAAGTGCCTCAAAAAGAGACAACCCCATTTTATCCGAGATCACCCTATGCGGTTGCCAAATTGTATGCCTACTGGATAACGGTGAACTACAGGGAAGCCTATAACATCTTCGCCTCGAACGGCATCCTTTTCAATCATGAAAGCCCGATACGGGGTGAAACTTTTGTTACCAGGAAAATTACTCGTGGTGTAGCAAGAATTGGATTGGGACTGCAAAAATGCATATTCATTGGAAACATGGATGCCAAAAGAGACTGGGGGCATGCAAAAGATTACGTAGAAGCCATGTGGCTGATGTTGCAACAAGACCGACCAGATGACTTCGTCGTTGCAACCGGTGTTACTACATCTGTAAGAGAGATGGTACAAACAGCCTTCAATTGTCTTGGGGTTGAGTTGGAGTTCAGCGGTCAGGATAGTGAAGAAATAGGAACCATTGTGAAAGCATCGAATTATGACTTTAATTGTAAGGTGGGTGATGTAGTAGTTAAGAATGATCCCAGGTACTACAGACCGACCGAAGTTGACCTGCTTATTGGGGATTCTAGTAAAGCAAAAGAAAAGTTGGGTTGGCGGCCGAAATACGATTTTAAAGATCTGATTAATGAAATGGTCCTTTCTGATCTCAATTTGTTTAAAAAGGATCTTTACCTGAAAAAAGGGGGGCACGAAATATTGAACTACAACGAATAGTTTGGAAAAAACACACAAAATATATGTAGCTGGTCATACCGGAATGGTCGGATCATCAATTGTGAGAAGATTAGAATCTGATGGTTTTCATAATATTCTTAAAAGAACTTCACGTGAGGTCGATTTGCGAGATCAATCCCAGGTTTCATCGTTTTTCGAATCTGAGCAACCTGATTATGTTTTTTTAGCAGCCGCTAAGGTTGGCGGGATTCTAGCCAATAGTACTTATCGGGCAGAATTTCTGTACGACAACCTGATGATTCAAAATAACGTGATTCATCATGCTTACTTCAATGGGGTCAAAAAACTGCTCTTTCTTGGGTCTTCTTGTATCTATCCCAAGTTGGCACCTCAACCATTAAAAGAAGAATATTTGTTAACAGGTTTACTTGAATCAACGAATGAACCGTACGCAATTGCTAAAATTGCGGGGATCAAACTTTGCGACGCTTATCGATCACAGTACGGATGTAATTTTATCTCTGCTATGCCAACAAATTTGTATGGACCAAACGATAATTATGATCTACAAAAATCACACGTATTGCCTGCTCTGATAAGAAAATTCATTGAGGCTAACCGTGATGTCAAGCAAGAAGTGGAAATTTGGGGTACGGGAAATCCGAAAAGAGAATTTATGCACGTCGATGATCTTGCCGAAGCCTGCATTTTTCTGATGAAGAATTACGATGAGCCCGGTTTTGTCAATGTTGGAACAGGTATCGATGTAACTATTAAAGAACTGGCACAAACCATTATGGAGTTTGTTGGGTATGAAGGTTCTTTGAAGTTTGATCCTTCTAAGCCTGATGGTACACCTAGAAAATTGATGGATGTTTCTAAAATCGAAAGTTTGGGTTGGAAGGCAAAAATTACCCTTGAAGAAGGGTTGAAAAGAACAATAAATGAGGTAATGGGCTCAAAAATTGTAGCTGAACTTTAGTGAAATATTAATTAAAAATTCAGCTATAATTATGGTTAAGCATAATTAATTAAACAGGATTTCGTTGGTTTTTTAAGGCTTATAAAAGCCTAACTAAACTTGCGATGCAGTTCCAATACCTGTTTAATAATGGACTGCCTTTCATCATTCACAATTTTGTGATCAGTTTTTTCTTCTCTTTGACTATCAGAGAGTTGTTTATCAATAATCTGTCTGATCTCCCTCTCCGATCTAAATGGATCTCTTTTCAAAACACGCTCAATACGAAGTTCCATGGGAGACCAAACATTGATGACCAAATCTAAAAATTGATGCGAACCACTCTCAATTAATAGGGCGGCTTCTTTAATTACGTAAGTGAATTGTGTATGATGATCAACCCATGTTGAATAGTCCAAACCTACTGCAGGGTGCACTACGGAATTGAGATTATCCAGCATTTGCTTATCATTAAAGACAATACCAGCAATAAAATCCCGGTTTATATTCCTACCTGTATAAGCCTTTTCTCCGAAGAGTGAACTGATTTTACTTATAACATCCTCGCTATTTTCCATCAGCCTTTTAGCTCTTTTGTCAGCATCATAATGAGGGACTCCTATAATAGAGAATATTCTTGAAACCGTACTTTTACCAGATCCAATACCGCCTGTTACACCAATTTGCAGTGGTTTAGTTTGCATAAGCCACTTTCAAACTTTCCGGCTCAAGCTTTATTTCCATCACATAGGTGGGAAAGGCTATCAAAATAGGAAGAATCGTTGAATCAGACTGATCCATCATAGTTAAGTCGGCGCTAATGTTAAAGTCCGTAGCACGCACCTTATTTGCATCTCTGGATCGAACTGTGTAATGAAGCTGG
The DNA here is from genome assembly GCA_963664285.2 of Cyclobacteriaceae bacterium. Classification (GTDB taxonomy): domain Bacteria; phylum Bacteroidota; class Bacteroidia; order Cytophagales; family Cyclobacteriaceae; genus JAJCYL01. The sequence goes on from CAXXNX010000019.1 coordinate 98,848, forward strand.
ATTACAGAATCTTGTAGATAGACCAAGGAATCACTAGGGAAATTTGTCACTTCTAAAGGGATTGAAATGACGGATCTATCAAACTCCGCTACATTAAATCTCACATTGACTTCGTCTGGTATAGGTCTTAACAGGTTAGAAGCAAATTCAATATCAAATTCATCATTAAAATCATCATCCAGGTTCCTCGGTCTAAATTGTACCACATAGCCATCACTTAATGTATCAATCATACTTTTTGGACCTTCGACTTCAATAGTATCCGGTTTTACACGAATTGCAGATGTTAAGCGATAATTCTCTCTTAGGGGTATATTTAGGCTATCAACCTGAACTTGCATCAGCTTATTTATTTTTGGCTGAATGTTGATAAAAAGAGTATCTGTCACCACAAAATCAAGACTAATACCACCAAGTTGTTCAGTAATCATAGGAAGTAACGATGCTCTGGTAAAAAATTTAATTTCTGTCGGATTATCCAATTCAATCAATACGGGCGTGGCACTAAAGAGAAATGTCTTCCTCATAAGATTCCACCCACCACCGGAAACATCAACAATTACTATGTCAGACAATGGATCTACCACGACAACACTATCACGGGCAAAACTAATTTCCAAGGGATAGTTGAGCCTCGTACTATAATTCTTATTGAGGGCATTGAAAAACCAAAATGTAGTGGCTGCCATTACGGACAAGAGTATTGCTCTCCAATTGTTTCCGAATAGGACAAGAAACAATTTTAGTACTGGCATTGAAGGAAAGTTTAGATTATAATCCTAAAGTTCTTAAATCAATTTGACCTGAAGAACCTTTTGATCAAAATTATAACTTTCCTGATCAATTAGAATTAGAAATTTTTTTAGTTGCATCCATCGAAATTGATGTCTTGTCGATTTTAATCCGGGCTCCTTTATCAATTTCCAAAATTACCGTGGTGTCGTCAATCGAAGTAATTTTACCATGAATGCCCCCAACAGTAACAACAGTAACCCCTTTTTTGACTTCTTCAAGAAATTTCTTTTGGTTTTTTTGCTTTTTCTGCTGAGGGCGTATAAAAAAAAGGTAGAAGACCACGATCATTCCACCAAAAAGGATGAATTGAGCGTAGCCTCCTCCTTCAGCTTGAAGGAAAATAAAATTGTGCATTCGCTATGTTTTAATGTAGCTCTTATTTAACAGGACCAGTAGCATCATTGTTAGGTGATACATTGGCCTTGATTTTTAAACGGATCGTTTTTGGATTAGTATTTGCAGTAATGGTGATAGTCTTATTCTGAATCCCCGGCTTGTTTTTACTATTGAAACTAACATGAATTTCGCTTGTTCCACCGACGGGTATCGGCTCTTTTGGCCATTGGGGTACAGTGCATCCGCATGAAGCGGTGGCACTCGAAATAATCAAAGGAACATCCCCGGTATTGATAAATTCGAAAACATGACTTACAACATCTCCTTCCTTAATGGTACCGAAATCATGTTCCTCTCCCGTAAATTCGAATACTGGGAATGGTCCGGTTCCAACCTCTTCAGCTATACTAGCTACACTGCTGTTAGACGGGGTAACAGCGTTAGATCTACTTGTTCCATTTCCAGCCTCTAACTCTGCAACTCGACCTTCAAGTCTTGCTATTCTAGATTCTGTATCTTTACTACTGCAGCTAAATAACACTAAGCTGAGTGCGAATAAAGACAACACATTGACTGCTAACTTTCTCATTATATCATTTTTAAAGTTTTACAATATTTTATTTCAAAATTAGTCAACCATTCAAAACGACTTACTACTTTGACTGCCGTTAACATTTTGTTGACATTCTCATCTATTTCTAGTTCTTCTTTATCTGCCCAAGTAGTTCATCTACATCCTCTAAAAGTTGCTCAGCCTTTTCTTTGGCATCAGTAATAACTTTCTCACCTTCAACTTTTGCATTGTTATTAACTAATTCTTTTCCCTCAATAATTTCATTGATAAGCTCTTCCAATTTTGCTTTGTATTTATCAAGCTGATATGAAAGCTTATCCCTCGTATTTGACCCTTTGTCCGGAGCATACAAAATGCCTAGTATAGCTCCGGTTGCAGCGCCGGTAAGAAAAGCCAATAATGTGTTCGTGGTCTTGCTCATACCCTATATTTCTCAAGTTCCCAGTCTTCAAAAATAAGCATTTCTCAGCATTCTGAATTGATTATTTATTATCCAATAATCCCCGGCCACTCTTTTTTATGCTCCCTTCTTCCGTCATCTCCCTAGAAAGAACATCCAGGATTCCATTTACATATTGTTTACTCTTTGGAGTACTGTATGCTTTACAAATCTCAATGTATTCGTTAATAGTCACTTTGACTGGAATACTGGGAAATTGCATAAATTCAGTTATTGCCATTTTCATCAACACCTTATCTACTGCCGCAATACGTTCTGTATCCCAATTTTTTGATTTGGCAGCGATAAGCTTCTCAAGTTGAGATTCACCTCTAATGGTTTCTTTATACAAATTTTGGTAAAACTCCCGATCCTCAGACCAATTGGGTGAGAGATTAATCAAATTAATTGTATTATTCTCCTCCTTAAACGTTTTCAAGGTTTTAATAATCATACTTTTTAATATTCCACGATTTTCTGACCATCCTAAATCATGCTCTTCCATATAGTCGTCAATTACTTCATTTTTAAAGATTATCTTTTTGAATATATGGTTGATTATTTCTCTATGGTCAGATAACACTGGATTCGGTTGCTCCACATATTGTAGATAGAAATCGTCCTTTCTTACTATTTTCCTTAGCCATTCAGCAACAGTTTCCGTAGCCCAACCAATTTTATTTTTCTTCAAGATTGCATTAATCTCCTTATTATCTTCAATTGCTTTGATAACAGGATTTGATGCGAGATTACGGTATCCTGATCCTGCACTTTTACCTTCACCAACCAATCGATTCCAATCCCGGACAATGATTTCAGACCAAGCTATAGGTAACCGCAAGATCTTAATATAGCTATTGGAGATCCTATCTGTCTCATCCTTCAAGTTTTTCAATCCTGACTTTTCAGCCTCTTTCAATAGATTTTCAAAAGTCAGCATCCCGTCTTTAATGGCCACTTGAATTTCAGGCGCACTGTCAGATAAGTCATCTGATTCTCCGTTGAAAGATCGATCAAAAACCACTAATGTCTCTTTTTTTAATACTTTCAAGGCTTGCAAGTCTTGTTCTTCGTTTACATTCTGGTCCGGATCGAAATGCGAACCTGAACGTTCCTTGGCCATTTGCTGAAATGCCTGTTTTTGACGTTCCAAGGCATACAAAAACTGCATGACCTTTATTCTAAGACTGCGACGGTTTAACATAGCCGGTTTCTAAAATAAAGAATATCAGCTAAGTTCTAATTATAACAGCATTTTGTTTAAATAGCTCATACAGGTGATAGGCTTGATCCGTTAATAGCATAGTCAGAAACCATTGTTTCAAAGTTGTTTTACTCTCTCTTATTCGGTCAGCATAAGCATACCAATTCAGGTAGTTTTGCAAATATTTGGAACTGACACCATTGAATGGGCGTAAGAATGTCCTAAGTTGAGTGTGAACATTGTTTACTTTTTGCAGATGGATTGTTTTATCATCTCTATCCACATGATCTTTGGCCAATAGCGCTTTGTGCTTTATGGAGGGGTTGTCTTTGGCAAAAGCCTTATAAGAAGGGTGCTTATCTGTAATCAAGGTTGCACCGTAGGCCAACTTCCCATCCAATGCCTTTGAAATTTCTTCTTTGCTCAGCCGTTTTGATGCAACAGCTTTAAGGTACCTCTCCCCCTTGCGTTCAACCGCTGTTACTACCTGGACAACTGTGACCTCTTCCTTTCCCATATTCCGTATGAAATCGTTTCCCCTCTTTCTTGCTGCCCTATCTAAATTTCGACTGCCCTTGTTGTTAAGTGCCAGTTCCAATTCATCACATTCTACTTCCGAGGATAACTGTTCGGGAACAAACTCATTTAGTGAACTCAATATCTTATGCCGCCAGTCGAAGCTTGTCTGGATGCTTATTCCGATTTGTTTTGCTATCTTTTTTATCGGCATGCCCTGCTCCATGCAGCGCAGATAAGATTGCCATTTTGATTTAAGCTTGATGTCATACAAAGGTGTCCCTGTTGTTTCACTGTACCATCTTTTACATTCATTGCACTGATACATCTGCACACCTTTTTGTCTGCCCCTCTTATATACCTTCTCGCTTGTGCAATTTGGACAGGGTTTCTTCTTTCTTTTCTCTGCTATTTGTTGTTGAGCGGCAATCAATACTTTGCCTTGCAATTCCTGCTCCTGGAGCAACTCATCCAACAATTCGGTTTGGGAACTTATCGGCAATTGTGCAAATAAATTTTTGATCTCTTGACTTGATATCATATAGCGAAGATAATAATAATTGCTGTGTTATTTAGAACTTAGCCAGAATATCTTATTTGTTGTCAGAGACAACTAATAAGAAAGCTTTATAGGTCCTATCGAATTAATTCTATCTATTGCGATTTTCATTGCTGCTTCTTGTGGAGTTATCCGCTCCTCATCAGCTCTATTCAATACAGATAAACAGGTAGCATAAATCCGCTCTGTTTGTTTCATTACAACATCTTTATTGTAATTACCTAAGTACTCATGGCATACGCTAATAATTCCGCCTCCATTGATTAAAAAATCAGGCGCATATATTATGCCCTTATCAATTAACATATTACCATGACGTATTTCATGCAATAATTGATTATTTGCACCTCCTGCTACTATTGTACACTTCATGCTAGAGATACTTTCATTGTTAATTGTCCCCCCTAATGCACATGGTGCATAAATGTCCATATCAAGGTTAAAAATATCACAGGGTGATACCACCGTTACTTTATACTCAGAGATTACTCTTTTTAGTTTGTCCTCAAATATGTCGCTCACAAATATTTCAGCACCTTCTTTTATTAGGTATTTAATCAAGTTTGCGCCCACATTCCCAACACCTTGCACCAGTATTCTTTTGCCACTTAGGCCATCACTACCGCTCAACTTCTTTTGAGCTGCTTTCATTCCGACATAAACACCATACGCCGTCATGGGTGACGGATTACCACCACCTCCCATACTCTCTGGAATACCTGCCACATGAGATGTCTCCATCCTGATGAATTCCATATCCCGTGTTGTCATATTGACATCCTCAGCAGTTACATATCTACCACCAAGACTTTCAATGAATTTCCCAAATCGGCGTATCAATGCCTCGTTCTTAATTTTTTTAGCATCGCCAATGATCACTGCTTTTCCACCCCCAATATTTAAACCGGCTATTGCGGACTTGAAAGTCATGCCTCTGGACAACCGAAGTACATCAATTGCAGCCTCATCTTCAGTGGCATAATCCCACATCCTTGTGCCTCCCATTGATGGCCCCAGAATAGTATTGTGAATGGGCTATGATCGCTTTTAAACCAGTCGCCTTATCATAGCAATAAACTACCTGCTCATGTTCTAATTGAGCAACTTGCTCAAACACAGAAATACTCCCGATTTTTTCTTTGAATGTATCTGATATCATTACAGAGTTAGTGTCGTTTATATCTAAATTGCCCTTAAAGCGGCCAAAAAACGAGTGCAAACATACCTTTTTTTTAAATGGGTGCCAATGTGAATGGGTCCCAAACTAATCTCCGTTCAGGCCGTTTTTAAGACAAATGAAAGAACTCAGCTACTTAAATAAATACTTACTTAAATACAAGCATTACCTCATTCTAGGTACCGTGTTTATAATAATCGCTAATTTTTTTGGAATTGTACCGGCGATGATTGTAAGGCATTCATTTGACCTGGTTCAAAAAAATATTTCCATTTATAGAATTTTTGAGGGCTTTGATCTGCAGTCTGAGACTTATGCCATTTTTGCCAATAGTATCTTATTCTATGGCATCATCATATTAGTGATGGCGTTACTAAAAGGTGTTTTTATGTTTTTTATGAGGCAGACCATTATTGTCATGTCAAGACATATTGAATACGATTTGAAAAATGAAGTTTATGAGCACTATCAGACCCTTCCACTAAGTTTTTATCGGCGCAATAATACTGGTGATCTCATGGCCAGGATTTCCGAAGATGTGAGCCGTGTAAGAATGTACCTTGGACCTGCCATTATGTATGGCATTAACATGTTCACGCTCTTTTTGATGGTTATTCCATTTATGTTCACCATCAATGCCAAACTCACAATTTATTCGTTGCTCCCGCTTCCTGTATTGTCCTTAAGCATTTATTACGTTAACAATATTATCAATCACCGTTCAGAGGAAATTCAACAAAGCCTTTCAGCGCTCTCCACTTTTGTTCAGGAAGCTTTTTCGGGAATAAGGGTACTGAAAGCTTTTGTCAGAGAAGAAGAATCAGCAAATGATTTTGGTAAGGCCAGTGATGACTATAAGGATAAATCATTGAGATTGACCTTTGTTACCTCGCTATTTTTCCCATTAGTCATGTCTTTAATTGGACTTAGTGTCATTCTTACTGTGTATATCGGTTCTCTGGAAGTAATGAGTGGAGCCATTAGTATTGGGAATATTGCCGAATTCATCATCTATGTTAATATGCTAACCTGGCCGGTCACTTCCCTGGGGTGGATTACCAGCATAATTCAGCGAGCTGCCGCTTCCCAGAAGAGAATCAATGAGTTTCTTAATACTCATAACAACATCCTCTCCAGTACTAACCTTGACAAAGAAATAGTCGGAGATATTGTCTTCGAGAATGTAGGTTTCGTTTACCCAGATACCGGAATTGAGGCCCTCAAGAACGTCGATTTCAGTATAAGGGCCGGCGACTCCATTGCTATATTAGGAGCGACTGGCTCAGGGAAAAGCACTGTAGCCAACCTTGTTTGCCGCATGTACGATACAACGTCAGGCCAAATATTAATTGATGAGTCTGACATTAAAGAATACGACGTGTCGAGTTTGCGAAGTCAGATTGGTTTTGTGCCGCAGGATGTATTCTTATTCTCTGATAGCATCAGGAATAATGTGGCCTTTGGCAATTTTGAATTAACTGAAAAAGAGATCGAAAAAGCTGCCAGAGACGCAGATTTAATGGAGAATATACAACTCTTTCCGGAAGGTTTCGAGACCCGCGTTGGCGAACGCGGAATTACATTATCAGGTGGTCAGAAACAGAGAGTTTCGATTGCCAGAGCCATTGCTAAGAATCCCAAAATTCTCATTTTGGATGATGCACTATCTGCTGTAGATACAAAAACAGAGAACAAGATACTCAACTCGATGAAGACGATCATGCAAGGCCGAACGACTATTATTATCTCTCATAGGGTATCATCTGCGCAGCTAGCCAATAAGATTGTCGTACTTGACGACGGAGAAATCATTGAGCAGGGGACTCATGATTCATTGTTAGAAAATGGAGGTGTGTACAAGGAGCTTTATGACAAACAACTGGCCACCGAAGAAGAAGTCGGCTAAATTATTTAACGAAGCCCTCTACGATTACACGATCATCAGCAAAATGCTTTTCTAAAAAATAATCTTCTACTTCCAGGCCATGTTCCTGAGCGGATGCATAAATTTTTCCCTCGATGTCACTCTTGGGCGGTCTGACAATAGGATGGATGTCTAGTGTTATTCCCAGTACTCCACGAGCTTTAATCTTACGTACAGTGTAATCCGTTGGCAGTTCTGTTATTTTATCAAGCAGAATGATCCCAATGAAATAGTGAACCTCATTCTTTGATAGTCCCTCTTCAACGTAATCAATTAATCCCAAAATTCCCTTTATTTTACCTGTTGCCACCTGATCTTTAGCGTGGTTATACAGGTTCTCGATTTGTGGATCATTGTAACTTCCTTTGAAATCTACACCTGCCATAGCATAATTGACACCTTCAAAGGCATTAACCTTCAACTCTTTGAATCCACCTAATTGATAGTAAATCGAAAACGCTATGGTACTTAGGGAAATAACTATTATGAAATAATAAAAGTATTTGGAGTTTGTAATTTTCATTTTAAGGATTCTCTGACTCGAAATTTAGAATATTTTTGATCCTTTTAATCTTTGGCTATTCATTCATAGGTTCTTCAAGAGAGGCTACCTCTTTATATTGCATTTTGTGCAATTGACTATAGTATCCTTCAAGTGCGAGGAGGGATTCATGAGTACCCTCTTCTTTAATTTCGCCTCTATCCAGCACAAGAATCTTGTTAGCTTTTTGAATTGTTGATAATCTGTGAGCTATAACAATTGCAGTCCGTCCACTCATCAGTTTATCAATTGCATGTTGAATCAATTCCTCCGTTTCAGTATCCACAGATGATGTTGCTTCATCCAGCACAATTATCTTAGGGTCATAAACCATGGCCCGGACAAATGATATCAATTGTCGCTGACCGACTGATAGCGTTGCTCCTCTTTCCATCACATTATATTCAAATCCTCCCGGAAGACGCTCAATAAATTCTCTGGCGCCAACCAATTCAGCTGCATTAACTATATCACTTCTGCTTATCCCATCATTACCCAGGGTAATGTTCCATTCTATTGTGTCTGAAAAGAGAAAAACATCCTGAAGCACTACACCAATATTTCTCCTTAGACAGTAAAGATCATATAATGATATATTCCTCCCATCAATCCTAATTTCACCCTTATTGATGTCATAGAAGCGACTGAGTAAATTTATTACGGACGATTTCCCCGCTCCGGTGGCTCCCACCAAAGCCAATGTTTCTCCAGGTTTCACATCAAATGAGATATCCTTTAAGACAAAGTCTTCATCATTGTAAGCGAACCAAACTTTATTGAACTCCACCTTCCCTTCAAATGAGTTTGTAACATAGGTGCCATTATTATCTATGTGTTCTTTACTATCTAAAAGATTCATGATCCTGCTTGAGCTTACAATACCCATCTGCAAAGTGTTAAAACGATCGGCTATCATACGGATTGGCCTAAAAAACATCATAATGTACATGATAAAAGCAACGAGCACACCAAATTGAATGTCACCAACTAATACACCCCCTGCTCCATACCAAACCACCAGCCCAATTCCAGTAGCCTGGATAACTTCCGCCACCGGATAATAAACGGAATAATACATTACAGATTTAAGATGTGCTTTCAAATGTTCTTTATTGATCTGTTGAAATTTCTCATACTCTCGTTTTTCACTATTGAATATTTGGACAATATTCATTCCTGTTATATGCTCCTGAACAAAGGAATTTAGATTTGAGACCGCATTTCTGACGTCGTTGAAAGAGACCTTGATCTTTTCTTTGAATATGTATGTGCTGAATAAAAGGATAGGCAATGTAGAAAGGCTGACAAGCGTCAACTTCCAGTCAGTGACAAACATTACAATCAGTATCACAATTATTTGCAATATCTCTCCAGTCATTGCGGCAATTCCATCACTAAAGACGTCTGCCAGAGTTTCTACGTCGGAAATGTTCCTGGTCACCAGTCTTCCGATTGGTGTTTTATCAAAAAACTTCAATCTCAGATGCTGAAGATGCTTGTACAGCTTTATTCTAATATCCCTAATGATATGTTGACCTAGCCAACCGGCGAGATATGTCTGAGCAAATTGAATGAATGCCTGGACAATTAAGAGGCCAACCAGCAAGATGATCATAAAGACCAAGCCCTGAAAATCACCATAAGCTACTTTCTCATCTATAGTATACTGAATAATCAGGGGGCGTGTAGGAACCAATAATGCCAGGACAAGAGTAAGAATTACCAGGATGTAAAATTTTCCAATATAAGGCTGTGCAAAAGAGAATAATCTCCTCAACACCTTAAAATCTACTATACTACCACTCTGTATATTTTCTCTTTCCAATGTTTGTCGCCCTATTGATTCAATCTAATTGTGTATGAAAATGTCATCCGGGTAAGATATGGTATTTAGGAATAACCCATGGGGGGGAACAGCAGGTCCCGCCTTTCTTCGATCCCGACTATGAACGACGTCAATGAAGTTTTGTTTTGAGCAATTGCCCATCCCAACCTCTATCATTGTTCCAACCATTGTTCTAACCATTCCACGCAAGAACCTGTTGGCAGATACAGTAAAATAAACCTGATCTTTATCAGCCGTCCACATCAAACTGTGGATGTTGCAAATAAAGTTATTTACGTCGGTTTTGACCCGACAAAAGCTTTGAAAGTCCTTCCATTCTATTAAGAAATCGTTCAGACTATTCATTTTACCTAGGTCCATGTCCTTGCGGAAATAGTATGCGAGATCCTGAAGAAATGGATTCTTGTGCTTTGTAATTTGATAAATATATTGTCGTTGCACCACCGAAAAACGGGCATGCGCATCTGCTCTAACTTCTTTAATATTATTGACCGCAATGTCTTTCGGCAGCAGGGAATTCAGTTTGTAAAGAAGATTTGATTTATTTAATTTTTTGTCTAGATCAAAGTGTAAAACTTGCTCATTTGCGTGTACGCCAGTATCTGTCCGGCAACTACCAATTGTTTGAACGGGTGTCTTGAGGATAGTTTTTAGCGTATTGTTGATTACTTCCTGAACACCCAGGGCATTTTTTTGGATTTGCCATCCGTGATAATTGGTTCCCCGATAGGAAAAAAAAAGGAAATAACGCATTGCTGTAAAAATACTGAGCACGGCCACCTCATAAAAATCACTTTTAATTCTTGACCGAAACCAGGAATTGTTATTGAAAACTATAGTTTCTATAATATCTGAGTTTAATTGGGGGTCAACATTAAACTCTGTACCATTGGTTTTTCACCCGCCAACACTTGAGTAACTAATTCAGCCAAAGCCGGGCCATGCTTGTAACCGTGACCAGAACCTCCACCTAGCAACCATAAATTTTTGGCTTCCCCGGATGCCTATCAAAAATGAAGTTGCCGTCAGTCGTATCCGAATACTGACACACACGTGCCTCAATCAACGGTGGGTCCTTTAATCCAATAAATCTCTTCATGATATAATTCCGTGCCTTATCAATCTCTGCAGCGGTTGGCCTCCTATCCTGAGAAGTCGGATCAATTTCATCGCCTCTTCGATCAAAAGCAATCTTAAATCCCCGTTGGATTCCACCGGGAATTCCATAGTAGAAGTCCGGAGGGCTATGGTCAATCCAGGTAGGTAATTTTTCTATGATTCTGGCTTTATCAGCAGGTATTCCAAAGTAGAAAATTTCCTGACGTGTTATCATTAATCGTGATTGCATTACCTTTGGGGCTACAAATAAGCTCTTTAATTGATTGTAAAGGGCTTTTTTATGTTTTAAGGTGTGTTAAAACTTGGTAATTGTAGGTTTTCCAAAGCCAAGATCGTAACTAAGTTATTCGAGGTCCTGGTCTTTTTCTTTTATTGTTATCTCGGTCTTTATAGCTTTCGTACAGCCTCCTGACCGTATGAACACTGCGGTTGCTTAAAAACTTGGCTGTATCATTTACGTCGTTTCCACCAGGAAAGTAGTTCATAGATCAAACTCTCTCCTGGCGGCTTGAACCTTGTGAGATTTCCCACGCCCTATTAGTTCCTTGTAATCAACTGAGTATTTCTTGGCTATTCGTTGGGCTATTGATTTCATCTGTTATTGAAATTATTTGATAGTTGTAATCCAAACGAGCAAATCTTTTTAGAAAGGTATCAGAGGTCATTTGAGCTACTAAGTGCTCACCCTAAAGCATTCTTAATGTTTAATTTCAAGGTCCTCAAGCAAACTGTACCGCCTATTTACCAACGCTGACCGTTTTGGTCCAACTGGTTCATTTTTTAATTTTGTTTCTATTTCGATGAACTCATTAGCGCATTTGTAGAACTTTTCACTTGTCACAAATTTCTCAAGCCAGTCAGTAAAGTCCGCCAGTTCTTCCTGATCTTTCGAATAGTCGAAGTGATCTGTCAAACTTGAAAGCTCCCAACTTGAACTCTCCGATTTGTCAAAGTCAAGCAACTCCTTGTCCAGGTATCTGTCGAAGATGTAAGTGTTTGAAAAAAAAGTCTCTATGGCTTTATGCTCAGCGTGTTTTATTCTTTTAGTTTTGAATAGTGTCACTGTCCACTCGAAAAGGAAGGTCGGAAAACCTGAGTCGTCCGGAAAGTTTTTATTGAACCAATTAAAATACCTTAATGCTCCGGAATAGTCTTGAAGTTTAAGGTACAATTCAGGTGGTAAATAACGAAGTCCGCGGCTGTCATCATAAAATCCACCCCACCGTTTTTGTCAGTTGCAAGGGCATGTTTAATCCTTGTGATTTTGTCTTTTATCCGATCAACTTGTTTCGGGGTCATATTTTCTGGTATTGTTCAATTACAGCCAACAATTGGCTAAAATAATGTGTTTTATTCACACTGTACTTTTCCTATATCCAATGGATTAATGATTTCTTGAAGCATGTATTTGCTACATGTGTATAGATTTCAGTGGTCTTATACGAACTATGACCAAGTATATTGGGAGCTCTTGCATACGCGCCATAGTAATGTTATTAAGTAGCTGTGTGTCTTTTAATAAGACAGCTATCTATCCTTACACAGGGTACCCGAAAACTTCACTTAGGGGTCGGCTAAAATTCTTAAATGGTATCTAAGGTCATCAAAAGTTTCTAAATCTCTTCTGTTGTAGGCTTCCATGTACTTTTCAACCGTCATTGCAGCTATTTCCGAATTTTTCATTATTTATAATCTCTTATCTATTTATGAATCTTGCTTCCTCCTTTATTACAGTATTTTCTGTTAGTTGTCTCCACCTATAGCGTCCAGACCATTTATGCGATCCGCCCAATGCCACACTGGCTATCATATCCCCAAGAACGGGTGCCATTTTCATTCCATGTCCGCTGCCACCTGATCCAATTGATAGACCTTTAATATCAGGATGATTGTCGATCCAAAAATGTCCGTCCAATGTGTCCGTATAACAGCACAACCTCGTATAGACGATTGGGTCATTAACCAATGAATGAAACGTCAACTGAAGAAACTCCCTCAAGCGCTGTTCTTGTTCCTTTGTTACAACGCGATCGTCGTATTCAGGATGGATCTCTCTCCCCACACCGTGATTGGCTATCTTAACCACCTTTTCAATCGGATGATAAGGGAATCCATACCACCCGGTGGTGGAAATATCTGCACCAAAAACACTAAAATTTGGTGGTGTAAATAGCTCTGGTTTACTAGGTTTAAGATGAAATACCGGATGGCCGGTCACTCTCATGTAAGGCTTCAATTCCGGCACCAAATAAGGTGTAAAATTTCCTGCGCAGATCACAGCGTGACCGCAGTAATATCTTTGGCCTTCCCGGGTTTCAACGGCAACTACCTTCCCGTTTTCACAGACTATCTTTTCGACAGTTTGACCCTCATAAACATCTACTCCTTTATCGCTAGCTCTTTTCAATACCGCCTCAACTACCCTACCGGACAGCACAAATCCCCCCACAGCATGGAAGAATCCATCTATGTACTGTTCTGTATTGAATGCAGGAAATCGTTTCTCCAATTCCTTCGCATCGAATCGTTCGGGTTTGAATCCTTTTTTTAACAAGTTTTGGTAACTGGTAAAATCGTAAGCGTCTTCATCAGACCCTAGAGGCCGTGAAGTAGCTAAAATGAATCCGGTCTCGTGATAAAGTGTCTCCCCGTAAAGGTCATTCCAATCCCTCCAACCCTCCACACATTCGGCAGCCATGTCCATGTACTCGAGATCCGACCCGTATTCAACTCGAACGGCCTTGCTGATGTCTGTTGAAGCGGCTAGATGATGGGGAATGGCATCCGGATTGAGGATGGCTACCGTATGGCCTTCCTCTTTCAATTTAAGGGCAGTTGTTACACCATATATTCCTGCGCCAACTACTACAAAATCGTATGAACTCATATTTTAATGACAACTTTTTAATCAGATTGTTAATATACACAGATCAATTTGTTGTCATTCATCTCCTACGAAGAAAACTTCATTTTCAATTCATTGATAGATGTCTTTCGATTTCACTGACTTGAATGCAAATAGATCCTGATGAGGGCAAAGCCACTTATCAAGGACGTTCTATTTCAATGAACTCATCGGCAACGTGACCCTGTTCCATAGAACCAGGTCCGCATAAAACGGATTCGAAACCACCTTCAACGAACTGACTGGCTTCCGATCCATAGGAAACAGCCCCGGTACTATGATTTCAATTTAATTGATTAACCAGTTTTACCACACTTTGAAACTTGTAATAAGAATCGCCTTCTTTTGATACTCCCAAAAACCTTTACCTAAAAAAGTGTCAAGTTTAGAGGCAATTGCTTTTCGGGTTTCAGGATTGACCTCTTCAGTCTGGTGGTCTATCACTTCTTCGGTTTTTTTTGTTAGTTCTTCATTCTCGTTCATAACAAACAACTTCTCAAGTGTGACGAATATCCTTACACAGGGTACCCGAAAACTTCACTAAGGGGTCGGCTAAAATTCTTAAATGGTATCTAAGGTCATCTGAGGCACTAAGGCGTCACCCTGAAGCATTCTCAATGTTTAACTGACTCGACATGCCTTACCTCTATTATCATCTCATTGTCAACGACTGCTTCAACTCTTGCTTTCTTGGGACGGAAATATTCCAGTGAAAAACAATTCAGCCGCCTTGTCCGGTGATGTCTCCCATAGATGGTCTATGTGCTTTCTAAACTTATCAGCATCATTACCCGTGATTGATTCAGATAGTGCTTCCCAGGCCTCTGTCCTCTTATTCGTTGAACCCTTCTGCTTACCTGGGAACATCATGACTACTAACATGATGAAACCAATTGGAATGTTTTGGCATGCCCAGATGGCCTACTATGCCCCTTCAGAAGTTGGTGCGACTAAGACCTACAATAATTCTACTACCAACTGGGAGTGGCTCAAGCATTATATTATCCTGATTATCAGGACCATTACCGGGTGAAAATGTATTTCTTAGTAACATATTTCCTCTGAACGAGTGAATTTACGAAAGGGTATTTCCTAATTGGATTGTTCAGTAATATATCTTTATTTTAAGGTATCTTCCGGTTTCGTTAAACAGAATCCCTATTGAAGTTTCATCAACTAAACTAGAAAATAATGAGTGTATCGCTACGCAGTTTTGTCGATTTATGGCACATAAGTATGCTTTACGGATCGATAATTGTTCTTATAGCAGCTTCCATAGTCTTGATTATCTATTTAGTGCGCTATGCAGGTCAGAAAGAGCTAAAGGATAAATATGAATTTGCAAGCCTTAATGAGATAAAGTATCAGAAGATCATGCACATCATGATTGCCGTTGCATTGGGAATGTTCCTTAATACTCTACAGCCTGAGCTCCTGAAAAAAGGTTTTGCTTTGTTCTTTGTTCGACTATCAATAGCTGCAGTGGCCGCAACAATTTATGGTTATGTAGCAAGCCTGGTCATGAAATTCTACTACCCCACCAAACTCTCAAAGAAATTGAAGAGGCTTAGATATGCGCCAAGGATAAATGAGAAAACTGGCAACAAAATGCGACTATTAAGTGAAGAAGAGGAGGATGTTTACCTTGATGAGGACCAACAGGCAGAGGAAGATGCTTTCTCAGTTGATTATGATGTTTGGATAGATTCCGAAACAGGTGACACAAAGATTGAAAAATACATGGGTTACCTAACCGCATTAAAGTGTGACAGATGTGGCTTCCATACCCTAGTGATGGAAAAAGAGGAAGTGGTAAAAGAGCCAACTGAATTCGAAGAGGGCGAATTGGTACAGCATTACAAGTGCTCCTATTGCAATCGTATTAAAAGGCAATCAAAAACGATTGGTAAGAAAGGAGCCTCCGTTGAAATTCCTGAAACTCCTGTATTTGAGGATCAGGTCTCAACGACTTCAAGTGTAACGCATATTCATGTCGAAATCCATGGTTCAAATGGGGAGGTATTAAATTATGAATTTCAAAATACTCATCACGCAGAGACATTCCTTAGAGAATTTGACTTTTCAAAAGTTGAGAACTAAAGTTTCTAAATAGTTAATAACAGAGAGGCTTTTTCAAAAGCTCTTCAATTGTCATTTCGAGTAAAATGGAGTAATCCTTGCCAACTGATAATCAGTATTTTATCCTTGAAGAAGATTTCTCCCGGTTGGTCTAAATAACACTTTTGACAGCCTCCTTGTTTTTAGTTGAGTTCTCCGGTCAATTCTGCAATATTAAGGTCTTTAAGCCGAGGAGCTTTCAGCCATGTTACAAGTACAGTTAATAGTGTCATTCCTCCACCGAAGACAACGGAAACAACAGTTCCCATAAGTCGGGCAGCCTCTCCGGATTCAAATGCACCAATTTCATTAGAAGAGCCAATAAACATGCTGTTAACCGCAGAAACCCTACCTCTCATGTCATCCGGGTTAGTATCTGAAGGATAGTGAACCTGATGACCACGCTAATGTTGTCAAATGCCCCACTTAGAAACATGTAAGTTCAAGTAATAAGTGCAATTTTCCTTTGTAGCACTTGCTTTGCGTTTAGGTAATTAAATTTTCTAACAGGGCGTTCATTGATTTTGTTTTCAACAACTTTGATTTGCTCCTCTGTAACAAATCTAATATCTGTTTTCTTAGGATAAAACCTTCTGATTACCCCAATCCTATTTTCAACTGTCCCTTTATCCTGACTAGTATAGGGACGAGTGAAATAGGCATCCACATCAAGGGATTGAGCAATCAACTCATGTTTAGAAAATGCCATATCATTATCAAAAGTGAGTGTTTCCAGTTTGTGTTTATCCTGAGAGAGTTCCTCCACAATAGCTTCGGCCATTTGATCGGCATTTTTACTGTGCATCTTTCTGATTCTGGTAAAAAGACTTGCTCGGTCTGTCATCACCAACAAAGAGCCTTTGTGGTTTTTACCCATCATTAAATCGACTTCTATATCTCCCAATCGTTCCCTTTTGTTAATGATCTGGGGTCGCTGTTCAATTGATACCCTATTCGGGATAATACCTCTACGATCTTTTCTGTTTCCTCGTTTGCGCCTTCGTTTGCCATGTTTTAGATATGTGTATAGTTGTTTGTATTCTTGGTTCTCCTGGTGGTTGGTGTGCTTACATTCCCATATCCATTGGTAAATCCATTCATGGCTAAGTGGACATTCTCTCGTTTTCTTTCCCTGATGGCTGATCAATTCAGGACTCCATCTATCTTCTTGGAGCCGGTTAACTATCCAGTCTTTCATGGGTTTGGTGAAAATCACTCTTTTTGGCTTTTCTTGATGACGAAGATTGGTCCTCCTTTGTGCATTTGCTGTTCGATAGACACCAGCTCCCCTACCTCTTGAACCCACATTTCGCTTAAGCTCACGTGAGATCGTAGATGGGTGAAAATGAACGATACAGGCAATCTCCTTTTGAGTAGCTCCTGTTTTCAATAATGCTTCAATTTGATACCTTTGATCAATTGTAAGTTCAAGTAATAAGTGCAATTTTCCTTTGTAGCACTTGCTTTGCGTTTAGGTAATTAAATTTTCTAACAGGGCGTTCATTGATTTTGTTTTCAACAACTTTGATTTGCTCCTCTGTAACAAATCTAATATCTGTTTTCTTAGGATAAAACCTTCTGATTACCCCAATCCTATTTTCAACTGTCCCTTTATCCTGACTAGTATAGGGACGAGTGAAATAGGCATCCACATCAAGGGATTGAGCAATCAACTCATGTTTAGAAAATGCCATATCATTATCAAAAGTGAGTGTTTCCAGTTTGTGTTTATCCTGAGAGAGTTCCTCCACAATAGCTTCGGCCATTTGATCAGCATTTTTACTGTGCATCTTTCTGATTCTGGTAAAAAGACTTGCTCGGTCTGTCATCACCAACAAAGAGCCTTTGTGGTTTTTACCCATCATTAAATCGACTTCTATATCTCCCAATCGTTCCCTTTTGTTAATGATCTGGGGTCGCTGTTCAATTGATACCCTATTCGGGATAATACCTCTACGATCTTTTCTGTTTCCTCGTTTGCGCCTTCGTTTGCCATGTTTTAGATATGTGTATAGTTGTTTGTATTCTTGGTTCTCCTGGTGGTTGGTGTGCTTACATTCCCATATCCATTGGTAAATCCATTCATGGCTAAGTGGACATTCTCTCGTTTTCTTTCCCTGATGGCTGATCAATTCAGGACTCCATCTATCTTCTTGGAGCCGGTTAACTATCCAGTCTTTCATGGGTTTGGTGAAAATCACTCTTTTTGGCTTTTCTTGATGACGAAGATTGGTCCTCCTTTGTGCATTTGCTGTTCGATAGACACCAGCTCCCCTACCTCTTGAACCCACATTTCGCTTAAGCTCACGTGAGATCGTAGACGGGTGAAAATGAACGATACAGGCAATCTCCTTTTGAGTAGCTCCTGTTTTTAATAATGCTTCAATTTGATACCTTTGATCAATACTGAGATGTGTGTAGTTTTTTGACATTTTGCAATCCAAAGATTGCACTGCTCAGGCTTTTGAAGGATGAAAAAGCCCTTAAAAGCTTTTTCATCCTTCAATTGCACTTATTAGTTGATCTCAGCCAATTTTAAAACACACAACTACAAACTAAAGAAATATAAACTATGGCATTACAAATTGGAGATCTCGCTCCATCTTTCAAATTGGTAAATACAGATAAACAAGAGGTTAGTCTTGAAGACTATAGAGACAAGAATCTTGTTATACTATTCTTTCCTTTAGCATTTACAGGTGTATGTACCACCGAACTATGCACGATTAGAGATGATATTGGCAACTACAATAACATGAATACCAGCGTTGTCGCTATATCTGTTGACTCATTCGCAACACTGGGGAAATTCAAGGAAGATCAAAAGTTAAATTTCGATCTGCTATCGGATTTCAATAAAGATGTCTCTAACAGCTATGGTGTACTCTATGACGAGTTTGTACTGGGCATGAAAGGTGTTGCGAAAAGATCTGCCTTCGTGGTTGATTCGGACGGTAAAATTAAATACGCTGAAGTACTGGAAAGTGCAGGCGACTTACCCAACTTTGAGGCAATCCAGGTCGCCTTGCGATAAATGATTGAAATTTGACGAATCAACGGGTTTATACTTGCAAATATTTTCCCGACTATAAGAGCTCGTTAGCCAAGTTGGCTAACTCAGAACGTTCGCCTTTTTCAAGAGTTACGTGCGCATAAAGCTCATGATCCTGTAATCTATCAATCAGGTAGGAGAGGCCGTTACTTTGCGAATCCAGATAAGGCGTATCAATTTGATAAATGTCCCCGGTGAAAACGATCTTTGTATTTTCACCGGCCCGGGTAATAATGGTTTTAACCTCATGAGGTGTTAGGTTCTGAGCTTCATCCACGATGAAGAAAATATTGGAAAAACTCCTTCCCCGGATATATGCTAATGGTTGGATCATCAGTTTCTCCTGGTTAAGCATCTCACTGATGCGGATGAAATCCTTGTCAGACTCATTAAACTGATTTTGGATGAATTTCATATTGTCCCATAGTGGCTCCATATAAGGATTTAATTTGGATTTAATATCCCCCGGTAAATATCCAATATCTTTATTACTCAAAGGAACAATTGGCCGGGCGAGATAGATCTGTTTGTAGTTTCGTCGTTGCTCTAAAGCGGCGGCTAAGGCGATAAGTGTTTTCCCAGTCCCAGCTACTCCATTGATGGTAACCAATCGCACTTCAGGATTAAGCAGTGCATGTATTGCAAACGTCTGTTCTGCATTTCTTGGTTTGATTCCGTAAACCAATGCTGAGATCAACTAATAAGTGCAATTGAAGGATGAAAAAGCTTTTAAGGGCTTTTTCATCCTTCAAAAGCCTGAGCAGTGCAATCTTTGGATTGCAAAATGTCAAAAAACTACACACATCTCAGTATTGATCAAAGGTATCAAATTGAAGCATTATTGAAAACAGGAGCTACTCAAAAGGAGATTGCCTGTATCGTTCATTTTCACCCGTCTACGATCTCACGTGAGCTTAAGCGAAATGTGGGTTCAAGAGGTAGGGGAGCTGGTGTCTATCGAACAGCAAATGCACAAAGGAGGACCAATCTTCGTCATCAAGAAAAGCCAAAAAGAGTGATTTTCACCAAACCCATGAAAGACTGGATAGTTAACCGGCTCCAAGAAGATAGATGGAGTCCTGAATTGATCAGCCATCAGGGAAAGAAAACGAGAGAATGTCCACTTAGCCATGAATGGATTTACCAATGGATATGGGAATGTAAGCACACCAACCGCCAGGAGAACCAAGAATACAAACAACTATACACATATCTAAAACATGGCAAACGAAGGCGCAAACGAGGAAACAGAAAAGATCGTAGAGGTATTATCCCGAATAGGGTATCAATTGAACAGCGACCCCAGATCATTAACAAAAGGGAACGATTGGGAGATATAGAAGTCGATTTAATGATGGGTAAAAACCACAAAGGCTCTTTGTTGGTGATGACAGACCGAGCAAGTCTTTTTACCAGAATCAGAAAGATGCACAGTAAAAATGCCGATCAAATGGCCGAAGCTATTGTGGAGGAACTCTCTCAGGATAAACACAAACTGGAAACACTCACTTTTGATAATGATATGGCATTTTCTAAACATGAGTTGATTGCTCAATCCCTTGATGTGGATGCCTATTTCACTCGTCCCTATACTAGTCAGGATAAAGGGACAGTTGAAAATAGGATTGGGGTAATCAGAAGGTTTTATCCTAAGAAAACAGATATTAGATTTGTTACAGAGGAGCAAATCAAAGTTGTTGAAAACAAAATCAATGAACGCCCTGTTAGAAAATTTAATTACCTAAACGCAAAGCAAGTGCTACAAAGGAAAATTGCACTTATTACTTGAACTTACAAATCGCTTATCTACCTTTTCAATCATTTTTGTGACTGAATTCTCATAGGCCAGAATTGAGTTTTTCTCACTCTTTAGAATAAAGTAGCTATTGCAAACAGTTTTTTTTCTCTTCAGTACTTTCTTTCTGTCAATCTGGTTCGACTTGTATAGATCGTTGATGAAATCAGCTAAAACGTCATCAACTATTGTTTTACCAGTATATAAGGAATTGATATTTTTTATTTTGCCAGTCTGATAATCTTCAGCAGCTAGCTTCAAAGATTTTGCTTTGAGGCGAAGGTTAATATCCTTACTGACTAATATGACACTCCTATTCTTCTCCTGTTCCTTTAGAGATAGCGCTGCATTCAGAATCTTATGATCCGGCTTTGGATCATCAAATATTTTTTCAGCATCCACTTCGGGAGTTGGATTCATAATGACCTTGAAACTCCCCCTCGTTTTGCCATTTAAAGGGATCCAATCGTTTAACATATGATCTTTGGCAAGACTATCTATCAACCGAATGAATTCCCTTGCTTCAAAGTTTTTAATGTCATTCCCCTTTTTAAAATGGTCCAATTCCTCAAGTACAGTAATAGGTATCCCAATGTCGTGTTCTTCAAAATTCATTATTGAATCATGGGAATACAATATGACAGAGGTATCAAGAACGAATATCTTGGCGTCCTTTGATTTAGCCATGAAATGTCTGATTAATACTAGAAAGCTGTGCTGAAATGAAATGCGGAAAAGCCCTACCCTTCATTAAATCTGGAAATAAAATTTACTCCGGCTCGAACGGGCCTAAGATAGAGGTAATATCAGGAAATAACCCTGATCTCTTATTAATTATTTTTGAGTTTATATAAATCTCCTTTATCACCAGGGATTATTTCCAGTACACCTGCCAATACAAGTAATACTAATGTAGAAGATGCTGTTCGCATCGGTATGTTTGCTGCTTCCTTAAAGTCATCTATTGTAATCACATCACTTGAGTCTAACAGTCTCATTAGAATGGCTTCCTTTTCACCATAATGGAAACTAAAATTCTTTTTTGTATTGGCCTTCCTCAATATTTGAGTCATTTCCCTACTGGCCTGTAATGTCTTGTCATTGACCCGGACGTAGGCATTACCATATTTATCAAACACTTTGTCTTTAGCATAATGTGGCTTTTTATTAGAAGGCTTAATGGAGTAGCATAGCACCGATTTCTTATCGGAAACAGGAATCAATTCCCTTTTGTACTTAATCTCTGGTATGCACAACTCTCTAACGGCCTTTTCCAATGCAAAATCATGTTCTTCAGGGTCTCTCAACCCAGGAATATTACCATTATCTTCAACGCCAACCAGGAGGTTACCACCTGAAGAGTTAGCAAAAGCCACCATTTCTCTAATTACCTTCTCCGGATAGTTGATTTTCCGTTTGAATTCTAAGTTCTGACTTTCACCACCAGCAACTAGCTGCTTGATATCTGACAATTTCATTAATTTCAATTAAGGTCAAAATCCTCACCTTCTTCACCCTGCATTTTATCCATTGAGAACATGCTACTCAACAGGTCCTTAAATTGCAAGCCTCTTGACAATTGATGTTTACTTAACATACTGAATTCAGCCAAACCATGCAGGGCAAATTCCATTAAAAATTTCCTGGTATCGCTGTTTACCCCTTTCTGATACTTATCAAGTAACTCTTCTAAACCTGGAATTTCCTTGAGTGACTTGTAATGATCGGAATCGGATGAATCATTGAGAATATCCACCATGTTGCCGTCACCAAACCAATCCACGATTTTTTTGTAAGGATTGGGTTTATCCTTCTGTTTTCTTATTTCGTCAGGGTTGGGAAAGTAATCTACAAATAATGTCCTGATAGCCTTCCCAATCAGGTTATTGGCCACTATTCCAGGGCCTTCCTGCTCACCTTCATAGACCAATTCCACTTTTCCAGTGATCGCGGGAATAACTCCAACAAAGTCTGAAACACGAATTGAGGTTGTTTTCTGTCCATTAATCAGACGACGCCTTTCAGCAGCACTCATGAGATTCTCATAACCTGTGATAGCTAGCCTGGCGGAAACACCGCTTTTTGAATCAACATACTCGCTTTCCCTAGCTTCTATAGCAATTTGTTCAATAAGATCTCTACTTAGGTTACTAATTGAAATAGTCTCTTTTTGTACAGCTTTTATCTTCGCCTCTTGTTCGGTAATCTTTTTTCCGATTTCAATGTCCTGGGGATAATGAGTGATGATTTGACTATCAATTCGGTCTTTCAACGGCGTTACAATTGAACCTCTGTTAGTATAATCCTCCGGATTTGCCGTAAAAACAAATTGAATTTCCAACGGCAGTCGCAATTTGAAACCCCTGATTTGGATATCTCCTTCCTGCAAGATATTAAAGAGAGCGACCTGAATTCTTGCCTGCAAATCCGGCAATTCGTTGATAACAAAAATACCACGATGAGACCTCGGGATTAGCCCGTAATGAATTACTCGCTCGTCTGAATAAGGTAACTTAAGAGTAGCTGCCTTAATTGGATCAACATCTCCAATCAGGTCAGCAATCGAAACATCAGGGGTAGCAAGCTTTTCCGTGTACCGCTGTTCTCGATGAAGCCATGTTATTGGGGTATCATCGCCATGTTCTTTAATTAGATCTTCTCCAAATCTCGAGACTGGATTCAGAGGGTCATCATTCAATTCAGAATCAGCAACTATTGGAATGTATTCGTCTAAAAGATACACCATTAGCCGGGCCAATTTTGTTTTAGCCTGCCCTCTTAAACCTAAAAGATTGATATTATGCTGGGAGAGGATTGCTCTTTCGATGTCAGGTAGAACCGTATCTTCAAAGCCCCAAATTCCCGGAAAAACAGTTTCTTTTTTTTTAAGTTTTCTAATAAGGTTTCTCCTCAATTCATCTTTGATAGAATACGATTCGTACCCTACTGCTTTTAGTTCCCCAAGTGTATGAATGCGGAGTAATTTCTCCGTTGATAAATCGTAAAAATTCATAGATGGTTATCAGAAATTCTTTCTCCTGTTTCTTTTAAAGTCCTCAAATACCAAACTGCCTAATCCTTGCAAAGTGCTATAATAAGCGTTGCCATTGTTCACTTGAGTAAATTCTTTAACAAATTCCTTCAAATACGGATCTGATGCAATCATGAATGTAGTAATGGGGATTTTCAATTTCTTACACTGTGCGGCCAATGTTAGTGTCCCCTTTAATATTTTGCTATCCAGGCCAAACGCATTTTTATAGTATTTTATCCCAACTTTCATGCATGTCGGTTTACCATCGGTGATCATAAAGATCTGCTTGTTCTTATTTTTTCGACGCCTCAGGATGTCCATAGCCAATTCAAGCCCCGCAATCGTATTGGTATGATAAGGACCAACCTGAAGGTAAGGCAAATCTTTCAATTTGATTTGCCAGGCGTCGTTACCAAAAACTATGATATCAAGCGTATCTTTTTTGTATTTTTTGGTTATCAGCTCGCCAAGCGCCATAGCCACTTTTTTTGCCGGCGTAATTCTATCTTCACCATAAAGGATCATTGAATGACTGATGTCAATCATCAGAACTGTGCTGGTTTGAGATTTATACTCAGTTTCGATGATTTCCAGATCGTCTTCGGTGAGCATAAAATCCGAGAATCCGTGATTAATCTGTGCATTCCTCAATGAGTCAGTGATAGATATATTTTCAATATTATCACCAAACTCGAACGACCTTCTGTCAGATCCCAATTCATCTCCCTGGCCCGTGAAAGTCGTTTGGTGGCCACCTTTTTGGCTCTTTTTCAATTTCCCGAATATCTCTTCCAATGCATTTTTTCTAATAGACTGCTCACTTTTTGCGGTCAGTGTAAACCTCCCTTCTGCATTTTTCTCCGTGATATAACCCTTGGTTTTTAAATCATCAATGAAATCTCCAATCCCGTAATCTTCATTGGTGATTTTATATTGTTTATCAAGGTTGGTGAGCCACGCTAATGCTTCAGCCACGTCACCTGAAGTAATGACCATCAATTGCATAAAAATGTTTAACAAGTTGTCAAACGAATTTTGAATGGCTGTCTTTTCAGGAATATATTCGCCACGCTAATGCTTCAGCCATCACCTGAAGTAATGACCATCAATTGCATAAAAATGTTTAACAAGTTGTCAAACGAATTTTGAATGGCTGTCTTTTCAGGAATATATTCAGTAAATCGATGTCCAATCATTTTTTTAAAACCCTTTATCATAACAGTTAACTCAACATAAAAGTTACGGTTTACAATATCAATTATTTTCTCTAAAATATTGTTGATTATAACATTTCAGCCACAATGACATAATAGGCAGAAAGCCGATAATGTTTACCTTATTTCCCTGCTCACTTATGGTTTGAGGGATTTTATTTATCGCTTAATCCTCAAGCCGTAGAAAAAAATGTTAATCAGAAGACTACAGACGTGTCCAGTTAGCAATCTTCAGCTATTTTTTTGGTATAGTACGCAAAATATAATCCCAGAGAGGTGAAGAAACACCAAAGGCTCTTTCATGATTCTTATAGTGATGAATGCCATGATTGATCCATAATGCCTTCAGAAAATTCTTAGGTGGTTGATAAGCATGTAATATATAGTGAACAAAAAGATACATTGCATATCCAAACAAAAATCCGGGAAGAAATCCGAATACCGCATTGCCCATAAAGAATCTGAAAACAAGAAAGAGAATAATTGAGATGGTTAAACTCATAACGGGAGGCATTGCTAAACGGTCTTTATCCTTAGGGTAATCATGATGAATACCATGAAATTTGTATTGCATTTCTTCCTTGATTTTTGTTTCTGTGCCCATATGAAATATATACCTGTGCACTAGATATTCCACCAGGGTAAATGCAAGCCAACCTAGTAAAAACAAGGCGGATAATAAGCCAATAGTCATCATTTCGTGAGTATTGCCCCAATACATCAATAATCCAGAGATACCAACGAAAAGACTGATTGGCACAGAAATATTAGTCCTTGATAACCTTTCAAGAATCGGATTCCTAAACATTTTTGTTGTACCTGAATTATTTGGTTTTTCTTGCCGCTTAACAATTGTCGTCATAAAACTGATCTTTGAATAGCTGCAAATTTATAAGTTTTTGATTAATCTGTCTGATGATTCCCGTCATGAAATGTCCATAATGCGAACTATAGCTTCACAGCCTTCATACTTTCTGCCAAAGTACGTTCATAAATCTCTTCATACATGGGTAATATTTTGTGGATGTCAAAGTCCTTGGCCCGATCAAGGGCGCCCTTCTTAAATGTTGGTAGGTTTTCATCCTTTAGTATATGTAATGCTTTCTTAGTCATATCATCAACATCACCTACTTTACATACAAAACCCGACTGACCATCCACATTTAATTCCGGTATACCTCCTGCATCTGAAGATATTACAGGAACTTCACAGGCCATCGCCTCTAAAGCAGCTAATCCGAAGCTCTCTTTCTCACTCGGCATAATGAACAGGTCCGAGACTGATAGTACTTCTTCAACTGCATCAAGTTTTCCCAAAAATCTTACATCACTACAAACACCTGATTCCCTACACAGATTCTCCATTATTGTTCGTTCAGGACCATCACCAACCAATAGTAACTTACATTTTACTATTTCATTCACGCGTTTGAAGACTGAAAGTGCGTCCTCAACTCTCTTCACCTTACGGAAATTTGAAGTATGAACGATTAATTTTTCATTGTCGGGACAAATTGCTTTTCTAAAATGCTCTTTGCTTTGTTTATTAAACCGTCTGAGATCAATAAAATTCGGGACTACATGAATATCTTTTGTAACTGCAAAATGTTTATAAGTGTCTTGTCTAAGGCTATCAGAAACCGCGGTTACTGTGTCAGACTGGTTGATGGAAAATGTAACTACAGGCTCATATGAGGGGTCCTGGCCCACAAGCGTAATATCGGTCCCGTGAAGGGTAGTGATCACTGGTATATTTATACCCTTTGTTTTCAGGATTTCACGGGCCATAAAGGCTGCTGAGGCATGAGGTATTGCATAGTGAACGTGTAATAAATCCAGTTGTTCAAATTGCACTACCTCAACCATTTTGCTGGCTAATGCCAACTCATATGGTGCATATTGAAAAAGTGGATAATTCCTGAAATCAACTTCGTGGTAATATAGATTTTCATTAAAGAAATCTAATCTGGCAGGTTGAGAGTAGGTTATAAAATGAATTTTATAACCCTTCTTAGCCAGACCCTTTCCAAGCTCAGTGGCCACTACTCCACTTCCCCCGTAAGTCGGGTAGCAAACGATACCTATTTTCATGTGTTTTAACTTTTTCCAGAGGGTACATGGAATTCCTCAAAAAATATTAATTCCAGGGTAATATTTAGGAATTTAATTTTTATCGTCATTTCATATAATCCTCTATTAGTTATGAGCCTTGTCTATACTCAGGCATAGACTCATATATCACCTCATGAATTCTACTACGTATGTTATCAACCATGAGTTTATCATTTTCTCTATTCGGATGAATCCGGTTGGACAAAAAGATATAAATCAAATTATATTCAGGATCGACCCAAACGGCAGTTCCTGTGAAACCAAGATGACCGAAAGTCTCGTGTGAACTGTATCTGGCGGTATTCTGGTATTCACCAATCACAGGCTTATCCCAGCCAAGGCCTCGTCGATTTCCGGGAAACTGCTTTTGTGTAAACTTTGAAATAGTCCCTTTCTTAATGTATTGAATGCCTCCATAATATCCATCCTGGAGGTTCATTTGAAGTAATTTTGCCAGGTCATTAGCGGTTGAAAACAATCCGGCATGGCCGCCAACACCTCCTGTCAATGCTGCATTTTCATCGTGTACCATACCCCAAATCAGTGCATTCCTAAAATCATAGTCCAATTCCGTCGGTGCAATATTGTGTATAGGGAAGCGGCATAAGGGCTGGTAACACGTCGAAAACATACCTAAAGGATCATAAAAGTTTTGTGATAAAAATTCCTCCATGGGCTGGTTGATTAACCTCTCATTGAGTTTAAACATTATGAGAAAACCCAGATCACTATATGTGTAATCATACTCTTCTTGCCACTCCGGCTTTTTCCTGAGTGTTGAATTAATCGTCCAATTCCATACCGAATCTTCTAAAGCCTGGTGGCCAAACAATCCGGGAGCTATTGTCTTATTGTAATCGTTCTGTTCCGACTTTTGAAAATAATCCGGATTCAACCTGTCACCACTAAAGGTTTTTTTATAAAAAGGAAAATAGGGTTGTAAACCAGCCTGATGAGCAAGTATCTTTCGAAGGACTAAATCCTCTTTATCAGATTCCTTTAGTTCATCGAGTATTGAAGAGGCTTTGTCGTCTAAGTGGAAAGCGCCTTGACCCTCCAGGAACATAGTAGCCTGCAACGTCCCGGTCACTTTTGTAACCGATGCGAGGTCATATAATGTTTCAGTACTCACAGATTGAGCACTGTCATAGGTATAAAACCCGTAGGCCTTGTTCAACACAACATCCCCGTTTCTTGCCACTAACACCTGGCAACCAGGGGTTGCAAAATTTTCTATTGCCTTCGATGCAATGAAATCTATCTTTTTTTCCATTTCGGGGTCAAATCCTTCATCCTCTGGAATAGAATATCTTAACCGGTTTAAGTGTTTAGTACTGTAACCCGTACCCTGCGTTATTTCATCATTCAAATCAAATGGCAATTTTCCAGAAGCTGGAATTGCCCCAAATATTATCTGAGGTACCACTAGCTGGATTGCGGAATCATTTATGTGGCCCAATATGACCGCATGAGGATTGGTAAAGTTGGCCGGCCATTTTGGCTCAGCAAATACCACAACCACCACCTTCGTTTTCTTGGATAGTGTTTCTAAAAAATTGATTCTCTGTTGAATGTCTTGATTATTTGCATCTGCTAAATCAGGGAAAGAAAAACCTGCGATGACAAAGTCATAATGAGTCAGTATATCTTGAAGTCTTTGTTCATTGTGTAGAAAATCAGCCTCTTCGAAATGGCTGAAGTAGGTGTAATGATCAAGGGTCTTTTGAAATACATTAGTCTTAAACACCCCCAGGCTCAATGACGCGAAGCTTCTGTCATCTAGCCTCTTGATTGGTATTATATCATCTTCATTTTTTACTATAGTAGCTGCTTGCTCCCAAACTTTTCTTACAAATAATTTTTCAGCAATATCATCGGGTTTCAAAATCTTTGGTACTTTACCAATCCTGTGTTTTATGGTTAATACCTTCTTAACCTTTTGCTCAAATAGTTTTCTTCTCAATTTCTTTTTTGAAATCATGGTCGCTATGTGATCCAAATAATATTGATAGTCATCCTCAAAAACCAGTACATCAGCTGCGAGAATGGCCTCACTAAGGTTCAGATCCGTATGATTTGTTCGATAGAAAATAAGCGCTTTGTTATTGTCAGATCTTCGGAGCTTTTTCAAGTCCTTTTTTCGTAACCTGCCAACACCTAAGTCATATTTTGACAAATAGGAACCAAGGTTTAACGCATCATTTGACCCATACTTACGAGGCCTTTTAATATGCCAGGTGCCAATACCAGCATAATCCATTCCTGCCTGATAACTCTTGATGAATTGCTCATTTCTTTTTGTACTGGATGTTGTAATCGGATATTTAGAATCAGGTAAAATAGTAAAATTGTATCCTTTTTTATTCAATTGGAGTCCACTTAAAAACCCAGCCGTTTGAAATAAATCCTCATTATTTGTAGAGGCCAGCATTTCAGGCTTAATATTGAGTTCCGACTGGAATGCATAATCACCTGACATCAGCCCATTAAGGATCGGTAACCCTCCCACTTGTTCAATGCGAATTTCAAGATCACCATCAGTAATCACCCCTCCACATTCGATACTGAAATCATCTGAGTACTCTATAATTGGAAAAAGAAGTTGTTGAATTCTCTGCTCTATTGATAATGAATGATAGACGCTGTCAACCCATCGATCTCTTTTACTTACCAATTCAGTAGCAAACAGATTTAATGCGAAAAAGAATCCAATTAAGACCAACGTAGACGTTCTGAAAACTTTGTGACCGGCAAACCCGTTTGTTTTTACCATAAAGCTAAATATGACTTAAATTTGTTCGATTATATAAATTTGTAAGTTCAA
Source organism: Cyclobacteriaceae bacterium (assembly GCA_963664285.2). GTDB lineage: Bacteria > Bacteroidota > Bacteroidia > Cytophagales > Cyclobacteriaceae > JAJCYL01. The sequence continues at coordinate 128,932 of CAXXNX010000019.1, forward strand.
GTAATAAGTGCAATTTTCCTTTGTAGCACTTGCTTTGCGTTTAGGTAATTAAATTTTCTAACAGGGCGTTCATTGATTTTGTTTTCAACAACTTTGATTTGCTCCTCTGTAACAAATCTAATATCTGTTTTCTTAGGATAAAACCTTCTGATTACCCCAATCCTATTTTCAACTGTCCCTTTATCCTGACTAGTATAGGGACGAGTGAAATAGGCATCCACATCAAGGGATTGAGCAATCAACTCATGTTTAGAAAATGCCATATCATTATCAAAAGTGAGTGTTTCCAGTTTGTGTTTATCCTGAGAGAGTTCCTCCACAATAGCTTCGGCCATTTGATCGGCATTTTTACTGCGCATCTTTCTGATTCTGGTAAAAAGACTTGCTCGGTCTGTCATCACCAACAAAGAGCCTTTGTGGTTTTTACCCATCATTAAATCGACTTCTATATCTCCCAATCGTTCCCTTTTGTTAATGATCTGGGGTCGCTGTTCAATTGATACCCTATTCGGGATAATACCTCTACGATCTTTTCTGTTTCCTCGTTTGCGCCTTCGTTTGCCATGTTTTAGATATGTGTATAGTTGTTTGTATTCTTGGTTCTCCTGGTGGTTGGTGTGCTTACATTCCCATATCCATTGGTAAATCCATTCATGGCTAAGTAGACATTCTCTCGTTTTCTTTCCCTGATGGCTGATCAATTCAGGACTCCATCTATCTTCTTGGAGCCGGTTAACTATCCAGTCTTTCATGGGTTTGGTGAAAATCACTCTTTTTGGCTTTTCTTGATGACGAAGATTGGTCCTCCTTTGTGCATTTGCTGTTCGATAGACACCAGCTCCCCTACCTCTTGAACCCACATTTCGCTTAAGCTCACGTGAGATCGTAGATGGGTGAAAATGAATGATACAGGCAATCTCCTTTTGAGTAGCTCCTGTTTTCAATAATGCTTCAATTTGATACCTTTGATCAATACTGAGATGTGTGTAGTTTTTTGACATTTTGCAATCCAAAGATTGCACTGTTCAGGCTTTTGAAGGATGAAAAAGCCCTTAAAAGCTTTTTCATCCTTCAATTGCACTTATTAGTTGATCTCAGCATTTCTATTAACAATTCAATCCAATAAATAAATTCAACCCCCTTTAACCCGCATTATTCATAGGCCACCAATTTTGGGATTAATAATGGGTTGCTAACTATTTTTGATTGGAGTGTATGTATTAATTTGAAGATCAACCAGGTTTCTGGATTTCAAAGGACATTAGAGCGTTTTTTTGTTAGAATTTTTCAATTTTCAGTCAAAGCTCTATTGTGTTCTTATGGAAGAACATTTTTTTGATTAAACCAAACTGTTTAACTGATCGGTCAGTTCACCGTAAGCAAATCGTCCAGCAGGTATTGATACCTAAAGGCTCTTGAGAATTGTATTGTCAATGATCTTTTCCTTTCTTTCAGGCACGCCCCAACCTTCATCAGGTAAAGCCGGATATTGTCCACTTGCCATCGTTTAGCAAAGTGGTGTTTTGTTTTGGCAATTAATAATTTAATCTGCCGGAACATTTCATAACAGAGGGTAGCGATGATTAAACGCATGAAATTGGCCCAGTAGCGATGACAGGAAAGCCGGTCGGAATAAGTCATGTTTTTGAGTTCCTTTATTCGATTTTCACTGGCATCACCTCGCTTGACATAAAAATCAAAGTAAATCTGTTGAGCGGTCATCGCTTCAAAGTTGCTCACAAAGTAACGGACATTCATTCCTTTTCCGGTAGACTCCACTTTGGCGTACAGCTTTTCAGAACGATCCCAGCTTTTGGCCTGGTAAGTAAACGGGCCAACAAACTCTTGATGTTTGATGATTTTTGAAGCATATTCCTTTTTTACTTCAATGATAGTCTGTTTGGTAAAAGTCTTTAAAACTTCATTACTACTAATACCTAAACAAAATTGAAGGTCAAACTGCTTAGCTATCCGATAAAAAGATGCTCCTGAAAAGCCACTATCCGCTCGAATAAGGATCTTTACTGAGGGCAGTTTTTTTCTGATTTTAATGACAATCCTTTTCAATAAGGCCACAAACCATTTGTTGGAGTGACAATTGCCCGGACGTAGTACTGGTAAAATGACCTGACCGGTGTTCCCGTCCTTAAAGAACAACTCATGGTACATAGTCTGTCCATAATAGCCATTATACAAACTGAGTTGTTGGGATCCATGAGTAGGGTCATCGGTACCATCTACATCAATGATGATTTGACCAGTCTTCTCTTTCAACTCCTCTACATAACGGTCTACAAACCATTGACTCATCTGGTAGATCAGACTCCGATCGGCCTTGTTTTCAAATCGACTTAAAGTAGGCTGGGAACATAATCCGCTATCTAGTACTTTACGGATCACCGGATCAAGTGGACTCTCGGAGTTTTTGTTCGTCATTGCAATCCTGATAGCCCTGCATCATTAAAAACACCCGTTGGCGAGGCATTTCTTCATAAGTGTATTCGATAAAAAAGGGGTTTCGATAGTCAGGAATCAGTGCGGCGAAGCTTTTTAATAGACCAGTCTTTCTCTCTACTTTTTCACTTAACAATATCGCTCCGTCTGAGCTAATCGCTGATGCTGAAAAATCAAATTTAAAAGCTTGTTTTCCTCGATAAAATACGGTATCTTTTTCCTTATATTCAGGCATAAATTAATTGCTTATTTTGTTGTCTAACTATCTCAATATAAGCAATTTATGCCTGTTTTTTATTGTCTACTATGAATTTTTCGGGCTAATGAAGTTTCCTTCACTAATCAGGTTACCACGAAATAAACGCTTCAACTTCGAACCGCGGTATTACGATCCGATTAAAGAAGATATCGAAAATAGAGTAGCGCAGATCAAAAGTGAAATGAATTGTAATGACGGAGAAATTTACAAATCCAGTATTTCAGGGTCATTTCGAAGAAATATTGAGAGCAATGCTAAATCAACTCCTGCCTTACTACAGTTCATTATCTTCACGCTTCTTTTAGGGAGTTTTGTGGGTTGGTTATTTTACGGCAACCTTGTTCTCTACATCTTAGCTGCTTTTGTTCCAGTATATCTATTTTTGAGACTCCGAAGAATTATCTGAGCCTTATTTCATCGTTTTGGACATAATTAATCTCTTACCTGATTCTATAGCTAATCAAATCGCCGCTGGCGAAGTTGTTCAACGTCCGTCTTCCGTGGCAAAAGAGTTATTAGAAAACAGTATAGATGCTGGTGGCCACAAGATACAATTAATCGTTAAGGACGCCGGAAAATCACTTATCCAGGTTATTGACGATGGCAATGGCATGAGTACCACGGATGCCCGAATGAGCTTCGAAAGGCACGCTACCTCCAAAATTAAAACAGCTGACGACCTCTTTCGCATAACAACTATGGGATTTAGGGGAGAAGCATTACCATCAATATCTGCGATTGCCCAGGTTGAAATAAAGACAAGGCAGGAGGATACAGAATTGGGCACATACATCTGCATTGAGGCCAGCGAAATCAAAAAACAGGAACCGATCGCAACTGCGAAAGGCACCTCAATTTCGGTTAAAAATCTCTTCTACAACATACCAGCCAGACGAAACTTTTTGAAATCAAACCCGGTCGAACTGCGTCATATAACTGAAGAATTTCAGCGTATTGCCCTGGCCAATCCCGAAATCGATTTTAGTATGATGCAAAATGACATGGAAATCTATCGTTTAAATGAAGGTAAGCTCGGTCATCGTGTCATAGGGCTTTTTGGCAAAAATTATAAGGAACAACTTATCCAGTGTCAGGAAGAAACAGAATTAGTCAATATCAAGGGTTATGTAGGACGCCCTGACTCCGCCAAGAAGACTCGCGGAGAGCAATTTTTCTTTGTCAACAATCGATTTATAAGAAATAATTATTTAAATCATGCGGTGACAAACGCATACCAGGGATTGCTCCCAAAGGATTACTATCCATTCTATGTACTTCTCATAGAAATAGACCCCCAGCATATCGACATTAATGTACATCCCACTAAAACGGAAGTTAAATTTGACGATGAGCGCCTCCTCTACGGGATCATCCGGTCTGGTGTAAAGCAAGCTTTGGGCGCCCATAATATCAGTCCGTCAATCGATTTCGGTTTTGATGTAAACTTTGAATCCACAGCGATTGCCCTGGAGAATAAAGAAAAACAAACACGGGCCGAGAGAGACTACAGCAGATTTCAGATTACTGAAAGAGAACAAACTAACCTGGAACACTGGTCAAAATTGTATGATGTAGCCAAAAATGAGTCTACACCAGATTCAACAGATTTACAAAAAGAATTAGGATCTATCATCTTAAAAAGTAGAGTGAACCAAACTAGCGCCAACGAAGAGGTGGAATCCCACCCGGCATTCCAGTTTCACAAAACGTATATTCTCAAGCAGGTAAAATCCGGCATCCTTCTAATCAATCAACACTTCGCCCACGAACGCATTCTATATGAAAAGTACCAGCGAAATCTTACCGGAAACAAGGGGCCTTCACAACAATTCTTGTTTTCGCGACAACTGGAATTGAATCCTACCGATTTTAATATTGTATCAGAATTACAAACTGAAATAAAATCACTGGGTTTTGATTTCGAGTTATTCGGAAGCAATGCAGTGGTAGTAAATGGAATCCCCTCTGATGCTATTGGTCAGGACGAAGAAGTACTTTTTGAAGGGCTCATTGAACAGTTTAAACAAAATCAAAAGAAGCTCTCTTTGGATAAAAAGGAAAGCCTGGTCAGGGCCTTAGCAAAGAAGTCATGCGTGAAAATTGGTCAGAAACTATCCGGAGATGAAATAAACAGTATTATTGATCAATTATTCGCCTGTGAAAACCCTAACTTCACGCCAACAGGGCAGGCGACTTTTATTATATTAGACCACCAAAAACTCGAAGGACTATTCAGCCAATGATGCGAAGACTCACACCTACTGTAAGGAACCTCTTGCTCATAAATGTTATTGCCTATCTGCTGCCACGGATTCTAGGCTTAAGCGGCATAAATAACTTGTTGGGACTATATTATTTTGACTCACCCAACTTTTATCCATTCCAGTTTTTCACTTACATGTTCTCACACGGGGGCCTAATGCATATATTTTTCAACATGCTAATGCTCTTTTTCCTGGGGCCCCTACTGGAGCAGTTCTGGGGGGCAAAACGATTTCTAACTTTCTATCTAATAACAGGGATTGGTGCCGGGTTTATTTATTTGCTAATCAATTTTTTTCAACTGAATCCATTAAAAAGTGCTGTGAATGAATATGCAGTAAACCCTAACCCTGATGCATTTTACATTTTAATTGCTGAGTACGATAAACACAATTTTGATTATAACAACCGACTATACGAGGCTTATTTTGACAATCCGAATAATGCGTCCTTAGAGCAACAAACAATCCTAAGCGCACAAAGCCTTTATGATCGGTATTTAAACATTCCTATGGTTGGGGCTTCAGGGGCAATTTATGGTATACTAATGGCGTTTGGCCTGTTATTCCCCAATACAGAAATGATGTTACTGTTTCCACCAATTCCTATTAAAGCCAAGTATCTGGTAATGATATTGGGAGGTATTGCTATCTATTCCGGATTTAAGGATAGCGCCGGAGATAATACCGCTCATTTTGCGCATTTGGGCGGTATGATTGTATCTTACATAATCTTAAAATACTGGCAAAAAAACTCGAAAAATTTTTATTAAAGAATGAATCAGGGAATATTCGACGATTTCAAAAATGCCTGGAGCCGGCCAGACAATGGTTTGTTTCAGTTGATAATAATCAATGTAATTGTTTTCGTTGTTTTCGGAATTTTTGAGGTTTTCTCACTTTGGTCCGGGAACGGTTCGTTTTATGGTGCAATCGGACCTTATATAACGCTACCATCTAATATTGAAAGTTTTGTTTTCCGGCCATGGACACTTATCACGTACTCTTTCATTCACCATGGGTTCCTCCACATTCTGTTCAATATGCTTTTCCTCTACTGGTTTGGGAAGCTAATCAAAGAGTATTTAGGTGGCCAAAGAGTGATCAGTATATTTTTCCTGGGGGTGATCGCAGGAGGTATCTTATACATCATACTTTATAATGTTCTTCCGCTTTTCCAGGAGGCTGTTGGTGGATCCAGGCTTGCCGGTGCATCTGCTGGAGTATTTGCAGTAGTAGTTGGGGCAGCCACGTTTATGCCTAACTATACTCTGTTTTTGCTTTTTATCGGACCTGTTCGAATCAAATACATTGCCCTATTTTACGTATTACTAAGCTTCCTACAATCAGCCGGTTCTAACGCCGGCGGTGAAATTGCTCATCTGGGTGGCGCTTTGATGGGTTTCATCTTCATTAAGCAACTTCAAAAAGGTAAAGATTGGGGAGCCCCCGTCACTTCCTTCATTGGCTGGTTTAAAAGTTTCTTTATCAGACAACCTAAGATTAAAGTTACCTATACCAGTAAAAAACAGTCTCAGAATTCAACATCATTTTCAAAGCCATCGAAAACGGATCAGGACGAAATTGACATTATCCTGGATAAGATTTCCGCTTCGGGCTATGAAAGTTTGACAACCGATGAAAAACAAAAACTTTTCAATGCCAGCAAGAAGTGAGGAATTAGTTGTTCTTATTAAGGGCTCCTCTAAAATCGTTATTTTCACACCTTGTGTTAATCGCTTAATTCTAATATTTAAACAAAACTTATCCCCATCTTATGAACGCGACAGTCGAACTTTTAAAGCTACTAATTCCGGCTGCTGCTGTTTTATATGGAATGTTTCTCACTGTTAAACTTTTCATCAATAGGGATTATGAGAATAAGTTATTGGAAGTGAGAGTTAAAATCCAGGACACTGTAATCCCTCTAAGACTACAGGCGTACGAACGTATTTGTTTATTCCTGGAAAGGATCGCTCCAAACAATTTAATTGTCAGGTTAAATGAGGCTTCTTTGACAGCAAAAGAACTCCAATCGTTATTGCTTCATGAAATAAGAGAAGAATTCAATCATAATCTTTCGCAACAATTGTACATGTCCGACGAGGCCTGGAATTTAACCAAAAAAGGAATGGAGGAAGTGGTTTCAGTGATTAACACTTCAGCGCAAGATATGGTTGAAGATGCAAAAGGCATTGATCTAGCTAAGAAAATATTTGAGAAGATGCTGGAAAAAGAGAATGATCCAATTGGTAACGCACTTACCTTTTTAAAGGACGAGATTCGACAGTTTTATTAGATTAGAATAATGTAAGTTCAAGTAATAAGTGCAATTTTCCTTTGTAGCACTTGCTTTGCGTTTAGGTAATTAAATTTTCTAACAGGGCGTTCATTGATTTTGTTTTCAACAACTTTGATTTGCTCCTCTGTAACAAATCTAATATCTGTTTTCTTAGGATAAAACCTTCTGATTACCCCAATCCTATTTTCAACTGTCCCTTTATCCTGACTAGTATAGGGACGAGTGAAATAGGCATCCACATCAAGGGATTGAGCAATCAACTCATGTTTAGAAAATGCCATATCATTATCAAAAGTGAGTGTTTCCAGTTTGTGTTTATCCTGAGAGAGTTCCTCCACAATAGCTTCGGCCATTTGATCGGCATTTTTACTGTGCATCTTTCTGATTCTGGTAAAAAGACTTGCTCGGTCTGTCATCACCAACAAAGAGCCTTTGTGGTTTTTACCCATCATTAAATCGACTTCTATATCTCCCAATCGTTCCCTTTTGTTAATGATCTGGGGTCGCTGTTCAATTGATACCCTATTCGGGATAATACCTCTACGATCTTTTCTGTTTCCTCGTTTGCGCCTTCGTTTGCCATGTTTTAGATATGTGTATAGTTGTTTGTATTCTTGGTTCTCCTGGCGGTTGGTGTGCTTACATTCCCATATCCATTGGTAAATCCATTCATGGCTAAGTGGACATTCTCTCGTTTTCTTTCCCTGATGGCTGATCAATTCAGGACTCCATCTATCTTCTTGGAGCCGGTTAACTATCCAGTCTTTCATGGGTTTGGTGAAAATCACTCTTTTTGGCTTTTCTTGATGACGAAGATTGGTCCTCCTTTGTGCATTTGCTGTTCGATAGACACCAGCTCCCCTACCTCTTGAACCCACATTTCGCTTAAGCTCACGTGAGATCGTAGACGGGTGAAAATGAACGATACAGGCAATCTCCTTTTGAGTAGCTCCTGTTTTCAATAATGCTTCAATTTGATACCTTTGATCAATACTGAGATGTGTGTAGTTTTTTGACATTTTGCAATCCAAAGATTGCACTGCTCAGGCTTTTGAAGGATGAAAAAGCCCTTAAAAGCTTTTTCATCCTTCAATTGCACTTATTAGTTGATCTCAGCTAAACATAGATTAAGTAAATGCGAAATAAACTCGCAGATAGTATCAGGGACAAAGCAAAAAAGATTGCAGCAGATGACGGTCAGCTTAGTAATCTCATTCACAATGTCAGAAAAAAAGTGGATGAGATTTCAAAAAGTGAGCAGTTAAAGCAGCTTTTCAGTACAGTGGAATTGTTAATTAAAATGGTGAAGAGATATTTGTCCGGTGAGTACCGGAATTACCCTAAAAGAACACTACTTCTCATCTTATTCGGCCTGATTTACTTTTTGACACCAATAGATGCTATCCCGGACTTTATACCTGTTTCCGGCTTCTTGGATGACCTGACGGTCTTGTTGTGGGTATACAAAAGCATCCAAAAAGATATTGTTGCCTATCAGGAATGGGAAAAGCAAAAAATAACTTTAGTAAATTAAGCCAAGACTAACCTTATCAAAATGTCAAATAACTTACTTCAAGGTAAAAAAGGCATCATATTCGGTGCTTTGGATGAAAATTCCATCGCCTGGAAAGTCGCGTTACAAGTGCATGCTCAAGGGGCAAAGTTCACACTCACAAACGCCCCAATTGCCTTGAGGATGGGCGCTATAAACCAGCTTGCTGAAACCTGTAACTCCAAGGTTATCCCAGCCGATGCGACATCTACTGAAGAACTGGAGACCCTTTTTAACCAGTCAAGAGACACCCTTGGAGGAAAAATTGATTTTGTTCTTCATTCAATTGGCATGAGTCCTAATGTTCGAAAGAAAAAAGATTACGGTGATCTTAATTATGATTGGTTTCTTAAAACACTTGATATTTCAGCCATTTCCTTTCACAAAGTGATGCAAACGGCGGAGAAGCTGGATGCCATGAATGAGTGGGGTTCCATCTTGGCCCTAACCTACATTGCTGCCCAACGAAACTTCCCTGACTATTCCGACATGGCCCAGGCTAAAGCAACGTTAGAATCCATCGCCAGGAGCTATGGATACCGATATGGTAAGTTGAAAAAGGTCCGTGTGAACACCATTTCTCAGTCACCTACTAAGACCACTGCCGGAGCAGGTATCACTGGCTTTGATGTCTTCTTTGACTATGCTAATAAAATGTCTCCATTAGGTAATGCCACCGCTGAAGATTGTGCTAATTTCTGTGTGATGATGTTCTCGGACCTTACCAGAATGGTAACCATGCAAAATCTTATGCACGATGGCGGATTCTCGTGCTCGGGAATAACCGAAGAGATCATTGAGCAAATGAACAAATAATTTTGAAGGTGTTAGGCTCAATGAGATGATTGCATTTCCCAATGCCAAAATAAATATTGGACTGAACATATTGGGGAAAAGACCAGATGGCTATCACAACATTTACAGTTGTTATTATCCTGTTCCCTGGTGCGATGTACTGGAGATTATTGAGGGAGAAAAACTTGAATTTCACACTTCAGGAATTAATATTCCCGGTAAAGGAAGTGAAAATTTATGCCTGAAAGCATACAAGTTGCTTTCCAGAGATTTTGATCTCCCTCCTGTCAGAATTTATCTCCATAAAACTATTCCTATTGGCGCCGGTCTTGGCGGTGGTTCAGCAGATGCAGCCTTTACATTAAAACTGTTAAATGATAAGTATGAACTTAAGATCACAATTGAACAACTCGAACTCTATGCCGCTCAACTGGGAAGTGATTGCCCGTTTTTTATACGCAATGAGCCTGCAATCGCAACTGAAACCGGCCAAAATCTCAAGAAAGTTGATATAGATTTGTCAGGACTCTATGTGGTGTTAGTCAATCCCGCAATTCATATCTCTACCGCTGAGGCCTACGCTAATGTGTCGATTAGTGATCCTCCGTCGATTGGAAATGAGATACTCTCAAGGAGCCAAATAAATTCCTGGAAAGAAATGCTACACAATGACTTTGAGGCAAAACTCATCAAAACTCATCAAGTACTATCTACCATTAAAAATTCATTGTATGAATTGGGGGCTCATTATGCCTCAATGACCGGGTCAGGATCTACCATATATGGTATTTTCACAAACAAAGTTGAAGTCACTCCACTGCAAAACTTAGGTTACACTGTATATCAGGATCAATTGAAACGACTCTAATCCATCACAGCAACCAGGGCCAATTTCTTTTCGTCATCGGAAACTGCAATTCGATTAAAATCATCAAAACCTTGATCTTTCAATTTGAATATTTTTTCCATTTCGCAGATTTCAGTACATAAATGTCGATTCCATCACCCATCAAAATTCTTCCTGAACTTGTAACAGTAAAATCCTCTCTTCCGGGTAATGTCTCAGCGATTGTGGTCACTTGTCTTAACTCTACATCTAATTTCTTTATCCACCATAGTACCGAATTCTCTTTTTTCACAAAATATACCGAGCCATTATTATAATGCAATGATCTCCCAATGTCATAAGTGATCGGTTTTGAGGTGCCGTCGATTATGTTGGCCAAATGAAGTGAATTCGGGTTACCAAGAACAAAAAGCGCTACAATTTGATCATCCACCCAGGTTTGATACCCCACTGGTTTGACATTTTCAAAAATTAATTCAGGCTCTCCCATATCCACTGAAAACTTCCACAATCTCTGGGTTGAATCTTTTTCCACTCTAATAACAGAAATGTATTTACCATCCGGTGTAACATTTGGCGAGTACTCGCTCTCCTGAGTAGCTGTGAATTCACGAATGACCTTCAGTCGTACATCGTAATAGTATATATCCGATTGATCATTAAATCGTCTGGTAAAATAAACCCGCTGAACATCCGGACTAAAGAAAGGTTGGTTGTCATAACCTTTCCAGTTTGTCAGATTCTTTTTTTTCTTGAGTTGGTTTTTGTCCCAGTCGATTTCATAAAGAAAGATGTCAGTGTCTACATGAACTTGAGCGCTTACCAAAGCACCGGTTACAAGAAACAGAATACAGATAATAATTTTCATAAATAATAACCCCGATTAAAAATAATAATAGCTAATACATATCTTCGCACACGTTTGTGGAAGTATTATTTATGATTTTAAACCAAATATAGCTTAAATTGTTCCTTTTACTTTATCTATAAGATTTAAGAAAAGTATGAACCTGAATGTAAAAGCGAAAAAGCAATACACCTATGACGCAATAGTAGTAGGGACCGGCATTAGTGGCGGATGGGCTGCAAAAGAATTGTGTGAAAAGGGATTGAAAACATTAGTACTGGAAAGAGGCCGCGATGTGAAGCATGTGGTTGACTATCCTACCATGCTTAAGAAGCCATGGGAGCTACCAAATAATGACCGTCTTCCAGCAGAGGAGATGAAAGACTATGAAAAACAAAACCGAACTGGGTACACGGTGAGGGAGTCTACAAAGCATTGGTGGGTGAAAGACACGGAGCATCCATACTCTGAAATAAAGCGCTTCGATTGGATGAGAGGATATCACGTCGGTGGCCGCTCTATTACATGGGGAAGACAGAGTTATCGGCTCAGTGAAATGGATTTTGAGGCAAATGCCAAAGATGGGATCGGCGTTGATTGGCCAATCAGGTATAAAGATATCGCCCCGTGGTATGATTATGTTGAAACTTTTATCGGAGTCAGCGGAAGAACGGAAGGGCTACCCCAGTTACCTGATGGCAAGTATCTTCCCCCGATGGAGTTCAATTGTATCGAGAAACACGTTAAACAAAAAATTGAAGAGAACTTCAGCGACCGAATGATGACAATAGGACGCTCCGCCAATCTGACGCAACCACATAATGGTCGTGGAAAATGTCAATTTAGAAACAAATGTATCAGGGGATGTCCTTATGGTGGTTATTTCAGCAGCAATTCTTCAACATTGCCAGCTGCGGAAAAAACCGGTAACATGACATTAAGACCAAATTCGATCGTTACCGAAGTTATTTATGATGCTGATGGGAAAAGGGCATCCGGTGTGAGGATTCTTGATTCTGAGACTAATGAAACTATTGAATTCTCTAGTAAAGTGGTCTTTCTCTGCGCTTCTTCAATGGCATCTACCCAGATATTGCTGCAATCAATCTCCGATCGTTTTCCCAATGGAATGGGAAATGATAGTGACCAATTAGGAAGAAATATTATGGACCACCATCTTGGAGTTGGTGCATTTGGTGAGTCTGACATGTTTGGCGATCAATACCATTCCGGAAGAAGACCAAATGGCATTTATATTCCTAGATTCAGGAATATGAAAGAAAAAAGAAAAGATTTCATCCGTGGATATGGTTACCAAGGTGGAGGAAGTCGGGAAAACTGGACTCGGGCAATCAGGGAATTCAGTATTGGTAAGGAGCTTAAAGAGCTAATGTCACATCCTGGTGTGTGGCGATTTGGCATTGGTGGATTTGGTGAATCTCTTCCGGATCCAAATAACAGGGTTACATTGAATAAAGAAGTTAGAGACAAGTATGGGCTGCCGACGCTGACCTTTGATGCCGAATTAAAGAAAAATGAACTATTAATGCGTGAGGATATGAAAGTTGCCGCTGCAGAAATGCTGGAAGCAGCTGGATTAAAAAATGTTACTATGTATGATCGCGGCTCTCATCCGGGAATTGGTATACACGAGATGGGTACCGCTCGAATGGGAAGGAGTCCAAAAACTTCGGTATTGAATGGGTACAACCAGGTTCATGCCGCAAAGAATGTTTTTGTCACCGATGGTGCATTTATGACATCCGCTGCATGTCAAAATCCTTCACTGGGCTATATGGCCTTCACCGCCCGAGCGGCTGATCATGCAGTAAAAGAAATAAATCGTGGCAACCTATAATTAATTAACAATGGATCGAAGAGAAGCGATAAAAAGAACAAGTTTGGCTATGGGTGGAATGATTTCTGCCCCGACATTGGCGGTGATCATGAAAGGTTGTAGCCCCAGTCGATCACTGGAATGGCAACCTACCTTATTTACTCCCGAACAGGCAATGGTAATGGAAGATATCTGTGAACGGATAATCCCTACTACTGATACCCCAGGAGCAAAAGCTGTGGGTGTGCCGCAGTTTATTGAGGAGATGGTGAAAATAGTATACAAGGAAGATGCCAGGAACCGATTCATGGAAGGGTTAAATGATTTCGAACAATCAAGTCAGGAAAAATTTCAAAAGCCTTTTACCAAGTTGACTGAAGAGCAACAATATGAGTTACTCAACCCTCTAAATGAAGAAGCTGCAAATGAAGCCACCAGGTATTCGAGGAGGAGCGGAACTGAGGAGAATGACCCTTCATTTTTTAGAATGGCTAAAGAATTAACTGTAACAGGTTATTATACATCTGAGATCGGGGCAACACAAGAGTTACAATTTCTGGACATACCCGGGAATTATGATGGATGTGTGCCCCTTGAAGATTTGGGAGGTAAGACCTGGGCGACATAAAATGTCGTTCGGATTCTATTTTGTGTAAAACAATACTTAGTAGGAATTTTATGTCTCTGCCGGGTCTTTTGACAAAAAGTTTGAGGCAAGTAGCTTTCATTACTTTTAGAGACTCTTTATGCCTTATCTAAACCTCACTACTCTAGGGCGTCCTTGAAAATTAGTTCAGCGAGAAGAAAGAGGGGTTAAAAATGGGATCAGGATTTTCAATAGAGGAGAGATTGATCATCATACTGATTACCTGCTCTTGAAAGAGTACAATTTTTGTTACAAAATAGAGTTTGAAAGTGCGTTTTTGGTGTATAGACATAGTGCTTCCTTTGAAGTAGAAAACGAACTTTTGTTTTTTAGTTATGCGGCCTGTTGGAATGGTGGATCAACTGTATTTAGCAATAGTTTTCTTTTACTAATTTTTACTGCGTTAGCGGTCATCACAGCAAAAAAGACAAACAGTCTTTCATTTTTCTCTCCTTTAACTTTAATCCTGTTGGTCCCGTAATGAGTTTTGTGGTCACCGAAGCTGCCTTCCATCACTGTAGCCCTTTGATTGGCGATGAGTCCACTGAGCCGACTGTCTTGTTTAGTAAGAGGTTGGGGGCCTTTCTTAGGAAAGCAAGTGAAGATTTTCTTTTTGGTGCAAAATCTTCGATTGGCATTTGTGGCATAGATCAGGTCAGCTCCCAATTGATTAAGTGCTCCAAAGTGTCGTTTGTGCTTTACAGTACTAATCTTGAGCCGGGTGGATTCATTGAAAGCGTTGAAATTCATACACTCAATCATGCAGATCCCATCCACTTGCAGCATATGTACCTTCATACCAAACTCAACTCTTTTGTTCTCTTTTCCCCTGACTATCGGCCTGACATAGGGTTTTGCCAATGATACGATGCGGTTTTTTAACTCTTTGGCCGGGTGGGTTTGTAGGAACTGCTGTTGTTCAAGTACTTTTTTGATGGTTCTCAGGTAATCTCTTCCCTGCTCATTAAGCAGTGGCAGTTTAGCATCGTTGAGAACTTGTTGAAGTTGGATCAACCCCTTGTGTAGCAGATACAACAGGGCTTTTTTACGCTTACGTCCTTCTTTATAGGTCTTCCTGCGTCTTTTCTCATAATCGCGTTGTCTGCGCTTTTGTTCAACATATTTGGAGCGAGGCCTTTTCTTTCTCACTACTTTACACCATCGGAACAATTGCTTTTCAAACACCCAATGGCAGCATTCCCATAACAGCTTTACATCAGTAGGAAAACGGATATAACTCTCATAACAGGTAGCGTCCATTAAAAGCACATGGGTATTATTCATGTCTCTTTTCCAATGTTCGATCAATATTTGTTGGAGCTGTTGCCAGTCTGTATGCTCAGCCAGATAACTGCGGATGCGGCTTACGATAGCATTGTCTCGAATCTTCTCTGTGTCTGATAACATTTTGCCACAGAACAACTGTAGGCTCCAATCGGAGTTAAAGCGTTCTATTAGTTTCTCATCACTGATACTCAGGTAGGACTTAAGAAACATCAGCGCAAACATCCCTTTTGAGGAAAACCACCGGGGAGCACCAGGTCCGTTATTTTCTTCAGGCAGGCAGTCCGCTAACTGATTCCACGGTAGACTATCATAAACTGCACCCAATTTACTGCTCTTAAACAAATACCATTTTGGAGTTAAACCATATTCGGGTTGGAAAAGCCTTTTTTGCATTCTAATTTGTGGTGTTAGATGTGTTCTACACCACAATCTAGCAAAACAAAAACCCCGAAAAAAGCCCTATTCGGCCGATTTTGGGGTTCTTTATCCTTTCAAACCTCTTTTAACTCTTTGATTATCAGAATCTTAATTTATTCAAAGACGCCCTACTCTAGTTTGCATTTTCGCCTAACTCCCTAAATTCTTTTCTCATTTACCTTCAACTCAAAGACATCTTCACGTTGATAGTGACCAGTAACGTCTAATGTCATCTTTTCTTTCAATATCTCGGAGAGGTCCAATTCGGCGGTAATAATATCTTCTCTGTCATAAACCGGGTCTATAATATATTTTCCATTAGGACCGATAATAGCGCTTCCACCTCTTAAGATCAGTTGGTTTGGATCGTCGTTATATTTTGATGAAAGCTCCAATTCAGCCGGCATTTCTTTAGCCCGCATTATTTGCCCGGCAGCCAAAACAAAACATCTCCCCTCAAAGGCATAGCTCCTGCTCGCAACTTGCAAAAGCTCATGTACATTAGGCCAAACAGCCGCATGAATTTGTTCTCCGGAGTTATGCATCGCCTGTCGTGTAAGTGGCATCCAATGCTCCCAACAAATCAACCCGCCAATCTGTGCGCCATGAATGTCAGCAGATTTCAACCCATGTCCATCTCCCAATCCATAAACCATTTTTTCTGTGAATGTGGGCATCAATTTTCTATGGTGATTTACCAGTTGACCTTTTTCATTGATTAGGATCAAAGTATTATAAATCGTGCCATTTTTTGAACCAGATCTAATTATTTCATTTGCCCCAATGCAAATGCCAGCCTTTAAACTTTTAGCGAGCCTACAAAGCACATCCACCTCGGGACCAGGTACAGTAATCCCATTAGCATACATCCTGGCAAAGACCCTCTTCACTGCTTCATTATCCCAGGCAGCGACATCGGGGCAATGATCCAGCCATGCAGGATATCCACTTAACCATGCTTCACCAAAAACAATATAATTAGCCCCTTTGGATGCAGCTGCCTTTGCCAGCTCTAAGGCCTTGTCCAAACTCTTATTTTTGTCAAAATATTCTGGGCCATGTTGAATAATAGCACCAGTAATGTTCTGTGAATTCATTTGGCTGTACTTATAAAATGTGAGTCCGGGCCACTACATAATGCTATCCTACAATAAAGTTCAAGAAAAACGGATAATTAGTGTCTCTAAGAAAACAGCGAGTTTTAGGTCGTATTAAAATATTGCTTAAAATGGAACAATGAAAAAATCACTCACCTTGCTGACTAATAAAGGGTGACTTTGCTTTTATTCATTGTTTTTGATGGTTTTTGATAAAAATAGCCGGGTTTTAGCCTGGCCAGGACGCACTTCTGCCAGTGCCTAATCCTTATTAAACAGCTAAAAGGTGATTAAGCTGCTTGTTTCTGGCAATTGGCTTGCTGCTGGGCGGCCAGACGGTCAGCCTGGAGTTTACGCCCGATCTTGTGAAGGTTGTAGGCAGTAATGGCCAACCCGATGTAGCTATTGAAAGTTTTGCGGGTACGGTTCGGGCATCGGTCCAATCCCCGGTGTTCCAGCTCATTAATGTTGGATTCGATAGCAGAATGCTTGTTTTTCAACCTTTTGAAGGCTGGCGCTGATTCGATGGCTTTTTCTTCTTTGTTTAACCTACCCTTTTTAGGCATGATCACTTCTGGGATGAAGGTTTGCAGAGTTGCTTTATCCTCTTTATCGGAAAACCCCTTGTCGGTGCTCAGGCTTTGGATGGGGTATTTCTCAGCGATACGCCGGGCAATTGATAGGGTAAGTTGGTTGTCGGTTTGTTTTTCAGCTATTTGCCAGTCTATGAGTAAATGGTATTGATCCGAAGTGATGGCCAGATTCTTACCGATCTCCACATTGGGGTGCAGTTTGCCTTTTTTGATCATTTCGGCATAAGGTTGAAAGATGGAAAAGACTTTTTCGACATGGGGAATGGTCTCTGCTCTGATCAACCGCCTGTCGAGCAACTCGATGTGCTTTTCCAACATCTCAAGATAATAGGTCAATGCCATCAGGGCTGCGAACTCCTCGATAGAGTTTCCCTGATGTTTTTCCAACATTTGGCCCACTTTCTTGCTCAAAGCACGGGCTTTAGTCAGATAGGAAGTGGCAGCCTGCTCTACCCGCTCCTCTTTGTTTTTTCCTCCTGAGCCGGTGGTCCTGCCCACGCTGCGCATCAGCCTTTTGAGGGATCTGCGCCAATCCCCGGACTTACGCCAGCCAGTAAAATACCTTTTTGAGACCAATAAATCAGCTACATCTATACACTTTCTGGCACTGTCCCATAGCAGGTTGTAGTCGGTAGGAAAGTGGGTGTCGGTTTCTACCACGAAACTATCGGTCTTGCAACGCAAGGCAACTTCCTCCCCTCCGGTTTTTCCTTTTTTTTTTAAACACCTGGTGACCTGCTGCTACGATTACATCATTGATGCCGATGAGCAGTTCATCGTCCAGCAAGGTCACATTGTCATAAATGTTCTGGTACTTATACTGTTTGCCCACAGAGTAGTCGGTAGGTAGCACCCCCATAATGCCCCGTACCAACGTGTCGTAATTGGAGATATGGTGTAACTCATCGTAAGAGATGTTCATGCACAGGCGCACCTGGGCCAATACGAAGACCTCCCACAGACTCATACCCTCACGGCCCGTCTTTTTCTTTCCCTCAATGAGTTTGGAAGAAAGTAATTCAAAAATACGCTGGTTCCATTCAGGTTGGACATAGATATATTGAAGGGCGGCTGCCAGGGCAGCTAAGTGGCTTTTAGTTTTCACCGGAGCCTCTACTTGCTCGATGGGTGTGCATCTCAGGGTAAGTTGGGGCTGGAAGGATTTCCTCATGGTTTGTATTTATATCGGTTATATGCAATATAATGATTAATCCTGATAAACCAACCGAAAAAATCGTTTCTTTTCTACACTGAATGAACAAAAAAAGGACAGGGATTTTACTCCCCGACAGACCAAAAAGCCTGCGAATCTCAAAGTGAATTCTTTGGGGGTTTTGAATGGAAAACCTTCAAATGGCCAATTAACAGGCTACAACGCAACTGTTCTTGATAATATTTGTGAATTTGATAATTCTACTGAATCAGATTCGAGAATAATTCAGCGCTGATTTGATGGAAAAAATACGAATATGATGGATAATCAGCATATTAGCCTGTTTTCATACAGACACTAATTAGGTTATCAATCAATCGCATTTGAAAATGTAATCGACCATCATAGCCCCATCGTCGGATGCTGCTTTCTCCTTTTCTGCCTCTATTACGGTCACGGCAAGATCACGGTTCTGGAGCGTTTTAAAAGGCACTCCTTCATAGCTGCTGTCATAGTTCTTACGAATCCATCTAGCAGTTTTAGCAGAAACTCTACTATATTTTGGTGACTTCATGCAACAAGTAATTTGAACGATATCACTGCTTACAATACGCACTTCACTATCGTTGATCTTAACCATAGTATCAATCCAGACATAGTTGATCTCTTCTTCATCAGTGTTCTTTTTTTCCTGAGCGTATGATACTGCACATAAGGCGCCAAGTAAAAATGAAATCAGCAACAATTTAGATCCATGAGTATTCATAGTGTATTAAATTAGAAAACTAATTTAGACTTATGCTATCTAACGACAAAATAGGGCTTTAATTTATGATTATTTTGTAAAATGAATTATCAATTAGAAGATACCTCTATTATTTATGCTGGTGATCCTCTCTGTTCCTGGTGCTGGGGTATGGCTAAAGAACTCACTTCTTTTAAGGAATCTAATCAAATTCCATTTCACATATTACTCGGAGGGTTAAGACCCGGCACGAAAGATCAAATCACTGACGAGGAGAGGGCATTTATTCGACATCACTGGGCCGAGGTCAATCAACGAACCGGACAGCCAATCAATTTCGATTTAATGGACAAAAAAATACCTTTTGTTTATGATACTGAAATACCTTGCCGGGCAGTTGTTGCCGTTAGAAGTCTTGATTCTGAAAAATCGTTTGCATTCTTTAAATCGATCCAAAAAGAATTCTATGTTAAGAATCGTAATACCAACGACAAGAACTTTTATGAACCTCTTGTCAAATCGGTGGGGCTTGACTTTGACGAATTTCTTGAAAAATTTCAGTCAAAAGTAATAAGTAAAGAAACCAATGATGATTTTATGTGGTGCCGAAAGGTAGGAGCCAATTCCTTTCCAACTGTAATTTTAAAATACTCTTCACAACTATTTGCATTGGCAATAGGATACGCCACCCAAAATGACATGGTGCGGAGAATGCAGGATATCATGACTAAAAATTAAAATAGTCAGGGTTTTGGTTTAAGTAAGAGTATAACCCTCTTAATTTCACATCCCAATAAACTGTTAAATTTCCCCTTCTTTTAACTAAAACTTAACTATACGTGTGTTATTAATACTAATTGGCGAATTAAGCAAGATTAAATAAAATAAGAATCAATCAAATAATTGTCGGCACTATGTTGGCACCCTGTCTTAGATATTTGCCGCCGCTCTTTTTCGACCAACTTATATGGTAAAATCCCGACTCCAGTTATCATGAGTATTACAGGGCACTCTACTGAAAAGATGTTCCTTACCTATATTGGAAAGACTCAAAAGGACAATGCGGAAATACTTAAACAGTATTGGGAGGATCAGAAGAAACCACCTAAAATGACTGTAGTTAAAATGTCTCAAAATCAATAAAAAACAGCCAAACGACAGAATTAATTGATAATGTTGAAAGTTTTTTAGAAAATTTTTACCGCCTCACACTTTAAGATTTGATTGAAGTATTCCTTTTGCTAAATAGGGCTTCCTCAAAAAGTAGTACCCATCAAATTAGCAGCCCTAGATAGATTGAGCACGAATAGGGTTGCAGCAATCCAAGTTTGTGAAGTTGATTTAAGCTTGGCTTTGATTTCATTGAGCGAGTAAGCTTGTTTGGCATTGCCTATTCTTCCCTCAATGGCATTCCTCTCAGCATATTCCTTTTTTGATTTAGCCTTCTGGTATGCTGATTTCTTCACAGGTTTTCCTTTTGTGGCAGCTGTCATCCTTATGCTGTTTTCTTTACACCAATTGCGATTCTTATTGGTAGCATAGATTTTATCGGCCTGTATAAGTTCAGGGTAATAACCAAACAAAGCCTTGTAGGCCTCTGCCTGATTGATCAGGTCCTCACTTTCATTATAGGCATTCCAGCTTAGGTTATCCTTGGTCATGAACCCATCCATGAGTGAAAGGCCCAACTTGGCACCAAACTCTACACTCTTGCCCTGCTTGCCCCTCACTATCGGGCGTACATGGGGTTGTGAGATGCTCACTATCCGATCTTTACATTGGTGTGGGCTTTCTTGCTCATACATGCCTTGTTGCTGCTTATAAAGGGTATGGACCACCATCAGTTCCTGCTGGGTTTTGTGGGGAAAAGGAAACGGCCCTTCCAACAGGTCCAGCATTTGATCGATATGGCCAGGTTCCTTTTTACACAGTTGAGCAACACACGGATGGCCTTGCGGATCGATACAGCTGATTTTTTCTTCTTTTTGGCTTCCTGCAAATAACGCTTATGGGCCATCCTGCGGTAAGTCCTGGGTTTGACCTCCATCTTGTCCCTGAGCAGGTCAAACAACCGGTCAACCATCTTTTCGGTCTTGATACGGGCTTCATTGACCAAACCAAGATCATTTGGGTAGGTGATGTATTGATCTGCCACAGTGGCATCTATCTTTAATTTACCTTTTGGCCTTTTAGATACCGCACCCTTTTGGTTTGGTTTCCGGTCAGGAAGGGACACCATCATGATGATTTTCGAGAATGCATCGAAAGTATCATCCCCTATTTTTTTTCGCATCTCCACAAAAAGCGTAGGCGAAAACACCAAACCAGGTGTGTAATGGTCCAAACCAAGAAAGAACTGCATGTATGGGTTTTCGCTGATGGTCAGCAAGGTCTCTTCATCGGACAACCCCAGTTTATGTTTTATAATAAATGCCCCTATGATGTGCCTTGGGTTGACGCTCTTTGCTCCCATGTTGACGCTGAATTTCCTTTTGTAGATATTTACCAACTCATCCCATGGCAACAAGTTTGCAAGTGCTATCCATCTGTTGTTTGGGTTGAGTTTGATGGAGTTAATGGAGGAAAATTCTTCTATTTTGGTTTGGTACTGCGATGTGTAATCGATCATATGCAATGCTATACGTCAAATATACAAATAACCTTGCATATATAAAAATATATTTACACGTGAATCGCTTAATATGAGCAATCAAGGTCGTTTTTATCCAATCTGAGGAAGCCCTAAATAGCGACATAAGTAGCTCAAAACTTTGTAGTTATGAGTCCTTAAAGCAGGTTACAATTGTGGATAGGAGCTGCGGATAACTTTTCTTAGGAAGTTTTGATCTTCCTTTAATGAATACTCATCTTTATTGAATTAAATGAAATAAGGCCTCCGGTAGGGAGGCCAAATTCAGTAAACTTGAAGACACTTTTCAGCATCTTTGTTACTTAGTACATTTCAAAGATACCAATCGAATCGAAAAGTCCTTCCCAGTTCGATAGAATTTCTCTCCCTGCCTTTAACCTGATGCACTACCGGAGCACTGCATCATCAAAGAAAATTATTAATGAAAAAAATTATTGAAGATTCAAACGACAGTTTGGAGCAAAGGGAGTATTTGACCCGAAAAGAAGTGTCAGAAAAATTCCGTGTTTCTTTGATGACGATACATTATTGGTCAAGAAATGGAATTTTGAAAGGTTACCGTATCGGTAATCGTGTCCTTTATATGAGTTCAGAAGTTTCTGAAAATTTGAAACCAATCAACTCTTGAGGTTATGTTCACCGGCAACGCAGAGTATAACCGTCTTATCTACCAGTTAGAGAAGAAATTGAAATCTTATAAGGTATTTGGATTAGTCAAGGCATCATCTACACAACGCATTAAAATTTCAAGTTTCGTATGTTTAGAGCCGTTCAGGTATAATCCGATGTACAAGAGGGTGCGAATTTGATATTAAGGGGCAGAGACGCTACTAAATGGGCTGCTAAGACTATCACCGGACTCCGACCGACAAACATCAAAGGAGTCTTTTACGGTGATCATAAGGACGGGAATAAGAACCTCATGCTATTTCAGTTTTCTGATAATGAGGACACGATGATTATTGATTACTTCAATGGTTTTTATCCTTTCAATCCCTCAATTCTTCATAAGATGGTCCAGGACTACCAATTCTACTTTCCGACAAAATAAGAGGAGGCATGATAACCTCCTCTATTGTTCAATTTGTGTGTTCACAGGCAATGTGAATACAGTTCAAGGATAGTCATGCCCTACGATTTTTTGAAATACAATTTTAGTGGAGATGAAATCAAAAATGTTTTATCCTCCTCAGTTGAATTTATCGGAGAACATCAGATCAAATCTGGTGAGGTACATGATTATCAATTAATTGCGAAGTGTAATGATTATACAGTCAGGATTTCAAGTTCTACCTATGCGGAAATTGCTGGGAGTATTCATAAATCCTCAAATTCAGGATTTAACTATAATGATTTTACTATCAATGACGCCAGCAGGGAAATAATCAATCTTACAAACATCAGTGGCGTTAATCCATATTTAGTCAAGTTGACCACTATTGAATTTGGTGTTAATATTATTATTCCCTGGACACCTGACTACATAGTTAGAAAATTAAAATTTCATAGTCATAGGTGGTTTACATCAATGACAATCATTGGTAAAAATGCCATCTATGATCAATGGAAAATTAAGGTGTATTCTAAATTGGATCAGTGGTCGCGTTTGGTATCTGATAATGTATTGAGATTTGAAAACCATTATGGTAATGATGAAAAGATTACCAGGGTTACCAGATGTGGAGCAATGAATCTTATTGATCTTTTCAATGCAACCAACATAGATGCATTTAGGAGTGACTTAATTAATTAGAAGTTGGAGCAATGTGTATCTAATTGATAATTCAATTGATAGGGATGTCCTAAACGTGCCCAAATCAAAGATGTTGGATAGATGGAGTAATCCCGAATATATCCATGAATTATTGATTGATAACCCTAAGAAATTCCAGCGCGAAAGAAGAATCATAAAAGAAATACAATCCGATTATTCAACAAAAGGTTATCACAAAATAATCAATGATCTAATAGTCTCTAAGGTGGATGAATTGTTAGACATTGATCAAAAAACATGGATGGATTTAATACTTCAAATAAGGGATTAAATCCATCCAATACAGTAACTAAAAAAGAATGTAAAATAACAGGTGTTGATATTAGCGATCAGCGCAAGGGATCAAAGTTTATTTCAGCTAAGGAAGTGGGTTATGAGGAGGCGCACCGTGTCCGTAATAATGACAGCAATCCAAGAAACAATTTGAGGAGGAGGATTCAGATCATTAAAGACAATCCGGGATTATTTTCAGCCAATGATGTTGCCGTATTATCACCTGAACAAATGGAGTTATTGTCTTTTTGGGAGGGGACTAAATATGAGATCAATTTTTCTAAAATTCAGAGAAGATGATTCATCAAAAGACGGTAAGACTATACATGGCAATCTCAAATGAATGTGAGGAAATTGGGCGAATGACACTTAGGCATTTATTCTATCGGCTAGTTTCAAAAGGGGTATTAGAAAAAACTGAAAAACAATACAAATTACTGTGCCACCATACAGCTAAAATGAGAAAACAAGGTTTTTTATCTTATGGAGCCTTTTATGACGGATCACGGCGTCAAATGAAAACTAAAAGTTATTCTGGAATACATGAGTTTTGGGAATATCAAAAACTCAATTATAGACGAGAATTGTGGAACGGGCAGCCATATTATGCCGAGGTTTGGTGCGAGAAAGATGCGATTTCAAGTATCTTATTTGAGGTTACCGATAATTATGATTTACCGCTAATGATTTCGAGAGGATTCAGTTCATTGTCTTTTCTGTATAATACGGCGTTATCTATTATCGACAGCGGGAAACCTGCTGTAATCTTACACTTGGGCGACTATGATCCAAGTGGGCAATTAGCCGCAGACAAGATTTTAGAACAACTAATTACATTTGGTTGCGACGTTGAACTTGTCAAGGTTGCTGTAACCCCCAAACAGATATTTGAACACGATTTACCAACCCGACCCACAAAACAAAGTAACCATAGTAAAAACTTTGTTGGTGAGTCAGTAGAAATCGATGCAATGGATGCTGATCTAATCAAAGGATACTTGGAAACCGCAATCCGATCATACATTAACCCAGGCGAATGGGAAAGGGCTAATGCTACATGGGAGGCGGAAGAAGAAACACTAAAAAAAATGCAGTTTCCTCGATAATTGGACTAGTCTAATAATTGAACAAAACATGAGGAAGTACATCCTTATATGAAAGTAGAACAGAATAAGATGAGGGCTTTTACCATTACAGGTTGTACCAGGCCCAGGCCTTTTCCTTAGACCAGCGCTCACCTTTTACGGAAGGTAACTCTGAATAAACGGTCTGGTTAGTCTGGGTAACGTTTTTAGGGTTACAAGCCAAAAAGAAACAGATCATCAACGATGCAACGAAGTTTCTAAACTGTCTGGTAATCACCGATCTAATTGGGATTGGCATATACGTTTGAATTGATTTTGAACAACCGGGTTTCGGCATTGTTGCGACTGACCAGTATCAATGGGCTATCGGAGTGGCTCTTTAGTAATTGAATATCCCTGGCTTCACCGGAAACGGAAAACCTGCTGTCAAGATTATGTATGTACTCGAAACCTCCTTTTTTACCTTTAAGGTAGATGCCATAAGAAGCATCCGATTTACCCATTTCCGGCTGATTCCCATAGAAATTGCCCACCGCCAGTACCTCCATATACCCGTCATCATCAATATCATAGGTGGTAAATCCGAAGATCGATGAAAACTGTGCCTCCGCCGGCAGGTCCTTCATTTCATAGCTGCCATTACCCATGTTTTCAAGCCAGACTGATGATAAGGTTTGCACCTGTGCATGAAAGCTTATTTGCAGCTGCTCATCCGGGAATATTTCAGAAAATGTGCTTGAAGCATAGTCTTCATAGGTCCTGTAGATCCTTTTGACATTCACGATCTGCTTGGCAAGCAAATCCAAACCGGGATAGACCCATTGTGTTCCCTGCCGGTAATAGGCCATAATGGGATCAAAAGACAAATTCCCATCGTAATCCCTCAGGTATAAGTCGAGAGGTTCAGAGGGCGAGGCAGACAAATTGGTATTCAACCCTGCATTACCGGCAAGTAGATCAATATCCCCGTCACCATCAATATCTTCAGCATGAATGGCATTCCACCAACCGGAAGAATGAGGTATTTCGGTGATCACTGCTTCCTGGGGGCCATAATAATAGATGGTAATGGGCATCCATTCTCCAACGATCACCAGTTCCCGCGTGTCCTCCAGCCATACCGCATCTGTTACCAAACCAATACGTCCGTCATCGCTTAAAAATCCGGAAGTACGATCTGAAAACGAGCCTTGACGGTTGTTGATCAAAATCCTGCTCACTCCGGGGTTGCCATATTCGTGTGGCGTGGACCGTCCGCCTATAAAGAGATCCGGGTAACCGTCCCCGTTAAAATCTCCGGACACCACACAAGAGCCATTGTATCTTAACTCCGGTAGTGCATCAGGATCTGATCTGAATTCTCCCTTTCCGTTGTTCACGTACAACCTGTCCTGGACCCTGATGCCCTTGTCCGGCTCACTTCCCCCGCTTACGACGTACAGGTCCAGATCTCCGTCTACGTCAAAATCGAAAAATGTGGCGCCTATGTCTTCGCACAACCTGTCTTTCTCAAATGCCACAACATTACCCGCCGTGAAATAGGATTCTCCATCCTTTTGTTGTAAATACAGGCCACCAGCCTGATCTTTTGCCCCTCCAACATAGAAATCGTCTAATCCATCGCCGTTAATGTCCCCTTTGGCCAGTTTGGGTCCCTCCGTGGACAAAAAGTGGGGTAACCAGCCGCTCAACCGCAAAATCAATAAAAAGATTCTCCTGATGTCTGAAAGCAATTCCAGATTTGCTCGAAATATCAGAGAGCGGTGGATTGATCGCTTTCCGGGGTTGTAACGTGGCCGGTCCTGCCTCAGACTGATGGAAGATGAGTGTACTGTTCGGTTCCGCATCATTGGTAACTCAACACTTCCGTCAGGCCAAATAAGAGTGAGCTGATTAATGACTGTGGAAGATACCAGTCCAAAATGAATATCTTCTAATGTCAATATCAATCTCAATATCAAATCACAGTTTATACTCTTTCTAGCTTCACCGGATAAGTATTGTCAGCATTCCACTGGCAGATATAAACGTTTTTATCATCATCGATGCAGACATCGTGGCCGTGTTTGATCATAGGTATCTCCTGGAGGATAGGCTGCAGTTCACCATTGACATATTTTGGCGCTGTACCACCTGGGTTTGAAACAACCTTATTGTTTTTATCCAGGATGGTGATAAAACCCGAATTGGGGTTAATGTGATAAGGATGGGTTGTTTCGGGTGATTCTGCGTTAAATTTTGTGGCCGATGACCAGCAGACACCGGCATACAAATTATCGCCATCGATCACCGGGCGACAAACAAAAGCTCCCGGGAAGCACATGGTTTCCAGGTATTTACCGTCCAGCGTAAAGCGCTTAAAGCAATTGTGTGCCCTGGACGTGACTAATAAAGTGGGGTTGTCCTTGTCCCTATCATCAATGCATACGCCGTGAGCCGTTCGGAACTGATCGTCATTGTCTCCTTCTCCCCCGCCAATTTTACGGATGAATTCTCCTTCTTTGTTGAATTGGAGGACATATTGAGACCCATAGCCATCTGCGAGATAGATATCACCATTGGGACCAATGGTTGACTCGGTAGGTGCGAATTTATCGCCCTCAGCGTATGCTCCATAGCCGGACGGGTGCCCAATACGCATCAACTCACGTCCATCCAAGGTGGCCTTGATCATGGTGCCGGTGGTGGTCGCAGATGAACAAAAATTCTTCTCCGCCGGCATCCCACAGCGTCAAGCCGTGACCACCTTCATAGCTGATGCCCCAAAAATCAAGCAGCTTACCTGATTTGTCATAGATGAGGATGTTGTTTTTGATGTGATCACCGACCATGATCAATCTGCCTTTTGAATCCTGCACCATTTCGTGGCAGTTCTTCACAGGTCGTTTCGCAAGATCCAGATCTCCCCATTGCCGATGGACCCGGTATTTGAAATCACCATGTCCGACAATTTCGTCACTGAGTTTCGGCTTGGATCTAAGTATGTTAGGAGGACTCATTGTTGCTAATGCGGTTAAGGCGAGAGAAGCTTTTGCAAACGCTCGCCGTTTCATTTTTTTCGATTTCATAGTACATATTTTTATTAAAAGAAAGTATTAATCATTTAAGTTTCAATGCCGTTTAGATAAGATGAAGTTGGCGATTGGACTTAATTATCGGGATTTCTGCATGCGCAGGAATGACGACAAATAGAACCGGGATTTCTGTGAGCGTAGCGATACAGGAATCTCATTAAATAGTGTCTGTATGAAAACAGGCTAATATGCTGATTATCCATCATATTCGTATTTTTTCCATCAAATCAGCGCTGAATTATTCTCGAATCTGATTCAGTAGAATTATCAAATTCACAAATATTATCAAGAACAGTTGCGTTGTAGCCTGTTAATTGGCCATTTGAAGGTTTTCCATTCAAAAACCCCAAAGAATTCACTTTGAGATTCGCAGGCTTTTTGGTCTGTCGGGGAGTAAAATCCCTGTCCTTTTTTTGTTCATTCAGTGTAGAAAAGAAACGATTTTTTCGGTTGGTTTATCAGGATTAATCATTATATTGCATATAACCGATATAAATACAAACCATGAGGAAATCCTTCCAGCCCCAACTTACCCTGGGATGCACACCCATCGAGCAAGTAGAGGCTCCGGTGAAAACTAAAAGCCACTTAGCTGCCCTGGCAGCCGCCCTTCAATATATCTATGTCCAACCTGAATGGAACCAGCGTATTTTTGAATTACTTTCTTCCAAACTCATTGAGGGAAAGAAAAAGACGGGCCGTGAGGGTATGAGTCTGTGGGAGGTCTTCGTATTGGCCCAGGTGCGCCTGTGCATGAACATCTCTTACGATGAGTTACACCATATCTCCAATTACGACACGTTGGTACGGGGCATTATGGGGGTGCTACCTACCGACTACTCTGTGGGCAAACAGTATAAGTACCAGAACATTTATGACAATGTGACCTTGCTGGACGATGAACTGCTCATCGGCATCAATGATGTAATCGTAGCAGCAGGTCACCAGGTGTTTAAAAAAAAAAGGAAAAACCGGAGGGGAGGAAGTTGCCTTGCGTTGCAAGACCGATAGTTTCGTGGTAGAAACCGACACCCACTTTCCTACCGACTACAACCTGCTATGGGACAGTGCCAGAAAGTGTATAGATGTAGCTGATTTATTGGTCTCAAAAAGGTATTTTACTGGCTGGCGTAAGTCCGGGGATTGGCGCAGATCCCTCAAAAGGCTGATGCGCAGCGTGGGCAGGACCACCGGCTCAGGAGGAAAAAACAAAGAGGAGCGGGTAGAGCAGGCTGCCACTTCCTATCTGACTAAAGCCCGTGCTTTGAGCAAGAAAGTGGGCCAAATGTTGGAAAAACATCAGGGAAACTCTATCGAGGAGTTCGCAGCCCTGATGGCATTGACCTATTATCTTGAGATGTTGGAAAAGCACATCGAGTTGCTCGACAGGCGGTTGATCAGAGCAGAGACCATTCCCCATGCCGAAAAAGTCTTTTCCATCTTTCAACCTTATGCCGAAATGATCAAAAAAGGCAAACTGCACCCCAATGTGGAGATCGGTAAGAATCTGGCCATCACTTCGGATCAATACCATTTACTCATAGACTGGCAAATAGCTGAAAAACAAACCGACAACCAACTTACCCTATCAATTGCCCGGCGTATCGCTGAGAAATACCCCATCCAAAGCCTGAGCACCGACAAGGGGTTTTCCGATAAAGAGGATAAAGCAACTCTGCAAACCTTCATCCCAGAAGTGATCATGCCTAAAAAGGGTAGGTTAAACAAAGAAGAAAAAGCCATCGAATCAGCGCCAGCCTTCAAAAGGTTGAAAAACAAGCATTCTGCTATCGAATCCAACATTAATGAGCTGGAACACCGGGGATTGGACCGATGCCCGAACCGTACCCGCAAAACTTTCAATAGCTACATCGGGTTGGCCATTACTGCCTACAACCTTCACAAGATCGGGCGTAAACTCCAGGCTGACCGTCTGGCCGCCCAGCAGCAAGCCAATTGCCAGAAACAAGCAGCTTAATCACCCTAAGTTCTAATTATAACAGCATTTTGTTTAAATAGGGCGTCTTTGAATAAATTAAGATTCTGATAATCAAAGAGTTAAAAGAGGTTTGAAAGGATAAAGAACCCCGAAATCGGCCGAATAGGGCTTTTTCGGGGTTTTTGTTTTGCTAGATTGTGGTGTAGAACACATCTAACACCACAAATTAGAATGCAAAAAAGGCTTTTCCAACCCGAATATGGCTCATACAGATGATAGGCTTGATCCGTTAATAGCATAGTCAGAAACCATTGTTTCAAAGTTGTTTTAGCCGCATCCGCTCTCTTATTCGGTCAGCATAAGCATACCAATTAAAGCTGTTAGGTAGTTTTGCAAATATTTGGAACTGACACCATTGAATGGGCGTAAGAATGTCCTAAGTTGAGTGTGAACATTGTTTACTTTTTGCAGATGGATTGTTTTATCATCTCTATCCACATGATCTTTGGCCAATAGCGCTTTGTGCTTTATGGAGGGGTTGTCTTTGGCAAAAGCCTTATAAGAAGGGTGCTTATCTGTAATCAAGGTTGCACCGTAGGCCAACTTCCCATCCAATGCCTTTGAAATTTCTTCTTTGCTCAGCCGTTTTGATGCAACAGCTTTAAGGTACTTCTCCCCCTTGCGTTCAACCGCTGTTACTACCTGGACAACTGTGACCTCTTCCTTTCCCATATTCCTTTGTATGAAATCGTTTCCCCTCTTTCTTGCTGCCCTATCTAAATTTCGACTGCCCTTGTTGTTAAGTGCCAGTTCCAATTCATCACATTCTACTTCCGAGGATAACTGTTCGGGAACAAACTCATTTAGTGAACTCAATATCTTATGCCGCCAGTCGAAGCTTGTCTGGATGCTTATTCCGATTTGTTTTGCTATCTTTTTTATCGGCATGCCCTGCTCCATGCAGCGCAGATAAGATTGCCATTTTGATTTAAGCTTGATGTCATACAAAGGTGTCCCTGTTGTTTCACTGTACCATCTTTTACATTCATTGCACTGATACATCTGCACACCTTTTTGTCTGCCCCTCTTATATACCTTCTCGCTTGTGCAATTTGGACAGGGTTTCTTCTTTCTTTTCTCTGCTATTTGTTGTTGAGCGGCAATCAATACTTTGCCTTGTAATTCCTGCTCCTGGAGCAACTCATCCAACAATTCGGTTTGGGAACTTATCGGCAATTGTGCAAATAAATTTTTGATCTCTTGACTTGATATCATATAGCGAAGATAATAATAATTGCTGTGTTATTTAGAACTTAGCCATCACCTTTTAGCTGTTTAATAAGGATTAGGCACTGGCAGAAGTGCGTCCTGGCCAGGCTAAAACCCGGCTATTTTTATCAAAAACCATCAAAAACAATGAATAAAAGCAAAGTCACCCTTTATTAGTCAGCAAGGTGAGTGATTTTTTCATTGTTCCATTTTAAGCAATATTTTAATACGACCTAAAACTCGCTGTTTTCTTAGAGACACTAATTAGCAAATCCCAGAAAATCTCCCGACCTGTTTCACCACGTAAACGTGCGCTTATTCGCCTTTTCTAAAAATAAATCAAAGCCTGTTTCAATTATACCTAAATACCTAATTCTCTAAAGTAATTAAGCCGGTACCATTCCATGGGGATCGATGACAAACTTTTTGGCTGCGCCTTTGTCGAAATCCTGGTAACCCTTAGGCCCATCATCGAGGGTGATCACCTGCACATTCACCGCATCCGCGATTTTGATCTTGTCATAAAGGATGGCCTGCATCAGGTTGCGGTGGTACTTCATCACCGGACACTGACCGGTTGTGAAATGATGTGACTTAGCCCAACCCAGACCGATGCGGATACCCAGGTTGCCAATTTTCGCATTGTCATCGACGCCTCCGGGATCGCCTGTCACATAAAGACCAGGTATACCAATTCCACCCCCTGCACGGGTGACTTCCATAGCGGCATTCAATACTGTCGCCGGTTGTTCAACGCTGTGATCATGACCATGACCTCTGGCTTCAAAACCCACACAGTCTACCGTGCAGTCTACCTCAGGAACCCCAACGATTTCAGTGATTTGTTCGGCCAAGGTCGCATCCTTTCTCAGATCCACAGTTTCGCATCCAAAGCTTCTGGCCTGTTCAAGCCTTTCGGGAATCAAATCTCCAACGATGACCACCACTGCGCCCAATAAATGACAGGAAGCAGCACAAGCTAAACCCACAGGTCCGCCACCCGCCACATAAACTATGGCACCGGGCTTCACGCCGGCGGTTACGGCACCATGGTATCCCGTGGGAAAGATATCTGACAAGAGGGTCAAATCGCGGATCTTTTCCATGGCCTGAGCCTTGTCCGCGAATTTTAGAAGATTGAAATCAGCATAGGGAACAAGCACGTATTCAGCCTGCCCGCCAATCCAACCACCCATGTCTACGTAGCCATAAGCGGCTCCGGTACGACCTTCGTTCACATTCAGGCAAATACCGGTTTTCTGTTCTTTACAGTTGCGACAACGGCCACAGGCGATATTGAAAGGAACGGAGACCAGGTCTCCTACTTCCAGATACTCTACATCCCGCCCTTTTTCCAGTACTTCGCCTGTTATTTCATGTCCCAGGATGAGGCCCTCCGGAGCGGTGGTTCTGCCCCGCACCATGTGCTGATCACTGCCACAAATATTTGTGGATACGATTTTCAGGATTACGCCGTGATGGCATTGTCGATTACCAGTGCAAGTTCGGGGAAATCAATACTCTGGATTTCCACGACGCCTGGTTTGATATAGGCAAGTCCTCTGTTTGAAGCCATTTTGTTAAGGTTTTAGTGATGAATAATATTTTAAATCCGGTTTTATTCTCTCAGGCTGTTTATGACTAAATGTTGTCTCAAAAGTTGGCCTAATTAAGTCCTTGTGTCACATTGAGCCTGTCGAAATGTCGTTCTTTCTGCCATCGATTTTCTGAGCTGTTTCTTCATAGCTTGCTGAAGGTTTCTTTTCAGTGATTGAAACAGATAGATTTCGAAATTCTCAACACACCTGATCTTACCCGGATTGCGCAGGATCCAGACAAAAAGGTCCTGGACAGCATCTGTTACGGTATCGAGACTGGGCAGAATGATACAACCGTACCTGAGGAGTTTGTTATAAAAATGAAGGTAAATTTCACCAAAGGCCTGCTCATCTCCGTCAGCCACCCGGCTGACCAGAAAAGTCCATTTTCTTGTGGTCAAACCTGAATTTTCGTTCTTTGAATTCATCGTATCCCGCATTACGATTTGAGTGTTATCCGAATTTAAACAAATTATTCTTAAACGTCAACTACGTTTATTTCAAATAAATCCAAAATTTTAAATCATATAAATTAGAAAGTTATTTTTGCATAGGTTGTGTAGTGGAAGAACCCGTTATCTGATCCTTGACTGGTAAATGCAGCTAATTTGATTTTTGGCATCCAACTTAATAGATAAATAATGTCGATGTATTATGCCGGTACCGAGAAGTTATTAACGGCTGTTGATTGTGTGGTCTTCGGCTACGATGTAGTAGACGAGCGACTAAAACTTTTGCTTTTTAAGCGTAAAGTCAAACCACTTTCCAATCGCTGGTCATTGGTTGGCTCGTTCGTGCGAGAAACCGAAGATTTACGTTCCAGAATAGGACAAAAACGGACACTATAAAAAGGAATCAGAAAAGTCCATTTTTGAGCAATAAATGAGTTTTCCTACACTATAAAAAAGGGAGTAAAAAAGGCCATTTAGAGACCGCAGAAGATTATACACACATCAATACGCGCGCGCGAGGGGCGTTTAGCTACACTATAAAAACGGCCCAGGATGTGGGCGTGCATGAGGCTGGTACTGACTAAGATTATGTTGCAGGGAGTTTTAATCGTGGGTTGGTGACGGTGTGGTATGAGAAGGTGGCAACATAGTGGGTTAACCCGCATTATTCATAGGCCACCAATTTTGGGATTAATAATGGGTTGCTAACTATTTTTGATTGGAGTGTATGTATTAATTTGAAGATCAACCAGGTTTCTGGATTTCAAAGGACATTAGAGCGTTTTTTTGTTAGAATTTTTCAATTTTCAGTCAAAGCTCTATTGTGTTCTTATGGAAGAACATTTTTTTGATTAAACTAAACTGTTTAACTGATCGGTCAGTTCACCGTAAGCAAATCGCCCAGCAGGTATTGATATCTAAAGGCTCTTGAGAATTGTATTGTCAATGATCTTTTCCTTTCTTTCAGGCACGCCCCAATCTTCATCAGGTAAAGCCGGATATTGTCCACTTGCCATCGTTTAGCAAAGTGGTGTTTTGTTTTGGCAATTAATAATTTAATCTGCCGGAACATTTCATAACAGAGGGTAGCGATGATTAAACGCATGAAATTGGCCCAGTAGCGATGACAGGAAAGCCGGTCGGAATAAGTCATGTTTTTGAGTTCCTTTATTCGATTTTCACTGGCATCACCTCGCTTGACATAAAAATCAAAGTAAATCTGTTGAGCGGTCATCGCTTCAAAGTTGCTCACAAAGTAACGGACATTCATTCCTTTTCCGGTAGACTCCACTTTGGCGTACAGCTTTTCAGAACGATCCCAGCTTTTGGCCTGGTAAGTAAACGGGCCAACAAACTCTTGATGTTTGATGATTTTTGAAGCATATTCCTTTTTTACTTCAATGATAGTCTGTTTGGTAAAAGTCTTTAAAACTTCATTACTACTAATACCTAAACAAAATTGAAGGTCAAACTGCTTAGCTATCCGATAAAAAGATGCTCCTGAAAAGCCACTATCCGCTCGAATAAGGATCTTTACTGAGGGCAGTTTTTTTCTGATTTTAATGACAATCCTTTTCAATAAGGCCACAAACCATTTGTTAGAGTGACAATTGCCCGGACGTAGTACTGGTAAAATGACCTGACCGGTGTTCCCGTCCTTAAAGAACAACTCATGGTACATAGTCTGTCCATAATAGCCATTATACAAACTGAGTTGTTGGGATCCATGAGTAGGGTCATCGGTACCATCTACATCAATGATGATTTGATCAGTCTTCTCTTTCAACTCCTCTACATAACGGTCTACAAACCATTGACTCATCTGGTAGATCAGACTCCGATCGGCCTTGTTTTCAAATCGACTTAAAGTAGGCTGGGAACATAATCCGCTATCTAGTAC
This sequence comes from Cyclobacteriaceae bacterium, assembly GCA_963664285.2. GTDB lineage: Bacteria > Bacteroidota > Bacteroidia > Cytophagales > Cyclobacteriaceae > JAJCYL01. Next base: position 164,038 of record CAXXNX010000019.1, read on the forward strand.
TTTACGGATCACCGGATCCTCTCGGAGTTTTTGTTCGTCATTGCAATCCTGATAGCCCTGCATCATTAAAAACACCCGTTGGCGAAGCATTTCTTCATAAGTGTATTCGATAAAAAAGGGGTTTCGATAGTCAGGAATCAGTGCGGCAAAGCTTTTTAATAGACCAGTCTTTCTCTCTACTTTTTCACTTAACAATATCGCTCCGTCTGAGCTAATCGCTGATGCTGAAAAATCAAATTTAAAAGCTTGTTTTCCTCGATAAAATACGGTATCTTTTTCCTTATATTCAGGCATAAATTAATTGCTTATTTTGTTGTCTAACTATCTCAATATAAGCAATTTATGCCTGTTTTTTATTGTCTACTATGAATTTTTCGGGTTAAGGCCAGCGAAAATTGACTTTTTCATTCTGGTTAGAAAAATACAGCTTCGATTATGGCGAAAATCACAATTAAAACAACATAGTAAAATATTACCTCTTTATAATCATCCTGAGTAAGCCTCCCTTTTTTATGAATAAAGAAATAATAGATGGTGAATACTATTAGGGCTACCAACATTTCCAGCTATTTCAATTGAATGCAATCCAATGTTTAAAGAAAATACAGCTCAAAAAAATAATCCTTGCACACAAAAGAACACTAAAAAAGTCAAAAACCAGTATTGAATATTGGCATTGATACTTCTAAAACTGACTCTGATTAACTTCATTTTATCAATTTAGGGAAGTCCCACAAGTACCTAAAAAATACCTATGTTAGGTGGCACATCAGATAGTTTTGATTACACTATAAAAAAGAGTGGGCAACCTCGTTATCTTTGATTAATCAAATTTTTTCAATGATGAGAGGAGGCAAAAGAGAAGGATCAGGCAGAAAACCAAAGGCCGATGAGATCAAATTGATAGAGACTTTAGATAATAAGATTGATAGGTCGTTTGTGTTTGATAAACTCCGATCACTAATAGAGAAAGGAAACATGAGGGCCATAGAAGTTTACCTCAGTTATCGTTTTGGTAAGCCCAGGGAAAAAGTTGAAATGAGTTTAAGTGAAACTGAGCCTATCACTTTCATCCTCCCAAAAGATTTTAAATGAACGTATATGCTTCACTTTATCAGTTTATTAGAGTTTTTCAAGCCAAAACAGGCAAGAGTTACATCTCATCATAACAATGAAATGGTTGTGACAGTTAGAAGAGAGTATCAAAAGGGGTAGACTATTCAAATCCACCTCCGAACATTTATCATTTTTCACAAAGAATACAATAGTGGTGGATAATACCGCAAATGTAGCATATTATACGGCATTTGGCAGTTATTTGCGATAATAGATCATATTATGCGGCGAAAATAAAATAATTCTCTCTAAATGTTTTATCCAGGATAGAATGCTCTTAGATTTGGATTAATGCCGCTATTGGCAGTAGAATATTATGTTATGCGTAACAAGTAAATGTCAAATAAATCATTAAAACAGAGAATAGATATGTGTTCGATCGACCTTTTGTAGAATAGGATTTAACGAACTTCCTGATTCGATTTACCTATCCATTCCATCGGCTTGGGTAAGACCAAGGAGCACCACCGTCATGAAAGAGAAACCAGTCCAAGACAGCGGCCAATAGAGCGAGTCTCAGAGTCGGCGGCAAGTCGATACCGATTGCCGAATGCCGTGAGGAACACGCCGTTGTGGCGCTATCTGAATTCTCAAAGCGCATATCTACACGACAAGTCGCCGATCTCATCCCCCTAAAGCTAAAGGCCGCCCTTGAGCAAGCGTTTGACATGGCGGCTCCTCCGATACTCTCCGTCGGGCATCAACGCGCTCGCACACTCGAAGACTTGGAGAAGGCCCGCCGTATCATTCCCGTCCCCAAACTGGAGGAGTTGGCCAGGATTTTGGAAGGTCAGATAGCCAACCGGGAACGCAACTCGAAGGAATCGACCCAGCGCGCCTTGGACTCGATTGCCGGACACATGGGCATAGGGAGCGGTGGCCGACCCGCGAAGTTTGGTTCTGTTGAACCACCAGCCGAATCATCCACCGGCTCTTCTCACCCAGGATCAACAACACCAATGGCGTTTATGGACCCCGTTGGATACTGTGCCCGGAAAAATGGCGCTGGCATTGAGCGGAGGGGGGCTACAGGTAGCTTCGAGGCCGGAGTGATCCTCCACTTAGAGCGCGCCAGGCACCTTATGAGCTTAGGTGTAGTCACGGGCACGTCTGTGGGAGCTGTCAATGCGTTGGACGTTGCAAGCTGGAAGAGCAGGGCAGGAACGGAACTTGGGAACCTGTGGCTAGGCCTGAGCAGCTCCGACGAGATGTACACAAAAAGTTCTCAGTACCTTGAAGTCGAGGCTCTCCTTGAGGAGCTAGGCATCAATCTAGATAGCGAGGCGACTAGTTCCGGACTCTCTGATTTGTTGGCTGGCAGTCTCGGTATTGCGGCGGGAACCGCGTTTCTCACAAATCTCTTTGGAATAGTGGGACCTCTGGTCCTGGCAGGGATAACCGCGGACAAGCTAAACGTAGCGAACGCTCTGGTTACAAAACTACTGTCTGCTGACCAAGTTTACTCATTGGAGCCAACAAGAGAACTGCTCCATAGAGTCATGCCGACCCCAACACAGTCAATTTTGCAGTTGCGACTGGTTTTTGTCAGTGCCGTTGACGGACATCCGTACTTTGTTGATGAGAAGGCGTACGCCCGGAGGATGCTCACTGAATTGCCGCGAGAGGGAAACACTGGACCAGGGGCCAACGTACTGGGAGCAAATCTGAAGGACCGCCTGATCAATGCAGCAATCGCGTCATCGGCGATCCCAATCGTCTTTGGCTCGCGGAGCGCCTGGTTCTCTCCTACCACCTAGACGTAAAGACGTATGCGGATCAGCTGGCTGCGGCCGCGGCCGATGACCGTGCAAAACTGGAGAAGATCCAGTGGCATGAAGCGTGGGGGACGGTGGGCTGAAGGATTCACTTCCACTGCACGCTGCCATTGATGCCGGTGCCGCCTCTGTGCTCGCGATTGCCACCTACCCTCGTGCGTTTCCCCGTGATGATCGTTTCAGCCACAGGAGTAGGTACGGACTACTTGATTCGATACAGCGGACGATCGAAATCATGCTCAACGAGGTGTCCGAAAGCGACAGGCTCCACGCCTTGGAAGCTCCAGGCGCGGTGGTGTTCATCGAGCCAGGGATTGTTGTTCATGGTCCATTGGAAGTCGATCCTGGCCTCATTCGGATCAACTACGAGTACGGGTATCTTAGAGCGTACAATGCACTGACCCCTCTCCCTCAGTCGGTCCGTGATTTGAATGACGGATCGGAGGAGGGGGGTCTTGTCTACTTGATGTGGATACTCACCGTGGCGGTTGCAACGGATGACATCGCAGCACTGCGAAAGGAGATCTGGGAGCTTGAACGCGTACTCACGAAGATAGAGGCCACCGCCACGGAAGGAGAATCGGACGAAGCAAGGTACCCCCCGCTCCTCGATCAGATTCGGCAAAAAAAATACGCGCTCTACGAGCTATACGTCATGCGGAGCGAGGCATGGGGCAGTCACGATGCAATGCCGGATGTGCTGCCAGACGGAACTCCACTGAGCCATTCATGGCTGAAATGGGAGAACAGAAACTGGGCTCTGTTTGCGGACTTTGCGGACCCATTCGAGCGCCAGGCCATCGGATCGTTCCTTGAACCTGCCAGCGCCTTCGTTTCTCCACCACCTGACCATCTTCCTTGAGATTGTCTCTCCCAGCGCCGTCCAGCTTGGGAAGCTGAGACACACAATAACCGGGTCGGACCGAGCTAAGTGTTTGATTGAATTTGATAAAACTCTGTAATATTGCTTAAGAGAAATCAAGGGGTCAGATACCTTGATCTTATTTCGTCAACATGCACCGCCGTTAGGCAAGAAACAAAATATGGAACTTAGGAAAGCATTGAGGTATCTGCATCAGATTGTGCAACTTTTAATTCATTGATAACACAAAATATGGAGATATTATTCGAATTTAGGCATCAAGAAGTATCTACAATGCCACTTATTGTTGCTCAAATAGTATGTAGCTCGTCAAGAGAGTCGTTTTATGAGTCATGTTTAAACACCACATAACCAGCAATTTCAAACCGACCTCCTTCGTCGGCGGTTGAATTGAACGTTAGACAACAAAAATAATATGAGGGAGCGAAAATGAATATACCAGTATTGATTGCCGCTATGATAACTTTATTGGCGCTTGTCGCTCATACATTTGTTGGAACAAAAGAGTCTTTAAGTACCTCACCCAGAAGAATCGCAGGTAAGGATAAATTAGATAACTTCGGTGTTGTGGAAAAGCACTGGATTCAATCAATGTGCGCATTTCAAATGATCACAATAGACTTGTTGATACTATCAGTAGTCTTGTTCCTGATATCGCTTACGGACATCATTTCCTTCGAAAGAACTCTAACATTATCATTGAGTGTCTTGTTTTTGTTGTGGGGTGTGGCATGGTTTATTCAATTGGCCTTATTAACGAAAGATAAAAAGAACTATCTTCACTTAAGTCAATGGGCTTTCTGGTTTATATGTTCTGGTTTGTTATATGTCGGTGCCCAATCAATGTAAAATTGCCTAACAAAGCGCTCAACCGGAGCGGCGGTTGGGCGCGGACTCTGAGATTGAACGTCGCTGACCGCCGCTCCGGTTAGCTCAGTCGTTATGTGTCTGATATGCACTCGCTTGAGGTGCAAGATTTAGGAGACCTTAGATGCCAATTGAAAATACTCTAATTTGACAGTTTCTGACCTATTGTCGGCACTATGTCGGAATTATAAATTAAAAAAACACCTTAACTAATTAATAATCAATTAGTTAAGGTGTTTAAAGGCAGAGTAAGTAAGAGTATAACCCGAGAACGATTAGGTTTTCTTAAATTCAGAAACTCAAATGAAACTCTCCATAAAGGCTACTCCATTTATGATTTTATTTCTGTTATCCATGCTTAACATCAAAGCGCAGGATAAGCTGAGTCCCGTTTTGACTTATAGAGAGACTCCGTTAAGATCAGTACTTGAAGACATTGAGGCAAATTTTGAGATAAAGTTCTCATACATCTCTGAGATTGTGAACGATCAGGTCGTAAGTGGCAGATTCTCTACCTCAAACCTGAAAGACCTTGTACAGCTAATATTTGAAAAGACTAACATTATCCATCAATTTATTGATAATAAGAATGTGATCCTCAATGCTAAAAATCAGCCCAAAATTCAAAAAAAAGACAAAGGAAGCAGTTACTCACTAAAGGGTAAGGTCACAAATTGTAATACTAAAGAACCGATAGCTTTTGCAAGTATTGTAATTGGCGATACCGGAAAAGGCTCTGTGACCGACTTGGAGGGTAGGTTTGAAATCGGAAATCTAACCGCTTCAAGAACTAAAGTTTTTGTTCACATGGTAGGTTTCAAAAAAGTTGAGGAGACTTTAGATCTAGAAACTGATCAGATCCTGGATATCGAGCTCGAGGAAGCCTTCGTAGAATTAGAAGGGATTGAAATAACTCCCGGGCTATTTAATATTCAGACGGCAGAACTGAGACCACACCAACTCAGTTCCGAAGAAATTACTTTTTCGCCTAATTTTGCCAGAGATATTTACCGCACACTTAGCCTGGTGCCTGGTGTAGCTAATACAGAGTTTTCATCAAAAGCAAGGATCAGGGGAGGGCATCCCGATGAGACTGCTATCTACATTGATAATTTTGAGATCTACGAACCTTTTCATCTAGAGGAATTCGATGGTGTATTTAGTGTGATAAATACGGACTTCGTTGAGGAGACAAAAGTTTTAACGGGAGGATTCTCACCACGATATACCGACAAAATATCAGGAATCATCAGTATAAGAACTCCGGATAACATCAGTAAAACAGAAACAAAAATCTCATTGGATATAATCAATGCGTCAATTATCAGAAAGCAAAAAATCAGTCAAAGATCGAGTGCTTTTTTTGGAGCCAGAAGGGGCTATGTTGATTTTTTATTAGGTCAAATAGATAAGGATGATGATCCCCTGGGCATTGAGCCAATTTTTTATGACCTATGGGGAAAATATAACTACCAACCAAATAAAGAAAATCTCTTCACTTTCAGTCTTTTATTTACTCAGGATAAGTTTTTCATGCGCGAGCAGGCCATTCTGAGAGATGACTTCTTTGACAGCAATCGCAAAGGTTTTTATAATTGGCTAAACTGGAAATGGTTGCCAAATAACAAATTTTATGCCCTAACAACCGTAGGTTACCAATTCCTAAATAAGGAGTCAGACTTTAAATTTGAGTCTTCAGTGAGTGATGATAATATTGACAATCGCAACACTAAGATCTTTATTGTCAATCAAAATTCCATTTGGGATTTCCACGCTGATCATAGCCTGGAATTTGGTTTAGAATTTAAGAAATTCTCTTCCGCATACCGCTATCTTGAGGAAAGAACAAACCGTGCCGAATCCACACTCGACACCATTTTAACTGACAGTTATGATTTAGACTCCAAATTTGATGGTTATACAATTGCTGCTTATTTACAGGAATCTTATAATTTGACACCTTCACTAACAGTTATGGGGGGTCTCCGATTGTCGGGTCAAGACTACACTAATTCAATCACTTTTGGACCTCGAACTGCTGTTAGTTACAATTTATTAGATGAGTTAAAACTCAATCTAGCTTACGGCATTTATTATCAGCCCGATAATTTTCAAAAAACCAAGTCATTTATCGGCCAGGTCGAACCGTTTAAGAAAAGTAGTAAAGGTATTCACTACACTGGATCGCTTAATTACATAGCTGAAAAAACTAACCTGCTACTGAATATCTACTACAAAGACAATAAACGTCTTTTTGATGACTACCGCCTTGATTTCTTCAATCGTATTGCAGGCGTAGCTATTATAGATGTGCCATTTAATACGGTTAAAGGAATAAGTCGTGGCTTTGAATTCACAACCAGGCATCAACTGCAAAATAGACATTTACTATCTGTTACCATAGATATAGTAAAGACAAAATCAAAAACGACTTGGCTTAGAAACCTTTAGAGACTTCGACCGCCGGCATTCAATTACCCTAAACAACGTCTTTAAATTTGCTAAAAATTTTACGGTTAGTGCACTTTTGACCTATCATACTGGCCAACCATACTCGCCTGCGGATGTCCAAGTTGTCGGGGAAACAGTCCGAAATGGTGATACTAAGATATTTTTTGATGTTGCTAATAAAAACTCCAGCAGACTTCCGGCATATCACACCCTCAATCTAAAAGTTGATAAATCCTGGATCTTGAGAAAAGTTGAAATAAATGCTTATTTGAATATTGTAAACGCTGAGATCAACTAATAAGTGCAATTGAAGGATGAAAAAGCTTTTAAGGGCTTTTTCATCCTTCAATTGCCTGAGCAGTGCAATCTTTGGATTGCAAAATGTCAAAAAACTACACACATCTCAGTATTGATCAAAGGTATCAAATTGAAGCATTATTGAAAACAGGAGCTACTCAAAAGGAGATTGCCTGTATCGTTCATTTTCACCCGTCTACGATCTCACGTGAGCTTAAGCGAAATGTGGGTTCAAGAGGTAGGGGAGCTGGTGTCTATCGAACAGCAAATGCACAAAGGAGGACCAATCTTCGTCATCAAGAAAAGCCAAAAAGAGTGATTTTCACCAAACCCATGAAAGACTGGATAGTTAACCGGCTCCAAGAAGATAGATGGAGTCCTGAATTGATCAGCCATCAGGGAAAGAAAACGAGAGAATGTCCACTTAGCCATGAATGGATTTACCAATGGATATGGGAATGTAAGCACACCAACCGCCAGGAGAACCAAGAATACAAACAACTATACACATATCTAAAACATGGCAAACGAAGGCGCAAACGAGGAAACAGAAAAGATCGTAGAGGTATTATCCCGAATAGGGTATCAATTGAACAGCGACCCCAGATCATTAACAAAAGGGAACGATTGGGAGATATAGAAGTCGATTTAATGATGGGTAAAAACCACAAAGGCTCTTTGTTGGTGATGACAGACCGAGCAAGTCTTTTTACCAGAATCAGAAAGATGCACAGTAAAAATGCCGATCAAATGGCCGAAGCTATTGTGGAGGAACTCTCTCAGGATAAACACAAACTGGAAACACTCACTTTTGATAATGATATGGCATTTTCTAAACATGAGTTGATTGCTCAATCCCTTGATGTGGATGCCTATTTCACTCGTCCCTATACTAGTCAGGATAAAGGGACAGTTGAAAATAGGATTGGGGTAATCAGAAGGTTTTATCCTAAGAAAACAGATATTAGATTTGTTACAGAGGAGCAAATCAAAGTTGTTGAAAACAAAATCAATGAACGCCCTGTTAGAAAATTTAATTACCTAAACGCAAACTTGAACTTACAAAGTGCTACAAAGGAAAATTGCACTTATTACTTGAACTTACAATATTGTAAACATCTACAACAGGAAAAACATTAGAAACTACACTTTTGATGGTCAAGATAATTTCAGCGGAACCGGAATTGAAGTCTTCAGAGATGACATCGAATATTTTCCCCGATTCATAACTCCCGGAATTAGTATGATGTTTTAACTAAAACGGTATCTAATCTCCAAAGATACTTATTGTCTGGCTTTTACTTTCCCCAATTATCTCTCAAAGAAACAGTCCGGTTGAAAATGAGGTTATCGATACTTGAATCTAGATCAACGATAAAATATCCCTGACGTTCAAATTGAAATTGATCTCCCGGCTTGGCGTCCTGGAGTGAGGGTTCAATCTTGGCTTTTGAAATCACCTCTAATGACATTGAATTTAAGTGATTGCTGAAGTCATCCTCTATTGCGCCGAGATTTGCTGTTAAAAAAAGTCGGTCATAGAGCCTTATTTCACAGTCAATCGCATGCATAGCCGACACCCATCCCAATGTTCCTTTTACTTTCTTACCCGTAGTATCCGAACCGCTTCGTGTATTAGGATCGTAGGTGCAATAGACCTCTTCAACTTCATCATTTGCATTTTTCTTAAAATCTGTGCACTGGACAATGTAGGCAAATTTTAAGCGTACTTCCCTGCCAGGTCCCAGCCTGAAAAATTTTTTGGGTAGATCTTCCATAAAATCAGATCGCTCAATATAAAGTTCGTTGCAAAATGGAATATCTCTCTTTCCTGCTGCTTCATCTTCGGGATTATTGATAGCCTGCATCTGCTCAATCTTATCATCCGGATAATTGGTAATGATTAGTTTGATGGGATCCAATATTCCTAGCTTTCGTAATGCCTTCTGGTTAAGATCCTCTCTTACACTGTGCTCCAACAAAGAAACGTCGATTAAATTATCCCTTTTTGCAATACCAATTTTATCAGCAAAGTTTCGAATCGACTCTGGTGTGTAACCTCGACGTCTAATACCTGATATCGTTGGCATGCGAGGGTCATCCCAGCCAGTTACGTGATCCCCCTCAACCAGTTGGAGCAGTTTTCGCTTACTCAATATAGTATAGCTCAGATTTAACCTGGCGAATTCTATTTGCCTGCTTGGGTAAATCTCCAGGCCTTCAATTAACCAGTTGTAGAGTGGCCTGTGTACTTCAAATTCCAAAGTACAAAGTGAGTGAGTTACATTTTCAATGGAGTCGGACTGCCCATGAGCAAAGTCGTAGGTCGGGTAAATACACCATTCATCTCCGGTTCGATGGTGCGTTGAATGCTTTATACGATAAAGCACCGGGTCCCGCATATGCATATTGGGAGAGGCCATGTCAATTTTCGCCCTCAATACTCTTTCTCCATCACTATACTGGCTCAATTTCATTCCTTCAAACAACTTAAGGTTCTCTCCCGTGGTGCGATTTCTAAAAGGACTCTCCTTACCCGGTCGGGTTGGTGTTCCTCTTGAAGCGCTCATCTCCTCAACCGATTGATCATCAACATAAGCCTGACCTTTCTTGATTAGTGCAACTGCAAACTCATACAACTGACTAAAGTAATCGGAGGCAAAGCGCTCCTCTCCATCCCAGTCAAACCCTAACCACTTGACATCTTCCTTGATGGAATCAACATATTCCACATCTTCTTTTTCAGGGTTTGTATCGTCAAAACGAAGATTGCATTTCCCACCATACCTTTGTGCCAGTCCGAAATTGAGGCAAATTGATTTGGCATGCCCAAGATGAAGATAGCCATTTGGTTCGGGCGGAAACCGGGTTCTTATATTCTTATATTCGTCTAATTTCAGATCTTCTTCGACGATCTGTTCTATAAAATTCAGCGCTTTGGTCTCTTCCATCTTCCTGTTTCAATTCTTAAGAAGATGCAAGTTTAGCCAATTGAATTGAATGACGATTGATTTTGAATATGATTGTCCAGGTTGATTACAAAAAATCTATATCTGCTCTAAAAGGAAATTTCATTAGATAAATATTAGCCCGCTCAACTGTCATTTTACCTTGAATAATTTTATACAAAGTTTCTGTAATAGGCGCTCTAATACGATAGTTTTCTGCAAGTACTTTCATGATCTTGACAGTATTCACTCCTTCAGCTACTTCCTCCATAGATGTCTGAATATCTTTGAGGCTCTCACCTTTTGCCAATCGAAAGCCGACAGTATAATTTCGACTCAATGAACTCGAACAGGTCGCCACCAAATCACCAACTCCAGCTAAACCAATGAATGCTTTAGTATTACCGCCCAGAGCATTTCCAAGGTGAATCATTTCCACCATTCCGCGACTTATAAGGAGAGCTTTTGCATTATCACCCAAACCCAGACCACTAATTGCTCCGGCTCCAATCGCAATAATATTCTTTAAAATGCCGCATAATTCAATACCGATGAGATCTTTACTACCGTAGATCAGAAAACGGTCATTCTTCAACAATCGCTGTCCTGTTTCGATCACTTCGTCGAAATAACTAGCTACTACAGAAGCAGCGGGTTGTCTCATTGCCATTTCAGATGCAAGATTTGGTCCTGCGAGACACCCGACCCGGACCACATTGCTTTCCTCAAGTATCACTTCGCTCATAGTACGTACATGATCCCGGGAAAGTAGATTCTTTTTGTTTATTTCCTGACCCTCTGGTATGTTTAAATCCAAACCTTTGGTGCCATGAATAAGTATATGATAAGGTCTGAGATAAGGTGAAGCTTTTCTGATCATTGCACGGAAATTGTGAGAAGGAACGATCGGGAAAATCACTTCGCACTTCTCCGCGATTTCCTGTAAATCACCAGTTACCTCAATAACATCATGAAGTTTTTGTTTCGCACTTTGTCTGGTTCTTATTAATTTTTCGACTCTTTCATTAGTTCGGGCATAAAGTATAACCTCGGATTGTTCTGCTAATATATTGGCTACGGCTGTTCCAAAACTACCAGCCCCTATGACACCAACTGGCTTACTTGATAAATTTTTCGAGGTCATAGCTTTCTAATCTATTATGATAATAGTAAAGCTTGTTGAGATCATGCGTGATAATATTTCCGTTCTTGTTTTTCCCCAGGGGTTTATTAGTATGATAAATCCCAACATTCTTAATACCAAAATCAATCACGGAATCCGTTTTCCCGCTCAAATGCTCAGCATATCTAATCCTGCCCTTCTCAGCTATTTTATAAATTCGTTTACGAAGTCTCTTAAAATTTCTTTTGAACTTGTCATACGGAACTATGATGTCCTCTTCAGGTAATCTTAAAATTTCGAACAGGTCTAATTTGCTATTCATCCTTTTGATCATCTCAAAAGCCAGAAATGCGGCAAGATGGCTGGCAAAGACGCAATTATTTTTATGAAATTCCTCAACTATCCTCTTAGATAAAATACGGGTATATTGTTGCTCTCTCTGTTGATCTTCCGTCACCTTGCCCTCAGATAAAAAGTAATCTCTAACTTCAATTTTATTCCCAGAACTATCCAAGCTGTTACCTTCATCATCTACATAATTGCCCACGATGTCAAGTCCTTTACCAACAGTAACCGATATGTCCGACCCCTTTGTAAAAAATTCGATCAAAAATTTCGCAATCTTAAAAGAGGTTGAGTACTCATCATTTTCTATATAATATCTCTCCTGACCTTCAATTTTGAGATAATCGTTGATAAGCTGTGGGGCCTCTAGAACAAAATGGTAATTGATCACAACTGGTACTATAAAAATTTTCTGATGATTACCATTATGAGTATGCTGAAAATTGAATCGCTGCGCCTCAACGGCTGTACCCAAAAGGCCAAGCTTAAGCCTATCTTCTATTCGACCTGACCTAGACCTAGTTCCGCCAGGGAAGAACAAGCTATGACAGCCATGTTGTAATGCAAGGGTGGAGTGGTTTTTCAGAGTCTCCAGGTAAAGCAGATTTTTTTTCCTCCTGTCTACCTTATAGGCACCAAGACTATTCATAAAATAAGCGAAAATCTTAATGCCAAAAAGGTTCAGACCTGCGCCATAAATAAACGGTGGCAATCCTAACCACTGGATGATCCAGGCAATTAAAATGGAATCCAAATTGCTAAAATGTGTTGGCACTAAAATTATTGTGCCCTTTTTCGCTAATTTTCTTAAATGTTCAGCTTCACCTATTATGTGGATTTGGTCATCAAGATCAAGTTGGCGGCTAAAAAAAGACATAGGTCCCTTGATTCTTGCGGCGTTCAAAAGGCGGGCAAAAAGCATCGTGGCTATTCCCCGGGCAAAACGATAAGATGACCGATTAAAATTACCTGCTATTTCATTGGCGTATCGCCAAACAATCTGATGTAAAATCTCCTCAAGATCCTTTCTGTTATTTACCCTTTCCTGACCCGAATAATCGATTAGTCTTTGCTGTATTTCCCGATAAAATGATTTCTCATTCTTCGGGTCTGCTTTCCAGGGATTCTGCTTTATACGTTGGCGCTCCTTATATACCGCTGATTCAAGGACTTCTGTTAGCCCCTTTCCACCTGTGTGCCGCCCTAAACTGTTGATTGTAGAATCAACAACCTCTTGCACGAATTTTTTTCGATTTTTGGCAAGTCGAACTACCGGCCATTCTCTTGTACCAGGTACGATGGGAGGATATTTATTACTATTACCTCTTAGTTTCATATATGCGCAAGTCGTCCAAGTTAGCAAAAATCTTAAGATCAACGCATCAGTTATTTTTTGAGCAGGGTTATCAACTCTTCCCTATTGCCAAACTCCCGGGATAAAACAATAGCATCTTTATTAATTGGACCGTAGATATGTGGAAATAAGTCATCTCGCGGCAATACAATTTCCAGTTTTAACTGGCTAGATAGTTTTAAAGGATTAACTGCTAATAATATAAGATCTTTACACCCTTCAAAATACTGGTCAAATGTGTCTAGGACCTGGTTATGAGTTGAACAATGAATGAAGCCATCTTTGTGCAAGGATTTGTGCGAATAGGTTGACTCTGATATCTGAGATAACCATGAATCTCTATCTGTCATATGGTATATCATTAGCTGTTCCTGGTTACCATCTCTGGTAGCAAGATAATTCTGAACAAACTTGACAAATAGTTTTAAATTATTTGTCACTCTTTTCACTGGAATCGAATGAATAACAGAACCAGCATTTACTTGTAGAATTGCGGAACCTTCCCAACCAACATAGATCGCAAAAACTGACGAAACTAAAATGAATAAAGAAATCCAAGAGTTGAACAGGTTACGAAAAATAAATAATAGGCTGGAACAAAGTAGAATCCAGCCAGATACCAATGGAAACATCCATTTCTTATGCGTAAAATGAAAATCAATTTCCTGATTTAAAGGATAAATATGCTCCCTTCCATCTTTAATGATTCTGAGTTCATCCACAAAGAGGAGACATTTATTATTATCGTCACCATCAATAAATAAATAACAAATAGCTATAGGAGTCGTTGCCATAAAAAAAGCCGGAAAAACCGGCCATTTTGTTAGTGAGCTATCTGTTTTTCCCTGAACTTTTTCAGCTGTCCCCTTAATGCATTTACTGCATCTTCTGTAGCAGCCTCAAAAGAATCTGCCTGGTCTTTTGCAAAAAATTGCCTTCCGGGTATATTCAATTTTATTTCGATGATCTTGTTTTCCCTTGATCCCTTCTTATCCAGTCTCAAAAACACTTCAACATCAATTATCCTGCTGTATAGCTTTTGAAGCTTTTCTGTTTTTTTCTCTACAAATTCGATCAATTTATGATCGGCATTAAAATGTACTGCATGCATCTGTAGCTTCATGATTATTAAAATTTAAGTTACTAAAATCGACTAGGCCTTTGGATGAGCCTGGTCAAATGTTCTTTTCAATTTCTCTATTGAATTGTGAGTATATACCTGGGTCGCAGCCAGATTTGCATGACCCAGTAGTTCTTTAACAGCATTCAAATCTGCTCCTTTGTTAAGCAAGTGTGTAGCAAATGTATGCCTCAAAACATGAGGGCTTTTTTTATCAGACGTTGTAACAAGATTTAAATAATGGTTGACAATTCTATAAATCATCATAGGGTAGCTCTTTTCGCACTTGTCTGATACTACTAATAATTTACTAAAATTTTTGCTAAAATGCTCGTCTCTAAGCCCAATATATTCTTTGATCGGAGTGATAATTGATTCTGGTATTGGAATAATTCTCTCTTTATTTCTTTTTCCCAATACTTTGATAGTACGTTCATAAAAATTAACGTCCTCAATCTTTAAATTTATCAACTCAGATAATCGAATTCCCGTTCCATAAAGCATTTCGAAAATTAATTTATCCCTTCTGCCAACAAACCCTTCGGGAAAGGGTATCTGGTCTAAAAGTTTGATCATTTCAGATTCATTAACAAATTGGGGTAACTTTTTTTCTGTTTTGAGTGGTTTTAGTTTCTGAGTAGGATTTGTAGAACAGATTTCACGGACCAATAGAAACTTATAAAAGGCTTTTAAGCTAGCCATTTTTCTATTTATTGAACGAGCAGATATCTTATCTTCAACTAATTCAACAATCCATGCCCTAATATGAGGATATTTGACCTGATCTAATGCAGTAGTTGCATCAATTCCGGTGAGAAACCGGCTGAATTGAACCAGATCATTTTCATAAGACTTAATAGTATTGGGACTGTAACGTCTCTCGTGCTCGAGGTAGCTCAGAAAGCTTTCAATCATAAGTGTACTGTTCCTCAGTACTAACTTAATCAAAAGCTGCCAAAAATTTTAGAAGTGCCCCCTAGTAGTTATCGTTAGCGTACATTTTCTGACGGTACCTGGCCTTTAGTACTTCCTGACGCCGCTTGATCGAAGGTTTTTGGAAAAAAGTCCTGCCTCTCAACTCTCTCAAAACACCTGTTTTTTCAAACTTCTTTTTAAAGCGTTTTAAAGCCCTATCTATAGACTCGTTTTCCTTCACATTAACTACAAGCATTGTATCTTACTTTAATTAAAATCGGGGTGCAAATATAAAGGAGGTCTGCATCAATATCAAATCGTTATTTCAGTATTTCCCTTGAAATAACCAGTTTCTGAATCTCAGATGTGCCCTCTCCAATGGTGCACAATTTAGAATCCCTGTAATATTTTTCAACCGGGTAATCCTTGGTATAACCATGCCCACCAAAGATCTGGACTGCTTCGTTAGAAACATCTACTGCTACTTCGGAAGCATAGTATTTGGCCATGGCTGATTCCTTGGAGACAATCTGACCTTTTTGCTTCAATTCGGCTGCACTATAAGTCAATTTAGATGCTGCTTCCACTTTTGTGGCCATTTCAGCCAATTTGAAAGCAATACCTTGAAATTTAGCAATAGGTTGATTGAATTGATGCCTTTCCTTCGAATACTTAATCGCCGCCTCAAGTGCGCCATTTGATATTCCTAATGATAAGGCTGCAATTGATATCCTGCCGCCATCTAAAACTTTTAATGACTGGACAAATCCCTCTCCGATCTCCGCAAGAATATTATCTTCTGATACTCTACAATTTTCAAAAATCATTTCACTGGTTTCTGATGCTCTCATTCCTAACTTGTCCTCTTTTCGTCCGCCAGTAAATCCAGGAGTACCTCTTTCCACCACAAAGGCAAGTCATGCCATGTGAATCACCTTTATCACCAGTCCTCACGATTACAACTGCTACATCGCCTGAATTTCCATGAGTAATGAAATTCTTTGTTCCGTTTATAATCCAGTCATTTCCATCTTTAACAGCAGTGGTTCGCATGTTGCCTGCGTCAGATCCGGTATTAGGCTCCGTCAAACCCCACGCCCCAATCCACTCGGCAGAGGCCAACTTCGGCAACCATTTCAGTTTCTGTGATTCATTACCAAACTGAAGTATGTGACCGGTGCATAGTGAGTTATGAGCCGCAACCGATAGTCCTATTGATCCATCTATTTTCGCGATCTCTGAGATGACGGTTACATATTCCTCATAACCAAATCCAGACCCTCCATATTCATGTGGAACCAACACACCCATTAGACCCAATTCACCTAGTTTTTTAAACAATAGAACAGGAAATTCTTGACTATCATCCCATTCCCTCATGAAGGGCTTTATTTCCTTCTCACCAAAATCCCTAATCATCTGTGAGATCATTCCTTGATTTTCCTTTACCTGATTTGGTGAATTTTCGCTAATTATAGCCTCCATATTTATTTGATTATCAGACAGAAAACGATTTTTAAATGAAAATGTTCGCTAAATTATGAATAACAAAACAGTGATGCAAATTAACCTGGGAGTATCACTTAAATTTATATGAAATTGTGATGGATAGAGATGAATGTGGTTGAGAAACGTTTTACATAAAAGTGTGGATTGCTGATAAAGCAAAGACCATTACTTTTGTGCCTCTATAAAACGAGAAGTCTTTAGATGAAAATAGCCGTTGTAGGAACCGGGTATGTAGGTCTGGTCACAGGAACCTGTTTTGCTGAAACGGGGAATCATGTATGCTGTGTCGATATTGATGAGTATAAAGTGAGTCAACTCCGGAAAGGCAAGATTACTATTTATGAACCTGGACTTGAAGCCTTATTTGAGCGAAATATCCAACAAGATCGATTGACGTTTACCACTAGCTTAGAAGAAGGGGTTAAAGAAGCAAGAGTGATCTTTTTGGCATTACCGACCCCAATGAATGGGGACGGATCAGCAGATTTGAAATATATCTTACAGGTCGCCAATGATCTCGGGCCCTTACTCGATGATTACACAGTGATAGTGGACAAAAGCACGGTACCGGTTGGTACAGCAGAGAAAGTAACAGCTGCAATCCAACAAAAAGCATCGGTCCCATTTGACATCGTTTCAAATCCCGAATTTCTCAGAGAAGGTGTCGCAGTCGAAGATTTTATGAAACCCGACCGGGTGGTGATTGGCACAAATTCGGAAAGGGCAATAAAAATCATGCGGTCTTTATATTCTCCACTAGTTAGACAAGGCAATCCGATATTATTCATGGATGAACGCTCAGCTGAATTAACGAAATATGCGGCCAATTCATTTCTTGCTACTAAAATTACTTTTATGAATGAGATCGCTAACCTATGTGAGAAGTTGGGAGCTGATGTGGACGAAGTTCGAAAAGGCGTGGGAACAGATTCAAGAATTGGAAAAAGATTCTTGTTTGCTGGGGTAGGTTATGGTGGTAGTTGTTTCTCAAAAGATGTTCAGGCTTTGGCAAAATCATCGAAAGATGTCGGGTATAATTTTAATATTCTGAATGCCGTAATGTCAACTAATGCAGATCAAAAGTTGAAACTACTCCAGGCTATAGATACTCATTTCAATGGAGATTTAAATGGTAAGTCCATTGCTATTTGGGGCCTGGCCTTCAAACCTTATACCGATGATATTAGAGAAGCTCC
Source organism: Cyclobacteriaceae bacterium (assembly GCA_963664285.2). Classification (GTDB taxonomy): domain Bacteria; phylum Bacteroidota; class Bacteroidia; order Cytophagales; family Cyclobacteriaceae; genus JAJCYL01. The sequence goes on from CAXXNX010000019.1 coordinate 181,937, forward strand.
AGCACTTACAAATATAGAAGCGCTATTGGATAGAGGGGTACAGATTAAGGCCTATGATCCGGAAGCAATGGGAAATGTAAAATCTTTAGTCGGAGACAGAATTTATTATGGATCAAATCAGTATGATGTCCTAAACGGCGCAGATGCTTTGATGATTATGACCGAATGGCCGGTTTTTCGTACGCCGGATTTCGACAGAATAAAGACTCTTATGAAGAATAATTTGATCTTTGATGGACGCAACCTCTACGAACCAGTAAATATGGAGGAAATCGGGTTCACATATTATAGCATCGGAAGAAGGTCAGTAAATGCAAAATAAAAAAATCTTAGTAACTGGTGGGGCCGGTTATATTGGCTCACACACTGTGGTAGAATTATTCAATGCTGGTTACACGCCCATTATTATTGACAATTTTAGTAATTCAGAACAAGATGTAATGATTGGCATCAACACCATTTTGAAAACAGAGATAAAATGGTATGAAGGAGATTGCCGCGACATTGACTATCTGAACAAGATTATATTGTTAGAAAAAGATATTGAAGGTGTTATACATTTTGCTGCATCTAAAGCAGTCGGAGAATCAGTTGAAGACCCGCTTGAATATTACGACAATAATATTGGATCCCTGATCACTTTACTACAGGCCATGAAGAAGGCAGTGATCAACAATATCGTCTTCTCCTCTTCCTGTACAGTGTATGGGCAAGCAAAGAAGCTTCCGGTTACTGAAAATACCCCAATACTTCCGGCGGAATCTCCTTATGGTAATACCAAGCAAATTAGTGAGGAGATTCTTTGCGACGTATCAAACGCCGAAAGTGACTTCAATGCAGTATCGCTTAGATATTTCAATCCCATTGGAGCGCACCCTACATCACTGATAGGGGAATTACCCATTGGAGTGCCAAGTAATTTAGTTCCGTTTATCACTCAGACAGCGGCTGGCTTAAGAGAAAAACTCATAGTTTTCGGCGATGATTACGATACAGAAGATGGAACATGTATTAGGGATTTCATTCATGTTATTGATTTAGCAAAGGCGCATGTCAAAGCATTAGACGCCCTTTTTGGAGGAAAACTTACCGGTAGTTCTGTACTAAACTGTGGTACCGGACAAGGGAATACAGTTTTGCAATTGATAAAATCGTTCGAAAAAGTTGCCGGAACTAAACTCAACTATGAAATTGGCCCTCGAAGATCCGGTGATATTGAAGCCATTTATGCTGATGTAAAAAGGGCAGAAAAATTGCTCGATTGGAAAACTGAATTGTCACTCGATCAAGCACTAGAGGATGCTTTCAACTGGCAGAATGCATTGAAAAAATGACACCATTCAAACGAAATATTCTGATTACAGGTGGGGCTGGATTTATTGGCTCTCATGTAGTTAGGCTCTTCGTAAATAAATACCCGGAATACAGAATATTTAATTTAGACAAACTTACCTACGCCGGCAACCTGGAAAATCTATCAGATATAGAAGGAGCTGAAAACTATGAATTCATAAAATCCGACATCGTAGTTAAGGATACAGTTAACAGATTATTTACAGAAAAGAATTTTGATGCTGTTATCCACCTGGCGGCTGAATCACATGTCGACAGGTCAATCAGTGATCCAATGGCATTTATTCAAACCAATATTATCGGAACAGTCAATCTTCTGAATGCCGCAAAGAGCCAGTGGTCAGAAAAAAAAGGAAAATTATTTTATCATATTTCCACCGATGAAGTCTTTGGCTCATTGAAAGAAGGTTTCTTTTCAGAAACAACAGCTTATGATCCTCAGTCTCCTTATTCTGCATCTAAGGCCAGTTCTGACCACTTCGTTACGGCCTATGGCAACACTTACGAATTGCCCATTATTATATCTAACTGCTCCAATAACTATGGCCCTAATCAGTTTCCTGAAAAACTAATACCCCTCTGCATCAATAATATTAAAAACATGGAGCCATTGCCCATTTATGGCAAAGGTGAAAATGTAAGGGATTGGCTTTTTGTTGCAGATCACGCAGAAGCGATTGACAGAGTTTTTCATAACGGCCAAATAGGGAAAACCTACAATATTGGTGGGTTGAATGAATGGCAAAACATCACAGTTGTCAGGTTTTTGTGTCAAATAATGGACACTAAACTTGGCAGAAAACCTGGAGATTCGGAAAAATTAATCACGTTTGTAAAAGATAGGGCCGGTCATGATCTGCGGTACGCAATAGATGCAGACAAAATCGCTTCAGAACTTGGGTGGAAACCCACTGTTACATTTGAAGTCGGCCTTGAACGAACCGTAGATTGGTATCTTGAAAATGAAACCTGGCTTGAAAATGTGATCTCAGGTGATTATCAACATTACTATGAATATCAATACGGGTAGATTCATTACGTTTTGCATGATCAAAGAGACATTGTAATTGTAGGGGGAGGTTTAGCGGGATTAATGTCATCCCTTTTGCTAACGAAGGCCGGGCTAAATGTCCTATTAATTGAAAAAAAGAAATATCCTTTTCATCGGGTCTGTGGTGAATATATTTCTAATGAGGTTGTTGGTTTCCTGAAAAGAGAAAGTCTTTTCCCGTCTGAACTTGACCCCGCTGACATTAAGAATTTCCAATTAACATCAGTTAATGGGGCATCACATTCGATAGAACTATCGCTGGGCGGGTTTGGTATTAGTCGCTATACGTTCGATCACTACTTGGTTAAAAAAGCAGAAGAGCATGGGGTTGAAATCCGTCAGGGAACAACTGTATACGACATAGTCTGGGACAGAAACCTTTTTTATCTAAACTTGAGCTATGGTCGTCAGATAGAAGCTAAGCTAGTTATAGGATCATTTGGTAAAAGATCCAATCTTGATAGTTCTTTAAAACGAGAATTCTTTACCCGGAAATCTCCTTTCCTGGCGGTAAAATATCATATTAGAACGGACTATCCTTCAGACCTTATTACACTTCATAATTTCAGAGATGGATATTGCGGTATTAGTAGAGTTGAAGGAGGAGTTTATAACTTATGCTATTTAAGTCACCGAAATAATTTGAAAAATACAGGCACCATAGAAAATATGGAACAAGAGGTTCTTTACAAGAATCCTTTCTTGAAAAATTTATTTGAAAATTCTGATTTTATTTTTGAAAAACCGCTGGTGATCAATGAAGTTTCCTTCAGTTCAAAATCCCTTTTCAAAGATAAAGTTATTATGTGCGGGGACTCAGCCGGAATGATCACACCTTTGAGTGGCAATGGTATGGCTATGGCTATACATTCCGCTAAAATTTTAACAGAAGTAATTACAAAATCCAGTGATAAAGATGGATTTAATCAAAAGGCAATCGAGGTCAATTACAAGCGGGAATGGGATAGAAATTTTTCAACCCGATTACTGATTGGAAGATTAGTTCAGCGGTTATTTGGTGAAATTACCACATCGGCCATAGCAGTCCAAATTCTAAAATATGGCATTGGGAAACACTTGGTAGAGTTAACACACGGAAAGCCTTTCTAAAAAAAGGCTGCATAATAAAAATGCGGACATCTTTAACTTGACATCCGCACACCGTAATTTTCGGAACCTAAATTCTTACGTCTTGAGCTTTAGTTTCTTGTTTAATGTCTTTCTTGGCATAAGTAGGGCACATCTTCTGTGCGCAAGCCCCTAAAAACATTAAGAGAACAGCAAATAGTAGAATTTTACTTTTCATAGTGTTGAATTTAGCCTTCGCCGTTTAAATATATCAAAAATATATAATTCGACCGCAAATAATTACAATATTTCAACCAATAACGCAATATTATATTACTTATTTCATGTGTGCCACAGATTTAGGCCAATGTTATGCCATTAAAAGATTGCATCCTCTCAAATCAGAATTATCAAACCTACCTAAAACTTCAAAACTTCCTTCTTTGGTAATCCGGCCAATATCTTTGGTCTCTATAAATGCACAAGAATGAATATTGGCTAAATCAATCACATTTATCCCTCCTGTATGACCGGGTTTTAAATAGTCAAATGGATCGTTTATGTCCCTAATAAAAATTTTCATCCATGCTGAACATTTAAAGAAACCATTGCCTTTAGCGTAGGCTTGAGAAAGCAACTCAGTCATACCGTATTCGGAATGGATGCTTTCTTGATTGAATTTCTTTTGTAGAATGTTATGAAGTTCCTTCCTTGTCAACTCCTTTTTTCTTCCCTTCATACCACCAGTTTCCATCACAATCAAATTGTCGCATTTCGAATTGTCTCTAAAAACTGCATCCATTAGTGCATAAGTAACTCCCATTAGTAAGACATACTTGTTTTTCTGACATGCCTGTTGCATTTTTTTTTCAAGATTGTTTACTGTGACGTACCCGGAATTTGAATTCTTGGTACAACCAATTAAGTAATCCACCATTGAAATGAGTGAAGAATTACCCTGCTCTAGGTAGGAGGGAAGTAAGGCTAAAATGATGAAGTCTTTAAGCTTACCGTAAAAGCTCTCAAAAGAGCGCCCGACAAGATGTTGATAAAACGAAATATCTTTAACCATATGCCGGCTGCGTCCGGAGTCCGTTGTACCACTACTTAGAAATTCGTTCTGCTCCGTCCAGGGTCCGGTTTTAATTTCATATGTTTTGAAAAATTGTATCGGCAAAAAAGGAATCTGTTTAATGTTGTTGACTTCATTTGGGATCACTCCAAGCCGATCCATATATTGACGGTATATAGTATTATTTTGAGCTTGGTAGTTAAATAAATCAAGCGCACAACTTTTGAAGTTTTTATCGGTTATATTAGGGATAAGCTTCTCAAAGCTGTTACTAAACTGCATCTGTAAAAGAAGCTATTTTAAAATATTTTAAACAACTTTCCGTTGGATTGCTATAAGGTAGGTATGATGAGATTTGCGAGGTTTATTGCGTGTAGTATCCTGATCCTGCTGTCGATGACTTTAAATTCTTGCTTCAGGCCAAATGATTTTGATGAGGTCCCCAGAATAACTTTTCAGAGCTTAATATTCAAAGAGGTTGCCGGAAACATTCCTGACTCCCTTATTCTTACTATTGATTTCCAAGACGGAGACGGTGACTTAGGGCTCATAGAGAGCTTCAACCTTCCTCCGGTTCATGAGTATGACTTTATCATTGACGCGAATAACCAATTTGTTACTTTAAATGGCGAGGGCTTTGAGCCCCCTTTTGATAGAGTATTCCTTGGTTCAAGACGTGGATCAGACGGAAACCCACAATTACTGTTATTTGATGAAGATTTCGATGAATTTTTTAGCGACTTCGACAACAGACCCCTGGACTTTGACTGCCAGTTTTATGTGGTTGACTCCATTGAAGCCTTTTGGGGAGCGCCATTCCCACCATACCGACTAGATATTTTTGACTTTGATTGTTTAAATTCCAATGAACAAAATCCATGTGTGGTCAGGGATACATTGCTCGATGCCAATGGTAGAGTACTTTTTCAAACAAAACTGGATACTTTCTTCATAGCCAAGAACGAAAAAAATAGGAACATATTTGTAGATTTCTTCAGAAAGCAAAGTGGAGGATATGAATTCATTGATTGGACAAGGGTATTCAGTGAGATTGGGTGTGGGACTGATTTCAATGCAAGATTTCCCATTTTTGCCCCAGACAGAGTAGGAAAATCGCTTGAAGGAACAATTCGATATGGAATGCAGTCGGAAGGTTTTCGGCTCGTATTAAGAAACGATACCTTTAAAATTCAGGTTAGAATTATTGACGAAAGCTTTAACTCCAGTAACACAGTTGAGTCACCCGACTTAACGCTACAACAAATCGGAGGTTAGTATAACTCAGGATATTGATTGGGATTGGCTTCATTCATTATCTTATATGAAGCCTCAAAAACATCTTCAGCATTTGGCTTAGAAAAATAATCTCCGTCCGATCCGTATGCTGGTCTATGTGCCTGTGCCGAAAGAGTGATAGGTTTTGAATCAATGTATTGGTAGCCATCTTGCTCCTCCATTACGTTTTGAAGCATATAAGCAGAGCCGCCACCTGGAACATCTTCATCAGCAAAAAGAATTCTATTGGTCTTTTTTAATGATTGGACTATTACGTGATTAATATCAAACGGCAATAGTGTCTGGGCATCAATCACTTCAGCTGATATGCCAAATTCCTCTAATTGATTAGCTGCTTCCAAAACAATCCGGCACATAGAGCCATAAGTAACAATGATCAAATCGTCTCCTTCCTTGAGTATCTCCGGTACACCGAGCGGCACTTTGAAATCAGCAATATTGTCCGGAATTCTTTCCTTCAAGCGATAGCCATTTAGACTTTCAATAACCAATGCAGTATCATCGGATTCGAATAAGGTATTATAAAATCCTGCAGCTTGTGTCATGTTCCGAGGAACAAGTACATATATTCCCCTTAGGCTACCAAGAATCATTGACATAGGTGATCCGGAATGCCACACCCCTTCAAGCCTGTGACCTCGCGTTCGCACAATCATGGGGGCCTTTTGTCCGCCTTTCGTACGATACTGAATAGTGGCTAGGTCATCAGACAATGTCTGAAGCGCAAAGATCAGATAATCTAAATATTGAACTTCAGCGATTGGTCTAAGGCCACGCATTGCCGCTCCGATACCCTGGCCGACGATGGAGGTTTCCCTGATACCAGTATCTGTTACCCTGATGTCACCATATTTGGCTTGCATTCCTGCAAACCCCTGGTTCACATCTCCTATCTGCCCAACATCCTCACCCATGGCAAACAATCTTGGATCTCTGGCAAAGGCTTCAACAAAACAGGCTTGTAGTACCTCACGGCCATCTACTGTTTTTGAATGATCTGAAAAAACTGCTGGGACCGGTTTCACTTTAAGCGCCGACATCGCAGATTCACTATAGAGATGAGAATGATACTCATCGTGTATGTCGTTCTTTTTGGTCTCTAATAGAGCTATAATTTGATTTCTTTCAGATAGCTGGTCATTCCTGAGATACCTCAATGCCTTGCGCAATGAGCGATGAATATCCATTTTCACAGGATTAATGGTTTTTACCAGTTCTTCCTTGATGGCAAACAATTCATTACTGTTTGCGCTCTTTTCTGCGGCAGATTCAATAAGATCAACGACGGTTTTAAGATCGCTTCTAATTGGTACCATAAACTCATCCCATGCCTCTGTAAGCGCATCTTTTGCTGTTCGCTTTGCCTCAGTCTCTAATTCATTTAATTCTTCCTCTGAAGACAATTCGTTCTTAAGTATCCATAGTCTTAATTGACGAATACAATCAAATTCCTTTTCCCATTCCAGCCTTTCCTTCGGCTTGTAGCGTTCTTGTGAACCAGACGTTGAATGCCCCTGAGGTTGTGTCATTTCGGTCACGTGAATCAGAACCGGGACATGTTCTTCACGAGCCAATTTGGCAGCATGCTTGTACACTCTACAAAGGCGTTCATAATTCCACCCTTTAACCGTGATTATTTCGAAGCCGTTGTCGACATCAGTACGCTGAAATCCTTCCAAAGCCTTTGAAATGCTCTTTTTTGTAGTGTGGAATTCCTGTGGAACGGAAATACCATAATCGTCATCCCAAACCGACATGAGAACAGGAATCTGCAAAACGCCAATGGCATTCATGGATTCGAAGAATTGCCCCTCTGAAGTTGATGCATTTCCAATTGTTCCAAAAGCTACCTCGTTTCCGTTCTTAGAGAACTTCGTGAATTTTTTTAGCTCAGGATTATGTCGATATAATTTAGACGCGTAACCCAATCCTACTAACCTCGGCATTTGACCAGCGGTGCACGAGATATCAGCACTACTGTTTTTTAACTCTGTTAAATTTTTCCACTCCCCCTTTTCATCAATTAGTCTATTAGCAAAGTGGCAATTCATTAGTCTTCCTGCCGAAGCGGGTTCGGCATCTATATCAGTGTGGGCATAAAGTTGAGCGAAATATTGCTTTAAAGTATGGCCGCCAATAGCCATCATGAATGTTTGGTCGCGATAATAACCTGACCTGAAATCTCCTTTTTGAAAGGACTTGGCCATGGCTATCTGGGCTATTTCTTTACCATCCCCAAATATTCCGAATTTAGCTTTTCCCTTGAAAACTTCTTTTCTGCCTAGTAAACTGGCTTCTCTACTTTCACAAGCTAATTTGTAATCATTAAGTATTTCCTTTACTGGTAGAAATAGTTTGGATAATGCCTTTGTTTCACTCACTAGATAGAACTGTTATAGCAAATAAGTAATAAGCAACGTAGTAAACAAAAATAACGAAAACGGGGGTTGCTTCCAATTTGACAATCTGCCCAAAAAGAAGGTTCAAACGATTGCAAAAAGAACCCATTTCAACTTTTTCCAAAAGATAATTTTGCTCATCCTCTATTAATAACACATTATTATAAATTGATTGGTACAATAAACAGATTATAATTTTTTTTTGAACTTTTCTTCCTAAAATTTTGAACTTTTCTTCCTAAAATAATATGTCTTCAATCATCAGCCCATTATTTTAAATTGCCACAATTTTATTTACCCCGTCAGCTATATTTACCGACATTATCAACATTTAACCCCAGAAAAATGATCATTGGAGTTCCCAAAGAGATAAAAAACAACGAGAACCGCGTTGCACTCACCCCTGCCGGAGCTAAAGAATTGACCAAGCGAGGTCATCAGCTTTTTGTTCAAAGTACAGCCGGTGAAGGAAGCGGCTTTCAGGATGCCGAATATGAATCTGCAGGGGCAAATATTTTGCCTTCAATTGAAGATGTCTATGGATTAGTGGAAATGATCATGAAAGTAAAAGAGCCTATTGAGCCAGAATATGGATTGATTAAAGAAGATCAGCTGGTCTTTACTTACTTCCATTTCGCTTCGTATGAACCGCTGACCATGGCCATGATGAAAAGCGGATCAGTCTGTTTGGCTTATGAAACTGTAGAGAAGTCGAACCGCAGTCTGCCTCTCCTGATTCCAATGTCTGAAGTTGCGGGAAGAATGTCAGTCCAGCAGGGCGCGAAATGGTTGGAAAAACCGATGAAAGGTAGAGGTATCCTGCTCGGGGGTGTTCCTGGTGTGAAACCAGCCAATGTATTGATTATTGGTGGGGGAATTGTTGGAACCGAAGCAGCTAAAATGGCCGCCGGCCTGGGAGCGCACGTAACCATTGCAGATCTTAACCTGGGACGGTTGAGATATTTGGATGACGTGATGCCACCAAATGTTGACACTATAATTTCCAATGAGTATGTCTTGAGAGATCTTATAAAGCAAAGTGATCTTATTATAGGCGCCGTTCTCATTCCCGGAGCTAAAGCTCCAAAACTAATTACAAGAGATATGCTCAAGGATATGAGACCTGGGACCGTATTAGTTGACGTAGCCGTGGATCAGGGAGGTTGCTTTGAAACCACCAAACCAACTACTCACCAGGACCCTGTCTTTATTATAGACGATGTTGTACACTATTGTGTAGCCAATATGCCAGGTGCCGTACCATATACCTCAACATTGGCGCTGACAAACGCTACCCTACCCTATGCTATTGAACTGGCGGATAAGGGGTGGAAAAAGGCCTGCTCTGACAATAATGAGCTTAAACTGGGGCTTAACATTATTAAAGGTGACGTGGTTTATCAAGGCGTAGCTAATGCATTCAATCTGCCGATGAATGATGTTATTAACTACTTGAAATAGTTTCCGGATAGTCAGGTATTGCCTCCAAAAAGGCTACCTTTTTCAAGGTGTGGTCTACTGAGCAACAATAGGTAGTAATTCCATTTGTAGCAACCAAATAATTGGCTTTAAGACTAGACGAATATTTTGCTGCCTGATCAAAAGTGTTTTGATTGATTTTAGTCTTAAAAGATTTACACTCAATAAGCATAAAGCATTTTCCATCATCGGATAAAATTCGGATATCACTACGATTCGATTTAACACCAATTTTCACCTCACGTTCAACTGAAATCATTGATTTAGGATAATTAAGATCTTTTATCAAATAATGAATAAAAGACTGTCGTACAAGCTCCTCTGGTGTTAGCACGAGGTACTTTTTCCTAATGAGGTCATAAATATGAGCTCTGCCTTCCAATGATTTGGTTTTAGGTTCATAATGATTAATGATTATCGGTTGCATACTCCAGACCTAGTAATAGGGCAAGTAAATTATTCTTTCTAAGTTTAATACAAAGATAATTGGATGAGGTATACGGATATACCAGAGGAATTCCTGTCTTATGAAACTGGCGAACCATTCAGAAATTGTAAGATTTGTGATCGCGACCTGACTGAACCGGAAACGCATTACATCATCGAAAAAGCGATAAGAAAATATACCGGTTACAAAGCGTGGGATGTAGTCTTTGAATATGCTATTTGTATTGATTGCGCTGACAGCTTCAGGCATGAATTGTCAAAAGAATCGGTGAATAGTATTGAGCAATATTTCATGAGCAACGTCGATATCACTAAGCACACAGAAAGGTTACAAACCACCGAAGAAGTACCTAACATATCGAAATACACCAGCCAATGCCTAATCAAAGGTCTTAACAAAAACCAGGTAGAGGAATATCAAATTTATGGTGAATGCAGGGGCAATAAATTTCTTTGCGGCAATATGCCTTATATGATATGTGGAGAGGCAATGGACGAAATCGCCCAGCTATTGTCTGACAAAACATTGGATGAACTTGATGGATTTGCAGGCAAATATCTCGGGCCATCACCTGAGCTGGAATACCTCTTCAAAGGCAGAAAACTGGTGTTGATATAATCACCACCGAATCACATAACGATAGCCGTACCCTGCACAGTGAATGACGTTAGGGGCATTCGAATCAGCATTGAGCAGCTTATTTTCCGCTCTAAAAGCAAATTCATAAAAAGACATTTTTGATGTGCGCACCTCGTTAATCGCTTTTATCAGAGAATAAGTCCTTGTAATAGGATCGAATAACATTTGCCAGCCCTCGTCGTCTTTCGTCCAATGGTTAAAATTTCCGCCAAATCAGCATTTCCAGACGGATAAATAAAAATGATTTTATCGTTTTCAATTCGGTAACCTTTTTCGGCCGAATCAAAACTGCAGGTTAAAGTGAAGATTAAAACCAAAAGGCTAATTCGCATCTGGTATATAGTTAACGTCAAAGACCCATTTTGAATACAATATTAAATGGGTCTGAGGTGGACTAGATAGATTTTATGTCAACGAATGGTTGTGTAAGTTCAAGTAATAAGTGCAATTTTCCTTTGTAGCACTTGCTTTGCGTTTAGGTAATTAAATTTTCTAACAGGGCGTTCATTGATTTTGTTTTCAACAACTTTGATTTGCTCCTCTGTAACAAATCTAATATCTGTTTTCTTAGGATAAAACCTTCTGATTACCCCAATCCTATTTTCAATTCGAGGCTCCTCACCCATCTGGCATTCTGGGTTTCGTACTACATTTTATTTAGCCTCATCTGGACCAACTCTGGGGACTATTTTGCTTCGTTCTATTTGGAGTTTATTCTTCTTCCCGTGAGGATGTTAGCTGTTTATGTCACACTCTACATACTCATCCCCGGATTTCTTAAATCTGAAAAATATCTATTATTCGGCACATCTTTTTTAATTATGCTTCTATCAGCCGGCATATTACAACGTATATTTATCTTCTTTTTTTACGAAAACTTTATTTTAAACCAGCAAAACCAGCTATTTGACCTTAGCCAACTAGTATTAAGTTTCTTAATTAACATATCAATGATTACGCGATAGTTAAATCTTCCATTTTCCACTTCCATTTAAAGATTGTTGGCATTTCATTGATTTCATTAATGTATTTCAATATCCGGTCTTTGAGCTCTTTCTTTGATTTTACACGGATCCCCCTTAAAAAGCTCCTGGTCATTTTGCTAAAGAAGACTTCAATAAGATTTAGCCAGGAAGCATGTACAGGTGTAAATACAAATTCAAACCTATTAGGCACTGTTTTCAGGAATGCTTTTGTCTCTTTTGAAATATGGGCCGAATGATTATCTAAGATTATCTTGATCTTAAAGCTGACTGGGTAGAGTTCATCAAGCCCTTTCAAATATTCCACAAATTCCCTACTTCTATGCCTATCCTCGACCCGTGCATATATCTTGCCGGTAATCAAGTCGATTGATGCCAACAACGAAACTGTACCGTGTCTTTTATATTCATGGTCCCTGCCCCAATTTGGGTGCTTGCCTGCTATGGGGCTTAGGTCAGTGGCGGTATTTTCTATCGCCTGCATTCCAGGTTTTTCATCGTAGGACAAGATGGCAATCATTGATCCTTCCGGTTTGTTAGCTTTGTAAAGTGCCACTTCTTTATAAACATGCAATACCTGGGACATCTTTCGGTCAAAGTCAGGGTCTTTCTTTTCTAGGTAATAAGATAGTTTGTGGGGCTTTACATCACTTTTCGACAGTATCTTTGAAACGGTCCCTTTCTGTATTTCGCCTAACGAAAGATGGCCCGCCTGTTTGCAATTGCCCCTTACATACTTGGCCAATGCATTATAGGTCCAAAATTCTGAGGCCATGCCCAAGTCTTTTGGTTTTGTGCAAGCTATCGATAAAAACCATGCCCTGGCCTCATTGGTGATCTTTGGGGTTGCCCCTTTTCTGGGAAGGTCGTTCAGAGAGGTCAGTATACCGTATCCTATTGCCCTATCAACAGTCCTTTCAACCTTTGGCCGATTCGTGCCAAGTTGTTTTGCTATCGAATTGATGCTTTGCCCTTTCCAATAACCAAGAAGCATTTTCGCCCTTTCAACCCGTGATTTGGCCTCAACCCGTGATTTACTTATAACCTCCAATGTTTGCTGTTCCTTTGTCGTAAATGATATTTTCGCTCTTTTACTCTCAAATGGCATAGGGTTCACTATTTTTGGTCCAACTGCTAAGATAGAACTTTTATTATTAATATACTATATAGGAAACTATATACTAGTCAGATCAATAATCTTAATTAACTCGACGGTACTCTTTGTTTCCTCTGTCAAAATTGTTCAGTTATAGCAGCAGGAAAGAGAAAAGAATAAACGTCTTTCAGACCATCAAAGTGGAGAAGATAAAGTAATCAAGATAAAGTAATCAAGATAAAGTCGGATAAACGCTATTTCAGAATACCGGCAGATGAGATTCTGTTTATTGAGGGATTGGGTAACTATGTGATCTACCATACAGCAGATCAAAAACTAATTAACTAGGGCGTCCTTGAAAATTAGTTCAGCGAGAAGAAAGAGGGGTTAAAAATGGGATCAGGATTTTCAATAGAGGAGAGATTGATCATCATACTGATTACCTGCTCTTGAAAGAGTACAATTTTTGTTACAAAATAGAGTTTGAAAGTGCGTTTTTGGTGTATAGACATAGTGCTTCCTTTGAAGTAGAAAACGAACTTTTGTTTTTTAGTTATGCGGCCTGTTGGAATGGTGGATCAACTGTATTTAGCAATAGTTTTCTTTTACTAATTTTTACTGCGTTAGCGGTCATCACAGCAAAAAAGACAAACAGTCTTTCATTTTTCTCTCCTTTAACTTTAATCCTGTTGGTCCCGTAATGAGTTTTGTGGTCACCGAAGCTGCCTTCCATCACTGTAGCCCTTTGATTGGCGATGAGTCCACTGAGCCGACTGTCTTGTTTAGTAAGAGGTTGGGGGCCTTTCTTAGGAAAGCAAGTGAAGATTTTCTTTTTGGTGCAAAATCTTCGATTGGCATTTGTGGCATAGATCAGGTCAGCTCCCAATTGATTAAGCGCTCCAAAGTGTCGTTTGTGCTTTACAGTACTAATCTTGAGCCGGGTGGATTCATTGAAAGCGTTGAAATTCATACACTCAATCATGCAGATCCCATCCACTTGCAGCATATGTACCTTCATGCCAAACTCAACTCTTTTGTTCTCTTTTCCCCTGATTATCGGCCTGACATAGGGTTTTGCCAATGATACGATGCGGTTTTTTAACTCTTTGGCCGGGTGGGTTTGTAGGAACTGCTGTTGTTCAAGTACTTTTTTGATGGTTCTCAGGTAATCTCTTTCCTGCTCATTAAGCAGTGGCAGTTTAGCATCGTTGAGAACTTGTTGAAGTTGGATCAACCCCTTGTGTAGCAGATACAACAGGGCTTTTTTACGCTTACGTCCTTCTTTATAGGTCTTCCTGCGTCTTTTCTCATAATCGCGTTGTCTGCGCTTTTGTTCAACATATTTGGAGCGAGGCCTTTTCTTTCTCACTACTTTACACCATCGGAACAATTGCTTTTCAAACACCCAATGGCAGCATTCCCATAACAGCTTTACATCAGTAGGAAAACGGATATAACTCTCATAACAGGTAGCGTCCATTAAAAGCACATGGGTATTATTCATGTCTCTTTTCCAATGTTCGATCAATATTTGTTGGAGCTGTTGCCAGTCTGTATGCTCAGCCAGATAACTGCGGATGCGGCTTACGATAGCATTGTCTCGAATCTTCTCTGTGTCTGATAACATTTTGCCACAGAACAACTGTAGGCTCCAATCGGAGTTAAAGCGTTCTATTAGTTTCTCATCACTGATACTCAGGTAGGACTTAAGAAACATCAGCGCAAACATCCCTTTTGAGGAAAACCACCGGGGAGCACCAGGTCCGTTATTTTCTTCAGGCAGACAGTCCGCTAACTGATTCCACGGTAGACTATCATAAACTGCACCCAATTTACTGCTCTTAAACAAATACCATTTTGGAGTTAAACCATATTCGGGTTGGAAAAGCCTTTTTTGCATTCTAATTTGTGGTGTTAGATGTGTTCTACACCACAATCTAGCAAAACAAAAACCCCGAAAAAAGCCCTATTCGGCCGATTTCGGGGTTCTTTATCCTTTCAAACCTCTTTTAACTCTTTGATTATCAGAATCTTAATTTATTCAAAGACGCCCAAAAATAGTATATCGCGATTCGGATATTTCGCTTTTAAGGAGGCCAAAACCTTTGCTTTTTGATCTAGGAAACCCAAAGTAAGCTTCAAAATGTTCTAAGAGATTGTTATGAACCAACTGCGATTCAATTTCAGCCATTGGAGCTACCGAACAGACAAATTTCAAATTATTACGTCTTTCATAAAGGAATTCAGTAACGCCACCAACCAGGGGCGCATTAGCTAATTTATCTTTTAAAATTTCTTTTAATCGGGTTATATAATTTCTTATGTCTTCTTCTGAAAAATCCAATTTGAGTATCGATCGACAAATATGTCGAAACTTGATCTCTCTAGGAATTCCTACGGTGTCGCGATTATATCTATAAATCTCATCTTTGGACTCATCATGCTCTTCAAACAATTCTTCGAAAACCTGGAGTTTGATCTCTTCTGATTCAAACAATACGCCGTCTTTGTCAAAGACCAGAATGGTTTCGTCAGTTATTAGAGAACTATCAGATAAATTCATCTAATCTGATCGGACGGTTTTTTTGACAGATTTCACGACGGCGAAACCAATTACCAGTGAAATGTGGCCGTCTCTTTCTGGATACAGGCATTGGGCCTTTTATTTTCAAAACATCAATAAAAGCTAGCATCTTAGAATTTTCTACTCCACTCTTTCGGCCATCTTTCGATCACCACTTTGGTCTGAGTAAAAAACTCAATGGCATGTCTACCCTGGCCATGCAAATCACCAAAAAAGCTATCCTTCCACCCGCTAAAAGGAAATTGGGCCATCGGTGCCGCCACCTCAACATTAATACCGATATTTCCTGCCATAGCCTCATTCCTGAACTTTCGTGCATTGGCGCCACTTGAGGTAAATAGGCAGGCCATATTCCCATATTGACCGCTATTAACAAATGCAATGGCCTCGTCAACAGTTTTCATGTGCACCAAACTCATCACCGGGCCAAATATCTCTGTTTTAATAAGCTCTCCGTCCAATGCAACATTTTCCAATATGGTTGGAGTTAGGAAGTTACCTTTTTCAAAACCGGAAATTTGAGCGTCTCTCCCATCCAATAAGGGTTTAGCTCCTTCATCAATTCCTTTCTGGATCAATCCCTTAATTCTTTCCCGGCTTTCTGTACTGATCACCGGTCCCATTTCTACCCCATCATCCAGACCGAAGCCTGTAACTCTTGATTTAACACTTTCCGCAATGGCGTCACGGAAATTTCCCTGAGCATCGCCCACGGAAATGATAGTAGAAGCAGCCAGACATCTTTGACCGGCACAACCATAAACGCTATCGCTAATGATCTTTGTGGTCATCTCGATGTCGGCCATCGGGTAAAACCACTACAGGGTTCTTAGCTCCCCCCTGAGGCTTGCACTCTTTTTCCATGGGCCGTTCCCGTAGTATAAATGTATTTAGCTACTCGGGTGGAGCCCACAAAACTAATAGCCTTTACCCCAGGATGGGTGAGTAGGGCATCAACAGTCTCTTTCCCACCATGCACCATATTGATCACACCTTTGGGGAGATCAAGTTGTTCTATTAATTGAAAAACCCGATTCATCGCCATCGGTACTTTTTCAGATGGCTTGATAATGAAGGTATTTCCACAGGCAATGGCATAAGGAAGAAACCAAAATGGGATCATTCCGGGGAAGTTAAATGGGGCAATGCAGGCACAAACACCAACCGGTTGCCTGATCATAAATTCATCTATTCCGCCGGTAATGTCCTCTGAAAATTCACTCTGAATAAGAGCTGGGGTACCACAAGCCATTTCCACATTCTCAATGGCCCTGGTTAACTCACCCAATGATTCAGCCAAAGTTTTACCACACTCTTTAGTGATTATCTCTGCAAGTTCTTGTTTATGATTTTCAAGTAATGTTTTGAGTTTAAACAGTGGCTGAACCCTTTTATTTACAGGAGTTTTACACCATTCTTCTAAAGCTGCTGATGCCGCAGTGACCGCATACCCTACATCTTTGGTATTGCCTTTTCCTAAAGGCACATTCCCTACAATCTCCTGATTAGCAGGGTTAATTACGTCAATGGTATGAACCTCAAAGCTATTCTTCCAATCTCCATTGATATAATTATTCTGGCTAAGTTCTAAATAACACAGCAATTATTATTATCTTCGCTATATGATATCAAGTCAAGAGATCAAAAATTTATTTGCACAATTGCCGATAAGTTCCCAAACCGAATTGTTGGATGAGTTGCTCCAGGAGCAGGAATTACAAGGCAAAGTATTGATTGCCGCTCAACAACAAATAGCAGAGAAAAGAAAGAAGAAACCCTGTCCAAATTGCACAAGCGAGAAGGTATATAAGAGGGGCAGACAAAAAGGTGTGCAGATGTATCAGTGCAATGAATGTAAAAGATGGTACAGTGAAACAACAGGGACACCTTTGTATGACATCAAGCTTAAATCAAAATGGCAATCTTATCTGCGCTGCATGGAGCAGGGCATGCCGATAAAAAAGATAGCAAAACAAATCGGAATAAGCATCCAGACAAGCTTCGACTGGCGGCATAAGATATTGAGTTCACTAAATGAGTTTGTTCCCGAACAGTTATCCTCGGAAGTAGAATATGATGAATTGGAACTGGCACTTAACAACAAGGGCAGTCGAAATTTAGATAGGGCAGCAAGAAAGAGGGGAAACGATTTCATACGGAATATGGGAAAGGAAGAGGTCACAGTTGTCCAGGTAGTAACAGCGGTTGAACGCAAGGGGGAGAAGTACCTTAAAGCTGTTGCATCAAAACGGCTGAGCAAAGAAGAAATTTCAAAGGCATTGGATGGGAAGTTGGCCTACGGTGCAACCTTGATTACAGATAAGCACCCTTCTTATAAGGCTTTTGCCAAAGACAACCCCTCCATAAAGCACAAAGCGCTATTGGCCAAAGATCATGTGGATAGAGATGATAAAACAATCCATCTGCAAAAAGTAAACAATGTTCACACTCAACTTAGGACATTCTTACGCCCATTCAATGGTGTCAGTTCCAAATATTTGCAAAACTACCTGAATTGGTATGCTTATGCTGACCGAATAAGAGAGAGTAAAACAACTTTGAAACAATGGTTTCTGACTATGCTATTAACGGATCAAGCCTATCATCTGTATGAGCTATTTAAACAAAATGCTGTTATAATTAGAACTTAGCTTTATTTAGCAATTCCATTTTCTTCAATTTTTCCTGATAAATTTGTCACTAGTTACACATTGCCTTACTCATGATATTTCAAATCTATTGTTTAAGGTTTGCTGAGATCAACTAATAAGTGCAATTGAAGGATGAAAAAGCTTTTAAGGGCTTTTTCATCCTTCAAAAGCCTGAGCAGTGCAATCTTTGGATTGCAAAATGTCAAAAAACTACACACATCTCAGTATTGATCAAAGGTATCAAATTGAAGCATTATTGAAAACAGGAGCTACTCAAAAGGAGATTGCCTGTATCGTTCATTTTCACCCATCTACGATCTCACGTGAGCTTAAGCGAAATGTGGGTTCAAGAGGTAGGGGAGCTGGTGTCTATCGAACAGCAAATGCACAAAGGAGGACCAATCTTCGTCATCAAGAAAAGCCAAAAAGAGTGATTTTCACCAAACCCATGAAAGACTGGATAGTTAACCGGCTCCAAGAAGATAGATGGAGTCCTGAATTGATCAGCCATCAGGGAAAGAAAACGAGAGAATGTCCACTTAGCCATGAATGGATTTACCAATGGATATGGGAATGTAAGCACACCAACCACCAGGAAAACCAAGAATACAAACAACTATACACATATCTAAAACATGGCAAACGAAGGCGCAAACGAGGAAACAGAAAAGATCGTAGAGGTATTATCCCGAATAGGGTATCAATTGAACAGCGACCCCAGATCATTAACAAAAGGGAACGATTGGGAGATATAGAAGTCGATTTAATGATGGGTAAAAACCACAAAGGCTCTTTGTTGGTGATGACAGACCGAGCAAGTCTTTTTACCAGAATCAGAAAGATGCACAGTAAAAATGCCGATCAAATGGCCGAAGCTATTGTGGAGGAACTCTCTCAGGATAAACACAAACTGGAAACACTCACTTTTGATAATGATATGCATTTTCTAAACATGAGTTGATTGCTCAATCCCTTGATGTGGATGCCTATTTCACTCGTCCCTATACTAGTCAGGATAAAGGGACCAGAAGGTTTTATCCTAAGAAAACAGATATTAGATTTGTTACAGAGGAGCAAATCAAAGTTGTTGAAAACAAAATCAATGAACGCCCTGTTAGAAAAATTTAATTACCTAAACGCAAAGCAAGTTACAAAGGAAAATTGCACTTATTACTTGAACTTACATTTCAATATCCTCCCCTCTCTTCTATAAATTCATTGATTTGATTCAAAGTTGGCGAAAAATTGGCACAGCCAGGTTGAGTCACGAGGTAGGCTCCGCAAGCATTAGCTAAACGGCAACATTTAATGTGATCCCACCCTTGTATATATCCATACAAAAATCCTCCGGCATACCCATCCCCTGCCCCTAGAATGTTGAGTACTTCTACCGGAAAGCCTTCAACAGGGATCACTTTCCCATCAGGATAATACAGTTTCGAGCCTTCTTTTCCGGTTTTATACACTAGCAATTTAATACCACTGTTCAGAATAGTTTTGATCCCTTCATTAATGTCCCCGGTAATTTCGGGTGCAGAGATTTGCTGGTGTTTAATCACCAGTTGATCCTTACTCTTCAAGACTGCAGCCAGTACTTCTTCAGTGGTCCCAATCGCTACTGTACAATATTTTAAAAATGCCCTAACATTGACACCAAAAGCTCGGATGTCATTCCATTGATCAGCTCTGAAATCAATATCCAACACTACAGGAACATAACAATCCGCAGCTCGTTCTGCTGCAAAAAAGGTGGCGGATCGCGAAGGTTCACGACTCAACGCGGTAGCAGATACTTCCACCGCCTTAAATTGAGTGAAATCGATTTTTTCGACATCACTTATGGTGATTTCCATATCGGCAGCATTATCACGGTAGTAAACAAGTGGAAATCGATCTGGTGGCTCTATACCGAGAATCACAGCACTACTTCGGGCATCTTTTACTCTGGGTATAAATTCCGTAGCAATGTTTTCCTTACCAAGAAAACTCAAGATAAAATCCCCTACTTTGTCCTCGCCAATCCCGGTCAACAAGGCCGTTTTTAACCCCAGTCTTTGAGCACACACCGCGATGTTGAGTGGAGACCCTCCAACGAAAGCATCAAAACCCTTTATTTCCTCAAAGGGAGCGCCAATGTTTTGGGAATATAGGTCAATGGAAGACCTGCCAATGGTCAGTAGATCATACTTAGGTGATGACACAACTATTCAATTTTATCTAAGCAAATCAAAGGCTTAGTGTTAAATATATATGATCATTTTGCATCATTTTATACAACCGTATGAACAATCAGTTATTCATAAAAAGTTAAATACACATATAACGCTTATTTGGCCCATGTAGCAGACACTTTAGGAACAAGGCGACAAATCCAGTAAATCCAACAAATGACAGAAATGTCAGCATATCATTTTATTTAGACTGGGAGCCAGGTCTATAAATTGTTCATATCAGCGGTAACCATTGGTATTCGGGGGTCCCTACCCTTCCAGGTCCCAAATATCCAGTCGTGATCAGGGTCAGGGGTATTAGCCAGTGATTGGTCGCTACCCGCCAGGAAATTTAAATAGTAAACATTGTATCCATGTCCGGCTGAGACGGGATGATAGCCCCTCGGAACCAAAACTACATGATCGTTCTTAGCGATCGCCACTTCATTTAAATTGTCATCAGAAGTGTACACTCGCTGCACAGCAAACCCCTGGGGTTTGTCAACCTTATAAAAATAAGTCTCTACCAATTCGGCCTCTTTCAGATCACCTTGTTCATCTGTGATCCTCTCATCATGTTTATGTGACGGGAACGAGCTCCAATTTCCGGAAGGAGTGTATACTTCTACCGACACTAATCGGTGACAATCAAATCCCGGTTCAATTAAGCCATTTATTTGCCTGGTGGCGTTATCTCCTCCGCGAATCTCAATTGATGCTTCATCAGGCTTTTTGAAGCGGGCCGGATGATCCTGATCGGTTTCACACCAACCACAGGCCAGATCCAGCAATTCACTGGTCGCCTCTATATTGAATTTAGTATGACGGGGTAAGTACAAAGTGTGGGCGATACCGCTGAAAACATCCTTCCTTCCGTTTACTGTTTCCCAACTACCCTTGTCGGTTTTAGCCTTATAATTACCGGATAGGAGAATGATACCGTATTCGTTATCACCCGTATATCCTTCCCATGTTTTTCCCTTGTTGATGAGCCGTGCTTCAAAATTCAGTAATGGCCAGCCAACATCTTCGCTCTTGATCGATTGATATACTTCACCTTTCTCAGGTTTACATAACAGCGGGCACTTATTATCTCTTTTCATAACTTCTATTATATACTTCCAATTTTTCTTTCAAAATCCTCCATTTTTTAAGCTTTAAGGTCACTAGCCATTAGCGAAGCTGGAGATTGATCCAATTCAACCACTCCTTGTCCCTCAAAAAGAGACTGGGTCATAGCAATAGCTCCACGAGTAGCCTGGGTTGCATCTCTTAGTGTAATTTCGGGTTTTTTGCCTTCAACAACGCAATTGATAAAATCTTCTATTTGAAGGTAAAAAGCAGTCTCAAATCGATCATAAAATGTTTTAACACATTCTTTTCTTGCCCCGTATTGATCCTGAATTTCTACATTCGCAACCATACCTGGCCTGCCTATCCTTAATAATCCTTCAGTACCGACGACTTCGGTATAAGTATCATGACCACTAGCTGCGGTTCTTGATGCCAGAAGGCTGGCAATAGACCCATTTTCAAAAACACAAGTAGACATCACATTATCGGCATCATTTACTTTGGCAAAGGCTTCATGTTTATAAGCCCCACCAACAGAATAAACTGATTTGATTTCCGATCCTAAAAACCATCGGGCAAGGTCTATATCATGAACATTGAAATCATGGAACATCCCTCCACTAGTTTTTACAAAGTCCATTTGGAAACCCGCTGTGGAATCGAGGTCTACAGTTTGTGACTTCACCAGGAAAGGTTTTCCAATTAAACCATCTTTCATCCTCACCATTGCATAAGTGTATCCGGGGTCATGTCTTCTAACAAATCCAACGGTAGCCAATTGTTCTGGCCTTTTGGAAGCTACGTTCTCTACTCTAAAGCAATCTTCAAGGTTTATTGCCAGGGGCTTTTCACAAAAAACATGAAAACCTTCTTCAATAGCCATTATCATTTGATTGGCATGCTGATTGGAGGAAGTTATAATGAATATCACATCGAGATCACTGTTCTCAAGCATGTCCTCATAGTTACTATAAGTAAAAGGCACTTTCAAAACGTCTTTCGCATAACTTACTTCCTGCTGAATAAGACTACAAGCAGCAATTAATTCCACTTTCTTAATCTTATAGCTCAATATCTCAGCGTACTTTTCCCCCAATCTGCCCAAACCAACAATTCCAACATTTACCTTGTTCATTATATCTGTTCTTTGATTATTACTTTGATATCATTTTTAGGTATTATTTAAATTCAATGACAATAGTTGTTTGGCGCCCCAACCGACTTAACCCAACTGCCGTATTGGCCTTAGAACCACCAACGCTTTTCTTTAAACTAGAAGTTTCCTGGAGAGAAGTCTACGGTTCAAGTGCATACAGATCTCCGTTTGCTCTACCTACACAAACAAAATCGAAGGGCCGTTGATAATCAAAGTTTAACATCTCGTTCTCTAATCCAATAAATGTTGAGCTGACAGCTGTTGAACTATATAATTTTTAGCCATCATAGCATATTCCAGAGGGTTAGCTTTAGCAGGGTCCTGTTCCGCTTCAACCACCAGCCAACCATCGTATTTTGATTTTTCTAAGATCTCGAATAATGAAGGAAAATCTATGGACCCTTCTTTATCTCCTGGTACGGTAAAAACTCCGGCAATTACAGCCTCCAAAAAACTTAACTTGTTATTTTTGACTCTTTTTAGAATCGACTGACGAACGTCTTTCAAATGAATATGTGCTACTCGATCAATATATTTTTTGAGCGCAACCACAGGATCTTCTCCGGCAAAGACAAAATGGCCGCAATCATAATTAAGAAACACGTAATCTGGATTAGTGCTCTCAAGTAGTCGGTCCGTTTCAGCAATACTTTGTACCCCTGTACCCATGTGATGATGATAAGCCAGTTTAAATCCGCGATCACGGGCAATTTCTCCTAATTCATTGAGTCCTTTAGTCACTTTTTGCCATTCTTCTTCACTAAATGCCACCTTTTCTCCTAAAATAGGAATGGCCTTTCCGTGAATAGCATTGCCACATTCTCCACCACCCACCACTTTGGCGCCCATTGCCTCTAGGAAATCAAGATGTGCTTTGAATTCTTTACTTACTTCACCTAAAGGATCAACAGTTAAAGTGTAAGTAAACCATTGATTACAGATCTCCAGTTTCCTGAGTTCAAGGGCTTTTTTTAGCTGATGTATATTCCGAGGATATTTAATTCCAATCTCGCATCCCTGAAAACCTGCCAACGCCATTTCACTGACGCACTGTTCAAAAGATATTTGACCGCCAAGCTCCGGAATATCATCGTTAGTCCACCCAATAGGAGCAATTCCTAACTTTACATTCGATGCTATCTGCTCATTCGTTATCAACCTGTTCGATTTTTAGATATAATATTTCTGTCTCTTCTTATTTTCCTCGTATTCTTTTCTCACCTTTTTCACTTCAGGCTGTCCTGATACTTCAGCTACAGGAACCTCCCACCAGGCATGATATCCTTTGACTGTCCGATAAATATCCGTTTTCATATAGATAACAGTTGTCTTATCAATTCTCTTGGCTTCTTCTAATGCGTTCTTGAGTTCTTCTACAGTGTTTGCCCTGATAAGGTGAGCTCCTAAACTTTCTGCATTCTTTCCCAGGTCTACCGGGAGATTTTCTCCATTAAGTCCTCCGCTTTGTCGGAAACGATATTGGGTCCCGAATCTCTCACTCCCGATGGATTCGGATAGAGATCCTATACTGGCAAAACCACTGTTGTCGAGAAGCACAATTATTAGCTTAAACCCTTCTTGTATGGAAGTCACAATCTCACCATTCAGCATGAGATAACCTCCGTCTCCAACTAACACGTAGACTTCTTTCTCAGGAGCGGCCATTTTCACCCCCAAACCACCAGCGATTTCATAACCCATGCAGGAATTACCATATTCCAAATGGAAATTCTTGGGGTTTGATGACCGCCACAATTTATGAAGATCGCCTGGCATACTTCCTGACGCACATATCATCACATCAGTTGGATCAATAAAATCATTCACGACACCAAGCACTGCTGCTTGATGAACAGGCGGATTGGAGCCATTGGCTTCGGCGTATATCCGGGTCACCTCTTCATCCCATTCTTTATTCAATTTTTCAACTTTATCACGATAGCTTTTGTTAACTTCAAAACCATCGAGCATCTGACTCAATTCACCCAAGGTTACTTTAGCATCCCCAACCAAGGGCAAAGCGCCCTTCTTAAAGGCATCAAATTCTTTGACATTTATATTAATAAATTGAACTTCCGGATTTTGAAACAAGGAATTAGATGAGGAGATGAAATCACTGTACCTTGTGCCAACCCCAATTATCAGATCGGCCTCTTCAGCAATTTCGATCGCAACTTTAGTACCCGTAGCTCCCAATCCACCCAGGCTATAAGGTTTATCATAAGGTATTGCTCCTTTACCAGCATAGGTTTCACCAACAGGAATCCCCGTTTTTTTGGCAAACTCATTAATTACTTTATCAGCACCGCTATAAATGACTCCTCCCCCAGATACTATTACAGGTTTATCTGACTGACGGATCATGTCTGCCGCTTTCGTCAGAGCCTCACTATCCGGTCGATTTCTCATGATTGGCCACACTCTTTTTTCGAATAACTTTTCAGGAAAGTCATAGGCTTCGACCTGAACATCTTGGGGCATAGCTAAGGTCACGGCACCCGTTTCAGAAGGTGAAGTCAGCACACGCATGGCAGCAGGCAATGAATAGATGAGCTGTTCTGCTCGGTTAATTCTATCGTAATACCTTGAAACTATCCTGAAACAATCATTGGCCGCCAGGTCTTGTGTATTTTCATATTCAACTTGTTGCAGGACAGGGTCTGGTTCTCTCCTGGCAAAAATGTCACCAGGCAGGAGTAAGACAGGTAGTCTATTGATAGTAGCGGTTTGAGCGCCCGTCATCATGTTCATTGCCCCAGGGCCTATAGAAGTAGTACAAGCAAAGATTTGCTGCCGGTTTTTCATTTTGGCATAAGCAATTGCTGTATGTACCATAGCCTGTTCATTCCTGGTTTGATAGTATTTAAAGTCAGGATTTTCAGTCAATGCCTGACCGATACCCGCCACGTTACCGTGTCCGAAAATCCCGAAACAGCCGGCAAAAAAAGGGGTCTCTTTACCATCAACACTGACATGTTGGTTTTTAAGGAATTTTATTAGCGCTTGCGCAACAGTTAATTTTTGCGTCTTCATAGTCTTTTAATTAAAATCAATAGCTTTTCCGGTAGCTCCCATCAGGTCAAATTTTTTGAGCATAAACTCAATATATTCCTCCATGTAAATTTTCCCTGGTTTAATGGGAAGAAATTCCTCAGGATTATCCCTGAAAAATTCTCTTACAACCCGTGTCCACAATAAGCGAGTGTCTGTAGCGATATTTATCTTGCATACCCCATGAAGAATGGATTTCTTTAATTCCTCGGGATCTACACCTTTAGCACTCGACATTAATTGGCCTCCAGCCGCATTGATTCGCTCAATATCACTGTGGTTAACCGCTGACCCCCCATGTAAAACCAGCGGATACTCTGGTAATCGTCGTTGGATTTCTTTTAATATATCAAATTGAATCCCCTTGCCACCTGAGAATTTATAAGCCCCATGGCTAGTTCCTACGGCCACAGCGAGGCAATCACATGAAGTAGCTTTTACAAAAGCTTCAACTTGACCGGGATCGGTATAAAGGGCTTTTCGTTCATCGATGGATATATCGTCTTCAACCCCACTCAATACTCCCAATTCCGCTTCAACCGCCACATTATGGACTTGGGCTTTCTCCACTACCGCTTTTGTCCGCTCAACATTTTTATCAAAAGGATCGTGGGAGGCATCTATCATGACCGAAGTATATGCCTTAGAATCAACAGCGTTATCAATGTGTGCTTCATAACCATGATCAAGGTGGATGGCAAAAATCGTTTTAGGATAGATCCGGGCGGCGCTTGATATCATGGAAATAAGCATGTCAGCACCGGCGTAATCTCTTGCTGCGGGAGTGGTTTGCACAATAAAGGGGGCATTAGCCTGCTGAGCTGCCGCAAACAATCCGTGGATCTGCTCCATGAATTCTATATTGACAGCGGCTATACCATACCTGCCGTAACATTTCCTAAACAGATCTCTAGTACTTAAAAGCATATTCTCTTTATCTAAGTGACTTTTTCATCTATTAATCTAACTAATTCAATTATAGATCGCGATTTACTGCCTCGAACATCTCATTTTTAGTCATCATCACGATTATCAGGTCACTCAAACCATTTAGCATTGTCTCAATCTGGTTCTCAACTAAAAGTAGTCATGTCCTTACTGGACCGCAACCAATCTTAATAGAAACTACGCAAAGCTTTGCATTCGATTAAACAGTTTCCATTAATCGTCAATGTAAAAATGCTATTATTTGTGAAGTTTGCAGTTTACCCACTTCTTTTTGCGGTTACTCTGGAGGGCTGCATAAACGAATTTCACTCCTTTGACGTCATCTAAAAAAATCTGAAGTAGGAGTTCTTCTCAATCAACATTGTAGGTTAATACAACCCTAAAAAGTTACTCATAATGAATTATTGGTCCCCTTTTTGAAGACTCCCTAATAACCAACTTCGGTTTAAGGATTTTTTTCTCCGGAATTAATGGTTGTTCTGTGTTAATTTGTTCAAGGCAGAGCTCTGCTGACAGTTTACCCATTTCATATACCGGATATTTAACAGTTGTAGAGATGGGCTGAAATGCGAGCTGTAAGATTCATCATCGAAACCTACGATGGCGATATCTTTCGGTATATGTATCCCTTTTCTTTTCATTATGGACATACAGCCCAGGGCGACTGCATCATTAACAGTAAATATGCCATCCGGTCGATCTTTTTTATTTAATAGCTCCAGTATAGGCTGCTCGCTGCTCTCTATGGAAAAATTTGCCGGATAAATATAATCCTCTCGTACCTCCCGATTGTTATTGCGCAAGGCCCTGGTATAACCCTTGAGCCTATTAATAGCGTTCTGTGCATTCGGTGGACCGGCTATATGAGCGATTCTCTGACACCCGATATCTATTAACCCGCATTATTCATAGGCCACCAATTTTGGGATTAATAATGGGTTGCTAACTATTTTTGATTGGAGTGTATGTATTAATTTGAAGATCAACCAGGTTTCTGGATTTCAAAGGACATTAGAGCGTTTTTTTGTTAGAATTTTTCAATTTTCAGTCAAAGCTCTATTGTGTTCTTATGGAAGAACATTTTTTTGATTAAACCAAACTGTTTAACTGATCGGTCAGTTCACCGTAAGCAAATCGCCCAGCAGGTATTGATATCTAAAGGCTCTTGAGAATTGTATTGTCAATGATCTTTTCCTTTCTTTCAGGCACGCCCCAACCTTCATCAGGTAAAGCCGGATATTGTCCACTTGCCATCGTTTAGCAAAGTGGTGTTTTGTTTTGGCAATTAATAATTTAATCTGCCGGAACATTTCATAACAGAGGGTAGCGATGATTAAACGCATGAAATTGGCCCAGTAGTGATGACAGGAAAGCCGGTCGGAATAAGTCATGTTTTTGAGTTCCTTTATTCGATTTTCACTGGCATCACCTCGCTTGACATAAAAATCAAAGTAAATCTGTTGAGCGGTCATCGCTTCAAAGTTGCTCACAAAGTAACGGACATTCATTCCTTTTCCGGTAGACTCCACTTTGGCGTACAGCTTTTCAGAACGATCCCAGCTTTTGGCCTGGTAAGTAAACGGGCCAACAAACTCTTGATGTTTGATGATTTTTGAAGCATATTCCTTTTTTACTTCAATGATAGTCTGTTTGGTAAAAGTCTTTAAAGCTTCATTACTACTAATACCTAAACAAAATTGAAGGTCAAACTGCTTAGCTATCCGATAAAAAGATGCTCCTGAAAAGCCACTATCCGCTCGAATAAGGATCTTTACTGAGGGCAGTTTTTTTCTGATTTTAATGACAATCCTTTTCAATAAGGCCACAAACCATTTGTTGGAGTGACAATTGCCCGGACGTAGTACTGGTAAAATGACCTGACCGGTGTTCCTGTCCTTAAAGAACAACTCATGGTACATAGTCTGTCCATAATAGCCATTATACAAACTGAGTTGTTGGGATCCATGAGTAGGGTCATCGGTACCATCTACATCAATGATGATTTGACCAGTCTTCTCTTTCAACTCCTCTACATAACGGTCTACAAACCATTGACTCATCTGGTAGATCAGACTCCGATCGGCCTTGTTTTCAAATCGACTTAAAGTAGGCTGGGAACATAATCCGCTATCTAGTACTTTACGGATCACCGGATCCTCTCGGAGTTTTTGTTCGTCATTGCAATCCTGATAGCCCTGCATCATTAAAAACACCCGTTGGCGAAGCATTTCTTCATAAGTGTATTCGATAAAAAAGGGGTTTCGATAGTCAGGAATCAGTGCGGCGAAGCTTTTTAATAGACCAGTCTTTCTCTCTACTTTTTCACTTAACAATATCGCTCCGTCTGAGCTAATCGCTGATGCTGAAAAATCAAATTTAAAAGCTTGTTTTCCTCGATAAAATACGGTATCTTTTTCCTTATATTCAGGCATAAATTAATTGCTTATTTTGTTGTCTAACTATCTCAATATAAGCAATTTATGCCTGTTTTTTATTGTCTACTATGAATTTTTCGGGTTAAGTGTTGAGTAGCATAGAATGCGCCATATTCATCGTCAGACAATACCTGATAACAATCCAAATTGTTGCAACCGCGATCAAAATTTACAAGGGAACATTGTTTTTGAGAATGGGTGTGAGATGCATATAGTCTGATGTTTGTGATGTTGGGGAAAATAACATCCCATCGACCCTGATAGCAGACAAATATTCAACATTATGCCTTTCACTCAAATAGTTCTCGTTAGACTGCATAATAATGAAATCGTAACCTTCTGGTGTCAACGCATCTCTAATGGCTCCAATAACAGTTGAGAAAAACGGCTAAGTTCTAAATAACACAGCAATTATTATTATCTTCGCTATATGATATCAAGTCAAGAGATCAAAAATTTATTTGCACAATTGCCGATAAGTTCCCAAACCGAATTGTTGGATGAGTTGCTCCAGGAGCAGGAATTACAAGGCAAAGTATTGATTGCCGCTCAACAACAAATAGCAGAGAAAAGAAAGAAGAAACCCTGTCCAAATTGCACAAGCGAGAAGGTATATAAGAGGGGCAGACAAAAAGGTGTGCAGATGTATCAGTGCAATGAATGTAAAAGATGGTACAGTGAAACAACAGGGACACCTTTGTATGACATCAAGCTTAAATCAAAATGGCAATCTTATCTGCGCTGCATGGAGCAGGGCATGCCGATAAAAAAGATAGCAAAACAAATCGGAATAAGCATCCAGACAAGCTTCGACTGGCGGCATAAGATATTGAGTTCACTAAATGAGTTTGTTCCCGAACAGTTATCCTCGGAAGTAGAATGTGATGAATTGGAACTGGCACTTAACAACAAGGGCAGTCGAAATTTAGATAGGGCAGCAAGAAAGAGGGGAAACGATTTCATACGGAATATGGGAAAGGAAGAGGTCACAGTTGTCCAGGTAGTAACAGCGGTTGAACGCAAGGGGGAGAAGTACCTTAAAGCTGTTGCATCAAAACGGCTGAGCAAAGAAGAAATTTCAAAGGCATTGGATGGGAAGTTGGCCTACGGTGCAACCTTGATTACAGATAAGCACCCTTCTTATAAGGCTTTTGCCAAAGACAACCCCTCCATAAAGCACAAAGCGCTATTGGCCAAAGATCATGTGGATAGAGATGATAAAACAATCCATCTGCAAAAAGTAAACAATGTTCACACTCAACTTAGGATATTCTTACGCCCATTCATTGGTGTCAGTTCCAAATATTTGCAAAACTACCTGAATTGGTATGCTTATGCTGACCGAATAAGAGAGAGTAAAACAACTTTGAAACAATGGTTTCTGACTATGCTATTAACGGATCAAGCCTATCATCTGTATGAACTATTTAAACAAAATGCTGTTATAATTAGAACTTAGCTGATATTTCTTAATTTATTATCTGCACTAAAAATGCCCTAACCATATATAAATTGCTAGTGTAAGGATTACCAGAAAATAGCTCAAATGTTTGGCATACTTCCAGGGTTTCATTTCTACAACTCCAATGTCTTCGATTTTAAATGGTTTATCTACGGGATAAATTTTAGATAGCACCATCATTATCATTATGTTCAAGACGAACTCTATGCCCCATACATGCACGAAATGAATATCTACTTCCAGTATAAAAGTAATTATTATGTAAAACCCAAATCCAAAGAAAAAAGCAACTCTTGCAGCTATTGCCGATATCCAGGGAATAAAAAAGCCAGCGATTAAAACGGAGGCAATAGGTATTACAAATATACCGTTGAGTTGCTGAAGTAGTTGGTACAGGCCTTCAGGTGCATTACCTATAGAAGGAGAGATAAGTATGGCAAAAATTGCCATGGTGCCCGAAACTATTTTCCCCACTTTTACTAATTTAGATTCAGAGGCATTTCGGTCAATATGTTTTTTGTATATCCCATTACTGAAAATAGTGGCCGCACTGTTCAAAACGCTGTTGAAGGTACTAAGCACGGCTCCCATAACCACTGCAGCAAAAAAACCGATAAAGCCTGCAGGCATCACTATTTTCACCAACTCAGGGTACACTAAATCCTGTTTGTCATATAAGGAATCTCCAAAATAATAATAACCAATAACCCCTGGCAATACAATAACAAGAGGAATAAATATTTTGAGAACACCGGTGAAAAGTAGCCCTTTTTGGGCTTCTTTCAGGTTCTTAGCACCCAAAGCCCTTTGAACAAATACCTGATGCATACACCAGTAGTAAACCTGGCAGATAACAAGACCGGTAAACAGTGTTTCAAATGGCATTACCGAGTCTTTTCCCCCAACTACATTAAATTTTTCAGGGGCTGTATGATATACTTTCAAAAGGCCATCCAGTGCATTTCCATCCCCTATATACATAAGTGCAAATACTGGAACGGATAAACCGCCTATCAAAAGGCCATAGCCATTTATAGTATCGGAAATAGCAACTGCTTTTAGCCCTCCAAAAATCGCATATATGCTTCCCAATACACCGATGACAACTACGGTTAACCATATTCCTTCATTATTGCTGATATTTAAAACTTCCGATATATTGAAAATGCTTTCAAGGTTTATCGCTCCCGTATAAAGCACGATTGGCAGTTGGGCAAAAATGAAAGACAGTAGCAGCAAAAATGCTACCAGGGTTCGCATAAGGCCATCGTAACGGTATTCTAGGTATTGGGGGATCGTAGTAAGCCCCATTTTTAGATAGCGTGGAATGAAATAAAGCGCTGTTATTACAAGGGAAAGTGCAGCAGTAACTTCCCAGGCTATAATTATAAAGCCATTTTTGTATGACGATCCATTCATTCCTATCAAATGCTCT
>CAXXNX010000020.1:0-63801 GCA_963664285.2 Cyclobacteriaceae bacterium
GAGTGCTTCATTAAGAACTAAAAACCAGTTCTTCCTGTAGCCCCAAGAATTAATATCTTCATTTACAAAGCCCTTGTATGAATAGCTAGTAATATAGATTTTTTAGTGTTTTCGGAAAGAAAAACCAGTTAATATCAATTTATTTGAATCTTGAAATTTCAATAAACTCCTTTGATAAAATTCATTGCCTAATCAATCAACATTTCTTGAAGAGATTATCCTCGATCTTGAAAAAAAGAAGATTGACTGGAAGGATGCTGCCATAGTCTTTCCCAACAAGAGAGCTGGCCTGTTTTTTAGAAAGTACTTGGTCCTCCATCTTGAAGAGCCCTCACTATCTCCAAAGATTTACAGCCTCGAGGAGTTTGTTCTTCAATTTTCTGATTCTGTTCTGGCCGATGAACTGAGCCTTGTTTTTGACCTTTTTGAAGTCTATCGAAAAATAAACACCAAAGCAGAGAGTTTTGACCGATTTTATTATTGGGGAGAAATGCTATTGAGAGATTTTGAGGATATCGACCAGCATTTAGTTGACCCTCGTCAGATTTTCTGGGGCGTGAAGGACCAGAAACAGTTGGAAGATAATTTCCGATTTTTAGATCCAGAGCATATCAAAGTAATCCAATCTTTCTGGTCCAGTTTTTTACCTAAGGCTTCCAATCAACAAATACAGTTTTTAAAACTATGGGAGGTACTCTATCAGGTCTATGAAGAGTTTCGAGAGAAGCTCAAAACGAGAAATGAGGGTTATAAGGGGATGTTGTACCGTGAAGTACTCTCTTTTTTGGATCTGAAGTTAAAGACATGGAGTAAAGGAAGGTTGGTGTTTGCCGGATTCAATGCCTTAACCCGAGTGGAGGAGGAGATTATAAAATTTTTCATAAGAGAGGACAAAGCAAACCTATATTGGGATTATGACGATTACTACCTTCAGGATGAACTTCAGGAAGCTGGAGAATTTCTAAGGAAATACAAGGAAGACACCATTTTCGGCAAATCTTTTGTTGATCAACCGGTCAATAACTTTTTAAAAACAGGCAAAGAGTTCAAATCAATAGGAGTTCCGTTGAAGATTGGTCAGGCTAAAGTGACCGGGAAGATACTGGCGGAAGAAGATGTACTGAATGATGAACGAACAGTTGTAGTTCTTGCTGATGAAGGTATGTTGTTC
Organism: Cyclobacteriaceae bacterium; assembly: GCA_963664285.2. Lineage (GTDB taxonomy): Bacteria > Bacteroidota > Bacteroidia > Cytophagales > Cyclobacteriaceae > JAJCYL01. The sequence continues at coordinate 1,172 of CAXXNX010000020.1, forward strand.
CCGGTACTAAACAGTGTTCCGCCAACAGTTAAAGATATCAATGTTACCATGGGTTTCCCCCTGAAGCATACTCCCCTTTATAGCCTGCTGGAAGCACTTCTGGAATTACAACAAAATCTCAGACAGGGAAAGGACTCTAAAATCTATTTCTACTATCGTCATGTCTTATCACTTCTACGCCATCCATACATTATTGACGCTTACAGTGAAGAAGTCAAGCAAATAGGGGATAAGATTGAGAAATTCAACAAAGTCTATGTAGGAGCAGATTGGGTAAAAGAGCATCACACTTTTTTTGGGGAAATTTTTATTGCGATAGATGAAAGGAGTTTGCCTTCTTATATTGAAGGTCTACTGTTGAAAATCATAGACCAGGATGCAGACAGTATGGAAAAGGAATATATTCACCATTTTCTGAAGCAGTTGAGACGCCTGAGTGACTTAATTGTAGAGAGAAAGGTAAAATTGGAAATGAATGTCTTCTTGAAGTTATTCCGCCAGATCATGCAAAACCTGAGACTACCATTTAGTGGCGAGCCTTTAAAGGGTTTGCAAATTATGGGAATCCTTGAGACCAGGAATCTGGATTTCGAAAATGTAATTATCCTGTCGATGAATGAGGGGTCATGGCCCCAGGAGAACCGCTCTTCAAGCTACATTCCCTACAACATTCGAAAGGCTTTTGAACTCCCGACTTACGATCAGCAAGAGTCTATTTATGCCTACCTTTTCTATCGTCTTATGCAGCGATCAAAGCGGGTATGGTTTATGTATAATACGGAGGAAGACTTTAATCTTAAAGGAGAAATTAGCAGGTACGTTCGACAATTAGAGTTGGAATCGGGCCATGAAGTTCAGCATCAACTCTTAACTATTCCTGTCAGCATCGTTCCACCCAAGCCAATTACCATAGAGAAAAATGAGCAGGTAATGGATGGTTTGATGCAGTACACAACCTCGGTTGAAAATCCAAAAAGATTAACCCCTTCAGCCCTTAACATCTATCTCGATTGTCGTCTCAAATTTTACTTCCGCTATATCGTCAAACTGTATGAACCGGAAGAGGTCAAAGAGGAAATTGATCAGGGATCATTTGGCAACATACTACATCTGACTATGGAGTTACTTTATGGCAATTTCACCGAGGAGAAGGGACATAATCATGTAAAACAAGATGACATTCATGACCTTAGAAAACAATTACCCGAAATTGTAGAGCATGCCTTTAGAAAGCATTACGGACTGATAACTGAGCAAGATTTCAAATTTGAAGGGAGGAATATTATTGCTCGCTCAATCATTCTCAAGTTTGCCAATGCCATCCTAGACAAGGATACGGCTTATGCTCCTTTTGATGTGATCGGACTTGAAGCCGGAGAACGGGAAGGGTTTGCCCTTGAACTACCGATCGACCTGAACACCACTGTTGCCCTTAAGGGTATTATAGACCGTGTTGACTTAAAAGATGATGTAGTTCGCGTCATCGACTACAAAACCGGAAGAGATGAGAAAAAAGCCGAGGACCTTCCCTCTTTGTTCGACCGTGATGACAAAAAACGGAACAAAGCCGCCATGCAGGTGCTCTATTATGCTTTAATGTTTCATCGCTCCTATCCGGAGATGAATTACCCCATTACACCAGGAATTTTCAATAGTCGGGAACTTTTTAGCGACGAATTTGATGTGAAACTGAAGATGCTCAATGACAAAGGTCGTTATTCACAGGTCTGGGATGCCAGGCCACTATTGCCGGAGTTTGAAAGTGAGTTATCCGGATTATTGCGAGAGATCTTTGATCCTGCCGTAGACTTTGATCAGACGAGTGATGTGAAAAAATGCCGTTGGTGCCCTTATAAAGGTATTTGTCATAGGGGGTGATTTGTCATATATGACCTTTTAACGCTTTTTAAAGATGTAACCATTGAAATACTACTATTGTTACTAACCGGAGCGATATTTCGGTACTGTCCTGTTACCAGGAGTTAGACTTCGGCATCATGTGCTACCTCATCCGACCTAATAACCTCTTATGTAGTTCCTGTTCGTCAGTACAGACACCGCAGTCTGGCTTACTTCAGTGCTTGGATCACTCATTTTCATGAGCTATATTCATCATTCAAGGCACACACAAAAAATAGACGCCATTAAAACAGGCGTCTATTCAAAACATATAATGCAATTTAAAAACGAAACATAACAATGAAATACCCGACTAAAATTCTGCTCCTGACAATGTTAGCCTCCCCACCCTCGTCCTCGTTTGTAACGAGGATGTCTTGATTAACTCAGAAAGTCAATTTTAACCAGGCCTTCTCTTCCAGAATAATCCTTTGCTGAGCTGAAGACATAATGTTCTGGCTCCTCTACGATCAAGGCTTTTACTGGATTTTGATGAATGTATTCCAACCTTGCGTCCATCATTTTGTTCGTACTCAATTCAATAGCATGATTATCATCTTTCCAAAACTTATATTTTGTTATCCTTTTTAATTTACTGCCAATCAATTCGAATTGATTAAGCATCCAGCTTTTTCTACTTTCTATGCCGGTATTAATCTTATGGATGATCTTCTTGGCTGTGAATTTCTTAAAATCACGAATGATGGCTGACAAATTATGGTCTTCTCGGGCTTGTACTATCAAATGGAGATGATTACTCATAATACACCAAGCGTATACAGTTAAACCTTTGTTAGCGATACAGTAATTCAGGGACTCGACGATTTCCAGACGATAATCTTCTCTTGTAAAAACATCAATCCAATTTACTACTGTAAATGTGACAAAGTACATAGCGTTTTGATCTGAAATTTTGTAACGATCTCCAGACATCGTTTGAAATTTAGTATAAAATTTTTGCATACAAATGTACGATAGACATCCTCGTTGCAAACGAGGACGAGAGTGACATCCGAGTCGACATCCTCGTTACAAACGAGGATGAGAGTTAGAGTTGTTAAAGATTAACATCAGTGATCCGCTACTCAAAAAACTCAAATGCATCAATAATGTCCAGGTACACGCCATCAAATTGGGCATCTAGGATCATTTTGAGGTATGAACCATCATTTCCAAAGATGATGTCCTGCCATTCCTGTTCCCAATAGCGCAGTTTGAAGTTTCCGGGGAAGTTCTTGTTCTCAGCTTCCACCCATTCCGGTGGATCATTTTCCCGGGAGGGTTGCCAGTAATACCTGAAGTCTCCCGCCTCACCAATACTCATATAGCCAATAATTAAACGTGTCCCGCCATTGGCTTTGGTTTTGAAGGTGGATAGCTCATTGTATGTAAGAACACTGCCATCATAAAAAGCATCGATGATAAGGAGGTCGTAATTGGTGGCTGCTATTTGATTGATAAAATTCTGACGGCTGCTGAAATTGTTTTCATTCTCCGGATCAAGTATGTAAAGGAAGTTTCGGACATCGCTCAAGGAATTGATATCATCGCTATTTTCATTATTTGAGCTTGATGGATAATCAGGAATGTTGTCAAGATCCCTGCGATCGGCGGCAAAGGAAGCGAAACCTAAGACCTCATTTTGCTCGTAAGAGTCTGCCATTTTATCATCGCTGGAAGCATAATCTGTCACTAATACTTCCACACCATTGTCTTCGTAGATTGTCAGGAAGGGCAATATTTCTGCAATTACATCTTCCGGCGTTGCTTTATTGTCGTCATCATAACCATAGAAGAGGTCCTCTCGTCCCAATCCATCTATGGCCTGGAAATATTCTTGTGCATTCAGCATTGTGGGATCGTCATCTGTACTTATTACGTTTTCACCGTTCTGAGGAAGAACTAGAAAACCCGGTTGGATATCTTTAGAATAAGATAAAATTCCAATAACGAAATCCCGCATTTCCTTCCGGTAATCAATGCCATCCGGATTTGTGTTATCATCATCGTCATCACCGCTGCCACAAGCTGCAAAAAGTAGGAGACAAGTTATTAAGAGCCAATTGTTACATTTTAAATTCATGATCTAATCCCTTAAAAACCAAACTTTATTAATTAGTGTCTCTAAGAAAACAGCCCTTTTTTTATAAAATGAATTATTATGGATGAGATTTTCATTTTCTTTCTATGAGTTAATACCTGAGTATCAATCGATTAGAAAAAATGGAAAGATCGACCATAAGAATAATTTTTAATTTAGGTGTGTTTTCTTAGAGACACTAATTAACCCATCAGTTACCTCATAAATGGCTACAGCATTTACTATGCCAGTTTAGATAGGGCATCGACAATCTTGTCCATATCTCCAATTGTTGCACTGATTGTAGGAGATAGCCTGATACCACCGGTCGGAGCACAGGCAATTCCATAGTCTTCATAGAGCTTACTGAAAACATCACGAGGTTCTCTGCCTGGAAGTTTAATAATCGTCACACCCCCACTTAAGTCCGGATCTATTGGTGTGACGAATTCTGCCGCGGATATTTTTTTTGCAATATTTTCTTTTAGATGGTTGGCTAAGGCACGAATTCGTTTTTCAATATTTTCTTTCCCGATATTTTCATGAAAATCAATTGTATCGATAATGGCAGGAGGGGTCGTTTCATTGCGTTGCCCTAAAGCACAGAAACGTCCGTCGACAGTTTCGTTCTCGTTATTCCAAAATACAGTGATTCGATCTGGCCAAATATTGGTAATTTTTTCTTTTTTGATATAGAGGATACCGTTTTCTAAAGGACCTAAGAGCCATTTGTGGGTGCTGGTGGTATAAAAATCACAGCCAATGTCCGCCAAATCGAGATTGAGAAAACCGCATGCTTGGGCACCATCAATCAGGGTGAGTACTTTCTTATTTCTGGCGGCGGCACATATTTCCTTAGCGGGTAATGTGATTCCGGATACATTGGAGATGTGCGAAAAAGAGATCAATCTTGTTTTAGGAGAAATGGCATCAGTGAAAGGCTTGATTAGATCGTTTTTTGTTTTAGGATTGGAAGGAACGGGCACTCGTTTTACTGTGAAACCATCGCGCTCCGCCTGATTTTCCCATGACTCTTTATTGCTTGGATGATTTTGGTCCCATAATACGACTTCATCACCTTTCTTCAATACTAATCCATTAATAATCATATTATTGCCTTCGGTTGTGTTGCGTGTTATTCCTACTTCATCGTTGGTCACACCAAGGTATTTTGCAATGCGATTAAGTGCCTCTTTTCTTAGCTCGGCAAATACTGCCCTGTTTTGAAAGGAGACATCGCGGTTCATCGCCGTTATATAGTGCTGAACCCGTTCATTAATGGCGTGAGGTGCACTGCAGAGGTTAGCAGAATTGGCCATGATGAGATCCTTTGGGATAGCAAATTGAGCCTTGACCAATTCCCAATATTTCTCACTGTCATCGAAGTTTGGTAGTTTTAGCTTTATGGGTAAAACACTGTGGCTGGCAAGAATAGGAGTTGAAACCAATGCTGCCAAGCCAGTAACTGATGATTTGAGGAAATTCCGTCTTTTAGAAGTGTTCGAGAGACCGTTATTCATTGATGAGATGGTTAGTTTAATTAAATGTAAACCGAATAATGGGTGATATCAAGAGTTAAATATTTGAGTGTGTCTGGAGACCATTCAGATGCCTGGGGGCCTATAGTTCATTAAAAGGTCATAGAAACTATTTTGATAGATCAAATCATATAAAAGCTAAGAGTATATTCAACTAAGAAAATATTAGCAAATGATTCTTATGTGGTCTAAAAAACACTGGCCACTCCCATTAACCCGCATTATTCATAGGCCACCAATTTTGGGATTAATAATGGGTTGCTAACTATTTTTGATTGGAGTGTATGTATTAATTTGAAGATCAACCAGGTTTCTGGATTTCAAAGGACATTAGAGCGTTTTTTTGTTAGAATTTTTCAATTTTCAGTCAAAGCTCTATTGTGTTCTTATGGAAGAACATTTTTTTGATTAAATCAAACTGTTTAACTGATCGGTCAGTTCACCGTAAGCAAATCGCCCAGCAGGTATTGATATCTAAAGGCTCTTGAGAATTGTATTATCAATGATCTTTTCCTTTCTTTCAGGCACGCCCCAACCTTCATCAGGTAAAGCCGGATATTGTCCACTTGCCATCGTTTAGCAAAGTGGTGTTTTGTTTTGGCAATTAATAATTTAATCTGCCGGAACATTTCATAACAGAGGGTAGCGATGATTAAACGCATGAAATTGGCCCAGTAGCGATGACAGGAAAGCCGGTCGGAATAAGTCATGTTTTTGAGTTCCTTTATTCGATTTTCACTGGCATCACCTCGCTTGACATAAAAATCAAAGTAAATCTGTTGAGCGGTCATCGCTTCAAAGTTGCTCACAAAGTAACGGACATTCATTCCTTTTCCGGTAGACTCCACTTTGGCGTACAGCTTTTCAGAACGATCCCAGCTTTTGGCCTGGTAAGTAAACGGGCCAACAAACTCTTGATGTTTGATGATTTTTGAAGCATATTCCTTTTTTACTTCAATGATAGTCTGTTTGGTAAAAGTCTTTAAAACTTCATTACTACTAATACCTAAACAAAATTGAAGGTCAAACTGCTTAGCTATCCGATAAAAAGATGCTCCTGAAAAGCCACTATCCGCTCGAATAAGGATCTTTACTGAGGGCAGTTTTTTTCTGATTTTAATGACAATCCTTTTCAATAAGGCCACAAACCATTTGTTGGAGTGACAATTGCCCGGACGTAGTACTGGTAAAATGACCTGACCGGTGTTCCCGTCCTTAAAGAACAACTCATGGTACATAGTCTGTCCATAATAGCCATTATACAAACTGAGTTGTTGGGATCCATGAGTAGGGTCATCGGTACCATCTACATCAATGATGATTTGACCAGTCTTCTCTTTCAACTCCTCTACATAACGGTCTACAAACCATTGACTCATCTGGTAGATCAGACTCCGATCGGCCTTGTTTTCAAATCGACTTAAAGTAGGCTGGGAACATAATCCGCTATCTAGTACTTTACGGATCACCGGATCCTCTCGGAGTTTTTGTTCGTCATTGCAATCCTGATAGCCCTGCATCATTAAAAACACCCGTTGGCGAAGCATTTCTTCATAAGTGTATTCGATAAAAAAGGGGTTTCGATAGTCAGGAATCAGTGCGGCGAAGCTTTTTAATAGACCAGTCTTTCTCTCTACTTTTTCACTTAACAATATCGCTCCGTCTGAGCTAATCGCTGATGCTGAAAAATCAAATTTAAAAGCTTGTTTTCCTCGATAAAATACGGTATCTTTTTCCTTATATTCAGGCATAAATTAATTGCTTATTTTGTTGTCTAACTATCTCAATATAAGCAATTTATGCCTGTTTTTTATTGTCTACTATGAATTTTTCGGGTTAACCAATTATCAACGAAAACCATGAGTTAACACCAGCTGCTATGCATTAAAAGTGTGAATTAGATAACTTATAGTCAACTAAAATTATCTGATGATAAAAGTTTCCAAATCACACTTACTAATCATATCTTTTGGTGTATTACTGGGGATCAATGCTTTTGGTCAAAAGAAATACGGTGAGCCGGCAGAGGGTCCTTATAAAAAACTAGTTATCCGTGGTGCCATGGTACTTCCGGGTCATGGTGGTCCGCCCGTTGATCCTTATGATATTATCATTGAAGGAAATCAAATTACAGACATGATTCCGTTTGACCCGGTAACTGCCGAACGAAGGGGAGAAACCAAAAGAGCTACAGGTGACCGAGTGATTAATGCCGAGGGGAAATTTGTGATGCCCGGGATGATCGATTTGCATATGCACCTTCGGACTGAGCCAATGCCCATCGAATACATTTACTACCTGAAACTTGCGCATGGTGTGACAAGTATGGTTCCAGCGGCCGACCGTGGTTTGGAAAATGGCTTAAATGAGTCCAATAAGATTAAAAGGAATGAAATAATTGCACCAAGGTTGTTTCCTATCTGGAGGTGGGGGGCTATGACCAATTACGATCAGATTTATCTAGACAATCCAGCTAATGTCAAAACAGTTGTAAAGGAGATGTTTAGCAAAGGAGCTCATGTTGTAATGCAGGAAATTTAGGTTGGAGTCAGTCTTTGTTAGGAGCCGTGTTGCAAGGAAGTGACAGCAGCTGGTGGAATAACAACCTATCACATTCCTCCGAGCACCATCTCTGTGACTCATGCCGTTGATGCTGCTAGGTTAGGTGTAAAATGATTGAGCATCACTATGCTTATGCCGAATCATCCTTGGATCGTCAAGTGCAAGATTTTAGTCGAAACTATAGTTATAATGATGAGAACGAACGTTTTCGCCAAGCCGGACGGGACGGGTTTGGATGGAGGCGAATAAAAAACGTCTACTAACAGAAGTGGCAGATTCTCTGGTGACTTACGGTGTAACGATGCTTCCTACTCGTGTAGTTTACGAGGCTAATCCTTTTAACATCCATTCAAAGAGATCAACCCGGGCACCATTCACTACCTTTCCCTGGTTCGGATAGCCTCCTTCACCGTGGGGATAACAGAAATAGTATTCAAATTCCGTGCACCACCAACTAGTAATGAGGTCACGATCAATACCGGGAGCATACCAGTAGGCTGTATCTTGCTCGTCTGTTGGGAAGAAAACCCATGTAGTGCGTTCTCCACTTCCCCTGAAGCAACCTGAGAAATAGACCTTATTCTTATCGCTCTCCAATAAGATGGCATCTATACCGGATAGCCGGTCTTTCAATCGTTGTACAGATTGCTTATACCACTCTAGAGGCAATCGATCGTAGCCAACTGGAGCCGGTTTCGGTTGATTTCTGTTGGTCACAAACAAACTCTCTGAATTACCCAAGTGGGAAGTCTTTGTGCAGGCGGCAATTCCCTTAGCAGCCAGACCAGACGCAGCTATACTCAGACCCATATTTTTGATGAAGGCTCGGCGATTTTTTGTCATGACCTTAAGATAATTAATAATGCTCCGGAAGTGCAGAGTTATTACATGAACTACTTTCCGTAATGCCAGGTGAGAGAAAGTTAGGTTAATTGCTGCTCACATGAAAGTTTAGAGATGTTACAGGAATTTACTGAGCCTCAAGTTGCCGATCTTTTTAGTGTTATAGGGAGAAAGAGTCTTTTTAGTGTTATAGGGAGAAAGAGTTAATAGACTTTAAAGCTTTAATTATCATTTTTGATTATTTTTCCTCTTGTTCCAACTCTTCCAAATATTCTAACAAGTCCAACATCAATTCATCCCTTTTTTTCTTCTTTGTTGCTCAACCCATTCAATGCGATCCTGTTCCAACGCATCCTTGTCAATGTGAATAGCAACATTAGGACCGGCACCAAGCAGACCAATTAAAAGCCATCCTAAACCTATTAAGAAAGCAGTTACTAACGCGAGTGCGAGAATTTTCATAAGGTATTTTGAATGTAGAATCAAATCATGGACCATTGAGAAGAACGAGTCAAATTGGCAGAACGTGTTCTCAAGTCTGCGCTGTCACTTAGAGATTCTGCAGCTATTACCTCCGCATAATTCAATGTGGGTGAAGTAGCTGACCTGATAAGTTGATTTCCGAGATGTTTGCCAGGTAGATTTGAAGTCAAGGTTCTCTGAAGCGCAATGATTTGAACTGAATAATCAATGAGTCTTTCTTCAAGTGGATACTTTTTCATAATGTGTGGTAGGAGTAATGGGGTGTCTTGAGGGAATTAAGATTGAATATTGAAGAGTATAGAAGTAAGAAGTTAATGACGGACCAACTTCTTACTTCGGATATATTCACTCTTAATTCTTACTTCAACTTTTACTGCCAACCATCACCACATCGTTCAGGTTGATTTCGGTAGTGTATCGCTTATCACCCTCCGAGCTTTCATACTCACGGTGAATGAGCTTGCCTTCTAACGCAATCTCCATTCCTTTCTTCAGGTACTCACTGGCAAAATCTGCTTTCTTTTCCCAGGCAACAATATTATGCCACTGTGTTTCTTCAATCTTTTCACCTTTTTGATTGCGATAATTTTCGTTTGTAGCCAAGGAAAACTTAGCCAACTTTTTCCCGCTTTTCGTTTCAATGACTTCAGGATATTTCCCTAATCTTCCGATCAACTGCACACTGTTTCTTAAACTTTTCATAATGTTAAAATTTTTGTTAAACATGTAATTCGATGTCAAAACCAATTGACGATGCTAAGTACGGGAGAGGCAAATAATTTAGTCGAATAATAAGTATTTGTATTCATTTAAATTACATTTGTAAGCGTTTGTAACCATTTGAAAATGGATAAAGAGTGTAGCAATTGCGGTTCTAAGATTGCCGGAAGAAGTGATAAAAAGTTCTGTTCTGAGCAATGCAGGAACGAATACAATAATTTATTGAATAAGGACGTCAACAATTATGTAAGAAACATTAATAACGTCCTGCGTAAAAACCGTCGCATTCTTTCTCAGTTGAATCCTGGAGAAAAAACCAAAATGCACAAAGACAAAATGCTTTCCAGCGGGTTTGATTTTAACTACTATACCAATACCTATACTACCAAATCAGGATCAACTTACTATTTCTGCTATGAGCAGGGTTATCTGTCTATTGGAAACGACTACTATGCATTGGTTGTTAAAAAAGAATTTGTTGATTAGAAACTATTTATAAAATCTTAGTCCTCTTGTTATCGTATCCATTTTAATTTCTAAGGTGTTGCTTTATCCTATAATTGCTTGACTTTCAAATTTTTGAACCATACATCATCACCATGATCCTGCAGACCAAGATACCCCTTGGTTGCAACATTGGCCCAATTTTCATTCAACCCGGGAAATTTACTTCCCGCAACCAGTTCATCCCACTCAGGAGTCCAGAGATTATACTCCACCACCGTTTCCCCATTTTGCTTGTGAACTACGGTACCTTTAAAAACTATGATTTCAACCTGATTCCATTCACCAACAGGATTAGCATTTTGAGGTTTGGCAGGAATCAGATCATATAATGATCCCGCCTGTCTGTTCTCATCTTTGCCACGCATGGCATCAGGATGTTTCTCATTATCAAGGACCTGCATTTCGGGAGCAGTCTTCCAGATGAAATCAAGATCAGGAGTTTCTTGCCCGAGATAAAAAATGCCAGAGTTTCCGCCTTCTGAAATTTTCCATTCAAGTTTGAAGTGGAAATTCTGGAACTCTTTGTCATAGAGGATATCGCCTCCTTCTGCAGCGCCGGCTTCACCTCTTCCGGAGCCTATCATATGCATTGTCCCATCTACAACTTCCCAAGCCCCGGGAAAACTTTCTTTGCTATAGCCTCTCCAGCCGTTACTGGTTTTACCATCGAACATCAGCACCCATCCATCTCCGATTTCAGCTTCTGTTAATGTGTTATCGGTCACTACTTCAGCAGCTTCTGATACTTCCGTTGTTTCGTCCGCAGTATCTCCTGTTTGTGTAGGGCCTCCACAAGAGGATATCAAAACAGCGCTAAATATCAGGGCCATGATCATTGATGAAGCGCTTATGGTCATTTTGATAATTGATTGCATTAGTAATTTCATTTGTATTCAATTAAATTATTTTTCACACAACATTATTAGTACAAATTATGCAGGCATATCCGGCAAAGTCCAACCATCTCTGTAAGCATGTTTCACGAGCTCTTCAGAGAAAGCCAAAGCGGATTCCGGTTCAGTCCAGTCCTTATCGAAGGTTGGATGCCCATTATGAATTTTGAAACCATCCTTAATTACAGTTTTGATTTGCTCACTTTCAGAAATGTTGGTGAATTTCATGTTTTCACCATCCCATTCAAGTTCTTTATTCAATGCTTGAAGTCGAACGGCCAGTACACCCATTACCACCATTTCGGTAAACGGGCCGGCTTCTGCAAAGTCAGAAGTCCCGGGTGTTCTGTTTTCTGGATTTTCCTTGCACGCACGTACCCAGTCCATTTCATGAGTTAATTCCACCCTTCTCTCCGTTTTAGGAACATTTGGTTTCCTACCCGATAATAACCAGGGATCTCGGCCATAACATCCTACATGGAGCGTATCTTTAGTTCCATAGAATATTGACGCACCTCCGGAGTTGTTCATATCTTTTCCTGTTGGCCAATTGTCAGGCATTGTAGGTTTGATACCCCCATCATACCAGTAAACTTCCACTTCGGGCATTTTTACTTTACCGACTTTCGTCCTTTCAGGAAAAGTTAACTTAACGGATTGTGATGTAGGAGCGCATTCACTTAGAAGCAGTGTAGAACTACCTTGTGCTTTTGTTGGATAACCAAGCTTCAGACCCTCAAAAACAGGGTGAAGTATATGACAGGCCATATCCCCGAGTGCACCGGTACCATAATCCCACCATCCACGCCAGTTCCAGGGATGGTATATATTATTAAATGGTTTTATTTCTGCCGGACCAGTAAACAAATCCCAATTTAAGGTATCAGGTACCCAGTCTCCTCGATCTGGAACGTTAAGACCTTGCGGCCAAATCGGCCTGTCGGTAAATGATTCTACCCGAGTAACTTCGCCGATCTCCCCGTTCCAAATCAGTTCGCAGGTCTCAGCTACACCATCGCCGGAAGCTCCTTGATTACCCATCTGAGTAGCCACCTTGTATTTTGCTGCTAGTTTGGTCATCAACCTTGATTCATACACGGAGTGGGTCAGAGGTTTTTGCAGATACACATGCTTACCTAACGTCATAGCATGGGCAGAAATGATGGCGTGTGTATGATCAGCGGTGGCTACAACAACTGCATCAATGTCATTTGCCATTTGATCATACATTTCTCTCCAATCCCAGAATTTTTTAGCTTTTGGAAAATAATCGAAACAGCCTTTTGCATACTTCCAGTCTACATCACAAAGTGCCACAATATTTTCAGATTCCAATTTTTTAAGGTTTGCAAACCCCATGCCTCCAACGCCTATTCCAGCAATATTCAGGGTATCACTGGGCGCTTGAAAACCTACTCCTCCCAGGACATGGCGGGGGACAATAGTAAAACCTGTTGCAACAAGTGCAGCCCCTTTCACAAATTTCCTTCGGGAAGGAATAATTTTTGATTTCTTATGGTGTTTCATAGAAAAATATAACTTTTAGTATAAAAAAGAGAATATTATTTAGGTTAATTTGTTATTCTCAACAGAAATGAATGAGAATTTAGTATCTGTAACAAATTTAATACGCCTGCCGAGAGTTTACAGTGATCACGTAAAAAAAATTAAGCTTAGAATTAACTGGTATTTACATTTACTCCTAGAGGGAGTCTTTTTTAGCCAATTGGTCATTAAGGTACTAGGGAGCTAAAGTTGACAAACCAACATTTATAAAACTTTAATCCTCTATCTATCGTAATGTCAAATGCAATATATATGTTGCAACATACATTTTTCAATTAAAACTTAAATCAACATGAGTTACTTAGATCAGGTTAAAGGATTGTATGGCATGATTGGCCAGGGTCAGATTATGGAAGCATTTGAAAAATACTACCACGATGAGGTGGTAATGATTGAACCCAATGGAGACAACTGTGTGGGCAAAGACGCCAATCGTGAAAGAGAAAAACAGTTTATGAATAATATAAAGGAAATGCATGGTGGGGGAGTGACAGGTATGACGACGGACGAAGTGGCTGGTATCACTATGGTAGAAAATTGGATGGATGTGACTTTTCAAGATGGTAACAGGATGAAAATGGAACAGATTGCCAGACAGAAATGGCAAGGTGACCAGATCATTGAGGAGAGATTTTACTACAATATGCCGGGATAATATATTTAGGTTGTTAGTAATACTGGGAGTCTTTTGACTCCCTTTTTTTGTGCTGAATGATTAATCTATTGATGAAATCTTCCCTTATAGAAACGAAAAAGTTGTGTTATTCGTTGAAGCATCAATGATTTTCACATGAGTATGGCCTTACTTTATGAGCATAACTAATCATCAGAATTGATTTTTACAAAATTATTGATTATACTCAATGGAACATTGCCATAAATAAGATATTGATCAGGCAAAAAGGTTAAAACCATGGAAAATTCAAACATTACCATTGAGAAGGTTGCTTTTCGATACGGACTCTACACAGCGGCCGGTTTAACAACCTATTTCCTCGCAATGAAATTGATGGGATTGGCACATATCGTTGAACTGAGGATGTTTAATATCTTCATTATGTTGCCAGGATTATGGTTTGCCCTGAAGTACTATCGAGAAAACAGTGCTTCTCATCTTAACTATTTCGAAGGAATTAGCCTGGGGACATTAACAGCTGCCATCGCAGTTATTCCCTTTTCCGTTTTTCTCTTGTTTGTCTTGATTTTCGATACGACCCTCATGGAGACCATGAAGGCCAATGAGGATTTTGGACAATATTTTAATCCTTATTTGCTGGCTTTCATTACAACCTTTGAAGGTTTCATTTCAGGTGTAATGGCTTCATTTGTCTTGATGCAATATCTCAAGAAGAAGCATATAGAGTCCTCTATTTAAACCAGCAGAACCCGGTTTACATGATTCCTTTAGTAGACGGCAACTGACTTCCCTCTTTTCGAATTGCCATCTTAATCGCTCTCGCCATAGCTTTAAATATTGCCTCTATTTTGTGGTGTTCATTGTCACCATTAACCTTAATATTCAAATTACATTTGGCTGTATCAGTAAACGATTTAAAAAAGTGATAGAACATCTCTGTCGACATTTCTCCAATCTTATCTCTTTTGAATTCAGCTTCCCACACTAACCAGGGCCGACCGCCGAAATCAATCGCCACCTGTGCCAGCGCATCGTCCATCGGCAAGAGGAATCCATAACGATTAATTCCTTTCTTATCACCCAATGCATTAAGAAAAGCTTCTCCCAAAGCTAAAGCAGTATCCTCGATTGTATGATGCTCATCAATATGTAGATCTCCTTCCATTTTTATGGTAATATCGCACCCGGAATGTTTGGCTAATTGATCTAGCATATGATCAAAAAATCCAATTCCGGTCGAAATATTCGAAGCACCCTGACCATTCAGATCGAGGATTATTCGAATTTTAGTTTCTTTGCTCTCTCTCGTAACCTGCGCCGTTCGCGCATTTACATTCTTAAGATATCTATAGATATTCTTCCAACTTGTAGTGGCATAAGTTGCCCCTTTAGCCGGTTGGTCAGATAAACAAATTGATTTGCAGCCCAGGTTTTTGGCCAAATCCATATCTGTTTCACGATCACCTATAACAAATGAATTCTCAAGGTCAAAATCTCCCGATAGATAAGAGGTAAGCATTCCGGTTTGAGGCTTGCGATCAGGGCTATTTTCCTCTTCAAAACTTCTATCGATATGGATAGCGTCAAAATCGACTTGCTCACTTTTCAGGACTTTTAACATCAAATTATGAGAGGGCCAAAATGTGTCTTCCGGGAAGGAATCTGTTCCCAGACCATCTTGGTTAGTTACCAGGACTAGTTTGTAATCGAGTTCTGTGGCAATGCGGTGCAATCCCACTATTGCACCGGGTATGAATTCAAGTTTGTTAATTGAATCCACCTGGTAACCTCCCGATGGTTCAGTGATAATTGTGCCATCACGATCGATGAAAAGTACCTTTTTCTTCATTTGAAATTTCCTAATAATTGTAACAACCTCTCATTCTCTTTCGGTGTTCCAATAGTTATTCGTAAGCATCCATCACAATAGAGTTCTTTGCTTCTATCTCTTACGATCACACCGTTTGATTGAAGATGGTTGTTAACCTCATGATAATTCTTAAACCTCACTAACAAGAAGTTTGCATTCGAATGGAATACTTTTTCGACATTACTTATTGAGGCAAGTTTTTCCTTAAGTCTGTTGCGTTCACTGATGATTTTTTTCACCATGAGCTCTTTTTTGTCTATCTGAGAAAGTGCCTTGTACCCAGTTTCCTGAGAAACCTTATCAATATTGTAAGGAGGCTTAATCTTATTAAGGATATCAATCACAAAAGTGTCGGCATAAGCAACACCTAGTCTAATGGCTGCTAATCCCCAGGCTTTGCTGAATGTTTGTAAAACTACGAGGTTAGGGAATTCCTCAAGACGATCAATAAAGCTCGATTGTGCAGCAAAATCGATGTAGGCCTCGTCGACCACGACTAAACCGTGGAACGACTTAAGAAGAGCTAAAACGGAGTTTATATCAATAAGATTACCTGTTGGGTTATTCGGGCTACAGATGAAAATAATTTTGTCCCTTAGAGTTGTCGCATTCTTCAATTCAGCACTGTTAATTTGGAGCCTGTCAGTTAAAGGTATCGACTTGACACCCACGTTATTTACATTAGCACTTACTTTGTACATGCCATAGGTGGGAGGCAAAATCATTACATTATCGATACCTGGCTGGCAAAATGCTCTGATTAGCAAATCAATGGGTTCATCACTGCCATTTCCAATAAATAAGTTACCAACATCAACGTCTTTCAGTTTTGCCAATTTTACCTTCAGCTTTATCTGATAGGGATCTGGGTATCGATTGAGATTTCCGGCTGGAATCGATCCAAATGAGTTTTCGTTGGCGTCCAAATAGACTTTCCCTATGCCGTTGAAATCATCTCTGGCAGATGAATAGGGCTTCAGGGTCAGGATATGTGGTCGAACTAATTTCTCAAGCCTTTCCATATTTTTTGATGTGTTTCAGACGAATGGAAACAGCATTCTTGTGAGCCTCCAGATGTTCGGCCTCAGCCATTTTCTCAACCACCGGACCAAGAATCTGTAGCCCGTTTGGAGTGATTTCCTGGAAAGTGATTTTCTTAATAAAACTGTCAAGTGAAACCCCTGCAACAGAGCGTGCCCAGCCATTGGTTGGTAAGGTGTGATTGGTACCTGATGCGTAGTCACCGGCTGATTCAGGGGTGAAATCACCAAGAAAAACGGACCCCGCGTTGCGGATTTTCTTAGCAATTTTAGCAGGTTTCCTCGTCGCAATTATCAAGTGTTCGGGTGCGTAGTGGTTGATAAAATCAGTGGCTATACTTTTGTCACTCATTTCTATGGCCAGGCTGTTTGATAATGATTTTTCAGCCAGGTTTTTTCTTGGTAACAGTTGAAGCTGACTCTCAAGTTGTTCGAGCACTTTGTCAATAAATTGTTTTGAAGATGCCACTAGTATAACCTGACTGTCGATGCCATGCTCCGCCTGGGACAATAGGTCTGCCGCCACAAATGACGGATCGGCTTGGTTGTCTGCCACTACTAATACTTCCGATGGTCCTGCTGGCATGTCTATGCCAACATTTTCACGACTAACCAGTTGTTTGGCTACCGTTACATACTGGTTCCCCGGTCCAAATATTTTGTCTACTCTTGGAATGCTATCAGTTCCATAAGTCATGGCGGCTATGGCTTGTGCCCCACCAACTTTAGCCACCTTCTTAATCCCTGTAAGATTGGCTGTATACAATATTATCGGGTTAATCTTTCCTTCAGAATTTGTAGGAGTACAAAGAATAATTTCTTTACAGCCCGCAATTTTTGCAGGAACCGCCAGCATCAATACAGTTGAGAACAATGGTGCAGTACCGCCGGGAACATAGAATCCTATTCTCTTGAGAGGTACACTTTTTCTCATACAGAATACGCCTGGAGAAGTTTCAATTTTAAGGTTTTTTGTTTTTTGTGCCTTATGAAATTTTTCAATATTAGAGATAGCCACATCGATGGCTTCCTTAAGGTCTGTTGAAACATGTTCACCCGCAGAAATTAACTCTTCCTCTGTTGTCAGTATCTCATCAATTTTGACATGGTCGTATTCCCAGATAAACTTCCGAAGTGCCTTGTCCCCGTTTCTTTTCACTTTATCCAGAATGGGCTGAACTATCCTTTCAATGCTGGCAAAATTTTGAATCGGCCTTCTGACAAGGTGGTCCCAACTGCTTCTTGTGGGATTTTTAACAACCTTCATTAGTTGTGACTTTTGATTGCTCATCATTAATGAGTTATAGTATCATTTTTTCGATTGGTACGATTAAGATGCCCTTAGCTCCGGCCACCCTCAATTCCTGAATTCTTTCCCAGAATTCATCTTCAGTAATCACAGAGTGAATAGAACTCCATCCCGCGGTTGCCAATGGTAACACAGTGGGGCTTTTCATGCCTGGAAGTAATTGAACTATCTTATCAAGCTTGTCATTGGGTGCATTTAACAAAATGTACTTGTTTTTTTTGCCGGCCTGGACTGAATCAATACGAAAAGTTAATTGATCCAATAGATCTTGCTTGGTCGCTTCAAGTGTACGATTTGCAATTAAAACCGCTTCCGATTGGAAAATGGATTCAACTTCTTTCAACCCATTGGTTAGGAGCGTACTACCGCTACTAACAATATCACATATTGCATCAGCCAGTCCAATTCCCGGAGCTATTTCCACTGATCCGGAGATTCCATGGATTTCAGCCTTCACACCCTTTTCCCTCAAATATGAGTTTAGAATATTCGGATACGAAGTAGCAATGCTTTTGCCTTCTAAATCATGAAGTCTATTATAATTATCGGCTTTTGGAATGGCCAGGCTAAGCCGGCATTTCGAGAAACCTAGCCTCTTTACCAAATTAATGTCTTTCTTTTTCTCCGCCATCTCATTCTCACCAATAATACCAATATCTGCAACTCCATCCTCCACATAGCCCGGTATGTCGTCATCCCTTAGGAACAATAATTCCATTGGAAAGTTATGCGATGCAGATTTTAGTTTTCCACCTCCGTTGGAAAACTGGATACCACAATCTTTTATAAGATTCAAGGAAGATTCACTGAGCCTTCCTGATTTTTGAATGGCTATTCTTAAAATAGTATTCATTCAGATAAATGCTATTAGATTAAAAATGATTAAATAAGGGATATACATCCCATGGGTAAATGTTGATGTCTCCTCCTAAGAGGAATGATGATAGAAATGACTGGCTATATGATATTGATTGCTCAACATTATGCTCTTGTGGTTTGCAAAGGTAGGATATAATAGAATCCCTCAAATAAAATTTTAATAAGTTTAATCTATCCGACTTGAATAAACAGAAATTAATATGAGTGTTTACCAAAAAATTATCAGCAGTACCGCTTTTCAAGCAGAATCTTCCTGGATAAGAATAAGGACGATTGATATGCATACAGCCGGGGAACCCCTAAGGGTGATTGTGGCAGGTTTTCCGGAGGCCGAAGGGGAGACGATATTACAACGACGAAGGTTTGTTAAAGAAAATTATGATCATCTACGAACGGCCTTAATGTTCGAGCCAAGGGGTCATGCCGATATGTACGGTTGCGTCCTTACACCTCCCGAGCGGGAGGACAGTGATTTGGGTATCATTTTTATGCATAATGAAGGGTATAGTACTATGTGTGGTCATGCAACTATTGCTATTGCAAAATTGGCGGTTGAAATGGGATGGGTAGAAAAGAATTATCCAACTACGGAATTAAAAATTGATGCCCCGTGTGGTCAGCTTCATGCATTCGTCGACATTGAGAGTGATGTGGCAAATTGCCGTTTTCGTGGTGTACCTTCATTTATAGTCGCTTTAGATCAGAAGATCCGCATTTCAGAATATGGATCAATTAAATATGACATCGCTTATGGTGGCGCATTTTATGCCTATGTAGATGCTTCTCAACTTAATATCGATCTGACACCTGAAAATTATTCGCTACTTATCCAACTTGGTATGAAGATAAAAGACGCTGTAGCGCAAAAGGACGATGCAATCATGCAACACCCTGTTGAACAAGATTTGAGTTTCCTATATGGGACTATCTTCATCCAGCATACGAACACTCCAGGTATACATAGCCGCAATGTTTGCATTTTCGCTGATGGTGAAGTTGATCGATCTCCAACAGGATCTGGTGTTTCGGGAAGGTTGGCAATTCATCATGAAAGGAAAGAAGTAGAGGTTGGTGAAGTAATTAAAATTGAGAGTATTCTCGGAACAGTTTTTTCCGGAAAAGTGCATGAACAGTTAAAGTATGGTCCGCTCGACGCAGTTATTCCCGAAGTAGGAGGGACAGCCTATATTACTGGCCAACATGAATTTCTCATTGACCCTATGGACCCACTGAAGGAAGGATTTATTTTGAGATAGGTGAAATAATATTTGCTGAGATCAACTAATAAGTGCAATTGAAGGATGAAAAAGCTTTTAAGGGCTTTTTCATCCTTCAAAAGCCTGAGCAGTGCAATCTTTGGATTGCAAAATGTCAAAAAACTACACACATCTCAGTATTGATCAAAGGTATCAAATTGAAGCATTATTGAAAACAGGAGCTACTCAAAAGGAGATTGCCTGTATCGTTCATTTTCACCCGTCTACGATCTCACGTGAGCTTAAGCGAAATGTGGGTTCAAGAGGTAGGGGAGCTGGTGTCTATCGAACAGCAAATGCACAAAGGAGGACCAATCTTCGTCATCAAGAAAAGCCAAAAAGAGTGATTTTCACCAAACCCATGAAAGACTGGATAGTTAACCGGCTCCAAGAAGATAGATGGAGTCCTGAATTGATCAGCCATCAGGGAAAGAAAACGAGAGAATGTCCACTTAGCCATGAATGGATTTACCAATGGATATGGGAATGTAAGCACACCAACCACCAGGAGAACCAAGAATACAAACAACTATACACATATCTAAAACATGGCAAACGAAGGCGCAAACGAGGAAACAGAAAAGATCGTAGAGGTATTATCCCGAATAGGGTATCAATTGAACAGCGACCCCAGATCATTAACAAAAGGGAACGATTGGGAGATATAGAAGTCGATTTAATGATGGGTAAAAACCACAAAGGCTCTTTGTTGGTGATGACAGACCGAGCAAGTCTTTTTACCAGAATCAGAAAGATGCACAGTAAAAATGCCGATCAAATGGCCGAAGCTATTGTGGAGGAACTCTCTCAGGATAAACACAAACTGGAAACACTCACTTTTGATAATGATATGGCATTTTCTAAACATGAGTTGATTGCTCAATCCCTTGATGTGGATGCCTATTTCACTCGTCCCTATACTAGTCAGGATAAAGGGACAGTTGAAAATAGGATTGGGGTAATCAGAAGGTTTTATCCTAAGAAAACAGATATTAGATTTGTTACAGAGGAGCAAATCAAAGTTGTTGAAAACAAAATCAATGAACGCCCTGTTAGAAAATTTAATTACCTAAACGCAAAGCAAGTGCTACAAAGGAAAATTGCACTTATTACTTGAACTTACATTTTAATAGATTCTTCATAACTTGTAAACTGAAGAATTGGGTCATGAAGGAATTTCATATAAAGCAACAGCCGAAAACTTACGATGCGATTGTGGTAGGATCGGGTGTGTCCGGGGGGTGGGCTGCAAAAGAGTTGACAGAGAAAGGTTTGAAAACTCTAATGTTGGAACGGGGCAGACCGGTAGAACATATCAAGGACTACATTACTGAGCACAAAGGTCCTTGGGAGTTTGGCATGAGGGGATTTATGGATCGTGAGACTTTGGAGAAAGATTACTTCATTCAAAAAAGAGCGGGGTTTCTCAATGAAACTGTTGCCCACTTTTTTTTCAAAGATTCCGAGAGCCCTTATATCGAAGAAAAACCATTCACCTGGATCCGTGGTAATCAGGTAGGGGGTAAGTCATTGACTTGGGGGCGTCATTGTTATCGCTGGAGCGACCTGGATTTTGAGGCCAATCTCAAACAAGGTATTGGTGTCGATTGGCCCATTCGTTATGCTGATATTGCTCCCTGGTATGACTATGTTGAACGCTTTGCCGGCATTAGTGGCGAAAAACTGGGATTACCTCATCTGCCAGATGGACAATTCCAAAAGCCAATGGAACTCAATGTGGTTGAAAAACACATGCGCAAGCGTATTCAAGAAATATGGCCAGACAGGATTTTAACTATCGGAAGAATTGCGGTACTAACAGAACCGCTTAACGGTCGGCAGCCATGTCATTATTGTGGGCCCTGTTGGCGGGGGTGTTCAACCGGATCATACTTTAGTACTCAAAGTACTACACTTCCACCCGCGGTGGCTACAGGGAATTTGACTTTGAGACCGTTCAGCATTGTGGAGAGTATTATTTATGACAAAGAATCAGGAAATGCGAAAGGTGTGAGAGTAATTGATTCTCAAACCATGGAAACAACTGAATTCTACGCAAAGCTCATTTTCTTGAACGCCTCCACGCTAGGGTCAACACATATTATGTTAAACTCAAAAAGCGAAGAATTTCCCAACGGCATCGCGAATTCGAGCAGAGTATTGGGTCATTTTCTTATGGACCATCATTTTCATGTATATGGATCATGTGAAATGCCGGGATTCGAAGATCGCTATTATCGCGGTAACCGGCCTAACGAATTTTATATTCCCCGCTTTAGAAATTTGAAGGAAAATGAGGATAACAATTTTATCAGGGGATATGGCATTGAAGGCAGTGCGGAGAGAGCAAATTGGACCCGGGGAGAAGATATGGATGGTTTTGGAGTAGAATTCAAGAAGAAGCTAAAAGATGCCGGCCCCTGGATGGTTTCAATGGCTCCATTTGGAGAGACTTTACCAAGGTATGCTAATCGTGTCAAAATTGATGAGACCATTACCGATAAATATGGTATTCCCTCGTTAGTTTTTAATGCTCAATGGGGAACAAACGAATTGGTAATGAGAAGGGATATGTCTGATTCTGTTGCAGAGATTATGGAAGCTTGCGGAGGCAAAAATATTAGGATAAGGGATGACAATCTTAGAGGTGAATATGGAGCAGAGATGGGTTTGGGCATCCACGAGATGGGAACAGCCAGAATGGGTAGGGATCCGAAAACATCAATTTTGAACAAGTGGAACCAATGCCATGACCTACCTAATCTTTTTGTAACGGACGGTGCGTGTATGAGTTCTTCGGCTTCTCAAAATCCATCTATTACTTACATGGCATTAACCGCAAGAGCTGCTGATTATGCAGTTAAACAACTTAAGAAAGGAGAGTTATGAACAGAAGAGATTCCTTAAAGAGCTTAAGCCTGTTGACTGGTGTTACACTATCCAGCGGGTTAACAAGTGGGCTATTGAGTAGCTGTGCGCCAACTTATGATCCGGGCTACCGGTTGAAATTTTTCACTCCCGACCAAGACGAATTGGTTGCTGAATTAGTCGAAATGATAATTCCAGCCACTGATACTCCGGGGGCGAAAGCTGTTGGTGTGAACCAGCTCATAGACGCTATGATGGCTTCATGGGCAAGTGAAGAGGAGCGCAAAATGTTTTCAGATGGTTTGGTGATGTTGAATAAATTGGCTGATGAAAAACAAAGAGCTTTTTTCGTTGATCTTGTGGCTGACTCCCGTGTGGAAACCCTCAGGGAAGTGGAAAAGGAATCGAAAAAAACCCAAACCAATTTCTTTAAACAACTCAAAATGTTGACCCTTTATGGCTATTATACTTCGGAGGTCGGCGCTACCCAGGAACTAAAGTATCTGCACACAGCTGGTGAATGGAAAGCTGATATTCCGTATTCAGAGGTTGGTAAGAGTTATTCATAGCCCTTATCCGAGTTAAATTTGTTATCATTTGATGATTTTCAATCAAAATTTTTAAATAAGTTATTATGAAAGTACCTAGCAAAAAGTTATGGAATTCGGGCATTATTGGTCTGATATCAATTCTGATTATCTCCTGCGGTCCCGGTTCGAAAGAGAAAGCAGCCTCAGAAGATAAGGCTGAGGAACCAAGGGGATTGGTAGAAGAGGAAGTAGATTATAACAGTGATACTTTGACCATGAAAGGATATATGGTTTACGACAGCAGAATTGAGGGAAAGAGACCCGCAGTATTGGTTGTTCATGAATGGTGGGGACATAACGACTATGCCAGAAAAAGGGCGAGGATGCTGGCAGAATTGGGCTACGTAGCATTTGCGGTGGATATGTTTGGTGATGGTAAAGTTGCAGAACATCCCGATGATGCAGGGGCTTTTGCCAGTGAAGTGATGTCTAACGTTGAAAGCGCCAAAGCGAGATTCTTGGCCCGCTGTCAAGGTAGTTCAATCTAATGAAGTCACCAACCTGGATCAAATTGCAGCCATTGGCTATTGCTTTGGTGGGGGCGTGGTGTTGCATATGGCTCGTATGGGGGTTGATCTTGATGGCGTGGTTAGTTTTCATGGCAGTTTAGGCACCCAGATGCCCGCAGAACCGGGCAAAGTGATGTCCCGAGCGCTTGTTTGCCATGGCGCGGATGATCCATTTGTTCCCGAAGACCAGGTACAAGCATTTAAGGATGAAATGGAATCAGCCGGGGTGGACTACGAATTCATTGCTTATGAAGGAGCAGTTCACAGTTTCACTAGTTCCGAAGCAGATGCGAAAGGGGAAAAATTCGAACTGCCTCTCGCCTACAATGAAGCTGCTGATAAGGCTTCATGGTCAAAAATGCAAGAATTTTTTAAATCTATTTTTGGTGACTCTGCAGATTAAATTAAGCTTGGCTAATAATGAAAAAAACAGACTACCAGTCCTATGGCAGCCTGTTTTTTATTGAGGTGTGCTTAGTTCATTGACTTCCAATTGACTTCCGCTGTTTCCTTCATATTTTCTTCGTCCGCGTTCCAGGGTACAATGGTATTGAACTTCTGGCCATCATAAAGGTCGTTGAAAAATAAATGCAATTGTCCATTGTAATATTTAAACGTTTCAGGGTCAGTAGGGACTTTAGCATTTTTGCTGCCATGGCGAAAGCGCAATAGCCGCCGTATGCCGGTAAATATTTGGAAGGGGTTTCTTCGAATGCTGCTTTATTTTCCGCGGAAGAAAAAAACCATTTAACTCCGTCATACTCTGATGAATAATTTAAATCTCCCTTTACAGCTGTGTTTTGATTGGCATAAGCCACAAGATCGTAACCTTTAATTGCCACATTGTTTTCGTCTACAAAATACTTAGAATCAGTTTGTGCCATTGTGATTTGATTTAAGATGATAAAAAGGTTTACTAACATTATTTTTTTCATGATTACAAATTTTAATTAGTCAAAAATATTAGTGTTATTTGTACTAGTTATATTAAATAGTACATAATAATTATCAATTAGTACATAATTCTAAGTTTTAGATGCACTTAGCTCGATACTTGATCTGTTTGGATTGAGGAGTTCAATTTATTTCAAGTCAGAATTTCCATCCGGATGGGGAATGAATATTCCTGATGGTCATTGTGCTCAATTTCATATTATAGTTAGTGGCCATTGCCTGCTTAAGCATCCTGGATCTGAAGAGCCCCAAACACTATATCCAGGTGATATTGTGCTATTTCCTCACGGAAAAGGTCATTGGTTGGCTCACAACATAGAAAGTGTAAGAAGAAATGGCCAGGATATAGTTAGAGAGGTGCAAAATAACCGCAGACCATTTGAAGGCACAGACCGGGGGACCGCTATCATTTGTGGGCATTTCGAGTTGGATAATGATTTCATACATCCACTATTATCTTCTTTACCGCAATTAATTTACATCCCTGACCATGTTAAACGTGAGTACAGTTGGTTGGAAAATGTTTGTAATATTATAATACAGGAAACTGGTACTTCAGTACCCGGATCTTCAGCGTTAACCTCTAAATTGGCCGAAGTACTTTTTATCCAGGTATTAAGAGTATATGCCAATAAGGCTGAAATTGAAGGTGGATATTTTGCAGCTTTAAATGATCCCATAATTAGTGAGGCGCTCGGAGCCATTCATTCAGAGCCTGGTAATGCGTGGACAGTAGATTTAATGGCCAAACATGTAGGCATAAGCCGTACTTTATTCGCCAATCGATTTCGCCAACTGGTTGGAATGACACCTTTGAGTTATCTAACGGACTGGAGAATGCTAAGAGCAAAAGAATTGCTAAAGAATGGAAATGTTCCCCTGAATCTCATAGCCGATAGGGTTGGATACAGTTCAGAAGCTTCGTTTATTCGTGTTTTCAGGAAGAGATTTAAGCTGACACCAGGGAAGTATAGAAGAAACAATATCAAAGAAGCTGTTTAATCTTCAATTTTCAGCATATGCTTAATGCGTTCCTTGGTTTCTTCAGGATCATTTCCAACTGTGATATTTGAGCTTATTGAATAAACAAGGTCTTCAACAATTCTTTTATCAAACCCAAGTTTTTCAGCATACTTATTGCAAACCCGCATTTCATTATCATCGATTTCACTATCTGCCATCATCATCATTACCAGGTCATACATTTGATCAAATCGTTCGCGATCATTATCCGGACTGGTAAAATTAATTTGGTCCATCCTTTGTTTCACTCTATTTACCTTGCCTTTGCCTACACCATGACGCTTAGCAATTTGGTAAAGAAGTTCGACTTCACGATCGTCAATGTGCCCATCTGACATAGCAACTTCCCAAAGATTCTTAAGATGACTATCGAGCAGTTCCTTCTTTATTTTTGGTCCAAATAACCCAAATAGACCCATAGTATGATTAATTAAAGTTTTGTTGTTTTTTTTTTAAAAAATCCCCCCAAAAACAGCTTTTTCGTTACTTAACCCGCATTATTCATAGGCCACCAATTTTGGGATTAATAATGGGTTGCTAACTATTTTTGATTGGAGTGTATGTATTAATTTGAAGATCAACCAGGTTTCTGGATTTCAAAGGACATTAGAGCGTTTTTTTGTTAGAATTTTTCAATTTTCAGTCAAAGCTCTATTGTGTTCTTATGGAAGAACATTTTTTTGATTAAACTAAACTGTTTAACTGATCGGTCAGTTCACCGTAAGCAAATCGCCCAGCAGGTATTGATATCTAAAGGCTCTTGAGAATTGTATTGTCAATGATCTTTTCCTTTCTTTCAGGCACGCCCCAACCTTCATCAGGTAAAGCCGGATATTGTCCACTTGCCATCGTTTAGCAAAGTGGTGTTTTGTTTTGGCAATTAATAATTTAATCTGCCAGAACATTTCATAACAGAGGGTAGCGATGATTAAACGCATGAAATTGGCCCAGTAGCGATGACAGGAAAGCCGGTCGGAATAAGTCATGTTTTTGAGTTCCTTTATTCGATTTTCACTGGCATCACCTCGCTTGACATAAAAATCAAAGTAAATCTGTTGAGCGGTCATCGCTTCAAAGTTGCTCACAAAGTAACGGACATTCATTCCTTTTCCGGTAGACTCCACTTTGGCGTACAGCTTTTCAGAACGATCCCAGCTTTTGGCCTGGTAAGTAAACGGGCCAACAAACTCTTGATGTTTGATGATTTTTGAAGCATATTCCTTTTTTACTTCAATGATAGTCTGTTTGGTAAAAGTCTTTAAAACTTCATTACTACTAATACCTAAACAAAATTGAAGGTCAAACTGCTTAGCTATCCGATAAAAAGATGCTCCTGAAAAGCCACTATCCGCTCGAATAAGGATCTTTACTGAGGGCAGTTTTTTTCTGATTTTAATGACAATCCTTTTAATAAGGCCACAAACCATTTGTTGGAGTGACAATTGCCCGGACGTAGTACTGGTAAAATGACCTGACCGGTGTTCCCGTCCTTAAAGAACAACTCATGGTACATAGTCTGTCCATAATAGCCATTATACAAACTGAGTTGTTGGGATCCATGAGTAGGGTCATCGGTACCATCTACATCAATGATGATTTGACCAGTCTTCTCTTTCAACTCCTCTACATAACGGTCTACAAACCATTGACTCATCTGGTAGATCAGACTCCGATCGGCCTTGTTTTCAAATCGACTTAAAGTAGGCTGGGAACATAATCCGCTATCTAGTACTTTACGGATCACCGGATCCTCTCGGAGTTTTTGTTCGTCATTGCAATCCTGATAGCCCTGCATCATTAAAAACACCCGTTGGCGAAGCATTTCTTCATAAGTGTATTCGATAAAAAAGGGGTTTCGATAGTCAGGAATCAGTGCGGTGAAGCTTTTTAATAGACCAGTCTTTCTCTCTACTTTTTCACTTAACAATATCGCTCCGTCTGAGCTAATCGCTGATGCTGAAAAATCAAATTTAAAAGCTTGTTTTCCTCGATAAAATACGGTATCTTTTTCCTTATATTCAGGCATAAATTAATTGCTTATTTTGTTGTCTAACTATCTCAATATAAGCAATTTATGCCTGTTTTTTATTGTCTACTATGAATTTTTCGGGTTAATATAACATTGCTTCAATTTAAGAAAATTGTTGGTAGCAATAATAATTTTTCAAGAAAAGAATGTTTGTCGCATACCAGATCAATACTCTATTATTGAATAAATTTTATTATTGAATAAATATTTCTTGATGAAAGCTATCCGATGTAATTCCTTTGGTTCGCCTGAAAATTTAATCTATACCGATATTGATCCAATAAATGAAGTTGGCAAGGATCAGGTCGTGATCTCGGTAAAAGCTACGGGTGTCAATTTTCCTGATACACTGATTATCCAGGGGAAATACCAGTTTCACCCTGATTTTCCATTTACTCCTGGTGGAGAGGTTGCCGGTGTTATCAAAAAAGTAGGTGAGGATGTTGGTCATCTTAAACCTGGAGACCGCGTTTTGGCAGGTACGGGATGGGGAGGTTTTGCTGAAGAGGTTATTGCACCAGAATCAAATACTTTCAAATTACCGGACAATATCGATTTTAAAGTTGGTGCCGTAATTGCTGAAGCATATGGTACTTCATATCATGCGCTGGTTGATCGGGGACATTTGAAGAATGGAGAGACGTTGATGGTGCTGGGGAGCCTCAGGGGGTGTTGGCATTGCAGCGATTCAAATTGGAAAGGCCCTTGGCGCAAAGGTAATTGCTGCTGCCAGCAGCGAGGAAAAATTGGCGTTTTGCGTGGCTAACGGGGCTGATTTAACCATTAATTATTCGAGTGATGATCTCAAATTAAAGGCCAAAGATTTGACTAGGGGAAAAGGGGTAGATGTGATCTACGACCCTGTGGGAGCACCATTTACTGAGCAGGCATTAAGGTCCATCGCCTGGAACGGACGACACTTAATTGTGGGTTTTGTAGCAGGAACAATTCCACAGTTACCCATGAACTTACCTCTATTAAAGGGTTGCTCTGTTGTTGGTGTTTTTTGGGGAGGATTTTTCAGAAAAGAACCGGATAAAAATCGAAAAAACTTTGAAAGGCTTCTTGACTTGTTGAGTGATAAGAGTATTTCCCCTCCAATTCATTGCAATTATACTCTTGATAAGGTTGGAAGAGCCCTTAAGGAGATAATGGATCGCAAAGTGATGGGTAAAATTGTAATAGATGTAGGTAATGCTTGAGAATAGTAATTTTAAAACAGGAGTTGATTATTATCATAGGTTGAATTTTGTTTTCAACTTGATGATAGCAGTACCCCTTTTGCCTTTCTCATTATTGTATCTCGGTAGTGTAAAAGGTATCGTTCATACTTTTGTGTTGACACCAAAGGTGAACCTGATTATTGACTTCATCACAACTAGCCTGGCAGTAGCACTAAGTTATTACGCTATCCGTGAATACCGATATCAGCGTGCGGGTATTGTGCCGCTAACCGGTCTAAGAAATAAAATGATTCATTTTCACAATTGCCTTATCCGAATGTATTTAATATTAATGGGTAGTAGTTGCATATCAGTCTTCGGGTATTTACTTACTTATAGCAAGATCCATATCATCGCATTTGTTGCACTATTGGTACTTTTTTCATTGAAAAGACCATCCTTAAAAATGATTGTGGAAGAGCTAAGACTGGAAAAAGAGGAATCAGAAATTCTGCGTCACAGGAAACCAATTAACGGCACTTCTAAAAACCCTAACATTTAGACCACAGAGGGTTTTTAGAGGTGCCCTTGAGTCGTTATATCTTTTTCGTTTTGTTGGTTTTTCATTTTGTTTCCCAGTAATAACTTGATTCAGATAATAAAAGATTATGATTCACAGCAGAATTGGACAATGATTCCGGTTACCTTTTCAAATGGACCGTGTCAATGAAGAATTTATCTATATTGGTGGTCCTTATTAATAAAGGTCAGTCCTAATGGGAATAGAAGTCAGGGAAGTGAAAAATAAGCGGGATTTGAAACGATTTGTCATGTTCCCCTTTGAGCTTTATCGAAATAGTCGCTATTGGATACCGCCAATGATTAAGGACGAAAAAGCCACATTTGATCCCATTTCAAACCCTGCTTATGAGCATTGTCAGTCCAAACTTTGGTTGGCATTTGATGGGGACAAAGTAGTGGGTCGAATAGCAGGAATTATCCACAGCCAGGAAGCCAAAGAAGAGCAACTCGGACGGTTTGGATGGATCGACTTTATTGATGATCATGCGGTTAGTAAACAACTTATATCAACCGTTGAGGAATGGATCAAATCGCAGAACCTGGCAGGTATCCATGGCCCACTGGGGTTTACCGATATGGATTTTGAGGGTACGCTGGTAGAGGGATTTAATGAAATGGGCACCATTGCAACCATTTACAATTATGAATACTACCCTTCGCATTTTGAACAATTGGGCTACAAAAAGGCTGTTGACTGGATAGAAATGGAGGGCCTGGTACCGGATGAAGTACCCTATCGCCTAATGCGCAAAGCAGACCTGATTAAGGCAAGATTTGGGTTTAAAAGCTTGAAATTTAAGAAAACCAAAGATTTGCTTCCTTACGGCAAAGGAATTTTTAATGTACTAAATGAGACCTACAAAAATTTACATGGCTTTTACCCGTTAACAGAAAAACAGATAAGAAGATATATTTCCCAATACTTGTCTTTTTTAAAACCGGAGTTTGCCAGCGTGATTTTGTCCAAAGAAGATGAAGTGGTTGGGTTTGGTATTTCCATGCCATCTTTTTCCAGGGCGTTTCAAAAAGCAGGTGGTCGCTTGTTCCCTTTTGGCTTTATTTATCTCCTGAGGGCCCTTAAAAAGAACGACACGGCGGATCTTTACTTAATGGGTGCTCTTCCGAAGTATCAAAAGTTTGGTATACCAGTTTTGATTCTTAGGGATATTTGGACGGAATACCTAAAAGTTGGGATTAAGAAAGTAGTATCAAACCCAATGATAGAAGATAATTATCATATACTCACCCAGTGGAACGAGTATCAAAATACGACCAGAGTCAGAAGAAAACGTCGTTGTTATGTCAAAAAAATTAGTTAAGGTTGTAGACTAATTAATGACCGGCGATTTTGAATAACAAGAACAATTTGTGAATAACAAGAACAATTTGTGGGCAGTAATCCTTGGGGGATCAAGTGGAATAGGCCTTGCGGTAGCTAAAAAACTTGCTACGGAAGGAATGAACATCTGCGTTGTTCATCGGGATATGAGATCTATTCTGGAGAAAGTCGGGCTCGATTTTGAGATAATTGAAAAGACAGGAGTAAGATTTATATCTTTCAATAAAAACGCTCTTGATACTTCCGGTCAATCGGAAATTCTGAACAGCCTGGAACAGGAAATGAAAGGTGGTAAAGTGAAACTGCTTTTGCATGCAATTGCTAGGGGAAACCTCAAGAGATTGGTTGAGAAGAAGGAGATCACAACAAAGAATGCCGAAAACTCTCATCCGGAGGTTGCCTTGCATTTCCGGCGTATTAGCGAATTGTTAGATTCTTACTATGCGAATCTGGGAGTACTTTCCAAAGAAGATATTGACCTTTCAATTCATGCGATGGGTACCAGTTTATTGGATTGGAGCAGGGCCTTAATTGAACGTTCAATTTTTGCGCCTCATGGTAGAATTATAGGTCTGACTTCGGAGGGGAATGACCGAATTTGGGAAAGTTATTCAGCAATCGCTATTGCAAAATCAGTGCTGGAATCACTGATAAAATACCTCGCAGTAGAATTAGCCCCTTACAATATTACTGCTAATGTCATACAGGCAGGAATAACCGACACCTCATCATTTCGAATGATACCGGGAAATGAATTGGTTAAATCTTCTACGATTTTCAGAAACCCTTACAAACGATTGACAAGACCTGAGGATGTAGCTGATTTTGTATCCCTGATGTGTCAAGATGAAGCCAACTGGGTAAATGGGGCAATTATCCCCGTAGATGGTGGGGAGCATCTTCGTTGATTCTATGAATAAGGCAACTGAAACAAAAATATTGGAAATGCTTCCATATCGGAGGCCGTTTATGTTCGTCGACGGGCTCATCGATGCAGATAGTAGTTGCTTTGAGGGTCATTACACCTTTAAAGAGGATGAATTTTTTTACGAAGGACATTTTCCCGGTCGACCGGTAACTCCAGGAGTTATTTTGATAGAAACGATGGCTCAAATCGGTTTGGTCTCTTATGGTATTTACCTTTTGATGAAAGAGCAGTATGAGTTTAATGACGGTATGACACCTGTCTTCACTTCATCTAATGTTGAGTTTCTCAGACCTGTCTATCCTGGCGACTGGGTGAAGGTTACTTCAAAAAAGGAATTCTTTCGCCTTGGTAAGCTTAAATGTAAGGTGGAAATGAGTGACAAAAATGGTGCTTTTGTAAGCAAAGGTTACCTTTCTGGTATATTTTTGCGCTCTTAAATTCATAGCTTGAGTAGAAGGGTTGTAATAACAGGAATCGGTGTTGTTTCTCCGAATGGGATAGGTCTCAAGGCATTTGAAGATTCATTGAGAAATGGAGTCTCTGGAATTTCATTTTATGAGCCGCTGAAAAAATTTGGATTTAGCTGCCAAATCGGAGCTGTACCGAATGTAACTGAAGAGTTAAAGGCACAGTACTATTCCCCTCTTTTTATAAAATCAATTGAAAATACGGCCTTGATTTATGGGGGAATTGCGGGGATTGAAGCTTGGAAAGATGCGGGGCTCTCGGTTGAAAGTGTGGAAGAGGTCGATTGGGATGGTGGCGTTATATTCGGCTGTGGTTCCATGAGCATGGACACT
Source organism: Cyclobacteriaceae bacterium (assembly GCA_963664285.2). GTDB lineage: Bacteria > Bacteroidota > Bacteroidia > Cytophagales > Cyclobacteriaceae > JAJCYL01. Next base: position 34,039 of record CAXXNX010000020.1, read on the forward strand.
TTTATTGGCGCAAAATTGAACATGATCAATGAGGGAAAGACCAGGTGGTTGGGTTCAAGAATTATCGAACAAACGATGAATAGCGGTACTAGTGCTTTTCTTGGAGGACATCTGGGGTTGGGTAATCTTGTTGCCTCAAATTCCTCTGCGTGTAGTACGGGCACGGAAGCGGTTATACAGGGTTTTGAGCGGATTAAACTTGGGCGAGCCAGGCGAATATTGTGTGGGAGCTGTGAAAGTCATGGACCCTATAATTGGGGGGCTTTTGACTCAATGCGGATTTTATGCCGGGATTCCAATGATGATCCTTCGCGTGGAAGCAGACCAATGAATATCGACGCCAGTGGGTTTGTGCCGGGCACGGGGTCTGGGGCTCTTGTACTCGAAGATCTCGAGAGTGCTTTAGAAAGGGGTGCTAAAATTTATTCAGAAGTTCTTGGGGGTGAAGTGAACTCTGGTGGTCAAAGAAATGGGGGGACAATGACAGCACCAAGTTCTGTTGGTGTAAAGAAATGTATAAAAACAGCAATTGCAAACAGTGAAATAGATTCAAATGAAATTGATGGTGTTTGCGGTCACCTTACTTCAACTATGGCTGATATTTTGGAAATAAAAAATTGGTCGGAAGCTCTTGGAAGACGTGGTGAAGAATTTCCTTATATTAATTCACTTAAATCCATGATTGGTCATTGCCTGGGTGCTGCGGGGTCAATTGAATTGGTAGCGGTTGTTTTACAGTTACACAAGAATTTCTTTCATGGTTCGTTAAATCTATCTGAAATACATCCCGAAATAGAAAAATACGTGGACAAATCAAAAATTCCGAAACAAACTGTTAATTTCGCGGGCGAAATAATTGCAAAAGCTAGTTTTGGATTCGGAGATATAAATGCTTGTATAATACTTAAAAAATGGAGAAATCAATATTGACGGAAACAGATATTCTTGATCAATTAAGGGAGATTATTAAACCTTACCTCGGTGTGGAGATTGATTTGAGCAAATTGTCCGGTAAGGAGCTTTTAATTGATGATCTGAAAATTAACTCTGCTCATATTGTTGACATCATTATCGATATTGAGTCTTCTTTTGACATCATGATAGATGATGACTCTATAAATCAAATGAATACAGTCGGTGACTCCGTAAGTGTGATCAAAAAAATGATCCAAGGGTGATTTATTAATGGACTTTGCTGCAGTATTCACCATTTTTGGTGTTCTTTATTGCATTACTTTAATGTTGCTCGCCATAGGCATTTTAAAAATGCCTGGAACAAAGGACACCGGCATATACCCCTTCGTTTCAATATTGGTTGCTTGCAAGAATGAGGAGAAAGACTTGCCTCGTTGCTTAGATTCACTATGGCAATTAACTTATCCTCAAGATAAGCTGCAGATTATATTGGTTGATGATGAATCCACGGATGGCACACCGGAGATAATTTCATCGGCTGCTTCACGACGCAACGTTCTCTCTTTAAAAACAGAGGGAAGTCAACCAACAAAGTTAAAGGCCAAGGCGAGGGCGATTGCATTGGCAGCGAAACAAGCAAAGGGAGATTGGCTGTTTATCACTGACGCTGACGCGGTCCTTCATCCTGATTGGATACAGCATATGTTATCGGGCACCAATGATAAAACCGGCCTTATCGGTGGCATGATGACCATTGCAATTAGTGGTATAGTATCAGTAATTGAAAAAATGAGTATTACTTATATTCATCCATTTATAGCCGGTATGGCAGGATGGGGGGTTCCATCTGTTTGCTCAGGCCCGAATATGGCCATTAGAAAATCAATTTATGAGGATTATGGAGGTTTGGAAAAGGTGGATTTTAAAGTAGCTGAAGATCTTGCCCTGGTAAAAATTGCTTTGAAATCGAAGAGTAAAATAGAATTACATTGCTCAAAAGAGACGACTGTAATCCTAAGTCCTGTCCCAACTTTTACTCATTTAATCAGCCAGCAAAGAAGATGGTTTAAAAGTGGTTTTGAGTTGGGCTGGGAGTACTGGACAGGCTTTATATTTGTTTACGCATACCACTTCATTTTTTCATTCATATTGCTTTTAGGATGGGTGCTATCAGTAAAAGGCGCCCTATATGCACTTTTATTTAAACTTCTTGGAGATATATCGCTTGTGGGTGCCGCCAGATTCAAGCTAAGGGTACCCGGTATCTTAAGATATTTTCCTGTGATGATACTCTACTCCACTTTGACATTCATTTGGTTACCCATAAGTACTCTCTTTATTAAGAGAATCAAATGGATGGGAGAGGGTTACGAGATAAAGTTCGATTGAGGTCATTACAAGATTGCTTAATTTTATAATCCGAACCATTTACCAAATGAAAACTGATAGATATTTTTTTTATCGGGGGTTATATATAAGCATTTTTGTCATTTCAATCCTGTGGATAATAAAGGGAACGGAGTTGCTTTTGGATATAGATCTGAGAACTCTTGGAATTTATCCCAGAACCTTGAGGGGATCAATAGGGATTATTGCCAGCCCGTTTATCCATGATGATCTTTACCACCTATTTTCAAATAGTTTTCCACTTTTGTTTCTCAGTATATCAATTTCATATTTTTATCGTCACATAGCTCTAAGATTAATGTCTATTCTGTACTTAGGTACTGGAATGTTGGTCTGGCTGGCCGGGAGAGAAGCTTTCCATATTGGAGCCAGTGGTCTTATTTATGCCATGATCGGTTTCTTATTATTCAGTGGGATATTCAGAAGAGAACCACAGTCAATGGCCATATCATTAGCTTTTCTCTTTCTATATGGTGGTGTTTTGCAAGGTGTTTTTCCGAATGCTGTCAAGAGTAGCGTATCATGGGAATCTCACCTCTTGGGAGTAGTGGTGGGGGGTATTTGTGTCTTTTATTTTCGCAAAAAAGTGGATCCGGAGCAACTTATCGATGACCCCCTAGATCAAGATGAAACTCCACATCAAGACGCTACTAATTTTACTGGTGATGCCGACTACAGATACGTTTACAAAGACGAGGATTAAGCGCCCACGATGTCACCACTTTTTCTTCTGCACCACTCCTTTATCTTCTGCAATCCTTTATCTTCTGCAATCCTTTATCTTCTTTTTAATAACAAATTTCCACCACGGACCTCTTCTCACCATTAGACCTGCTTTCACCCATAGATTATGCCAGTTTCGTCTAAATTCTGAGCTATAGCTAGGTTGGGTTTTTACGACTGGCGCATAAATGAAACCCATTTTTTGGGTGACTTCTTCAATGCAAGGGTTGCCATAACCGATTTTCCATGTTCTTTTTTTGTAAATCTCCCGGATACTGAGATTTGATCTGTTTTTTCTCTTGTTAGAGTCTTTTTTACGATCGACATTCTCGGCAGGTAAATTTCCCTCAATACTTTCCTGTGCCTTTGCCTCAAATAAAAATGAGGATGCACAAAATAAAAAAAGTAAATACCAGCCGAGACTTTTCAAAAGTGCACCTGTTTAATTGCTAATATAGTTAGGGATTGTTGAGAAAGTGTAGTTGGAGTCCATCCGTAAATATGCAAGTAACTGAAAAGTGAAAGGAAAGATTCCAATACTCCCCTTAAAAGGGGGTGCAGGTATTTTTAATAAAAATCATTTTTCTTTTCTTCCTGCCTGCCACAGACCGCTTGATTGATATCCGATATTCAAGCTTATCTGCATGAAACTTTTCTTGTCTCCAGTTATTTTTAGCGGATGGAAGAGCCAGTCTTTTGAGAAACTAATTAGTTCTACATAGAACCTTCAATAACAGACCTGATTATTACTTTTGTCCGCTGTGGAATATATTATGAAATTTCTCATCAGTTTTCTCCTCAAAATCGTCCCAAGGAAGTACTTACAGCTTTTTAGTCATTTTATTTTAAAAATTATTTCGATTTTCTATTTAGGAAATAATGTGACTTGCCCCGTCTGTAATTATAGATTTAGAAAATTTGTGCCCTATGGTCGTAAATCCAGGGAAAACGCACTTTGTCCCAATTGTCTGGCACTGGAAAGACATCGATTAATGTGGCTATTTCTTAAGGAGAAGACCAATTTTTTTGAGGCCAACCTGGACGTTCTTCATGTTGCACCTGAATCGTGTTTTATTAAGCGTTTTGCATCATTGCCAAACATTAACTACACGACGGCTGATTTGGAGTCCCCTTTGGCCAAGGTAAAAATGGACATTCACAAAATGCCTTTTGATGACCAATCCTTTGATGTGGTTTTTTGCAATCATGTGATGGAACATGTGACTGATGACCGGCAGGCGATGAGGGAAATCCTTAGGGTGCTCCGACCTGGAGGTTGGTCCATAATTCAGATTCCGGTTTTTAATCCGCGACCTAAAGTCACTTTAGAGGATTCAACAATTACTAACCCTAAAGAGCGAGAAAAACTATTCGGCCAGGATGATCATATTAGACTATATGGTCTTGATTACCCTGATAGGTTAAAAGATGTTGGGTTTGATGTTACGGTGGAAGATTTTGCGAGAGAACTAGGTTCCGAATCAACTAAAAGATATGCTTTACCTACCGATGATCCTATTCATTTCTGCCTGAAACCTGATTTGAGTACTCATGAATGACTTGCTGATAAATTTTCACAATTTTCGGCGTAATTACCTTTGACGAAAATCTCTCTTCAAAATCAGATCTAATTACTCTTTGGTTATACTCGTCATATGTTTTCATTAATTGAATCATTTTTTCTGCCAAGTCAATAGAATCATTTACATTAACCAACAATCCATTGTTGTCATTCACAATATCTTCTGGTCCGCCACAAGAAGTTGCAATAATCGGTTTGCCGCAGGCTAGTGCTTCAATAAGTGCAACTGGATTGTTTTCATGATTACTATTCAGTATTACGGCATTCGAGGCTCTAATCAGATTCGCTACGTCAGTACGATTTAGTTCTCCATACCATTTTATTCTGCCTTCTATTTGAAGTTGCGTGCTTTGATTTTTCAATTCATCCATCAGATGACCTCCTCCAACCATCAAGGCTTTAAACCGGATACTATTGTTGCTCAAAATTTTTAAAGCCTGTAATAAACCATTATGGTTTTTTTGTGGTTCTAGTCTCCCAATACTTAGGAAAGTCATCTCCGACACCTGTTTAGTATTGGGCGTAAAGAGGTTTTCATCAATAAAATTAGGTACGACCTCAATGCTGGGATTAATCGATTGTTGTATTTTTTCTTTGAGAAAAGAGCTTACGGTTATGACTCTATTTGCCAATTCAAGTGGCTCACGAACTAGAGGACTGATCTGTTTATTATTCTTAATAAAAGTTTCAAATGGAAATGGACTCATGTGTTCGGTAATGATATAAGGGTGTTGAGCTTTTTTGGCCATTTTCATTGCAACGTAACCTGCTGGGTAACTAACATGAGCTTGTATTAGGTCTACTCTGCCAAATTGATTTTGATATCCATGAAAATTATGCCAATTAGCCTTGATTATTCCTCCTATATTTCCATGCAAAATCTTTCGTGTCCATGTATAAGCGGGATTATAGTATTCTATACAATTATGTGCCAGCTGATTAGCACACTTTTGTGGTTTATTTAAGCTGAGTTTTTGTAAAACTTTCAGACCATCTCTAAAATGAAGCAACAGATTTTCTTCATGTGAGCCCCAGACACTCAAGCCAAAGTTGATTTTGGGGTGGTTCCTTGCCAGTAATTGAGTCTGTTCTTTAAAAAATATACCGGTTGAGGGATAATCATTTGATGGGTACCAGGAAGGGATGACGAACACGTTCATTAAAAACCTAATTGTGGTAACAAATGATATTTGTACCTCATCTTATATACCTGGAATTTAAGAATATTCCTTATTCTACTAATCAGATGTACACTCCTTTTGTTATTAGGTTTATTGTCCAATATCCATTGAAGGGTATGTGGTTCGATATTAAAATGATCTATCCAATCAGCAGATAGTAAAAGTTCGTGATAATGTAGAATGTAAATGCTTGAAAAATCATATGGCTTTGAGATTTTGTCGTATAGATGCAAGGGAAAATTAAAATTGTTATTCAGTGATATTACGTCAGTATTGTTAATGTTTTTAACAATGGCCATGCTCAGAGAAGCCTGTTCAATGAAATAGTATTTGACGTAATCAATCTGAAAACTGCGTCGGTCTGTTATGGTACTCAAAAAAAAATCTTTCCAGGTTTGAAATATGCCTGCTGATCCCTTGGTTACAATGACACCTGAATTATAGTAGGCCTTAATCTCCACATTATCAATTGACGTTGTTACTGACCAAGCACAAGAGGATTCGAGATTCGCATTTTCATATAATATTTGCCAAAAAAGATCAGGATCTTGTTGAACCCTAAGTCCCACGATATTGTCACTTTCCGGTTTGATAGCAACCTTAAAGCTTCTATTAAATAGGCTGTCCAAGGGTTTGAGAACTAATGTATCTGAGTCCAAGAACATTAATATATCGAATTCACTGCTATAGTGTTCTTCTACGTATGAAGAAACAAACACCTTGTTGCTCAACGGATAAAAATCAAAGTGGCGATTAAGGTTTATATGGTTGAGTTGAACGTTGAGTCTCTCCAGATCGCAAATAACACTTTTACTTAACCTACTTTTTCGAGGGTTAAAAGCAATCAGTGAGTATTTTTTATCACTGTCAGAAAACCTTCGTATGCTCTTAGCCAGAAGAAGAGTATTTTCTTCAATATGTTTTTCGATTATGAAATATATTAATACTGAAGGCGAACTACCCATATAAAACTTCTAGGTTAGGATTTGGGTTAGGCATGGATTGAGCAATCAACTCATGTTTAGAAAATGCCATATCATTATCAAAAGTGAGTGTTTCCAGTTTGTGTTTATCCTGAGAGAGTTCCTCCACAATAGCTTCGGCCATTTGATCGGCATTTTTACTGTGCATCTTTCTGATTCTGGTAAAAAGACTTGCTCGGTCTGTCATCACCAACAAAGAGCCTTTGTGGTTTTTACCCATCATAAATCACTTCTATATCTCCCAATCGTTCCCTTTTGTTAATGATCTGGGGTCGCTGTTCAATTGATACCCTATTCGGGATAATACCTCTACGATCTTTTCTGTTTCCTCGTTTGCGCCTTCGTTTGCCATGTTTTAGATATGTGTATAGTTGTTTGTAGCTTACATTCCCATATCCATTGGTAAATCCATTCATGGCTAAGTGGACATTCTCTCGTTTTCTTTCCCTGATGGCTTCAATTCAGACTCCATCTATCTTCTTGGAGCCGGTTAACTATCCAGTCTTTCATGGGTTTGGTGAAAATCACTCGTTTAATTTGATCGATAGGATCCAGCTTTTGCTTGAAAATGCCATCTCCTTTTGAGTATCCTGTTTTCAATAATGCTTCAACCTTTGATAATCTTTTTCAAAGATTGACTTTTTTGAATCAATTCCTGAGTGCTACCCATTACTTCTGTTTGGGTAATCAATTCTTTCAGTATTTAAGATTCGTTTAATTTGATTTCCAACATTCGACATTGGAAGTGCTCCGGCTTATCGACAGGAACCGGCTTATGTATCCAATTAAAAATCCTTTCGATTTCTTCATCAAAATTGGCATAAACATTTTCATACGCCACTGTTAGCCACTTATCGTTATTGTATGGATGGGTGACCAAATAGTGATTACTGATAGCCCAATGGGCCGCTAAGTTTTCCTCGGGATATTTAATTGTTTTGAGAATGTGATCATACTTTTTGTAACAATCACTAAATCTGAAATCAGGCACAATGAATTCCGGTTGTTTTAAAATATAGTTGAAATGGGGCATGTTCATTTGAGAGTGTACAACGGCACAGGGGTGTCGAATAAGAAATATTGGCTTTATCTGAAACTTATCTATGAGCCATGGTAACAAAAGATTGCCATAACAGAATTTAAAAATGAAAGTCTCGGTATTTAAAAGCTGATGAAGATCACCTTCCATAAATAAGCCATATTTACCAACCTGAACTTTTAAGAGCTTGCTAAAAAATTCCTCTGCTTCAGGCCAATCTGCTTTTTGAGGAATTGGCTGGATGAAGTAAAACCCCAATTTTTTTACCTCATCACAACGAGCATAAGTGGCTCTTGAAGAACCTATATTGCCGCTCCATAGCGGCTCATCAATTAAGAATGAATCTTGGATATTAAGTAATAATTCTGCGAGCCACGTTGAGCCACTTCGTGGCAGCGTAAAAAGGTAAATATTGTCCTTGATTGTCTTGTCCGGAACATTTATCCTTTTCCGGATAAACGGATTTATGTACCGCCATAATTGGTATCGTATCCTTATCTTGTCTGTTATGGAATAATGAATTAAAGTTTCTTTCAAGATCCTTACTTGATTTTTGTATAAATAATAAACATAAATACCAGGTTGTGTAGTGAATTAAAAACTACCATCAAAAAGATTCCCAAGAGGAAGTCTGATGTATAACCCGCTATGATAAATGCAAGCGCCAGGTAAATAATTCGAAAGACAGAGAGATAGAGGGAAACCGCCTGTAAGTTGAATGCATGTATGAGACTACTAACTGAAGTACTTAGCGAGGACAAAAAGATTAATGGTACCATGTAACGGCCAATTATTCCAGCTAGTCTCCATTCATCTCCAAGTATTGCCACGAATATTTCTTCACTAAAGAAGAATAAAAGTATGAGAGGAAGAATAAGAAGGCCAGTGAGCGCTCTCCATATTTTTAAAACTACAGACTTGATTTCATGCTTATCCTTGAGGCCATAGTTTTGATACAATGACTCAGAAATCCGCGTTATGAGGAGGTTATTTGGTAAAACGAGCAGCCCGAATGCTACTGAGTACTGACCTGTGGTTGATGGGCCGAAATACTCAGTGATGAGAAATATTGGTAGTTGAAAGGAAATTGTGCCTATAATAATTGACGGGAGCGCAAATTTCGGGAATCTGTAGTTTTTAGTTAAAGTATTGCGGACTTCATCAATTTTTATGTTCTGCCAAAAATCCCGTGGTCTAAAGAAAAGGAAAGTAAAAAAAATTAGGACAGATGCGGTTATCAGGGCAGTGATTAATCCATTGGTTAAATTAATGTAGAAAAATGCAATAAATAATGCCAACCCTACGTACAAGATGCGGTAGCTGAAGAGGTACTTAAAATAGCTTACAAGGCTATCGATCCTGAGATGCCAATATCTGTATACCTGAAGAATTGAAGTAGTTAGAGCGACAATTGGAATAAATATTAAATAGGATTTGAGAGGTTTATAAAGATTAAATACCTCTATTAGTATTGCAACTAGAGATAATAGTATCGTAATAAAGACTGCTATTTTGATTGCAGATCTTTTTAGAATTAATGCCTCATCATTATTTACAGCCAAAGGGATAGCTACTTCATATCTCAATGTGATAGCAAAAGATAATATTATAACGATACTATTGAAGAGGGCATACTGTCCGAAAACTTCATCAGGATAAAGCCTCGTAAGAACGGGGTAGGAGAGTATTGAAATTACCTGAACTGCTACATTCCCGGAGGCCAAGGCCAAAATATCTTGCCTGAACTTGTTATAAAAAAATCTTTCCGAAAGCTGTTTCCAGATAATCTTCATCCAATCAAAGATCAGATACTTTTCGCATATTTATAAAACCTTCAAGTTTTAACCTTTCATGTCATCTATAGAACCTTTGGTGAGCATAATTTGCACCTGTTATAATCAGGAATCGTTTATAGCTGAAGCCTTGAGATCCGTCATTAATCAAACTTACCCTGCGATTGAATTAATAGTCGTTGATGATAAAAGTTCAGATAGTAGCAGCGCCGTCATTAAAAAGCTTTTGCACGAATACCCTGATATTCTATTTATTAGCAATAGCAAACGGATTGGTTTGTGCCAGAATTTTAATAGAGGGTTGTCAATATCATCTGGGAAATATATCGTCGATCTTTCGGGAGATGATGTGTTGATACCCGACAGGATTGACCGCCAGGTGAATTTTTTCGAACGGCTATCCAATGATTACGGAGTTATCTATTCAAATGCTGAGTTCGTTGATTTAAACGGTAGGGCACTCGGATTTTTTTATCCAATTGAGAGCACAAACAAGGTCAAAAAGCGACCACCAGAAGGTGATATCTATTTGCATTTAATTGAGACCTGTCCTATTGCTACACAAACGATGTTAATGCGTAGAGCGACGCTTGAGCAATTGGGAGGATATGATGAGAATCTTGCCTATGAAGATTTTGATTTCTGGATTAGATCATCAAGAAACTGGAAATATGCCTACCAAGATGAGATATTGACCAAGATTCGAAAAACTTCAGGCTCGTTATCCACCAAACAATATGACCAAGGTGATCAGCAATTGCTTTCAACATTTGAGGTTTGTAAAAAGATCAAAACATTGAACAAGACTGAGCAGGAGAAAACCGCTTTGGTTCGAAGGTTAAAGTACGAGATTAAACATGCGACGTTGGCTGAAAAGCGTCCTGAAGCCAAGCTGTTTATTGAACTTTTACAAGAAATTCGACCTCTTTCGGTAAGTGACAAATTTTTCAATGAATTAAGCAGGAGTGGAGTAAAGACAGCATGGTTGAGAGATACTTACCTAAAATTGAAAAATTGAAATATTTGAAAAACTCAACTTCAGGACTTCTTCTGGTCAACCTGGCATCATTATTCATCTCTATATCGGGAATTTTAGGGAGGCTCATTCAATTACCTTCAATGGTCACCAGTTTTTTCAGGTGTGTATTAGGAGCATTATTCCTAGCCCTACTCGTTTTGATAATGAAAAGACCCGTTAGGATTCAATGGCGGATGCATCAAAAGGAATTTATGATTAGCGGGTTACTTTTGGCGCTACATTGGAGCACCTATTTCTATTCCCTACAGGTTTCAAATGTTTCAATAGCTATTATTTCCCTGTTTACCTATCCCATTATCACCACTTTAATTGAACCGCTATTTTTTAAAAGCAGACTGGAGAGAATTAACCTTTTCACTTCTGCCCTAGTCCTTTTAGGAGTAATCATTTTGGTTCCTGAATTTAGCTTGGAAAATAACTATACACTGGGTTTGGTTGTGGGTTTATTTTCGGCGCTTTTATACGCCATGCGAAACCTGGTGAGTAAAAAGCTGGTCACTAAATACCCCGGTGATTCCACATTGATAATTCAATTACTTTTTGCCGCGGTTATTCTTTCACCCTCATTATTTGTTTATACATTCCAAATTGATTTGAATACACTGTTACTATTATTGGCTTTGAGCCTTATTACAACCACCCTAGGTCATACCTTATTTCTCATGGCTTTAAAATATTTGACTACCAGTTCAGCAAGTATTCTGGCAAGTTTACAACCGGTTTATGCCATTTTTTTGGCCGTTATTTTGATAAATGAACAATTAGAAGTCAATGTAATTATCGGGGGCATTCTAATCCTGCTCGCAGTAGTTATTCAAAATATTAGGCCTAACATTAATCTAAAATTAAGTCGAAATGACAGCGAGTAATTGGAAAATATATATTCCAACTTTGTTTATTCTAATGAACATACTAAGTACGGATATGCTTAAAGCCCAAAACGCGGAAGAGGAAATCAGAAGATTGCGAATGCTTTCTAACAATGCCAGAAAAGCCAATGATATTGAACGCATTTGTAAATTATTTACCGATAATATCATAATTGTAAAAGGCGATAGTGGTGAATTAATTGGTCGTGAGATAGTTAAGAAATACATGGCCAAGCTTAAAACACAATCACCGGATTTATACTTTGAAAGGATTCCGGATAAGGTCATTATAGGGGAGGGTAATAAAATGGCCTGGGAAGAAGGTTCATGGACCGGATATAATAAGGACGGTCCTTTGGTGGACTATGCCGGTCGCTATTCAATGATGTGGATAAAACCGACGACGGTTGGAAGATGAGATCTCAACAATTTGTCAACCTTCGATAATGGGTGAGTCGCAGTTATTAAATACGTGATGTCTTCACGGCACCTCTAAAAACCCTATTCGATCTCAGCATTACGGAGAAACACCCAATCAAGGCAGATGTTCTTCGACGTAGCAGAGCTACGGTGTGTTTCTTCGTATGCCCTTTGGGAGGAGATTTGAAGCATAATCTTCAATCCTTTTTCTTCTCGACGTACCTAGGCTATGACTTCAAAGTAAAAGAAATGAATCTTACACTTTTAACCTCCTCTGAGATCCATTTAGGGATTCTAGTGGTGTCCTTAAGACGGGTTTCCTACCTTTGCCGCATGCAAAACCCATGGCGTATACTACGTACCAAATCTATTTATGAAAACCCATGGATAACTGTCGAGGAATATCAGGTGATCAATCCCAAGGGTGGACCCGGTATCTATGGAAAAGTTCATTTTCGGAACAAAGCCATTGGGATAATTCCACTAGATGATGACTTGAATACCTGGTTGGTGGGGCAGTATCGCTTTACACTTGACGAATACTCCTGGGAAATCCCTATGGGGGGCGGACCGATTGATGTCAATATACTAGAGTCAGCTAGACGGGAACTGAAAGAAGAAACTGGTCTATCAGCAAGTGAATGGACGGAAATTCTGAGGATTCACACTTCCAATTCGGTTACTGACGAAGAAGGATTCGTTTTTTTGGCTCAAGGATTGACTGAAGGAGAAACAGAATTTGATCCTACAGAAGACATAGCCATAAAGAAATTACCTTTTGCTGACTCCTTACGTATGGTGATAGACGGCCTAATTACTGACAGTCTTAGCATGGCTGGGATTTTAAGTGTTGCAAGAAGGTTGGACCTCTAGATGGAATCAAAAGATTATAAAGAGCATTTCAAGAGAAATATTTCCCTTGCCTACCCAGTTATGCTGAGCCAATTGGGCCACATTATGGTCGGAGTAGCAGATAGTGTCATGGTGGGTCAGTTAGGAGCGGTTGCGTTAGCCAGTGTTTCATTGGGTAGTGGAATATTTCATGTCATTATGCTTTTTGGTATTGGGGTCTCATATGCTATCACTCCCCTGGTGGCAGCTGCCGATGGCGAAAACAATCAACTAAAGTGTGCCAATTTCCTGAAGCACGGGTTTTATGTAAACCTGATCCTCGGAATTGTTCTAGCTGTTGGCCTGTCGCTATCTAGTGGCGTCTTGAATTTATTTGACCAGGAAGTGGATGTTTTAGCTCTGGCTATTCCTTACCTGACTATTATTTCTCTATCGATTATTCCGATCATGCTCTTTCAGACCTTTAGGCAGTTTGCCGAAGGCTTATCAAGTACCAAACCAGCTATGATAATCACCATTGGGGGGAATCTTATTAATATAGGATTGAATTACGTACTCATTTTTGGAAAATTCGGATTTCCGGAAATGGGAGTGAATGGGGCTGCATTGGCGACCCTCATATCGAGAGTAGTAATAGGTATTGGGATGGCTTTTTTTGTTCTTTATGCCTCAAGGTTTGCAGACGTGATGAAAATATTTGAATGGGGCCAGATTCAAATTAATACGGGTAAACAACTATTGAAAATTGGCATCCCGGCTGGTTTGCAATTTCTTTTTGAGGCGGGTGCATTTGGAACGGCCGCGGTTATGATTGGCTGGATAGGTGCCGAGCCACTTGCTGCGCATCAAATTGCCTTAAGTATGGCCGGTATTACCTATATGGCAGCTTCAGGCATTTCTGCAGCAGCGACGATCAGAGTGGGAAACCAATTGGGAAAGAATGATTTCCCAACCTTAAGAGTCGCCGGAAATACTTGTTTTGTAATGGTGATCATTTTTATGACGATCTGCGGAATGATTTTTATTATTTTTAATGAATATCTTCCTTCTCTCTATATTGACGATCAGGCAGTAATTGATTATGCTGCTTCTTTGTTGGTAATTGCTGCTTTTTTTCAAATATCAGATGGTGTGCAGGTGGTTGGCCTCGGAGCCTTGCGAGGTTTGGCCGATGTCAAAATACCAACATTATATTCCCTATTTGCTTATTGGGTAATGGCGCTCCCCATCGGGTATTTTCTTGGCATTCAATTGGAAATGGGCGCCGATGGAGTCTGGATGGGATTGTCGCTGGGTCTGTCTATTTCTGCTGTGATGCAGTTTGTCCGTTTCCGTAGGCTTACTAAAAGATTTTTAGTTTCCTCACAAAAGAAGTCAGTTGTTTGATTTTTACCAATTATAAGAGGGCTGTTTAATATCTCCTTCAAGAACTTTTCGGGTATCAATTACCTTAACCCGCATTATTCATAGGCCACCAATTTTGGGATTAATAATGGGTTGCTAACTATTTTTGATTGGAGTGTATGTATTAATTTGAAGATCAACCAGGTTTCTGGATTTCAAAGGACATTAGAGCGTTTTTTTGTTAGAATTTTTCAATTTTCAGTCAAAGCTCTATTGTGTTCTTATGGAAGAACATTTTTTTGATTAAATCAAACTGTTTAACTGATCGGTCAGTTCACCGTAAGCAAATCGCCCAGCAGGTATTGATATCTAAAGGCTCTTGAGAATTGTATTGTCAATGATCTTTTCCTTTCTTTCAGGCACGCCCCAACCTTCATCAGGTAAAGCCGGATATTGTCCACTTGCCATCGTTTAGCAAAGTGGTGTTTTGTTTTGGCAATTAATAATTTAATCTGCCGGAACATTTCATAACAGAGGGTAGCGATGATTAAACGCATGAAATTGGCCCAGTAGCGATGACAGGAAAGCCGGTCGGAATAAGTCATGTTTTTGAGTTCCTTTATTCGATTTTCACTGGCATCACCTCGCTTGACATAAAAATCAAAGTAAATCTGTTGAGCGGTCATCGCTTCAAAGTTGCTCACAAAGTAACGGACATTCATTCCTTTTCCGGTAGACTCCACTTTGGCGTACAGCTTTTCAGAACGATCCCAGCTTTTGGCCTGGTAAGTAAACGGGCCAACAAACTCTTGATGTTTGATGATTTTTGAAGCATATTCCTTTTTTACTTCAATGATAGTCTGTTTGGTAAAAGTCTTTAAAACTTCATTACTACTAATACCTAAACAAAATTGAAGGTCAAACTGCTTAGCTATCCGATAAAAAGATGCTCCTGAAAAGCCACTATCCGCTCGAATAAGGATCTTTACTGAGGGCAGTTTTTTTCTGATTTTAATGACAATCCTTTTCAATAAGGCCACAAACCATTTGTTGGAGTGACAATTGCCCGGACGTAGTACTGGTAAAATGACCTGACCGGTGTTCCCGTCCTTAAAGAACAACTCATGGTACATAGTCTGTCCATAATAGCCATTATACAAACTGAGTTGTTGGGATCCATGAGTAGGGTCATCGGTACCATCTACATCAATGATGATTTGACCAGTCTTCTCTTTCAACTCCTCTACATAACGGTCTACAAACCATTGACTCATCTGGTAGATCAGACTCCGATCGGCCTTGTTTTCAAATCGACTTAAAGTAGGCTGGGAACATAATCCGCTATCTAGTACTTTACGGATCACCGGATCCTCTCGGAGTTTTTGTTCGTCATTGCAATCCTGATAGCCCTGCATCATTAAAAACACCCGTTGGCGAAGCATTTCTTCATAAGTGTATTCGATAAAAAAGGGGTTTCGATAGTCAGGAATCAGTGCGGCGAAGCTTTTTAATAGACCAGTCTTTCTCTCTACTTTTTCACTTAACAATATCGCTCCGTCTGAGCTAATCGCTGATGCTGAAAAATCAAATTTAAAAGCTTGTTTTCCTCGATAAAATACGGTATCTTTTTCCTTATATTCAGGCATAAATTAATTGCTTATTTTGTTGTCTAACTATCTCAATATAAGCAATTTATGCCTGTTTTTTATTGTCTACTATGAATTTTTCGGGTTAATTCCTATACAATTGTAAGCTATGCCGTCATTTTCCGGTTTGCTGAAGCCGTAGTAATCCCATTCAGAGTTCATTGAACTTATCGACCTTTAGGAGTAATGAAAAGCCCGTCCCCTATACTTTTTTGTAATTTGTTGTAGTGTGATTTTTATCCGGTCGGAATTCTGTGGTCTTTCCATTCTGACTTTGATCAAGGGTTTATTTAGTTTTTATCTGTATGATGAGTCCATCTCTATTATTACCTTGGCAAGGTATTAGTATCAAAGAAACTATAGTTAGTCAATATTGAATTGCTCTTGGGAAAACTGAATAATTTATCACTCTATTTGGCGGCCATTTTTATATCAGGGTTGCTGAGTTGTGAAAGACATGAAGAAATTAACGCACCAATGGTGGCGACCTCGGTTTTTGAAGCTTCTCTCCCTGAAGGATTTCAACTGGAAGTTTTTGCGGAAGGTCTTGACCTGCCAACCTCTTTGGCCTTTGCACCTGATGGGAGATAGACTATTCGTTAATGAATTGCAAAGTGGCGAAATCAAAGTATTCGTTGAAGGGTAAGCTACGAAAGAAGTCTTTTGCCAAAATAGAAATCAATGTGAACGGGGGTTTTCCCTATGAGGGTGAGAATGGATTGATTGGAGTAGCTTTTGATAACAATTACGAGAGCAACAAATATGTTTATTTCACTGCAGCCGTCGTTGAGAACGGAGGAATTTTTGGCAAGATATTCCGATTTAACGATAGTAATAATCAGGGTAAAGAGGAAACTATCATTTTACAAGGTATCCCGGCAAACCCTGGTCATCAGATACAAAGCCTGACCCACGGTCCCGATGGCAAAATATACGTTGCTGTTGGGGATGCTGGATTTGTCGATGAAGTTGAAAATCTCAATAGTCTGCTTGGCTAGATACTACGAATTAATTCTGATGGTTCGATTCCGGTGGATAATCCTTTTGGTAATAATCTTGTATATACTCTGGGTTTTCGTAACAACTTTGATTTAATTTTTCGGGAGAATGGTGATTTAATAACCACCGAAAATGGGCCTAGCGAAAATGATGAGTTAAAATGTTGTAATACCTGGTATGCATTATGGTTGGCCATTACATAGGGCGTCCTTGAAAATTAGTTCAGCGAGAAGAAAGAGGGGTTAAAAATGGGATCAGGATTTTCAATAGAGGAGAGATTGATCATCATACTGATTACCTGCTCTTGAAAGAGTACAATTTTTGTTACAAAATAGAGTTTGAAAGTGCGTTTTTGGTGTATAGACATAGTGCTTCCTTTGAAGTAGAAAACGAACTTTTGTTTTTTAGTTATGCGGCCTGTTGGAATGGTGGATCAACTGTATTTAGCAATAGTTTTCTTTTACTAATTTTTACTGCGTTAGCGGTCATCACAGCAAAAAAGACAAACAGTCTTTCATTTTTCTCTCCTTTAACTTTAATCCTGTTGGTCCCGTAATGAGTTTTGTGGTCACCGAAGCTGCCTTCCATCACTGTAGCCCTTTGATTGGCGATGAGTCCACTGAGCCGACTGTCTTGTTTAGTAAGAGGTTGGGGGCCTTTCTTAGGAAAGCAAGTGAAGATTTTCTTTTTGGTGCAAAATCTTCGATTGGCATTTGTGGCATAGATCAGGTCAGCTCCCAATTGATTAAGCGCTCCAAAGTGTCGTTTGTGCTTTACAGTACTAATCTTGAGCCGGGTGGATTCATTGAAAGCGTTGAAATTCATACACTCAATCATGCAGATCCCATCCACTTGCAGCATATGTACCTTCATGCCAAACTCAACTCTTTTGTTCTCTTTTCCCCTGACTATCGGCCTGACATAGGGTTTTGCCAATGATCCGATGCGGTTTTTTAACTCTTTGGCCGGGTGGGTTTGTAGGAACTGCTGTTGTTCAAGTACTTTTTTGATGGTTCTCAGGTAATCTCTTTCCTGCTCATTAAGCAGTGGCAGTTTAGCATCGTTGAGAACTTGTTGAAGTTGGATCAACCCCTTGTGTAGCAGATACAACAGGGCTTTTTTACGCTTACGTCCTTCTTTATAGGTCTTCCTGCGTCTTTTCTCATAATCGCGTTGTCTGCGCTTTTGTTCAACATATTTGGAGCGAGGCCTTTTCTTTCTCACTACTTTACACCATCGGAACAATTGCTTTTCAAACACCCAATGGCAGCATTCCCATAACAGCTTTACATCAGTAGGAAAACGGATATAACTCTCATAACAGGTAGCGTCCATTAAAAGCACATGGGTATTATTCATGTCTCTTTTCCAATGTTCGATCAATATTTGTTGGAGCTGTTGCCAGTCTGTATACTCAGCCAGATAACTGCGGATGCGGCTTACGATAGCATTGTCTCGAATCTTCTCTGTGTCTGATAACATTTTGCCACAGAACAACTGTAGGCTCCAATCGGAGTTAAAGCGTTCTATTAGTTTCTCATCACTGATACTCAGGTAGGACTTAAGAAACATCAGCGCAAACATCCCTTTTGAGGAAAACCACCGGGGAGCACCAGGTCCGTTATTTTCTTCAGGCAGGCAGTCCGCTAACTGATTCCACGGTAGACTATCATAAACTGCACCCAATTTACTGCTCTTAAACAAATACCATTTTGGAGTTAAACCATATTCGGGTTGGAAAAGCCTTTTTTGCATTCTAATTTGTGGTGTTAGATGTGTTCTACACCACAATCTAGCAAAACAAAAACCCCGAAAAAAGCCCTATTCGGCCGATTTCGGGGTTCTTTATCCTTTCAAACCTCTTTTAACTCTTTGATTATCAGAATCTTAATTTATTCAAAGACGCCCTACATACCGGGATAATGAACAATTCAACTTACATTGACCCCCTCTTTGTTTGGGAACGAACCGTTTCTCCCACTGGGCTGATGATCTATAGAGGAGATCAATTTCCTGCACAATATAAGGGTAAGCTGTTTCAGGTTTTATTCGGACCTACATTTCAGGAAGGCACCAGTGATATCACCAAGCGAATTGTCATGTCTGATATGATAAATGAAGGCCTGGAAACCAAATTTGATTTTGAGGATTTTCTGGTTTACGAAAAGGTGGAGATTGGCAATCCACTGGACATCACTGAAGGACCTGATGGCAGTATATATTTTACCGATATATTTCAAGGGAAGATATTCAAGATAAGTTATGTTGGGATCTGATCTAAGGGATAAAGTTTCTGTTTTATTGCCATTGGTTCAAGGTTATATCACAATGTTGCGGAGTAGGAACTACGGTTGAATTGGTGGTTGGCCTCGGAGCCTTGCGAAGTTTGGCCGATGTCAAAATACCAACATTATATTCCCTATTTGCTTATTGGGTAATGGCACTGCCAATCGGCTATTTTCTTGGCATTCAATTGGAAATGGGCGCTGATGGAGTCTGGATGGGATTGTTGATCGGTTTATCAATTTCGGCTCATATGCAATTTTGGAGATTTAGAAAACTCACCAGGACTCTTCTTGTGCTCACATTAGTTGCTTTTGAACGTGTAAATTCTTGTATCTCCGTCGAAATTACTGGCGAGTCGATGGATTGAATTTTCGACCTCGATAATGGTCCATATTCTGGTTGAATCACCAATTTGAATAATAATTTCAGTATCATTATCATCAATGAACCAATTTCCGACAAGTCCGGGAGGAGCTTCTGCACTGCATTTGGTAGCACCTTCATTTACCTCATATCTGCCGCTTTCGAAATAGGTAAAATTATTGTCAGCTACGCATGACCTGGGAGTTACCAAACCAAGATCAATCTCAATGTTCGATAGAGACCAGGATTTTCCTACTAATGAATTTCCCGCGATTTTCCCCGTAAGTATTTCATCAGTGGAATCGGATCCACAAGAACTGATTAATATGATGCTACATCCAATGGCGATACTGAAGAATAAATTTCTCATCACCCTATAGGCAAGTGACATTGACTTTCCCCCCAAGAAAATGGATTAATCCCCGATCAAAGTACCACAGACTACTGCCCTCGAGGTCATGAGAAATTATTACTATTCGATCTTTGTCATTACATTTTAACCAATCCCGGTGCAGAAAATTCTCATCAAATAATTCCAATCATTCTCTTTCAAAACCCTGATCTCTGGCCTTCCTCGAAAGGCTTGGCAGTACTGTCGAGAGATGTCGGTTTTTAAGATAAAATGGTGCCCTATAAGATGACTTACTGAGAATCGGCAGATTCTACAAATTGGCTATTACTGTTATGATCTTCAAATACTTTTTTATTTTTCAGAATTTACAGCCACATTAGAAAACTTAATCAATTGGGAATGAAAGAAATCGCTATCGGAATTGACATTGGAGGCACGAATACTAAATTCGGTTTTGTGGAGAAAAGCGGGGAAATTATTCATCAGGATTCCATTCCTACCATGGCTGATGGTAATGTCAATGACTTCATAAAATTTTTAAAAGAAAAACTGACCCCTGCAATAGAAGAACAAGGAGATATCACCATTAAGGGAGTAGGAATCGGTGCGCCAAATGCAAATTATTACAAAGGCACAATTGAGTATGCTCCAAATATCAGATGGGGGGAGTACATCTATTTCAAAGAAGCCTTTGCACAGTATTTTGATTATCCAATGGTATTGACCAATGACGCAAATGCAGCAGCTCTGGGTGAAATGGTTTATGGTAATGCCAGGGGATGAATGATTTTATCGTGATAACCCTCGGAACCGGACTGGGAAGTGGCATCGTGGTCAATGGTAACATTGTATATGGTCATGATGGCTTTGCCGGAGAATTAGGTCATGTAAACGTTAAACCGGATGGACGGTTATGCGGTTGTGGAAGGAGGGGGTGTCTGGAAACATATGTGTCTGCAACGGGGATTAAGCGTACAATTTTCAAACTGATGGCCGAGGAGACTGAAGAAAGCGAACTCCGAAATATACCGTATGACCAATTAACTGCAGTGATGATTACAGAAGCGGCTAACAAACAGGACCCCCTGGCAATAAAAGCTTTCGAATATACAGGTCGGATCCTTGGAGAAAAATTGGCTGACACCGTACTCCACACCAGTCCGGAGGCTATCTTTTTGTTCGGTGGCCTGGTTAGGGCTGGTGAGTATCTATTAAAGCCGACCAAAAAATACCTGGAGGATTTTATCTTCAAGATGTTTAAGAATAAGGTAAAGCTTTTACCCTCAGGATTGATGGATAAAAATGCCGCTGTATTGGGGGCGTCTGCACTTGTGTGGAAGGAGTTTAGTTGATCATGGTCTGGTGGGTCAGAGATCACGGTTGGGAGAGTAGTAAAATTTAGGAATGAAGAAAATGAAACGACCTCGGTTTGGAGCACACCACAGCCGTCTACATTAGCATCCCTGATTATGTTGTATCTGTAAGAATCCCGAAGGGATGATCAGATTATAACTAAAAATAATCGGACAATTAAAACCCCGAAGTGGTGATATATTATGACAGAATGTTTTCTGGCGGAATGGTGATAATATCAACCCTTCGGGGTTAGTAGGGCTTAATCAAGATCTTTCTACGATACTATTATCCTTCCGGATTAGGGCAAGATCGTCCTATAAACTCTTAGATGGACTGCTATGGCGGCACACACCGATATTCAGTTACATAACCTGGGACTACTTTACCTTAAGTTTTATTCCAATAACTTTTTGAATGGCTCTGGACATTCATTCCCAGAAAATTTTTGATCCAAATCACTGCATCCAATAAGAAGATATTTAAAATTCCTCCTTGTTCAAAACGCCTGCCAGAGGTAACAATTGGTTCTTTTATCAGGCTAAGCTTTCCTATTTGTCTTAATTTCTTACAGAGATGAGCCGCTTCCAATAATCGCAAAGCGGGAAATCCGCCTATTAGTTCAAAAACATCTTGTCTGACAAAGATACCTTGATCACCATAGTAGGTTTGACGAATTCGATACCTGAATCGGTTGGAGATTTCAATCATTCTGAGAAGGAAAAGCTTTTTATCGAAGGAAAATTCGAAAGCGCCACCAACAACATCCTCTTGGCTCAATTGCTCTGCTATCAATTGGTCAAAAGCTTCAGGAACTAATGTATCGGCATCCAGAAAGAGCAGGTAACGTCCTTGGGCAAGTCGGGCGCCTTCATTGAGTGATTTGTATTTGTATCCGGCAAAATTTGGTTCATCGATTATCTGTACTCCTTTTGGTATTAGAGATAATGTAGCGTCCCTTGAGCCGGCATCAACAAGAATAATTTCGATATCTTTTGGACGAACAGCGTTTTGAGCAATTCTGGACAAACAGGTCTCAATATATTCAGCCTCGTTTAGAGTTGGGATGATAATGCTTAATCTAGGCATCCTTTTAGAGCAACACTATTCCTTGAAACCTTGTTCAATATCTTCCATTATTTGATTTATTTCTTCTTTGTTATACAGTCGCTCTTTTCTAACTACAGCAGAAATATCTCTTACTGCATTAATGTCATTGAGAGGATTTTTATTCAAGATAACAAGATCAGCAACTTTTCCGGTTTCTACTGAGCCAAAGTCTTTATTGATTTCAAGGTAAATGCAAGGATTGATAGTTGCCGCTCTTAATGCATCGATTTCTGGAATTCCGGCTTTTACAAACATTTCAAGTTCATTATGAACCCCAATTCCCGGAAAACAGAGTGGGTTAGCGCCCATATCAGTTCCGGTAAGCAACGGAACTCCGGCTTCATACATCGCTTTGAGCATTTTTTCATAGACTTTAACCTGGTTCTGTTTTAGTTCGAGCAAAACGGGACTTCTGTCTTGAAGATGGTCATTCTCCCCGATTTGCCAGTATCGACGCATGTATGGAGGCAAATATTTGTAATACGCGGAATCATCTTTGATCTCCGATCAAACCAGGCATTTTTAAACCACATACTTAGGGTTGGTGTATGCCAGGTCTTCTTCTCTGCCATTAAATTAAAAAGTAGGGACGCTTTCTCCTCCGAGTATATATCAAGCATCAATTGATTTCGCACGATATATTTCTCAAACCTGGTTTTGGCATCACCATAATCGATATTCCCGGTATTTATTGCTTCAGCTTCGGTTGAAACTACCTTCAGTATCTCGAGGAAGTGTTCCTGGCTTTTAATACCGGCATTAGCAGCCTCAGTAGGTGTGACACCAAATGGTACATGCCCCGCCACCGGAAAATCAATTTCGTTAGCATAAAGCTGTAATTCCATGTAGATATCACCAAGAAGGAGAGAATAGACCTTTAGGAAATCGACTCCTTCGGAAATGAGTGAATCAACTACCTGCTTTACATTATTAGGACCATCAATGCCCACTGAACCATCCCACATGGGGTTTGGCCCGTCAATCAGCGGACCCGCGGCAAAAATTTCCGGCCCGATCAAATTTCCATTTCCGATCGTTTTTTTCCATCTTTTGGCCAATTGAATATCACCCGCCATATCGCGAATTCCAGTGACTCCATGCATAATCAGTAATGTTAAGAGCTTATCCTTCTCTTCATCCTTGGGATTCATGCGCCAGATTTTCGGATCGTCCGGATGTGCATGCATATCCTACATGCCCGGAATTACATATTTACCTTCACCGTCTATCCTTAGGATATCGTTGTTAAATTGTGCCTTATCGGAAGAGGGTATGATTTTCTTTATTCTTTGATTCTTAATAAGAATGTCCATCTGTGATTCAGCCAACTTTCGTTCAATCACATCAATTATTCTGACGTTGGTTATCACCAGGGAGCCGGATTCTTCTGCTTTTGAAGAGCAGCTACTTACTAAAATTTCGAATAGTGCAAAAAAACCAATAATTGGTCTAATCATCTGATTCGCTTTTCTCTGTTGTAAACAATTCTTCCACCAACCACTGTATGGTCAACACTAGCTTTCAGCCATTCTTTAGGTTCAGTACTAAAGAGATCAGTGTCAAGAATTGCCAGATCAGCTAATTTACCGGCCTCGATAGTCCCTTTGATGCTCTCCTCAAAGGCGCCATAAGATGATCCCCAGGTGTATGCTTTCAGGGCCTCTTCCAATGAAATACGTTGTTCGGGGAACCCAGCCTTCATCTGGCTCACCGGCTAATGTTTGCCTGGTTACTGCAGCGTAGAGACCGTAGAAAGGGTTAATTGGATAGTAGGAAGCGTTGGTTCCGGGCCAGTCAGATCCGAAAGAAAGTAAACATTCGTTTTCCTGCAATGTTTTGAAAGCATAGGCGCCTTTGCAACGCTCGTAACCAATCCTCTCTTCCATCCATCGCATATCGTCGGTTACATGGTATGGTTGTACCTCGGCTATAACATTTCGGTTGCGGAACAACTCAAAATCTTCTTCTGAGATTACCTGGGCATGGACCAGGCGAAACCTCCTGTCTTTTTTTGCCATTCACGGCATCCAGTGTATCCAGGATATTTAGCAGAATGGCATTGGCTTGATCTCCAATAGCGTGAATGCGCAATTGGATACCCCCGGCATCGGCATTAATGAGCATATCCTTGAATGAGGGCAGATCCTTTGAAAATTCTCTCCAACCACCACGCCAGGAAGGGGTTTCAACCGAGTTATCGCTATAGGGTTCATAAAACCTGGCTGATCTAGCTCCCATTATACCATCGATATGGGTTTTGATAGTACCCAGTGTGATCCACTCATCACCTGCCGGTTGTGGACCACCATTTGCCTCCCAATCTATGACCCAACCTTTCTCGATCATGTTTTGGGATTCTGATAACCTTGAGGGACAATAATTTATTCGGCAGGTTAGTTCACCTTTTTCAAGGAGGTTCTTATAAATACTCATCTGATCCGGTGGAGACATGTCCTGAACTGTAGTCACTCCCCACCTCCTACATTCCCAGCGCCCTTTGAGCTTCTGCTAATTTGCGTTCAAAACTCTTATCAGGAACGCCACTTATAGCTTTTTCCCAATTCTGCACCACGTATTATTCCGGTAGGGGATTTGATGCCAAGTTCTTTTAGCGCCTGTTCGTTGGCCATTCCTACTTGCCGGTCAAAGCGAGTGACCAGTACCGGATGATTGGGAGTTATGTCATCAATTAAAGATCGGGTCGGTTCAAATTCACGTTTCTGGGTCTCACCACCTTCTGATCCCAGTGCCCAGGCCTCCGTAGGCTCCCCTGTGATCCAGCTTCCCTTGGGTAGACGCTCTGTAGTTTCCTTGACTCTCTGAATAAATAAGTCATCATCATTAACATCCAGCAGATTGATGCCAAGCAGTAAACCGCCTGCCTGTGCAAAATGAACATGTGAGTCATTGAATCCAGGCACCATCAATCGACCTTTAAGATCGACTACTTGTTTCGCATCCGGACTTTCACCCGATTTACCTACCTCCGCTATTCTATCATCTTTTATGCTCACCCATGAAGCCCATGGATTTTGTTCATCACCGGTCCAGATTTTCCCGTTAATGAAGGCAAGAGTTGGTATTTGCTGGGGATCACTTTTTTGACAAGAGAAGAAAATTAAGCTAAAATATATTACTAAACGTTTCATCATATTTTTCAATCATTAAAAGGAGCAATTTGAAAATAATTATTGGAAAAGGTAACCAATTTGTTGATAGCGGCGATCAACGATGAAAGTTTATTAAATACAATTTTTTGTAACTTGAATAACTGAATTAATAGAAAATGAGCCCTCAAGTGGAAATTTCACGGGATCAGAATTTCCTTCAGTCTATTGGAGCAAATTGTACTGGATAATTTGTCCAATGATCAATTTGGAGTTGAGGAACTGTCAAAGGAAGTGAGGCTAAGCCGTTCACATTTACATAGGAAATTACAAGCTCTCAAGGGAAAATCGATTAGTCAATTTGTTCGTGAAATTCGTTTGAAGCGTGCTCACGAGATGCTGCAAAATCAAATAGGAACTGCCTCTGAGTCGCTTATAAGGTTGGATTTGGCAGTCCGACCTATTTCAATAAGTGCTTTCATGAATTCTATGGCTATCCACCAGGGGAGGTTAGCCAGAGGAAAGAGCAAGAATATTTAGAGGTAGAGACAGAATTACAACCGGAAAAAGAGAAACCTGAGCAGGTACTATTAGGAATATTAGGGAACAAGGTATTGATGACCTCATCAAGTATAATCGTCATTGCTATTGTTTTGTTTCCCTCGTTTTCTTTAGTAACAGGAATGAGCAAAGAAATGGGCATGCCAATAATCAATCTATTGCCCTAATTCCATTTAGGAATTAACTGCGGATAATGAAAATCAGTACTTATCAGATGGGGTTATGGACGCCATTCTAAGCCATTTGTCCAAAATCAACGGTCTCAGGGTAATCTCAAGTACTTCAATGGGGCAATATCGCAACACTAAAAAGTCGATTCCTGAAATCGGCAGGGAATTGCATGTAGCCAATATTCTTGAGGGAAGTGTCCAGCGACATGGTGAGCTGGTAAGGATTAAGGTTCAATTGATTGATGCAGAAAAAGACCAGCACATTTGGTCTGAAAATTATGACCGGAAATTAGAAGATATTTTCGACCTGCAAAGTGAAATTGCCCGAAAGGATAGCGAGGAACTTAGCCTAAAATTATCTCCGGAAGAAAAGCTACTAATCACCCGTAAACCGACTTCTAAGTTAACCGCTTATGATTACTACCTCAGAGGCAAAGACTATCTTCGTAATTCGAATCTTCATTTAGCCAAAATATTTTTACGGCGTGCAATCACTTTGGATACCAATTTTGATGACGCCTACGTCCAATTAGGATGGGCGCATAGATATCTCTCTATCCCCAACGATTCCGTATTAATGCTTGCTAACAAGGCATTAGAAATAAATCCGGACAATGCAAATGCTTACGTTTTAAGAGCTAATTATAATTTTCAATTAAAATGGATCTACTTCAGATGTCTTAACTGATTTGAAGAAGGCACTTCAACTTGATCACAATCATATTTGGGCACATGTCTACTTGTCCGATTATTACCTAATTGTGAGAAAATATGAGGAGGGGTTCAAAAGTTTGACTAAAGCGGTTAACCTGGCCAGTCGTGATGAACTCAAAAACGTGCTGGGCAGCTTAAGAAGATTCTATGCTATGATTGGAACAGAGGAAAAAGCAGAACAGATTACGAATAGAATCGATGATTTATACCCTGATGAATCGTCAAACTGGTACCTACGGATTTCTTTGTGAAATTATGTCCGTCAACATAAATTTAATAAAGCATTGGAAGTGGCAAGAAAGCGATAAATCTCAAATCGAGTAACGGTTTCATTCTCATGGCCAGGCACAGCTTTATCTTAAAAATAATGAAGAATCAGAAAAGTTCTTCAGAAAATTTTACGAAACTTCCTCTGATATATGGAATTATGACTTGTTCGCCCTTGTACTTTTAAAAAATGGCAAGGAAGAGGAAGCGCTTCGTTATCTAAAAACGATGGAGGAATGGTTCAAAGACCGTTACCCACAGGACAAATTGCTTGCTCAAGAAGCGGGGTACTTTTTAGCACAGATCTATTCACTTCGCGGTGAGATTACCACGGCTGTGGATTACTTTGAAGTTTTTTATGAGCATAATGGAGGGTCTCAGGAATTCGCGCTATATGATCCCAGTTTTGAAAACATACGGGAGGATAAGAGGTTTCAGAACATTGTAAAAAAATCAAGAGAAGAAATGACTCGTGTCAGGGCAAGGATAGATCAAATTGGAAATAGAAAGTGATTAACTGCTACCTTTTCCTTCTTCAAAAATTTAAATAGCCATTATAAAATAGAACTATCGATTAAAAGTAGCACCATTTCTTTCCCTGATTCTAAAACACGGCTAGCCAGCCTCGCAACATAAATTCAAGCTTTCACAACATAATTTCAAGGCGCAACATCTGTTGTCAAATACTTTCAATCATTTACAACATAGCTTCTATATCGCTACAGGCTACGTTTTCGACCTTTGATACAAACTTTTTGAATTGATTGGCCACTCTAAAAAGCAAGAATTAAAAAGTTTAAAAGATGTTTAACCAGTCTGTTTATAGCAGGCACTAAAACTTAGAAATTATGAAAACGATTAGAAACATTAGCTTATTAATTATTGCAGCAGTAATTAAATTAATTTCAGTTGTCAGGAAGAGGATACCTACCCCGTTATCGGAAGTGAATTCTTTGGAGGTGATTTGTCTCTTACCACCGATCGGGAAGTTTCCCAACATGGTTATATACATATCAATCTCTTCGGTCAAGGAAGCTCAGACTTAATGCCTCAAGTGTCATTTGAGAGTTCGCATAATGAGTCTTACGATCGGAATTCCAATACCTATACAATGGACAAAGGTGAATTTGTGTTAAAGGATGATTTGGGAAATGAGATTTTTGGCACTTATGATGGCGAAGTCGAAGTTAATGGTAGGCTGCGAGGTACCATAATTGGTGGTACCGGAAAATTCGCCCAAAAACAAGGTACCTTAACTTTAACGATTTCTCGTTACACCCTGGAAAATGATGGATTGATAACCAGTTTTTGCGTGAGATTTATAGGGTCTAGTGCTGACCTAGATCAATCCTGAGAATCGTTTTCCTGGTTAATTTAGGATGCCCCTTCCGAACCCGATTAATTAATAGGGTGGTTGGGGCACTTTCATTAAAATGTCAAAAACGAAAAAAAAGCCCCGACTATGCCAGGGCATTTTCATTGAATACAAAAAACACTCAAAAACCTATACCTATTTTTACTTCAATCCGCTTATAAGTTCTTTTTTCTGTGATTGATTCACCACCACTTGGAGCAAAACGTGAATCGAAGAAAATTGGTGTGAATTCCCTTTTCATACTTGATTTTTGAAGTTTGTAGCCAATGGAGGTAGTAAGAAATGTCCTCCGAAATTTAAATTTAACGCCAAAACCTGATCCTAGTAAAAGTCCCCCTTTGGCTTTTTCTTCATCACCAAAGAAAAAATCATCACCCTTTTTTACTCCTATACCGTATCCCAGATTGGCATAATAGAATGGGGCTATTCGAGTATTCAGCAGATCACCGCGAAGAGAAACGTAAATGGGAACGATATTAATGTTACTAAAGCTCTGATATCCTGTACCCAAGCCAATGCCCAAAAACTGATTGAATTGATAACCACTTACCGCATAGATCAGCGGATAAGCCTCTTGACTGGTAAAACTATTTGATTGGCCTACTGATATTCCGACCTGAAGTTCATGCCACAAGCCTCTCTCATTGTCGTAATAATTGAGTTTATCGAAATATAAGTTCAAGTAATAAGTGCAATTTTCCTTTGTAGCACTTGCTTTGCGTTTAGGTAATTAAATTTTCTAACAGGGCGTTCATTGATTTTGTTTTCAACAACTTTGATTTGCTCCTCTGTAACAAATCTAATATCTGTTTTCTTAGGATAAAACCTTCTGATTACCCCAATCCTATTTTCAACTGTCCCTTTATCCTGACTAGTATAGGGACGAGTGAAATAGGCATCCACATCAAGGGATTGAGCAATCAACTCATGTTTAGAAAATGCCATATCATTATCAAAAGTGAGTGTTTCCAGTTTGTGTTTATCCTGAGAGAGTTCCTCCACAATAGCTTCGGCCATTTGATCGGCATTTTTACTGTGCATCTTTCTGATTCTGGTAAAAAGACTTGCTCGGTCTGTCATCACCAACAAAGAGCCTTTGTGGTTTTTACCCATCATTAAATCGACTTCTATATCTCCCAATCGTTCCCTTTTGTTAATGATCTGGGGTCGCTGTTCAATTGATACCCTATTCGGGATAATACCTCTACGATCTTTTCTGTTTCCTCGTTTGCGCCTTCGTTTGCCATGTTTTAGATATGTGTATAGTTGTTTGTATTCTTGGTTCTCCTGGCGGTTGGTGTGCTTACATTCCC
>CAXXNX010000021.1:0-33800 GCA_963664285.2 Cyclobacteriaceae bacterium
AAATAATGTTATCAGATGCTTTAACAGCTAATAAATATGAAAATATAGCAAAGCCAATTTTTGATACAATTAAGGGATTTAGAAATCAAAACCAACTGCTTAAAGAAGCCCGGGACATCCTTTTACCTCGCTTGATGACCGGGATGATTGACCCCGATAAAATATCGGGGCAGGTAGTGGAGGAAATAAATATCTATGAAGAACTATAAATACAGTGATGATTATCATTTCCCTATTGATGAAATGGGTGATAAGACTTCTTTAGAGGAAAGAATAAAAAATGCTAAGATAAAAAACAAAAGCACAGAAAATGCATTTAGGAGGGTTCTCAAATTTCTTTACTTGGCAGATTTTGCTGAGTCTATTTCCAGAAACACAGTAAAAACTCACCTTCATAGATTAACTAAGACTGAACAAATAATGGCCAATAAGTTGTCATATCGCGCCTCGAACTCTAAAATGAAATATCGATATGGTATCAACTCAGTACTTGCGGTTAAAAAGGCAAAATACAAATGTAAAGTTTGTGGAGAAAAAGATGTTCGTTGCCTTGAAATAGACCATGTGGGCGGAAGAGATAAGGCCAGTGAAAAGGCAAAAAAAAATCCATATAAAGTCAAAGATTTTCAAATACTATGTACCAATCACCATCGAATAAAAACTGTAGTAGAGGGACAAGAAAATTAATATGACGAACGCTATTGGCACTATCAATATCTCAAAGATGAGGACAATGTGCTCCATAATATTGAAATAACTAAAATGACTTTTCAACCTAATGATATAACTCGGACTCATGTTCTTGGTGCAATCAAGAAAATTGAGAAAGAGGTCATTCAATTAAATTCCGCCACGCGATGGTATGTGGAAATAGAAGGTAAGCCATATCCATCCAAAGAAGTAATGCGGTACGCTCATGAGCAAATGAATGGGGAAAAAATCTGGAAACCAGGTGGAGGTCCCGAAACAACCTCATATTTAATAAAAATGGGTTTCAATATTATTGACAAAAAATTGAATGCTGAGATCAACTAATAAGTGCAATTGAAGGATGAAAAAGCTTTTAAGGGCTTTTTCATCCTTCAAAAGCCTGAACAGTGCAATCTTTGGATTGCAAAATGTCAAAAAACTACACACATCTCAGTATTGATCAAAGGTATCAAATTGAAGCATTATTGAAAACAGGAGCTACTCAAAAGGAGATTGCCTGTATCGTTCATTTTCACCCGTCTACGATCTCACGTGAGCTTAAGCGAAATGTGGGTTCAAGAGGTAGGGGAGCTGGTGTCTATCGAACAGCAAATGCACAAAGGAGGACCAATCTTCGTCATCAAGAAAAGCCAAAAAGAGTGATTTTCACCAAACCCATGAAAGACTGGATAGTTAACCGGCTCCAAGAAGATAGATGGAGTCCTGAATTGATCAGCCATCAGGGAAAGAAAACGAGAGAATGTCCACTTAGCCATGAATGGATTTACCAATGGATATGGGAATGTAAGCACACCAACCGCCAGGAGAACCAAGAATACAAACAACTATACACATATCTAAAACATGGCAAACGAAGGCGCAAACGAGGAAACAGAAAAGATCGTAGAGGTATTATCCCGAATAGGGTATCAATTGAACAGCGACCCCAGATCATTAACAAAAGGGAACGATTGGGAGATATAGAAGTCGATTTAATGATGGGTAAAAACCACAAAGGCTCTTTGTTGGTGATGACAGACCGAGCAAGTCTTTTTACCAGAATCAGAAAGATGCACAGTAAAAATGCCGATCAAATGGCCGAAGCTATTGTGGAGGAACTCTCTCAGGATAAACACAAACTGGAAACACTCACTTTTGATAATGATATGGCATTTTCTAAACATGAGTTGATTGCTCAATCCCTTGATGTGGATGCCTATTTCACTCGTCCCTATACTAGTCAGGATAAAGGGACAGTTGAAAATAGGATTGGGGTAATCAGAAGGTTTTATCCTAAGAAAACAGATATTAGATTTGTTACAGAGGAGCAAATCAAAGTTGTTGAAAACAAAATCAATGAACGCCCTGTTAGAAAATTTAATTACCTAAACGCAAAGCAAGTGCTACAAAGGAAAATTGCACTTATTACTTGAACTTACATGTTAAATCCATTGGTTGTTATTATCCAGAAATACAAAGATCACATTAGAGAACATAGTCTAGATGATGAATTATACAAATGGGAATTACTTGGTGAATTTAGAGGAAGACCAAATGTAGATGAATCTAATTTTTACGAAGAGATTAAAAGTATCAAATTTCATAATTTGATTTACCATAATGGTATTGCCGTATCAAGGCACTTAGCCAAAGAAAGGATGGAGTCTTACAGGGAGTGCTTTAAAAAGCTATTCGATGAGGATATACCCCTAATTGATAGGGTTAGATATTTCAATGAAGAAACACTCAAAATCTATAGAGAATTAGTTCCAGATGAAAAACTTTCACATCATCAGGACGAAAGAACCCTGGCTACATTTTTGACCTATCATAACCCTGATAAATACACTTTATATAAAAGTTCATTCTACGAAAAATACTGTGAATTAATTGGATTAAAAAACAAAATAAAAAACGAAAAATATGTTCATTATTTGGATTTAGTTGAAGACTTTATTGAAGAA
This sequence comes from Cyclobacteriaceae bacterium, assembly GCA_963664285.2. Classification (GTDB taxonomy): domain Bacteria; phylum Bacteroidota; class Bacteroidia; order Cytophagales; family Cyclobacteriaceae; genus JAJCYL01. Next base: position 2,655 of record CAXXNX010000021.1, read on the forward strand.
TATATTAAACCAGACCAGGAGTTAATTGATCTGTTTCAGAATGCATTGCCAGCAAATGTATATCAAGATCCAAACTTTAAAATTCTTGCACAGGACATATTGTATACTTCGCTGGATAAAAAAAGAGGAGAAGAAAAAAGTTTCTGGAGAATAGGCACATCAGATGGTAAAATTAGCTATTGGGACATCATGAGAGAGCATAATAAGATTTGCATTGGGTGGCCTGAGTTGGGGGATTTGAATGAAACGGAATCTACTGACAAGAAAAAGATAGATGAATTATTAAAAAATGAAGGTTACTATGTGGACAATAATTCACTGCGAAGTAGAAAAGCCGGTGAGATATTTAATTTCTACTCGAATATTGATATTGGAGATATTGTTCTTGCTCAGGATGGATCATCAGTTCTTGGTATTGGAATAGTAACAGATGTATACATTTTTGATGAAAAAGAGGGGTTTCCGCATCAAAGGGATGTGAAATGGAAGGTAGAAAACCCAGATATGATTAATAAAGAAGGGCTACAAACTACAGTTTATGAAATATCTGACTTGAATACTGTTAGAAAAATTGAAGAACTTCTTAACAAAGACGTACAAATAATGAATGAGCTTATAAACCTACTTAACTATAAAAAACAAGTTATCCTCCAGGGACCGCCTGGTACTGGTAAAACCTATACCGCGAAGAACATTGCCGAGCAAATGATTTCTGATACTGTTACAGAAGATAAAAAAAAGCAAAAAGAAAATTTGGAGAAAAGTGAACAATTTCGGTTGGTACAATTTCATCCATCATATTCTTACGAGGATTTTGTAAGGGGAATAACTGCAATAAGTAAGGGTGGGCAAATTGAATATGAAACGGAGAATAAGGTGTTGGCTAAGTTTGCTAAAAAGGCGAAAGGCGACCAGGATAATAATTACATATTGATTATTGATGAAATAAACAGAGCAAATTTACCATCCGTACTTGGGGAGCTGATTTACGCCCTAGAGTATCGAGAGGAAAAAGTGGAATCCATGTATGCAGTCGATAAGGATGCAGCAATTGTAATTCCCGATAACCTTTACATAATTGGCACTATGAACACGGCCGATCGTAGTGTTGGTCACATAGACTATGCTATCAAAAGACGTTTTGCTTTTGTCAATGTATTGCCTAACGAAGAGGTGATTGAGAATGAGAAAGCAAAAGAGTTATTTAGAATAGTAAGTGCATTATTTGAGAAGGAATATTTGGCCTCAGACTTTGATAAACGAGAGGTGCAATTGGGTCATAGTTATTTCTTGGTTAAAGATGAACAAGAATTGAAAATGAGACTTGATTATGAAATTCTTCCAATTCTACATGAATATGTAAAAGACGGTTTGTTATTGGAAACTGCGAAGGAATACATTGACAAAAACATCGCAAATTTTGTCTAATGCAGTTCTACCATATTGGGAGCATTGTGGTGCAATGGAGCCTTTCTTTTTAAATGAGGAACATTCCAAATTATTACAGGGGAAAGAATACAAAAAAACATTTCCCAAAACACATCAAAAGAGGGATGCTAGTTTAGAGTGTTTTAAAATCACAAAAGATGAGGATACTCCTCATCAGCTAAAAACGGGGTATTTTATTGGTGTTGACTGGATAGAGGATGATGAGACAGCTCTGTTTGTTGCTCCAAAATTAAACGCTGAAGCCAGGGAGATTGACTTTACCAGCATGCTCTTTTCTTCTTTGCGTCATCCGGAAGTAGCCAAAGGAATTGATGAGTTGTATATAGTTAAATGGGATAAACCGACCATAGAGATCCAGCAAAAGCAAGATTTACTCACACCTTTTTTAGTGGTTGAGTTTTTAGGGCTATTGAAGGACGTTGTACGAAAGGGATTAAAAAAATATTATTACAAAGTTGAAAAGAATCTCCATAGCCGGATAAAGGGAAAAGTAATGGTAGCGAAAAGCATTAAGCAGAACTTAATGCAGAACAAAAATCTGTTTACCTACTGCTCCTACGACGAATTTGGCTTAAATAACAAAGAAAACCGTTTGCTTAAAAAAGCCCTTGTCTTTGTAAAGCGTTATTTGCCTACTTATTTGCACCACTATAAAGATGAAAAAGGGCGAAGCATAAAGAATAATCTACAGGATACTTTTAATTATATAAACCCTGCGTTTCAGCCCGTGTCAGAAGAAATAGAACTCAATGAAATTAAGCACAGTAAGACTAATGCGTTCTACCAAGAGTATCAGCAGGCCCTTCGTTTGGCCAAACTCATTTTAAGGCGATTCGGATATAATATTTCCAATACAGTGCAGGACAAAGTCCAGACTCCTCCCTTTTGGATTGATATGAGCAAGTTGTTTGAATTGTATGTACTTGGTTTATTAAGAGATAGATTCCATAACCAAGTCAGTTATCATAATAAATATTCAGGAAACGAGTTGGATTATCTGCTTAAATCACCCGAGTATCAAATGGTGATAGATGCCAAGTATAAGAGCAAATACAGTAATAATGGTAAAGACAATGAAGATATCAGACAAGTAAGTGGGTATGCTAGATTGAAAAATGTCTACCATGAGTTAGAAGTTGAGCATGGTGAAGTTATAGATTGTTTAATCATTCATCCTGATCAGGGGAATGGCCTGGATGATTTGCAAGCGGTCGATTTAAAGGGAAGAGTGATTGATGAATATTTTGATGTTTATAAAGTGGGTGTAAAACTTCCAGTCATAAATTAGTTGTAATGAGCTACGAATATTCAGAGGATGGACTGATAGAACAAGCTACACAGGATGTGCTGGAAGAGCTCGGCTGGACAGTAGTCACCGCTTGGCAAAAAGAAACTTTTGGGGAAGATGGCTTGCTGGGCAGAGACAATAAATCAGAAGTCATTTTACGTCGCTACCTATTCCAGGCCCTGGAAAAGTTCAACCCGGGCCTACCCAAAACAGCATACAAGCAAGCCATAGAAAAAATAGAAATAAAAGTAGCGGGTAAAACCCTGGGACGCATCAACAAAGAAAAGTATGAGCTTCTAAAAAATGGTGTGCCAGTCAGCTATACAAATGAAAAAGGGGAGCTAGTAAAGGATAAAAAACTAAAGGTCTTCAATTTTGAGTCAACCCGGGTAACAGATAATAACTTCTTGGCGGTGCGGCAGCTGGAAGTGGTAGGGGAACTATACAACCGCAGAACAGACGTTGTGGGTTTTGTAAACGGTATTCCTTTAGTGTTTTTTGAACTCAAAGCCCACCATACTGATTTAAGAAATGCCTACAACAATAACCTGAAGGACTACAAGGACACTATCCTGCATGTATTTCATACCAATGCATTTATCATTTTAAGCAATGGAACAGATGCCAAAGTGGGTACGGTTACCAGTCCCTATAAATTCTTCCTCGATTGGAAAAGAATTGATGAAGATGAGGATGGTATAGTGAGTTTAGATACCATGCTTCGTGGTACCTGTGCACCGCATCGTTTGATGGACTTGTTTGAGAACTTCCTACTCTTTGATGAATCCGGGGGAGATGTGGTCAAGCTAATGGCCAAAAACCACCAGTACATTGGGGTTAACAAGGTGTTGGAAAACGTTAAAAACATTGAAGACCTCAAAGGAAAGCTTGGGGTGTTCTGGCACACCCAGGGCAGTGGCAAATCGTACTCCATAGTCTTTTTGTGCGAGAAAATTCACCGCAAGTTAGGGGGAGCCTACACCTTCTTAATTGCCCTGGATAGAACTGAACTGGAGAATCAGATCTATGATACTTTTTCAGGTGTAGGTGTAGTCAATGAAAAGAATGTTGTTGCAGGTAAAAAGAAAGGCATTACCGGAAGACAACACCTGAAAGAATTACTTTCAGAAAACCACCGCTACGTATTTACCCTCATTCATAAATTCTCCGTCGATCCTAATCAGGAATCGGAATATCCGCTGATTACCGATAGAAAAAACATCATTGTCATTTCAGATGAAGCCCACCGCACCCAGGGCGGCACCTATGCCCGTAATATGCGTTTTCATGGCTTGCCCAATGCCTCCTATTTAGGTTTTACCGGCACGCCTATCATCAAAGATGAAGAAGAGTTGACTAAGAAAATATTTGGTGAATATGTATCAGTGTATGATTTCAAAAGAGCCATCGAAGATGAAGCCACATTGCCCCTTCGTTACATCAACAAAGGGGAAAAGCTGGACATAGAAAATCCGGAGTTGGACGATCGCATGGCGGAAGTTATGGAAAATGAAGACATTGAGGATGACCAAAAGAGAAAGCTCGCCTACCTGTTCCAGCAAAACTATCCAATACTTACGGCCGAGCCTCGGTTGGATGCCATTTCCAAAGATTTGGTCTGGCACTTCAATGATAGAGGCTACCAGGGAAAAGCCATGTATGTAGCTATTGACAAGCCAACCGCAGTGCGGATGCACAAGCTGGTAATGAAGTATTGGCCCGAGTATTTGGCAGAATTAGAAGTTCGCATCAATAATGCAACAGACCAGCAGGAAGCGCAGGAGCTCCAACATAAATACGACAAAGTTGCTGAAACAGAAGTTTGCGTAGTGGTAAGTAGCGAGCAAAATGAGGTGGATAAATTCCGAAAAATGGATTTAGATATTGAAGTCCACCGAAAAAAAAAATAGTAGAGCGTAACCTGGAAAAAGAGTTCAAAGATGAAGATAATCCCTTCCGTTTAGCCATAGTTTGCGCCATGTGGATCACTGGATTTGATGCCCCCTGTGTTTCTACGGTCTACCTGGACAAGCCAATCAAAGGCCACACCCTAATGCAGACCATTGCCCGGGCCAACCGGGTCTACGATGATGAAAAGGAAAACGGATTGATCGTCGATTACGGCAATGTTTATAAGCAATTAGAAAAAGCCTATTCCATATATGGTGAAGGCACAAAAGGAGAGGGGAGTAAGTCAGGCTCAGGCAAACCGGTGGAGCAGCTCATTGAACTGGCTAGTGAATTAGAAAAGGCGATTGGGGAGGTAAAAGACTATTTGCTTACAATCAACTTCACATTGTCTGATTTGATTGGCGCCAAACCAATGGAGAAAATAGGCAAGCTAAAGGAAGCAGCCGATTGTGTGCGTTTGAATGAAACTACCAGAACCTCATTCGAAATCATGGCCCGCAATGTTTTTAGAAAGTATAAAGCCTTATATCCCGAAGAACAGGTAAAACCCCATCTCAAAGAATACAATGCCATTGAAGCTATTTATAACCTGCTCAATCAAAATGTAAAAACAGCAGACGTTACCGAAATTATGACGGAATTACAGTCCATTGTAAGTGACAGTGTGTTATTGAAAGACAATGAAGCAGCAGAGCCGGAAGGAGTATATATTGATCTGAGCGCCCTGGATTTTGATAAGCTAAAAGCCGCATTTGCAAAAGCCCCAAGAAAGAACACCCTGACTTACAACTTGCAACTTGCCATTGACAAAAAGCTGCAACAAATGTTGAAGGAAAATCCCCTGCGCCTGGAGTTTTACGAACGCTATAAGGAAATCATTGAGGAATACAACCGAGGCAAAAGTCTGGAAGACACCATCAAGGCGTTTGATAACCTCAATGACTTTATCCAGGATTTAACTGTTGAAGAACAACGTGCGGTAAGAGAAAATCTAGACGATAATGAAGTACTCGCCATTTTTGATTTACTCAAAGAAGGAAAAGTATTGGAAGGAAAAGAACTGAAGACAGTTAAGAAAGTAGCTAAAGAAACGTTGGAGAAACTAAAGGCAGAAAAATTAAAAATAGAGCGCTGGAGAGAAAGTCGTGAAATCACTGCCCAGGTCAAAACTATGATTGGGGACAACCTGCTTTATTTACCCCAGGTCGTTTATTCTGATGAAGATGTTAGTACAAAAACTATAAGTGTCTATCAGCACATCTATTCAAACTATTACGGAGGAGGGAAGAGTGTATATCAGAAGTCTGCATAAATCCCTGCCTAATATGACTGGAGGGCAAGAGTTAACTTTTTATCAGTGAATACTAAATCATTATTAAAATGACATCAATAAAAGACATTAAAACTCTCTTACCTTTTGCATTGGAAGGCCTTAACATGGTAGGTATTTTTTTAAAAAACAAATCGACAGACAAAGGTCTTGCCGAGGTTTTAGAGGCACAAGCAACAATGGATAAGAAAATGTCAGAACAGATTGACTTGATTAATAGACAAATAACTAAACTGAAGCAATTATTGACTGCATCCTTGCTTGTCTCGTTAATCGCTTTAATTGCGGTTACGATATCATTTTTTAATTAAAATCAATGTGATTATGGAAAGACACAAATTTCTGATTATCACTATTGTACTCTCAGTTGTGTTGACTGTTACTTTTCTGATAATTAATTATGCTAATCCCTATATTCTGCAAATCGATGCACAGTGGCTAATTATAGCGGGTATTCCAATTCTTGTGGGATTGGTGGCTGGTGGTTACATCAAATCTTTTAAGGGTTTGGGCATCGAAATTGAATCCGCCTTAAAAGAATCGGTAAATAAAATTGACCTCATCAAAAGAATCAACTTTGAAGAGGCGCCTCCACAAACTGAGAAAGAGGGCGTTCAGAAATTGAGACAGATGAAACCGGGATTAAAATCGAAGCTAAAGAGACTAAGATTAATTGAAAATAAAAAAAAACTACTATGCACCGTGGGCTATTGATCAATATCTCAAAGAGTTGCCCATCAAATACATTGAAATCGTAAGTGAGAACGGAGAGTTTGTCTGTGTCTTGGATGCCGATGAATTCCGGAATAATAATGAAAATATTGAAAAAATGGTATCCGGTATTAATCAAGATAAGATCAAAACTAATCTTAAGGGGCTTATTATCAGTGATGCCATTAAAGAAAACTCACGCCAGTATGATGTCTATATAAAACTGAAAAAAAGCACATCCGACTTCCTGCCCGTTCTGGATACCAATAACAAACTTGTTGGTATTCTAACGAAATCAGCTCTTCAGGAGCAAATGTTAGATGATGTCATGGGCAAATTGAATCTGGCTAATTACTAATGAGTAAGCATGAAACCTGGCGCACCCGTCAATATTTGAAAACTGTTGGTGGTTTATTGATCGAAGAATTCAGAGTGGTGAAGTTTTCAAAAGAAAATGGTTTCCGTGACATCGATGGTGTCATCGTTCTGGGAGAAGAACATAAAATTAATAAGGGCAAATTCGGCACTGGTACAGACTATGAAATGGCTACTTCAAAAATTGTCGGTCTCCTCAAAGACGGCATTCTCAACGAGACACCAGGGATTTTCAAAGTAAGAAACATCTTAACTAATGACTATCTCCACGATGAAGATAACCGGAATACGGATATAGCTGAAAAATGGCTCCGGGAAGCACAGCAACTTGCTGAAGACACGCTCAAGGGTCATAAAAAGTCAATGATGAAACTATCCGACCTATTACTTTCCCGTAATTACCTGAGGCAGGAAGACATCGGTGCTTTTGCTGAAAATGAATTTCCCACAGTAAAAGTAGAATCAAATCCGACAGTAAAATACGCCCAGTTGTACACAAAAAAGAGGGAGGAGCTGTTTAGGTAATTTTATATGATGATGAGAGTAATGCAGGTCCCTGGTTCGAAACCGATGTTTTTTTCTCAATGATTACAACAGATTAAAATCCGCTGGACTGATATTGGCGCTACAAATGAGAATATAATCGCTGATTTGCCCATAGCGAGTAAGTCCCACAACCACCTTCATTAACAGGAAAAGCACATTATTGTTGTACCTATGTTGTACCTAACAAAACAGAAGTGCTATATAAAAGAAAAATCAGCAACGTAAGTTGCTGATTTTCAGTGTACCAGGAGTGGGACTTGAACCCACACGAGGTTGCCCTCACAAGATTTTAAGTCTTGCGTGTCTACCAATTCCACCATCCCGGCGATAGGGGATAGAGTGTGAGTGTTTGGGTGTGGGTGTAGATGTGACACAGCCCAAAAACAAGTGATGTGAGCCATCTACTCACATTTCTTAGCACCTTCGAGCGGGAGACGAGATTCGAACTCGCGACCCCGACCTTGGCAAGGTCGTGCTCTACCAGCTGAGCTACTCTCGCTTGTAATTAAACGGATTGCAAAAATACTGAGGATTAAATATTTAACAACAAAAGGGTTTTAAAAATTGAATACACATTAAGAAGCAATTTGTTGCATTGGATTGATAAAGCCTCATTTACCTTTTAGGATAGATAAAATCTCATTCAGTTTCAATAATGCTTCTACCGGTGAGATGGTATTGATGTCCATCTTTTTCAGCATTTTTTGAATGTTTTCAAACTTGGGATCAGCCTCGAACATGCTCAATTGAAAATTGGATGCCGGAATATTATCAAGCGCTTCCTTGTTTTGATCACCCACTTTATCAGCCTCCAGGTGTTTCATAATCTCATTGGCCCTGATTACTAACTCATTGGGCATGCCTGCCATCTGGGCCACATGAATGCCAAAGCTATGTTCACTACCCCCCTCTTTTAATTTCCGAAGGAAGATCACTTTGTTATTGAGTTCTTTGACAGAGACATTGAAGTTTTTTACCCTGGGAAGGTCATTTGTCAATTGATTTAATTCATGATAGTGCGTGGCAAATAATGTCTTAGCTTTGAATTTCGGATGATTATGCAAATGTTCCACGATAGACCAGGCAATGGAAATACCATCGTAAGTACTGGTACCCCGGCCGATCTCATCCATTAAAATGAGACTGTTGTCCGAAAGATTGTTTAGGATACTAGCCGTCTCGGTCATTTCCACCATGAAGGTGGACTCTCCTTTTGACAAATTATCGGAAGCACCCACCCGGGTAAATACCTTATCAATAAGGCCAATTTTAGCATAGCTGGCTGGAACGAATGATCCCATTTGCGCCATCAATACTATTAAAGCTGTTTGCCTGAGCAAAGCTGATTTCCCCGACATATTGGGCCCGGTTATGATCATTATTTGCTGTCCCTCGCTATCCAGCTTGATATCATTGGGCACATAAGACTCGCCTACAGGAAGTTGACTTTCAATAACCGGGTGACGCCCCTCTTTAATGTCTATGCCTTTTTCATCATTAATAGCTGGCCTGACATATTCGTTTTTTAAGGCCAGCTCCGCAAATGAAAGAAGGCAATCAATCCTGGCAAGAATCCTGGCATCCTGTTGGATCTGCTCAATATATTCAGCAGCCTTCGTCACCAGTTCAAAGTAAAGTCGTTGCTCGATGGCAATTATCTTTTCCTCTGCATTGAGAATTTTCTCCTCATAAGTTTTCAGCTCTTCAGTGATATACCGCTCCGCATTAACCAGCGTTTGTTTGCGGATCCATTGCTGGGGAACTTTGTCCTTATGTGCATTGGTCACTTCCAGGTAGTACCCAAATACTCTATTGTAAGCAATCTTAAGTGATTGTATTCCGGTCTTTTCCGTTTCCCTTTTCTGAATCTGCAATAAATAGTCTTTTCCTGAAAATGAGATTTCTCTCAAATCATCGAGCTCCGTATGCAATCCGTCATTAATCAATCCGCCCTGATTTGAAACAAGCGGTGGTTCCTCCTTGAGCTTTTCATCAATTTCCTTTAGCAATAATTCACAGGGATTGATTTGATCTCCCAAATGATTCAGGGGCTTGATGTCAGTCCCGGTTAAAATATTTTTCAGAGGCCCCAGTTGCCCAAGCGCTCTCTTTAACTGGTTCATCTCCCGCGGATTGATACGACCAACCGCCACTTTGGAGATCAGCCGTTCGAGGTCACCAATGGGCTTGAGTAGATTTGTTAATTCCTCCCGTAGGTCATTGTTACTGATCAGCGCTTCCACTACCGAAAGACGATCTTCTATCAGGCTCTTTTCTTTGAGCGGAAGAACCATCCATTTCTTGATCATCCTGGCGCCCATCGGGGTAATGGTGTGATCAATTACCTCGATCAACGAAATCCCATCAGGCTGTTGTGGGTGAATTAGTTCCAGGTTCCGTATAGTGAATTTGTCGAGCCAGACATATTTATCCTCATCAATCCGTCCAACAGAAGAAATATGACTAATTTCTTTGTGCTCGGTTTCTTCTAAATAAAAAAGTACTGCTCCGGCGGCAGTTATTGCATCAACCTGCTGTTCAATTCCGAACCCTTTAAGTGACTTTGTCCGAAAATGATTAATTAGTTTTTCATAACCATAATCATGCGAAAAGATCCATTCTTCTAGAGAAAAAGAAGAATAATCGCTTTTGAAGATCTTTTCGTATCGATCTCTATATTTCTTACAAAATATGATCTCAGAAGGTCCGAATCCCTGGATAAGCTTTTCCACATATTCCATTGACCCTTGGGCCACTAAAAACTCACCGGTTGAAAGATCCAGCAATGCCAGCCCATGCTGTTCTTCTCCAAAATGGACGGATGCCAAATAGTTATTTTGCCTTTTGTCGAGAACATTATCATTTAAGGTGAGCCCTGGTGTCACCAGTTCAGTAACTCCTCGTTTGACGATACCCTTTACCGATTTTGGATCTTCCAGCTGATCACAAATGGCAACTCTTTCACCGGAACGAACCAGTTTGGGCAAATAGGTGTCCAAAGCATGATGAGGAAAACCGGCAAGTTCTATATGCGATGCGATACCATTTGCACGTTTGGTCAGCACAATGTCGAGGATCTTACTGGCACGGATGGCATCTTCTCCAAAAGTCTCGTAAAAATCACCCACACGAAAAAGCAATAATGCGCCAGGATGCTTGACTTTAATGGCATTGTACTGCTTCATTAAAGGGGTCTCCTTATCTCCTGCTTTTGCTTTCATTTTAGCCATTATGCGAACCTACAAAGTAAGTTTCTATATTCATTTAATTTTGGTCACCAAGTCAAGGGTACAGCCTAAAGCATGACAAGAAGAAAGATAAAAAATGAAGAGCTTAACCGACTCTCTGCAGAGGAGTTTAAGTGTTCGGATAAAAATCCAATAGTTGTCGTATTGGACAATGTACGCAGTCTTAACAACGTGGGCTCCTCCTTTCGTACATGCGACGCCTTTATCATCGAGAAACTCTATCTTACCGGAATTACCGGAAAGCCGCCTCATCGGGATATCAATAAAACTGCATTAGGCGCTACAGATTCTGTGAGATGGGAATACCGTGAAAATGTTGTGGAATTAGTCAAAGAGCTCAAAAGAGAAGGGTATATTACCATTGCCATTGAACAGGTAACAGATGCACAAATGCTCAATCAGTTTGAAATAGACAAAGATAAAAAATACGCATTGATTTTCGGTAATGAAGTATTTGGAGTCAGTGAAGGGGTCATTCAGGAAGTGGATGAGTGTTTAGAAATTCCACAATTTGGCACCAAACATTCCTTAAACATTTCTGTATCCGTTGGCATAGTAATTTGGGAATTTATTAATAAATATTCTAGCTGAGATTGCTGCCACTTAAATTTTTTTGATAACCTGATCTTTGAATTAATTATTAAATTCACGGCTGGTCCGATAAAGCTTTGAAAAACTATTACAAACAGACAGATCCGACTGTTATTCCCACGGGAAATGACAAGCTTATTGAGGAACATTTTGGCAATGTCAGCATAAAATATGAGGGTTGCAGCATTGCCAGGATGGAGGCTCCACCCGACTGGAAAGAGCCAGCTCAGAAACCAGAATTCGATGAGTTTATTATTGTTTTGAAGGGCAAGATGATGGTAAAAGCCGATGGAGAGAAAATAGTAGTAAAAGCCGGTCACAGCATATTGGTAAAACGAGGGTCAAAGGTGCGTTATTCAAACCCCTTTGATCAGCACTCAGAATACTGGTCAATATGCTTACCCCCATTTTCATTAAGTACAGTACATAGAGAATAACAACGACATGGAAGTAAGAATTGAAAAAGACACTATGGGCACGGTTGAGGTACCTGCTGATAAGTATTGGGGTGCTCAAACTGAACGTTCACGAAATAACTTCAAAATTGGTGTAGATACTATGCGAATGCCAATCGAAATCACCAGGGCGTTTGCTATTTTAAAAAAATCCGCAGCAGAAGCCAATTCCGAACTTGGGGTGCTGGACAAGGAAAAATGCGATCTCATAGGACAGGTGTGCGATGAAGTTCTGGCCGGTAATCTTGATGACAATTTTCCGCTGGTCATCTGGCAGACCGGATCTGGCACTCAATCAAACATGAACATGAATGAAGTCGTTGCCAATCGGGCTCATGTGATCAAAGGAGGTAAACTCACCGATGAAAAGAAATTAATCCATCCAAACGATGATGTCAATAAGTCTCAATCTTCAAATGACACTTTTCCAACTGCTATGCACATCGCGGGTTACAAAATGGTTGTTGAAAACACCATCCCTAAAGTGAAAGCGCTAAGAGATGTATTGGCAGACAAATCGAAGATGTTCATGGATGTGGTGAAAATTGGCCGTACCCATTTCATGGATGCCACTCCACTTACTTTGGGACAGGAGTTCTCGGGTTACGTTTCTCAATTAGATCACGGTTTACTAGCATTAAAAAATACACTCCCTCATCTTTCCGAACTTGCCCTTGGAGGAACCGCCGTAGGAACAGGATTAAATACACCTAAGGGTTATGCTGAATTAGTAGCCACGAAAATTGCCAAACATTCCGGTCATCCGTTTGTATCAGCGGAAAACAAATTCGAATCTCTTGCTGCTCACGATGCTGTCGTGGAAACTTCAGGTGCGCTGAAGCAACTTGCGGTCAGCTTAATGAAGATTGCTAACGATATTCGAATGCTGGCCTCGGGACCAAGAAGTGGAATTGGAGAAATAGCTATACCCGAGAATGAACCAGGCTCATCGATAATGCCTGGTAAGGTCAATCCGACACAGTGTGAAGCCTTAACTATGGTATGTGCCCAGGTAATTGGCAATGATGTAGCAGTATCTGTGGGTGGTATGACGGGCCACTTCGAACTCAACGTTTTCAAGCCCATGATGATCCATAATTTGCTTAATTCAGCTAAATTAATTGGCGATGCCTGTCAATCTTTTAATGAACATTGTGCCATTGGAATTGAGCCAAATGACAAAATAATCAAAGAAAAACTTGAAAATTCACTGATGCTTGTTACTGCCCTCAATACTCACATTGGATACGAAAATGCTGCCAAAATTGCAAAAAAGGCACATAATGAGGGTACCACATTGCGTGAGGCAGCTATCGAATTGGGCCTTTTGACCAGCGAACAGTTTGACGAATGGGTCGTTCCAGCCAATATGATAGGTAGTCTTTAATAGTGAATTTTTTGGCTTAATGCAAGTTATTCTTGTACAATGATTATAAATTTAAGCTCAGAAACATAATTATTTAAAGATGAGACTACTAACAATTATACTTCTGCTGGGATCTTTTGTACTTTTCACGGGACTTGACGCTTCGGCCCAAATGTCCAAAAAAGAAAAGAAGGAGTGGAAAAAAAGAGCCAAGAAACTTTCTCCTGAACAATACAAAGCATTACTTGATGAGAACAGCGCTTTAAAAGATCAGATCAGGACTTTACAACAGGCGTCGAAGGGCGAAGATAACCGTGTAGCTGAAAAGGATCAACAAATCTCTGATTATCAAAGTCAATTGGCTAGCCTAAGAAGTGAATTGGAAAGCGCGAAAAGCAAAGCTGCTCAGGCTGCAAGGCAACCAGCTCCTCGACAAGCGACAACTTCTGTTGATGATCAAAATGGGGTAGTTTTCAAAGTGCAGATTGGGGCTTTTAAAAACAAGGACCTTACCAAGTATCTAAACAAAGGTGGCCAGTTTCAGGGCGAAGATGCAGATGGGTTGAAAAAATATACCCTGGGTATTTTCAGAGACTATTGGGAGGCAGATACTTTCAAAAAGTACCTCAGAGAAATGGGTGTTAAAGATGCCTGGATAGTATCTTTCAAAGATGGTCAGAGAGTGCCCATCAAAGATGTATTGGAAGGTGTGATTTGATAATTCTTTCTTTCTTATAATGTAAGTTCAAGTAATAAGTGCAATTTTCCTTTGTAGCACTTGCTTTGCGTTTAGGTAATTAAATTTTCTAACAGGGCGTTCATTGATTTTGTTTTCAACAACTTTGATTTGCTCCTCTGTAACAAATCTAATATCTGTTTTCTTAGGATAAAACTTTCTGATTACCCCAATCCTATTTTCAACTGTCCCTTTATCCTGACTAGTATAGGGACGAGTGAAATAGGCATCCACATCAAGGGATTGAGCAATCAACTCATGTTTAGAAAATGCCATATCATTATCAAAAGTGAGTGTTCCCAGTTTGTGTTTATCCTGAGAGAGTTCCTCCACAATAGCTTCGGCCATTTGATCAGCATTTTTACTGTGCATCTTTCTGATTCTGGTAAAAAGACTTGCTCGGTCTGTCATCACCAACAAAGAGCCTTTGTGGTTTTTACCCATCATTAAATCGACTTCTATATCTCCCAATCGTTCCCTTTTGTTAATGATCTGGGGTCGCTGTTCAATTGATACCCTATTCGGGATAATACCTCTACGATCTTTTCTGTTTCCTCGTTTGCGCCTTCGTTTGCCATGTTTTAGATATGTGTATAGTTGTTTGTATTCTTGGTTCTCCTGGTGGTTGGTGTGCTTACATTCCCATATCCATTGGTAAATCCATTCATGGCTAAGTGGACATTCTCTCGTTTTCTTTCCCTGATGGCTGATCAATTCAGGACTCCATCTATCTTCTTGGAGCCGGTTAACTATCCAGTCTTTCATGGGTTTGGTGAAAATCACTCTTTTTGGCTTTTCTTGATGACGAAGATTGGTCCTCCTTTGTGCATTTGCTGTTCGATAGACACCAGCTCCCCTACCTCTTGAACCCACCATTTCGCTTAAGCTCACGTGAGATCGTAGACGGGTGAAAATGAACGATACAGGCAATCTCCTTTTGAGTAGCTCCTGTTTTCAATAATGCTTCAATTTGATACCTTTGATCAATACTGAGATGTGTGTAGTTTTTTGACATTTTGCAATCCAAAGATTGCACTGCTCAGGCTTTTGAAGGATGAAAAAGCCCTTAAAAGCTTTTTCATCCTTCAATTGCACTTATTAGTTGATCTCAGCTAATATCAATTTCTTATAATATTAAAAAGCAGGGCATTCCCTGCTTTTTTGTTTCTTCCGGTTCTTATCCTATTTAAAAAACAAAGTATCTTTGAGGTTCCTAAGTAAAGTATTCAGGATGATCCGATACAAAACACCGGAAGAAATAGAATTGATGAGGGAAAGCGCCCAGATTGTTTCAAGGACATTGGGGATCCTTGCAGAGAAAATAGGACCGGGAGTTACTACGCTGGAATTGGACAAGCTGGCAGTCGAATATATACGGGATCAAGGTGCAGAACCTGGCTTTCTTGGCCTGTACGACTTTCCTAACACATTATGTACTTCCGTTAATGAGGAGGTGGTTCACGGCATTCCCAACAATCGTCCGCTGGAAGAGGGCGACATTGTATCGATTGACTGTGGAGCAATTAAAAACAGATTTTATGGTGATCATGCCTGGACCTTTAAGATTGGCGAAGTTGCGCCGGAGGTAAAGAAACTGCTCGAGGTCACAAAAGAATGTCTTGCTATTGGCATCGAACAGGTTGTCACGGGAAACCGCTTAGGAGATGTTGGCTTCGCTATACAGCAGCATGCTGAAAAAAACGGCTATGGAGTAGTCAGAGAACTTGTCGGACATGGGCTTGGGAAACAAATGCACGAGTCTCCGGAAGTTCCCAATTATGGTAAAAGAGGGAAAGGAACTAAGATTAGGGAGGGCTTAGTAATTGCCATCGAGCCCATGATCAATATGGGGACCAAGAATGTGCTGCAAATGAATGATGGCTGGACCATTATTTCTGCAGATAAAAAACCTTCAGCGCACTTCGAACATGACGTGGCTGTTGTTAATGGCAAACCAGAAATCCTTTCGACCTTCAAATATGTGGAAGAAGCACTAGCAGCAAAAGAAGGCGTTATAGCTTAGTCCGGATCATCCCACATCCCTTTGGGAACAATTTCCAGAAGGTGGCCGTCTGGGTCATGAAAGTAAATGGATTTGATTCCCGGCCTCCAGGTTTCTTCGTGGATAATTTCAATCCCGGAATCTTTCAACTTTTGTTTTGATGACTCATAATCGGCTGGCTCAACTTCAAAAGCGAGGTGTAAGGTTCCTGTACCGAAATGTGGGGGCAGGTGTACATCCTTGGCCGTAGCAGCAGCAATAAAACACAGTAGGACGGAGGTTCCAGCTCTAAAAAAAATATGTCTGCCATCCACCCTGTTTATTACCGGTAAACCCATTAGACTATGGTAAAACTCATATGAATGATCAATGTCCGTGATGTAGAGACAAGTTTCTTTAACCTGGGTTATTTCCATATTCAAGAATGAATTGAGAATAAATTTACAAAGTGTGAGTTAATGGGCATAAACCGTTGATTTCTAAGCTCATCTATTAGTTTTGCCCTCCTATTTACATTCGATGAATCGAGGACCGAATGAAACCACACAGTTTATTAGTTAAATTCCTAATATGGAGGCTTAAGCACATAAGCGATAAGAACTTCTTGCTCATTGCCAGTGGTCTTATCGGATTATTTGCCGGACTGGCAGCTGTAATTCTGAAGACAACTGTTCATTACATACAGCAGTTTCTTGAAGCCGGTGCTGACATCGCAAATGTGAATTACCTGTACCTTTTTCTTCCGCTAATAGGCATTCTTATTACAGCTGCAATAGCCCGATACTTTTTAAAGGAAAAGTTGGGTCATGGCATAACCAGTGTCTTATATCGGATTTCAAAACGATCAAGCATCATTGAACCGGTTAAGATGTACTCACGAATGATTACAAGCGCTATAACCGTTGGTTTGGGGGGATCCGTTGGACTAGAGGCTCCTATTGTTGTTACTGGGTCCGCCATCGGTTCGAATATCGGCCAGCTGGTACATCTCGATTATAAAAAACGCACCATCCTCATTGGTTGTGGATCAGCGGCAGCAATATCTGCAATTTTTAATTCACCAATAGCCGGAGTGATCTTTGCTATTGAAGTTATGCTGACCGACGTAACTATTGCTCAATTTATTCCTTTATTGATCGCATCGGTTACCGGATCATTGATATCAACAGTCCTGTTGGGAGATGAAATCCTTTTTTCATTTACGCTAACGGATACGTTTAAGGCCTCAGACGTTCCATTCTACATTTTACTCGGGTTATTCTGTGGTATGATTTCAGTGTATGTCACCCGGGTTATATTGTCGCTAGAGAAAAAAATCGGACAAGTTCAAAATGATTTTAAAAGGGCATTTATCGGCGGCCTGGGTTTGGCAATTATAATTTTAACATTCCCTCCAATTTATGGTGAAGGATATGAAACCATCAAACTTCTGTTAAACGGCCAGGAGCAGGATATCTTCCTTCGAAGTTTTTTTTACGGTTTTAGCGATAATCTTCTCGTATTTATTCTGTTTCTTTTAGCGATCATACTGATTAAGCCAATCGCAACCGCACTGACAATTGGTTCAGGCGGCAGCGGTGGGATTTTTGCACCCTCACTTTTCATCGGAGGAGTAGCAGGATATTTTACATCATCTGTTCTCAATTTCATTTTTCCAAATATCAATGTTAGCGCATCAAACTTTACTCTAGTCGGGATGTGCGGAATTTTGAGCGGTGTATTGCATGCCCCACTGACCGCTATCTTTCTTATAGCTGAAATAACCAGTGGCTATACATTATTTGTGCCACTAATGTTGGTATCAGCAATCTCATTCAGTACCATTTCCTATTTCGAAAAATACTCGATTTATACTAAACACTTAATTGAAAAAGGTGACCTCATACCCCATGATAAAGACCGACAGGTATTAAGCCTTATTAACCTTAGTAAGATCATAGAAAAAGACTTGTTGACAATTCACCCGGATGCCACTTTAGGTGACCTGGTAACATTGGTGCGGAAATCGAAAAGAAATATTTTTCCGGTAGTAAATGAGGAAGGAGTCCTCGAAGGAATTGTTACGCTTGATTACATTAGAGAAATAATGTTTGATGCAGAAAAGCAGAAAGCCATACTTGTTAAAACAGTTATGCAACAACCCCCTTCAAGTGTTTCTACTCATGAAAAAATGCAATTGGTGATGAGTAAGTTTGAATTAACACAAGCCTGGAACTTACCGGTTATTGATGATGGCAAATATGTTGGATTTGTCTCTAAATCGCGTATTTTTAATGCTTACAGACAAAAACTAATCCGTCAGAACAGGGAATAAGAAAGTTATCACTTGGGTAAGAATTAAGTTTTCGCACGTTTCGGGGGCCTAAAACGCCAGTAAGTAAATAGAATCAATCACTTGTCACTTATCCACAAATTTTTCATTTAAATTGGACACCCTAATTATCTGATTCATAGTTGTTTATACAATAAATTCATTTTTTTGTGGATAACTCTTGTTTTTTGTGGATAAAAAGTCTCCAACTTTCTTGTTTAAATATTATCTAGAATAGGTGAATTGCAAACGAGGAAAGGTCGTTAGAATTTTTCGACCGTTATGCAATCTTGCCTAGACCATAATTCCATTAATTAACAATAGTGACCAAATAAAATCCAATGTTATAATGACTTTAACCCAGTATTTTGTTTTTCAAGTTCATTTAGGCGGTTATTTTTGAAGACTCTCGCAATAGTGCAGTTACTCAGTTTAACTAAATATTGTAGTTCGAAACCATAAATTCAAGGATTCGTTCTTAGTGTACCTATGGATAAGAAACATTTAGCTGCTTCACTTTTTGCTCTTTTTTTCGCATTCAACACGACCGCTCAGAATGTTGAAGTCATAAAATTTAAGGATCTGGATCGACTGATAAATGAACGAAAAGATGAGTATCGTATTTTTAATTTCTGGGCTACATGGTGCAAACCATGTATTGTCGAACTTCAATATTTTGAAAAACTGCGAGAGAATTATAAAGGAAATTTGACCGTTTATCTCATCAGCTTTGACTTTGTAGAAGAATTGGAAACTAAAGTGAAGCCATTTGCCCAGGAAAAGAAATTACAATCTGAAATTAAACTCCTTGATGAAACGGATTACAACTCGTTTATTGATAAGATCAGTGAAGAATGGTCAGGAGCAATTCCGGCAACACTTTTTGTTGACAACCGTAATGGAAATAAGGAGTTTTACGAAGGCGAATTGGAAGAAAAGGATCTCCTGGACAAGTTCAGTCACTTCACTGATTAACAATAATATTTGATGAAGTACTATAAGATTATCACTCCGATTGCTATTGTAGCAGCAATTGTAGCCTTATATGTAACCCCAGGTTCTGGTAAAGTTGAAAGTGGCTATGTGGTTGGCGACTTAGCGAGAGATTTCAAACTTAAAGATGTAACTGGTAAACAGGTTTCATTATCAGATTATAAAAATGCTAAAGGGTTTATTGTCATATTCACCTGCAATAGCTGCCCCATCTCTCAGATGTACGAAGACAGGATAATTACACTTAATGAGAAATATGAATCAAAAGGTTATCCTGTAATTGCGATAAACCCAAACGATCCCCTTCAACAGCCTTCAGATTCATTTGACAAAATGAAGGAAAGATCTAAAGAAAAGGAATTCAATTTCCCTTATCTCTTCGATGAAACACAAGTGATTGCAACAGCCTATGGCGCTTCCAGAACACCGCATGTATTTCTATTAAATAAGGAAACCGATGGCAATCGGGTAAAGTATATTGGGGCAATTGACAACAACCTTAAGGATGGGAAAATGGCAGACAAGAAATATGTTGAAGAGGCTGTTGAAGCAGTTATGAGGGGCGACGATGTATCAACTACAATAACCAAAGCTATTGGCTGCACAATTAAGTGGAAAAGATCCTAAGCGCCTTAAGGGACCTCTTAAATGACTAATTTGCCTGAAGCTTATCCAAAATTTCTATGGCTGCAGAAGCAATGACTGTTCCTGGTCCGAAAATGCATCCCACCCCTTTATCATAAAGAAATTTGTAGTCCTGTTTAGGTATAACACCTCCGACTACAACCATGATATCCTCCCGACCCATGTCCTTCAAATGTGTGATCAGCTGAGGTACTAATGATTTATGACCTGCTGCCAAACTGGAAATGCCAACAATATGAACATCATTTTCTATTGCCTGTTGTGCTACTTCACCGGGTGTTAAAAATAGCGGGCCAATGTCAACATCAAAACCAAGGTCTGCAAAACTAGTAGCAATAATCTTTGATCCTCTGTCATGGCCATCCTGACCCATTTTAGCCACCAAAATGCGAGGTCTTCTTCCATCCATTTCTTCAAACTCATCTGCCATACGCCTCGCTTTTATATATAATTCGTTGCCTTCCACTTCTCTCTGATATACTCCACTTATAGATTGGGTGACAGCTTCATGACGACCAAATACTTCCTCCATTGCCATGGAGATTTCTCCCAAAGTAGCTCTTTTTCGGGCTGCGACAACTGCGTGAACTAGTAAATTGCCCTCATCATTTTGAGCACATTCCCGCAGCTTGTTGAGAGCTGTTGAAACTTCAATCTGATTTCTTGTCTTTTTGAGCTCATTCAATCTTTTGATTTGACTTTCGCGAACAGCAGTATTGTCGATATCTAAAACTTCAATTTCGGTGTCATCATCAGCTTTGAATTTATTCACACCAACTATTATTTCCTTTTCTGAGTCAATCCTTGCCTGTTTTTTGGTCGCCGCCTCCTCAATTCTCATTTTCGGAAGGCCTGATTCTATGGCTGCGGCCATACCGCCCATTTTTTCAATTTCCAGAATACGAGCCCAGGCCTTATCAATAAGTTGACCGGTCAAACACTCCACATAATATGAGCCGCCCCATGGATCCACGACCCTGGTGATATTCGTTTCCTCTTGCAATATCAATTGAGTATTGCGGGCTATCCCGGCAGAAAAATCGGTCGGTAAAGCAATGGCCTCATCAAGTGCATTGGTGTGTAGAGACTGTGTCCCCCCAAAAACCGCCGACATTGCTTCAATGGTCGTGCGTGCCACATTATTGTATGGGTCTTGCTCAGTTAGACTCCACCCGGAAGTCTGGCAGTGTGTGCGCAAGGCCATTGACTTAGGATTTTGGGGATTGAATGGCTTAATCATAGCAGCCCATAAAACCCTCGCAGCTCTCATTTTGGCAATTTCCATAAAATGATTCATGCCAATACCCCAAAAGAATGACACTCTGGGGGCAAAGTCATCAATACCAAGTCCCGATTTCAGCCCGGTCCGTACATATTCAAGTCCATCAGCCAACGTGTAAGCCAGCTCCAGATCAGCCGGGGCGCCTGCTTCATGCATGTGATAACCACTAACGCTGATAGAGTTAAACCTTGGCATATATTCAGAAGAGTACTTGAATATGTCTCCAACAATTTTAATTGATTGCTTGGGAGGATAGATGAAAGTATTTCTTACCATAAACTCCTTCAGAATATCATTCTGAATAGTACCTGACAACAGTTCAGGTTTTATCCCTTGTTCTTCAGCCGCTACAATATAGAAGGCCAGAATTGGTATGACGGCCCCATTCATGGTCATAGAAACTGACATTTGATCCAGTGGTATGCCATCGAATAAGGTCTTCATGTCAAGAACTGAATCGATTGCCACGCCAGCTTTACCCACATCACCAACTATTCTTTCATGATCTGAATCATAGCCTCGATGGGTCGGCAGATCAAATGCCACGGACAAACCCTTTTGTCCGGCAGCCAGATTTCGGCGATAAAAGGCATTGGATTCTTCGGCTGTTGAAAAGCCCGCGTATTGCCTGATAGTCCAGGGTCTTTGTGCATACATTGTCCGGTAGGGACCTCTGAGAAATGGGGCGTCCCCTGCAACAAAATCCAAATGCTGAAGACCTTTTACATCTGGATTGTCATAGAAATTCTTTATCGGAATATCCTCAGCCGTTTGCCAGTTTGTTTCGCTTCCATGTCTTGGAGCATTTCGCTTACTGTGCTCATTCCATCTAATATTTTTGAAATCAGGCTTCACCACGGTCCTCCCTTTCATAAGTTGCAGCAAGGCGAAAAATACCGAGGTCAAAAAGATCGGAATGGGCAATATTGCTATCCTTCCGATAGCGGTTCACATTAATGAGATTAATAGAGTTATCATTCATACGATCAATTAGCCACTTGCGATTTTGGGAAATTTGCTGATCTATCCAGCCAGAATGCCTGGCTTGAAGGAAGCCTCCCAGGCTTTCAATTTCCTGGAAGAATACCCAACTTTTTTGCGCAATAATTGCGGTAAGATTTTCAATATAATATGAACCCCCAGATGGGTCCATCACTCTCCCCATAAAAGCTTCTTCCTTCAGGAGGTTTGAAACATTAAGCGCTGTCCTTAGAGATTTTGCGGTCTTTTCCAATGGTTGGATACAAAGAGTGTCACACCCACCAACCGTTGCAGCAAGTACTTCAACTGTATTACGAATGAGATTATTTGAAATCTCGATGGTTGATTTGTAGCGAAAGGATGTTGAGACATTAATCCTGGTATCAAATGGTCCCAATCCAAAGCTCTCCTGGACAAGAGATAACAAGTGCCTGTAAGCCCGTAGTTTGGCAACTTCATGAAAATAGTCTTGTCCAAGCGATGTAGACAATTCAATCTCTCTGACAATAGTATCCGGGTCAAGGCCCATACTTCCGAGGAGCTCATAATACGCTGCTAAAAGGGCGAGTGCTATCCCAATTTCCTGAGTAATGCTCGCGCCTTGGTCAACAAACTCATTTCCCGGAATAGTTATAATTGAGAAATTTTCAAAATGAGTACTTTTCCTCTCAAAGATTCGATTAATGTCTGCCTCCGCATCCGAATGTTTTGAAGCTGTCATTAAAGGTCCAAAGCCCAAGGCGCCTTCATGACTGGCAGTAATATCAACTTCCAGTTGGTTGAGGAGGGCAGGGTCGAGGTTTTTAAAATGAATAAAATCTTTGGACTCTAAAGCTCGCGGTACTATTGCCGAGACTCTCGATTCGTTCCGGCAATCCAATTGATACCCATCACAAAAATCCGAAATGCTCTCCATGTCACCCTTCACAGAAGCCGTAGCGCAATCAATAAGCGCCAGGTTCACCCAATCATTTGCTCTAGTTCCATGGATATTGTGAGTAATACTCCGATTGGTGTCTTCCGCAAAGTACATCGGCTCAACAAACAGGTCTTTTACGTGTTGCCATTGTAAAACATCTTTAGGATTTTCACCCTTTAACTCTGTGGTTACTTTCCGGATCCACTCATCTTTCGAGTGCTTGTCAAAGGGACTAAAATCAAATGGTTGATTCACAGAATTTTATGTTAACAGAAAGTTACCAAAGTTACCATATTGCCGTTCAAAAAATGGTATTTAAGCTATGAATTATTGTCTTATTCAAGCTAAGAGCAACAATTTTTAAAATTGTATTTTTTAAAGAATATTGAAGCTATCTAGCGTTTCAATTGGACTATATAGGAATTTAAAAAAGTCAAGGGCAAAGTCATTTTTTTCTTAATTTTTTTTTTGGCAAATTTGATCTCCCTCTAATAGAAAAGGGTCTTTAAACTGGTCAGCTAGCTTCCTTATTTTGATTGCCTATGTATCAGCAGGTCTGGAAGAATTGTTTGCAATTTATTAAGAAAAACGTCAATGAGCAGAGTTTCAAGACGTGGTTCAGTCCTATTATTCCGTTAAATCTTAATAATCAAGTACTTACTATTCAGGTGCCTAGTCAGTTCTTTTATGAGTGGCTTGAGGATAACTACGTACATTTGCTTAAACAGGCGCTGACCCGGGAAATAGGATCGCAGGCGAGATTGGAATATTCTGTGATAATTGACAATGGAAATGCCTCAAATTTGCCTCTATCCGTAAATATTCCAGCAAATCATGCTTCGAAACATAATGGTAATATTATAAATGATTTTAACCCATTCTCTTTAAGAGGTATTGGCGTTCATGATCAAAGTAGTAATCTTAATTCAGGCTATGTATTTGACAATTATATAGAAGGGGATTGTAACCGACTCGCAAGGTCTGCAGGATATGCGGTAGCAAAAAAGCCAGGTGTGACCTCATTCAACCCATTGATGATTTATGGAGGTGTCGGATTGGGAAAGACTCACTTGGTTCAGGCCATCGGCAACTCTATAAAGGAGAATCATCCTGGTAAGTTTGTCCTATACGTATCTTCTGAAAAATTCATCAATCAATTCATCGATGCCCTGAAGAGCAATAACATACAGGAGTTCTCAAATTATTACTTAAATGTAGATGTACTAATCATTGATGATGTTCAGTTCCTCCGGGACAAAGAAAAAACTCAGGAAATATTTTTTCATATTTTTAACCATCTACACCAGTCCGGAAAGCAAATCATTATGACTTCTGATTGTCCTCCAATAGAATTAAGAGGGCTCCAGGAAAGATTGGTATCTCGTTTTAAGTGGGGTCTGACTGCCGATCTTCAGCAGCCAGATTTCGAAACTCGTGTGGCAATAATTACCAGAAAAATGCAATCCGACGGATTGAATATTCCTGATGAAGTTGTAGAATATGTTGCCTATTCAGTGGACACCAATATCAGGGAGTTAGAAGGTGTTCTGATATCCATGATCGCACATGCTTCATTGATGAAAAAGGAAGTTGACCTGGAATTGGCCAAGCAAATATTGAAAAACCTGGTAAGAGATATTGATAGTGAAGTTGGCATTGATTATATCCAAAAAACGATTTCAGATTATTTCAAAGTTCCAACTGAGGATCTGAAAGCTAAGACCAGGAAGAAAGAAGTGGTAATAGCCCGTCAGGTTGCCATGTACTTCGCTAAAGACTATACCAATCACTCGCTCAAATCAATTGGATACCATTTTGGAGGACGGGACCACAGTACTGTTATTCATGCTGTCCAATCTGTTAACGACTTGATTGATACAAATGCCAATTTCAGGCATAAAATGGATGAGTTAAAAAAGCGAATGAAAATGAGAGTGCTTGTTTAAGCTATCTGAAATAGTAAGGATAGTATACTCTCCTGCCACTTTTACTTATTCCCTCAATTATCACTCTTCCCCTGATCTTATCTAAAATGTTCGAAAGCTCCTTGGCGTCAGATATGCTTGTACCGTTTATATGGGTGATAATAAATCCTTCAGGAATATCCAGTTGTGCAAAATCTCCCCGATAAATTTTGGATACCCTGATGCCCGATTGAATTCCCAATAATTCTCTTTCAACCTTGGGCACCACTTCAAATTCAACCTCCAGTTCATCAGACATATAGATATCCCTTTTGATGAGGGTAGTTGTCCCTTCGATATTGGTCAACAGAACCGTTTTCTCAATCTCCTTATTACCCCGTCTCACTTTAACTTTCATTATATCGCCAGGGTAGCTGTAGGCAATAAGTTCTTCTATCCTCGTACGACTGTCTACACTTTCACCATTGATCGATATCACTATATCACCTTCATCAAGACCGGCTTTATCTGCTGCGCTGTGTCCCTGGATCCTGGTTAAGAGCACACCTTCCAAAGACGAAATATTAAGTTTTTCGGCTATTTCGCTATCTAAATCATGAAGATCAGCTCCAAAGAATGCCTTTTGTACTTCGCCATATTCAATCAGATCTTTCGCAACCTTTTTGACAATATCGACGGGCACCGCAAAACCGTAACCTGTATATGACCCTGTTTTTGACAAAATAGCGGTGTTAATACCAATTAACTCGCCCCTCCTGTTTACCAGCGCACCACCACTATTCCCGGGATTAATAGCTGCATCGGTTTGAATAAATGATTCAATGGGAAACTTATCTTTAAGGAGGTTAATATTGCGACCTTTGGCGCTCACAATACCCGCCGTTACAGTGGAATTGAGATTGAATGGATTGCCGATAGCTAAGACCCATTCGCCAATTTTCAATTCATCCGAATTACCGGTTGAAATACTGGGCAGGTCTTTGGCCCCTATCTTAATAACAGCAATGTCAGAAGAAGGATCGGTACCAATCAGCGTAGCCTGGTAGGTCCGTTTGCCATAAATAACCTCTATAACATCAGCCTGTTCGATCACATGATTGTTAGTTATAATATATCCGTCATGTGAGTAAATAACACCTGACCCACCACCAATTTGTCGCTGACTAGATCCTCCTTCAAAAAACCAATCCAACCATCCACCTCTCCGGTATTCTCTCTCGTTGAGGGTTTTAATAAATACAACACTTGATCTACTTCTAATGGCTGCAACCACAAAATCATCTTCAGTTGGAAGCACTTTACTTACACCACTTTCTTTTAGTATCGGAGAGTCCTCATAGTGTACAACCTGGGTAGGTGCAGTGAGCAGTTCATCTGGCAAATTGGACGAAGGGGTATGGTTGTTGAATAAATAGGCGCCAAAAAAACCGGAAGCTACCGACACGAGAACGGTGAACATAATTTTTTTCATAACAATGAATTGGTTTCAGAATAACTTTAACTCATTAATTAACTGTTAGGATATTCAAATCCCATGCCTTTCATTGATTTTTAACAAAATTTAACCCCGCCAATGCTAAAATGTCATACCTCAATGTGGGTTAACAGACAATGTAGGTTTTAGGGGTGCCTTTGGCTATTTTTGCGGCCTCAAAATTTATGTCATGGGCGCCCGTTCTCTTCTTGGGAAGCCGTTTGCGGCTTACATTGACAGCTCCACGAAAAAGTGGGCCTCCAATGCGGTCAGTGAGCAAAACAAGACCCTGAGGCAGCTAGTTCGTAAGGCAGAAAAAACACTCTTTGGTCAGGATCATAACTTTACTAAGATCAAGGGCTACAACGATTTCAAAGCACTGGTTCCAATTAGAGATTATGAAGGGCTTAGTTCATATATAACGAAAATGTTGGAGGGGGAAAATGACGTGTTATGGCCCGGAAAACCAGAGTATTTTGCTAAAACATCTGGCACAACTTCCGGGACCAAATACATTCCAATAACTAAAGAATCGATACCTAACCATATTAACAGTGCACGGAATGCCCTTTTCCAATATGTCAACGAAACCGGTAATGCAAAAGTCCTGGATGGCAAAATGATATTTCTTTCCGGGAGCCCCATACTCGAGGAAAAAGCCGGCATCAAAACAGGAAGACTGTCGGGCCTGGTAAATCATCACATACCACAATGGCTAAGGTCAAACCAGCTGCCCTCTTACCCTACTAACTGTATTGAAGATTGGGATGAAAAAGTAGATACTATAGTTGACGAAACCATGAATGAGGATATGAGTCTCATCTCGGGCATCCCTCCCTGGGTCCAAATGTACTTTGACCGGCTCACAGAAAAATCAGGTAAGAAGATCAAAGACCTCTTCCCAAACTTCTCATTGTTTATCTATGGCGGTGTAAATTTTGAACCCTATAGAAACAAATTATTCGAAAGCATTGGTGCAAAAGTGGATTCAATTGAAACTTATCCAGCTTCAGAAGGTTTTATTGCTTATCAGGATACTCAAACAGCAGAAGGGCTTCTGATACTCTTAAATAGTGGAATTTTCTTCGAATTCGTTCCGGCTGAAGAATATTACAATGATACTCCTACGAGATTATCTATTGAAGAAATCGAAATTGGTGTCAATTATGCGCTCATTATTAATAGTAATGCGGGTCTTTGGGGCTATTCCATAGGTGACACAGTCAAATTCGTTTCTAAAGATCCCTATCGGTTGATTATTACGGGCCGAATCAAGCACTTTATTTCTGCCTTCGGAGAACATGTGATAATTGAAGAAATAGAAAAAGCCATGAAGCTAACGTCAGAGGCATTTCCTGAAGTTGAACTAACTGAGTTTACAGTTGCACCTCATGTTACACCTCCGGAAGGATTACCTTTGCACGAATGGTTCATCGAATTTGCCAATCCCCCGTCCAATCTGGAAGCTTTTATAAATAAATTAAACGAAAACTTGCAATCGTTGAATAGCTATTATAACGACCTGATTACCGGTAATGTGTTAAGATCACTAAATATAATCAGCCTTAGAAAAAATGCATTCATTGATTTTATGAAATCAAAAGGTAAACTTGGAGGTCAGAACAAAGTCCCGCGGCTCTCTAATGACCGCAAGATTGTAAATGATTTACAGGCCTACAAAATCGATTAAAGGTGAACGAGAGAAATAAGAAACGAATTGCAATTCTTGGGTCGACCGGCTCAATCGGAACTCAAACCCTGGACGTTATTCAAAAACATCCGGAAAGTTTTGAGGTTGAGGTACTGACGGCCATGAATAACGCGGAATTACTAATCGAACAGGCAAAACAACATCGTCCTAATGTAGTGGTCATCATGAATGATTACCATTATGATCTGGTAAATGATGCGCTCAGTCCTTTGGACGTCAAGGTGTATTCAGGGGAACAAGCACTGGCCGATGTTGTTCAAATGGAAACCATAGATATCGTTCTCACAGCACTGGTGGGTTATTCCGGCCTAAGGCCCACTATTAATGCTATCAAAAGTGGTAAAAACATTGCATTGGCCAATAAAGAAACCCTTGTCGTGGCTGGAGAACTAGTTACCACCCTTGCCAGAGAAAAAGGAGTGAATATTTACCCTATTGATTCTGAACATTCAGCCATATTTCAATGTTTAGTTGGTGAATTTCACAATCCAATTGAAAAAATAATACTTACGGCTTCCGGTGGTCCCTTTCTTGGCAGGAACAGGGAATTTCTGAAGATAGTTAGAAAAGAGCAGGCCTTAAAGCACCCCAACTGGGATATGGGCGCCAAGATAACTATTGATTCGGCATCTTTGATGAATAAGGGCCTTGAAGTTATTGAGGCAAAGTGGCTATTTGGCCTAAAAAAGAACCAGGTTGAGGTTATTGTGCACCCCCAGTCCATCGTACATTCCATGGTACAATTTGAGGATAGCTCCATAAAAGCACAAATGGGATTGCCAGATATGAGGGTACCAATTCAATATGCCCTATCCTATCCGGAGCGTTTGAAGGCAGAATTCCCACGTTTCAATTTTACAGACTACCCGGAATTAACATTTGAGCAACCCGATGTGCAAACATTTCGTAATCTTGAGTTGGCATTCGAAGCGCTTGACAGTGGTGGCAATAGCCCTTGCATACTAAATGCAGCTAATGAAGTAGTTGTGTCAGAATTTTTAAAAGATAAAGTGAGCTTCCTGGGGATGTCTGATGTGGTAGAAACCTGTTTGGCGAAAATGACATTTATTTCAACTCCCTGTTTGGAAGATTACGTTAATACGGATAAAGAAACACGAATTAAAGCATTTGAGATAATTAACTGATGGAAGGATTGATAATGACAGCCCAGTTGTTACTGGGTTTATCCATTTTAGTAGGGTTGCATGAATTGGGCCATTTATTGGCTGCCAAAATTTTTGGAATGAGGGTAGAAAAGTACTCGATAGGATTTCCTCCGAAAATATGGGGCTTTCAATATGGTGAAACAGAATACTCTATAGGAGCTATTCCACTCGGTGGATTTGTAAAAATCTCAGGAATGATTGATGAATCATTGGATACCAATAGTTTATCCGAAGAACCTCAACCCTGGGAATTCAGAGCAAAACCAGCCTGGCAACGCCTGATTGTAATGATGGGGGGAATAGTTGTGAATGTAATAACCGGTATTTTCATTTATATATCATTGGCGTATTCCAATGGAGAAACCTACATCTCAAAAGATGAACTGAACAAGTATGGCATTGTTGCTCATGAATTGGGGCAACATATCGGATTTCAAACCGGGGATCGTGTATTGAAAATAAATGGCAAGGACTACGAGAAATATCGTGATTTACGAAGTCCGGAGGTAATATTGGGCGACAACAGTTATTATACCGTAGATAGGAACGGAGAAATTGTCGATATCCATATACCGAGTGATTTCATCGACCAGATGACAGACAGGTTCCAGGCAGTTCCTTTTATCGATTTCAGATCTCAATTCAATGTTGCCAAGGTTGCTCAAGGAACTTCAGCTGAAGATGGAGGTTTATTAGCAGGTGATGTATTCAAAAGTGTGAATGGCGCTGAAACCAGCTTTTTCGATGAATTTAAATCTGTTTTGAACGAAAATGTCAGTAAAGACATCACTGCTATTGTTAAAAGAATGACTAATGAGGATCGATCATTAGTCGAAGAAGTTACACTGGATTTTACGGTCTCTGAAGAAGGAACAATTGGTTTTCAGCCTGATTTATTAATAGAATTATCCTCAAGAGAATTTTCTCTTGGTGAGTCGATATCCCGAGGAACTGAACAAGCATTTAGTATGGTATGGGTGAATGTAAAGGCTATTGGAAAAATGTTCAGGGGAGAAGTTGACCCTCGCAAGTCATTAGCCGGTCCGATTGGTATTGCACAAATGTTTGGAGGAACATGGAATTGGCTGCGATTCTGGACCTTAACCGGACTTTTATCAATGATTTTAGCTTTCATGAATTTTCTACCTATTCCAGCGCTGGATGGGGGTCATGTGATGTTCATAACTTTTGAAATAGTCTCAGGCAGAAAACCCTCCGATAAATTTCTTGAAGGCGCTCAAAAAGTAGGTATGGTCCTGCTGCTAGGCCTTATGGTATTTGTCATCTTTAATGACATTATCAAAGTTTTCTGATTGTAAGGACTGCGTGATCAAAAAAAACAATTTTCTGGTTAACACAATAAAAGGCCGCTATTGCTGTTTAAG
The DNA here is from genome assembly GCA_963664285.2 of Cyclobacteriaceae bacterium. Classification (GTDB taxonomy): domain Bacteria; phylum Bacteroidota; class Bacteroidia; order Cytophagales; family Cyclobacteriaceae; genus JAJCYL01. The sequence continues at coordinate 33,455 of CAXXNX010000021.1, forward strand.
GCAAAAAATCTTTAATCAATGCAACCCTTGGATAGTTAAATGCAGTAGATAAGGGCAAGAATAGTTTGATAATTAAGTTTAAAAATTATTTTTGCACCAAATTTCGAAACACCTTATTAATATTTTGATAAAATGTATTGGTCTTTAGAACTTGCTTCATACCTGGAAGATGCTCCCTGGCCCGCTACAAAAGACGAATTAATCGACTATTCTATTCGTTCCGGAGCTCCATTGGAAGTAGTTGAGAATCTCCAGGAATTGGAAGATGACGGTCAGCCGTATGAAAACATTGAGGAAATCTGGCCGGATTATCCTACTAAAGAAGACTTCTTCTTTAATGAAGATG
>CAXXNX010000022.1:0-16062 GCA_963664285.2 Cyclobacteriaceae bacterium
GGTTGATTTTACGTAAGCATCAGTCTCATAACCCGAAGGTCACAGGTTCAAGTCCTGTCCCCGCTACTCAGAAAGGCATCAAGTATGGGGCTTTTTTTATGTTTTAGGTAACAGAAACGGTAACAGATTTTGTCTTCCGTTATGCTGCGACAACAGGATGTCTTCGTGGTCTTGCAAAATGATGTAGTCTATATTTCAATTATTGTTAAGTTCTCTCGATCATATTTATACTTCACAATTTTACCATTGATGATTAACTCGATAGCTTGTTCAATAACTGATAGTGGCGCAATAAACCATTCTTGTGGCCTGTGTCTTTTTCCACTCTTATCTGTAATATCAATGTCTAAGCAGGAGGCTCCAAAGAAGTTATGAATTAGTTGTTCGAATTTCTGAGGATTCATATTGAAGCATTGCCATACACCCATGATCTTCACTGGAGCCATTAAATAGGTTGGCTCTTTCTCAGCATTCTTGATGCGTTCAGCAATATCAGTTTTGGAATAACCAATCTTATAAAGATTTTTGATTGAAGTAATTCGATCATCTATGCTATTAGATTCAAGTACGTAGATAAATCCAGATTCCTTATCGTCAGGGGTTATTCCTTTTAGTTCATCAAGCATCTTATCCTCATGTTCCGTTACTCTTCGTCCATCTTTGTACAATTCTGCAGAAAATGATCTCATGAGCATATCTGACTCAGTTCCATTCTCAAATATCACTCTCAATCGAGCATTCAGTTTACCTTTCTCATCCGCTTCCTTTTCACCTATTTCTGCCACGTATGCTATTACACCTTTAAGCACAAAGAAGTATCCCTTATCAATTTGTTGTTCATATCTAAACTGCTTCAGTTTTCTCTTTCCAAGTTTAAGTGCAACTTGACTTGCCACAAATAAATCAATAAAGTCTTCGAAATCTTTGCATTTCTTCCTACTTGCCACATAATCAGGCATTGTGGTTTCCTTTGGTGTATGTTTGAATTCAAAAAGTCCTTCGGTATCATCTCCTAATATGCCTAGCGAATCATCGCTAAATATGTCGTCAATTGAATTGATTTCCTTCTTCTCTTTTTTGGCGTACTCTCCTTTTGGTTCATTAGCAGAACTCACATTTGGAAGAATATGGTGCTTGTCATTCTCCTTTAACATCGCCACCTTTTCATCGTCTTCTTTTAGACTTTTTAATCGGTAATAAAGCTGCGTTTCAGAAACATTTTTTGCATTTGGCTCAGGCTCACTTCCATTCTCGGTAATAAAGTCATTGATTTCCTGAAAGGATGCCAATAGCCTCTCATCGGCATCCCTTTCCGTGGATGCTCTGGGCTTGACATTGAGAATACTCAAAGGATCATTATTGAATATGTCTTCGAGAATCTTCTTCTTATCCATTAGCCATTTTCTTTCGTTTCTCCTCCTTCAGGTAAATGATACACTCCGCCATTCTTCTTTCCAAAGGATCATTGGAATTAAGACTTGGCTCTTTGCCAAAAGTTTTTTTGAATTCAATAATCTTAGGCCATAGTATTTTAGCTTCATCGAAATCCATTCTAATTCTAGTTGCCTCTATTGTTTCTTGAATCACTTTCAATACCTGCTTTGTTACAGATTTGGACATTACTTCAAAGGCTTTCTGGAAGGGGTTGACTTGATCAATTAAGTCAATATGTAGATCGTCTATATCAACAAACTTTCCAGCCATCCGAATGAATCGTTTGTCTCCGGTTTCTTTTATCTCTCCATTTTTAAGAACAGAGTCCACAACTACATGCTGCCTGATCTCTTCAATTTCCTCATCTGAAAGGTCAGGATACTTCACCCGAATAATTTTAGGTATCATAACCTGGTTAATAACCTCCGGATCTACGTTCCCTGGAATGGCTTTTACCATTTGATCATCTTGCAGGATTGTTGCCTTTAGGTCTATCAGGTCTGTTTCCAAAATATCTTTAACTCTGTTCGAACTCGGCTCTTTAAGTCCCCTGATTTTAATCTCTCCTGGTTTTGCTTCATCATCTTCTGATAGCTTGGTCTTAAATTTCCAATTGGGGGCCATGACCTGTTCCATCAGGAGTGATGCTGTAATGGCCTTGAGCATATTGTTGACAGCATACTTTACCTCATCATCCTGTGCATCTGGTTGAGCAATTAGATTAGTGAATTGAGCATGAGACTTATTGCTACTATCTCTTGTGGCTCTCCCTATAATTTGAATAATTTCAGTTAGTGAGCCTCTGTACCCTACCGTGAGCGCATGCTCACAGTAAGGCCAATCAAACCCTTCTTTGGCCATTCCTAAAGCAATGATCAAATCCATATCATCGACAGAATCCATGGTACGCAGGTAGTTCTGAATCTTGTCTCGGTCCTTTGGATTGTCCTCCACCAAATCCGCCACTTTCAGCATCTTTCCATCTGAGTGTCGCTTTAGGTGAAGGACCCCCGTATTAGAGTCTTGCGTTACTATTTTGCCAATAGCATCTAGGATGAAGCCTACTTCATTGTGCTTGTCTTTGGTGGATTCGCCAGAATTCACATTGGGGATGTGAAGGATTGTTTTCTTATCAGTATCCAACACCTCCAGTATGGCGGTAGTATACTTGCCCTGATAGAAGTGATAACCAATGCCTAAAGACTTAAGGTATTGATATCCATTTAACTGCTCATAATAATTGTAAGTAACCTTAGCAAATTTAGCTTCTTCCTCTGGTGGAAGTACCGGCACACTATCTCCTCTAAAGTAGGAACCTGTCATAGCTACAATATGAGCTGATGACTTCTGCATGATGTTTCGGAGCTTGTCCCCCAAAATGTTATTTATGTCTGCGGAAACATGGTGGAATTCATCAATGGCCAATAGGGTATTGTTGAACTTGGTCTCATCTAGTCCCTCGCAAGCAAATCGAAAAGTGGCATGGGTACAAATCAGTATTTGCTCTTCGTTATATAGAAATTTCCGAAAGGATTCAACCTTACTCTGACTGGAATCACTCCCCGGTGTGCACAAATTATTCTCATCTTTTGGATTCCAATTGGTAAAGAAGTTATTCTGTTCAACTAAGTCTGAAGGTGCAAAGGAACTTCCTATGGACCGCTCAGGAACTGCAACTATAACCTTGTTAATGCCCTGGTACCTCAGCTTATCTAATGCCAGGAACATCAATGCTCTTGATTTTCCAGAGGCAGGTGGTGCCTTTATTAAGAGATACTGTTCAGTCCTTTTTTCATAGGCTCTTGCTGCCATTGGGCGCATCCCAGTATCATCGTTTCTGACACTTTCACCTGTCCGTTGGTAACTTAAATTGACTATATCAGGCATTGGCTTTCTTTTTTCGAGTTTTCTTTCCTTTGGCAAACAGGGTTCCGGCGTTCTTTTCCTCATCAATCATTCGCTCGTAGAGTTTGAACAAATACTCTAAGCGTTCTTCATCACTTTCGAATAGCTTGCTGCGATAGCAGCGCTCAATTGCTAAGTCATTTTGTCGATGCGCTTCTCTCAAGCCTTCCGGCATTTTGTCTGGATCATACATTTGCGCCAATGTCTTCTCTGAATGCTTTTCTCTCTCTTCTAAGATTCGAAAAACACTTTGGGTGAGTTCTTCTTTGTATTGCTTTGTGATATTATGAAAAGGGAAATTATTGTATGATAAGGCAGATGAATATCGAACATCTGACTTCAATCTTCCAGACGAAGCTTTAACCCAAACATTATGAATTCGACTTAACACAACACTTAAAATCCAAGGTTCAGCAGAGTAAATTGCTTGAGCAGAGTCAAGTATTACTGTCTGGTCATCTACGAAACCAAAAGGAATATAACTTCTCCTTTCTGAAGAAACCCTTGGAATAACAATTGCAGATGTCCCATTATATGTTCGTTGCTTAAATCTATGTGGATACCGGGCATAATCAATCGTTGACTGAGCTTTGCTTTTTAAACGAAATTCTTTAACAAGATTTAGTCTATTTTTAATAAATGGAATTTCGGACGCTTCTGACACCCGCTCATCATCAATCCACAAACAATATTTTTCAATGTCTCTAATCAATTCAATGGAGCCAACTAGTTTCTTTATGTATCTCGCAGCTTTGGGATAGTTTAATAATAATTCTTCTTTTTCTACGGGCGATAAAAACAGTTGGCCATTGTCTGTTGATTTATTTCCATAAACCATAGGTGGTATTTGACTTATTGGATCACCTCTACGGGGAAGAGTAATGTTTGGCCCTTCCGACAGGTATGGATTAATATTCTTAGCATGTTTGATATGTTTATTCGTGTAAATCAATTTTTGCTTTTCACATTTATTTCTAACCCCAATAATTACGACAATTACGGCTGCTTTATGTTTGGCGCTATTGGACCAATAAAACGATGTATGAACAAATCCAATTTCTTGATCTTTATTGAAAATGTAGGGCCATAATAGATCAACTTGCTCTCCTTGGCAAATAGAGTTTGTTGAGACAAATGAAAAATTACAGTTCGAATTGGATATGTAATCAGCCCCTTTTTTGAACCAGCATGCGATATAATCAAGATTTTTATAGTTTTTGAATCCCTTAAAAGTTATTTCAATATCTTTTTTTTGATCATAGTTTTGCATACTTGAACCCAAGTAGGGAGGATTACCAAGGACATAGATTTCATCAGACTTCTTTTTAGGACAAACCTCTTCCCAATCAACTCTACATGCATTGCCTTGAATAATCCGACCAGCTTCACCCAGTGGAAGTGTAGGATTGGTCTGACCAAATTCTTTGTAAGATTCCACATTCATCTGGTGCTCTGCCAACCATAATGCAAGCTGCGCAATTTCATGTGCAAAGTCATCTAGCTCTATGCCGTAGAACTGTGATAAGTGGATGCCAGAGAGAGGCATAACTCCACTCTCTTTGAAGATTTTCATTTCCAATCTTCTGAGCTCCTTGTAGGAGATGATCAGAAAGTTTCCAGAGCCACAGGCAGGGTCAAAGATTTTGATCTTGTGCAACCGCTGTAGTAGTTGGCCCAGTTTAGTTTTATTGCTTTTAGCCTTTTCAAATTCCTCATGAAGCTCATTCAAGAATAGAGGCTCGATCACCTTCATGATGTTAGGAACAGACGTGTAGTGCATTCCCAAATTGTTGCGCTGATCTACGGCAATGACAGCCTGGAACATGGACCCAAATATGTCAGGGTTAATATCACTCCAGTCCATCTCGCCAGAGTCAATAATGACCTGTCTTGATCTCCTTGAGAATTTGGGAACGATGAATCGTTCTTTGAACAATGCTCCGTTGACATAAGGAAAGGATTCCAAATGTGCAGGCAAATCACCACGCTCATTTTCTTGGGTATCTAGTACGCCAAAGAGTTGCTCAAGGTAACTGTCAAGGTCACTACCATCTGCTTGAGTCTGTGAGCCAATGGCATTGGTGACCTGATTGTCTTTGAAGATGCCAGTATCCTCAGCGAAGAAGCAGAAGAGGAGTCTGGTTAGAAATACATTCAGCCCATGAGTGAACTTTGGTGAATCATCATGATTGTCTTTACTAATGGCGTCATAGAGCTTTGCCATCTTTTCAGCTGCTTTGACATCTGCCGGATTTTCATCACGATACTGGGTTTTCTCCATCCCAGCCAATGGCAAGAAGAAATCAAAGTGCTTTGGTAATTCACCTAAATCAATATCAAGCTTTTCATCCGTCTTGGTATCGATAGAAACCAACGTCGTGTAATTAGTAGTGATTATGAATCGCTGTTTGTGCTTGATGCGCTCTTTGATTTTTGCAGCTACTTCATGAAGGTCTTCAGTATCCAGTTCTTTGAAGAACACCTTCCGTTTCCATGAAACTTCACCGGGTAACTTGGACATATTCAAGCTACCAGCCTGCAATCGAGTAATTGAGGATTTAGGAAGGTTAAAAGCCAGAAGAAAGTCATAGATGAATCGTTCCTTCTTGAAGGACTTTATCAGCTTTTGAAGGTTTTCTTCTATTTGAGCGATGTTCATTGCATGTAAATTAAACCCAAATTATTGTCGCATTTTTTTTTATAGTTGTGTTAAAATTGCCCATTTAGGTTGTTTCAATGAAATATCATTTATGAATTATTCAAAATAAATTCACACTAATCTAATGGTTTTTTAAGTTGGTCAAAGATTGCACCGCTATATGAGTATATTTTTAGTCAGAAATAATCTGCAATACTTCAAACTTTTTTTCTGAAAGGCCATAATCGTTTTGTGAAAGTCCCCTTCACCACCCTGTCAAAATGACCCGTTTTCTTAGCAAAATACAATTTAAAGGGGCTGAGCGTGGCGCAGAGGGAACAAAACCGTCCGTATGCCCAGGAATGGCCACCTGTGATGTTTGATAACGATTTATATGTTAAATACATGAGATATTATATTGAGAAACCCAAGAGTGACCAGTAAAAAACTCTAAATGGGTTAGCTGATAAAACAGGCTACGGCTGTTTTCGTCCCATTTGACCATGAAGGTCTATTCGGTGCTAATGTTTCTTAGGATTTTGCATGGTTTACTTACTCACCAGTTGAAGCTTCAGCTTGAATGTTCCCTAAATAAAACGTCACATTTTTCGAATTTCTACCTGGTCTCCAATATAAATCGCCGGTTATTTCTTGCGGTATTTTGTATACCAGATTGGTTGTTTTGGAAGTCAACGGATTAATTTGATCCAACATTGTTCCCCATCCTTCAAGCAAAATTGTTTCGGATTTATCATACCTGTACTCTTTGCCATTATAATTGATAAGAACATCTCCATCAGTGAACATTCTGCTTTCATTATCTATATTTTTGAAAGTGATTTTGAACGCCAGGTACTGATTGCCGGGTTCTCGGTTCAGATCAGCAAATTGATTGCCAGTATTGACTCTGTCGCTGACTACCACCTTGTTCACTAGTATTTCAAAGTAGTCAGTCACCCCGGTTTCCCCAATATTAATGATCTCAGTTTCAATAGTTTCTGTGTTATTTTCGATACTTGCAGTATCAGAATCTTCTGAGCCAAATGCCAGGACCATAAAAACTATCACTACCAATCCTGAAAGAAAGTGCCGGATCTGTCTAATACTCATTGTCGTATTTTTAAGTTAATGGGCCTATAATTTATTGAAGATAGCAGAATTGCAAGCAAGGTTGCAATAATATAAGCGAGGATATCCATCCAGTCGAATGTACCTGTGACAATCAAAAAGTATTGGAATACTTCACTGATTAATGCAATAGAAAGAACGGCAACGATCCAAAAAGCATTATCCATCGAAATATCATTTTTCCAAATGATAAGAAGAGAAGATACCAAAGCAAACATCCATAGGCCATTTGGTAAATTAAATACGATCCAATCGGGGAGATTTGAATTCAGTATTAATTCACTATTACGCATAGTTTCGAATAGCTCTTTGAGGCCCACTGTGTCAATCCATTGAAAAACTCTGATCGTATCGGTCCTAAAAACCAGATAAATAAATGTACCTATAGCTAAGGGAATTAATCCTTCAAAGAAGATTTGACAGTATTTTGAGTAAGAAATGCTCAAGGTCTATTCAATGTTATATCGTGTTCTCTAAAAGCCTTCGGTCCAGATATATTTTATGATCTCGTAAAGTTCTTCCTGCCTGGTTTCAATTGCAGATATATCTAATAATCCATCGGAATTAGGACTTTGAATTTTAAAAGTGAATGGAAGTTTTTTGAGATCTATATCAGGTACAGCCCCGACAAGTATTTCATTCCATATAATATTACTTTGTCCGTATATTTCCACTTTGTCTTCATAAACATCTGCACCACTACTTAAATTATGCTGATCTTTCAAGATCAATAATGCTCCAAATTTATTTCTTAACCTGTCAAATTCGATATAGTCGAATTCTCCTTCTTCATCAAGAAATAAAACTTCGTTTCTTTCATTGTGAGTGTACATATGTTCAAGGTGTAATTCATAAGACCTACGGTTTGTCCAATTAAATAGATATTCCAAGTCGATAGAGGTATCAGTGACGAGAGATGCCCTTCCCATCAGTTTTGAAAGTAGATCATCAACTCTCAAAAAGATATACTTTGATAGGTTTTTGTTTTGATGCGCAAGGCTCTGATGAGTAAAGGTGTTGAATAAATCACTGATTTTGTTTAGTGCTCCAGTTTGAATTACACCCTGTTCCTCTAATTTGTTTATTACGGCTTTGTCAAATTGTACTGTTATCCCATCCAAGCCCTGGTTTCGAATTTTAGGACAGATTTCAATAATATAGTTAGGCAGGAATGAGGAAGAATCGTATTGGTTTTTGAGCCTAAGCAGGATATGCATTTGATCAAACTTTTTAGCCACCCATTCAATTTTTTTATCCCTCAAAGGGTCATCGAATTTTATGGCTGACATAATTAGTAGATACTGTTGCTTTTGATCAAGCATTCGATTAAAGAGAACATATCGGTGCGATCTTGATGTCCTCAATTCAAGATAGAGTCTGGAAAAGAATGGCAACTCTTTGGTTACAAAATCATAGAGTTTCTGCTTGTCCTTAAATTCTTCGAAGTACTCTCTGATGGCACTGTTTTTATATGCTTCATAGTGATACTCATGTTCCATGCGTTCGTATTCGCTGAGATTTTTGGCGAATTTGGCCCGGAAATAAAGTTTGAAGAAATCATCCACATCTGATTTCACCCTGTAGTGCTCATCTAGAATCTCTGTCCATGCTTTATTTGCTCCTTCTTTTTGCGTTTCATCAAGAATTCCCAGGAACTTGCCTTTTAAAATTTCAAAGGGTTTCAAACCAAGCCCTCGGTCATTTACTACCTCAAAAATCATTGCAACATTATGAGAGCTGGTGATCTCAATTTCCACTATGCTGATTCTATTGAGCAAATAGGTTAAGTAGTAATTAAATTTTACTGCATCAAAATTTTCATCTGGACCAAAGAACAGGTTGTCGAAATAGGTGCTGACGTATCTATAGTTATCAATGATACGCTGCTGAGTTTCATCAGCATTCTCGAAATCATCATGTGATTTATGTAAAATGGATGAAAAAGCCTGTTCTCTATTTTCATTATGAATTTTAAATTTTTTATCACCGAATGCTCCCGACTCGAAAATGCGATCTTCGATGAATGCCGCTTCGTAGATCTTCAAATCAGGGTCATTTTTCTTTTGTTCTTCGGCTACCTGATATAGCTTGATGAGAAATATTAAAAAGTCGTCAATCTCTGTTGGCCATCCACGATATTTTTCTTCCCGGGAACCTCATTCGAAAGAAATGTATTGACAAAATAGGGTTCAAAATTTTCAAGAATATCCTCTTTAATTCTTTTCGGGTCTGTTTCTCGAATTGCACCTACATCAAAACGTACTTGAATGTCATTGAGCAGCGTTTGAACCTGGTCTTTTTGCCATTTGTATTCTCTCTGGTAAATGTCTATATAGTAGGATGTTGATTTATTGAAAACAGTTTCAATTGTTTTATCATTCGGGGTGATTAGTTTATCTATAGTCTTTCCCATAAAATTAAAGATAACGTATTTTTGTAAAATTGAAAGGCACATGACCGCTTCATAGAGGATTAGAAAAGTAAAAACGTTATATTTGATGACAGAAATAGGAATTGTGAATTAATGCGAAAGCACTGAGCCTGTCAACGATAGTTCTGAGTTGCGTTATATAACTATTTCAATATATTACTGTACTATTGTTATATAAATTACATTATGTTAAATAGAACTTAACTATTCAGTATAGAAACGACGAAAAAGTAATCCCTGCGTTTTATTTAACTCCTCCCCTCTTTCTTTCAATAAACCAAAATCATTAGATTAGAGTAGTTGTATAATGGGGATTACTGGACGTCTGTCCGCATACCCCAATGTTGGTTGTCATGCATCCGTCAGATTTCCAATTATGATAAATGATAGGTTTAAAAAAATTCGTACGTCGTTAAGAAGAGAATCTAAATTTATCATCGATAATATATTAGACAACCATTTTGCCCCTAACAAGAGAGCAGAATTGCAGGACGTTTGTATTTTTTGTAATGAAGAAGGCCAATTAACAAAAGAACATGTTCTTCCTCGCTGGTTGTATCAGAACGATACGACTAAATTCTTTATTACTTCAGAAAATGAACAACCTCAAACCTATAATAAATCAACCGTTCCGGCATGTCCAAATTGCAACAATGAAAATTTAGGGTATGTAGAGAAACATATTAAGAAAGTTTTGAGTCAAGTTAATCCAGAACAACTGGAAGAAGCTGAATTGACAGATATAATTCGATGGCTTGAACTGATGGAATACAAATTTCATGTCATGGATTTCAGAAGAAAATTCAAAGCTTCAAAAGCTAAGGGTTATATTGAATTTCTTGCTCCAATTCCAATAACAGTAATGAGGAATAGTATTAATTATTCTCCATACAAAGCAGCATCTGAATTAAGACAGGCGCAAAAAAGGGCTACGGTAAAAAATAAGAGCAAGAGATTAAATTCAATAGTTGTTTTTGGGACGAAGAACAAGAACTTTCATTTCTTCCATTCAATGAATAACTACATCTTTTTCGAACTTCCTCAATTTGGAATTGGATTTTTTTTACTTCTACAACAAGGAATTCAATGATATTTTAATTGCTCAACAAGAAGCAAAAAGTATAATTGAAGAGGTTTATAATTAATAAACACGACACCCAACAACATCATACATCAAATTGTGCTGAATTTTACTATAAGTTAGATCTGTATTTATTCAATCACTTCTGAATCACAGATTCCGCTATGGGGCGTCGAGACTTAACTACAAAGAAACGCACGTTGATGTACATAGCGTTATGAAGCTTCTAATAATCCTGCGTTTTATTTAACTCCTGCACTCAGTTAAACTTGACCTGCTAGAAACAAGGCCAATAGTTCGATATGATTATGAGAATTAGGCTGGGTTCTTTTTGAGGCTCTTTTTCTTAATCGTCCTGAAAATTCTAAGATGGTGCTTAAGAACTTTTTTGACTCGAATCTCAAACTGATTGCCTCTTTGGAGCTTGCCAGCCAGTAGGTCATCGGCATAGATTTTCATCTTTTGCCCAAAGCTCTCTCCAGTACATATTTCTGCCCATACTTCGTACTCGTCTTGAACGGGATCCTTTCCGAAGATATTAACATGGAAAGTTTGTTTCTCTTGAACTTGCCTATATGAAATTTCTCTACCATCAAATTTTCGTCTACCTACTTTCATTCCATGCTTGGCAATTTTGGAATTCAGTAGGCTTCATTTCTTCCTTTTTTGGAAAGTTTGTCAGCTGTTTTGTTTTGTTTTCTTTTCTTCTTCGCCATTCAATATTAACTTGACCTTGTACTAGCTTATTGAGCTTTGTCCTGGTTTTATCTAGCCTGTCTATAAGGTCTTTATTTTTTATAGGTTTATTTTCATAAGTCTTCCATTTAAGCCTTCTCCACTCAGCAATTTTGTATGGATTGGTCCGACTTTCATCGCGTAGTGCGTGGCGATCAGTTATTACTCGAACAGGTGAACCTTTTAGTTGAGGATGTATGTTGATTTGTTCAATGGTTGCCTCCATTGCTTCAATGATGGAAAGAATCTCAAGCCTCTCGATGTTGGCGTCGGTATAGATACCGTCTGATACTGCGATGGTTTCGAGATTGAATTTGTCTGGAAATTCTATGACATAGCCTATACCTCCTGAACTACGGGAATCGTAAATCATTGATCCGTCACAACGGACGTAAATGGCATATGGATTAAATGAAGGCATAAACCAGGCGTCATAAGGCAAAGATACAATTAAGCACATTAATGAAGATAATACATGAAGTAATTGGGCCTACAACAATTGAGGCACAAGTCATAAGTGCTTTTATTTAACTCAATAACGCTATTGGCCACGATATAAATAACTGCAGCCCTTATATAAGACCAAAATTCTGGTTCTTTGTATTTTGATCTACTACCTTGATTCTAGCTTACAAAAATTGATAACGGCTGTTTAAAAATCTTAACTTTGCAACGTGTTTTATAGAAGAAAAATAATACTGGCTTTACTTCAAATGTTTGACGGGCAATTGGATAAGATCCGCCTACAAAAACTGCTTTTCCTATTTACAAATAGGCAAGCCAAAGCTGAGTATGAGTTTATTCCTTACAAATTCGGCTGCTATTCTTATTCGGTTAATGCAGATATGATGGCAATGGTTAAACGGGGCTTTTTAAATGCAGATGAAAAATCCTTTGAAAAGCAAGATAAAACCGACTACTTAAAGCAACTGAAACCGGCCGACCTTAGATTTCTGCAGGAAGTAAAAACCAATTACGGAAAAAATGAGTGCAGCAGCTTTGATGAAGCACACTTATATCAACTTTCCATTCTATGCGACTCGAAGCGAAGCAGCTGAGAACATATTAACCAAAGAGGAATTTGAAAAAGTGACCCAAGCCAAACAAAAGGGAAACAAAACTGTGTTGTTTACCATCGGTTACGAAGGCATTTCGTTGGAAGAATATTTGGTTCGCTTACTTAAAAATGATGTAAAGGTTTTAGTGGATGTTCGCAGCAATCCATTAAGTATGAAATATGGATTTAGTAAAAGCCTATTGAAAAAATACTGTGCAAGTTTGGGAATTGATTATGTGCATATTCCCGAAGTAGGGATTCAATCTGCCCAACGCCAGGAACTCAACACTCAAAGTGATTACGATAAATTGTTTGCCGTTTACCGTAAAACCAATCTGAATAAAACAACGGATTCGCAAAACGTTATATTAAAATTGTTGAAGCGAAGTAAACGTATTGCGTTAACTTGTTTCGAAGCCAATATTTGCCAGTGCCATCGCAAGTATTTAGCAGAAGCGATTGAAAACCTACCTGACTTTGATTATGAAGTAAAACACATCTAAACTATGGCATTAACGAAAGTATTAATAACGGTGAAAACCTATCCGACACTTTCCGCCAAGTATGATGAACTGGTTTGCACTGCAGGGTTTAAAGAAGATGGCACTTGGATACGGCTTTATCCTGTTCCGTTTCGCAAAAAATCTTACAACGAGCAGTACAAAAAATACGACTGGATTGAGGTTGATCTAGTAAAGAACACAAGTGATTTCAGGCCCGACAGTTTCCGGCCAAAAAACATTGATAGTGAAATAAAAGTTGTTGGACATATTGATACCGCTAACAATTGGGATGAACGCAAGAAAGTTTGCTTAGGCAAAATTTATTACAACCTCGCTGAACTGATTGCAGAAGCTAAGACAAAAAACATCTGCACTTCCTTGGCTGTCTTCAAACCAACAGATATTGTGGATTTCACAGCTGAATTGGTGGACCGTGAGTGGGATAAAGACAAGTTAGCCAAACTGAACCAACTTAACCTTTTTGAAACAAATGAGGAAGGAAAATTTCAAGTGGTACAAAAACTACCTTACAAATTCAGATTCATTTTTAGAGACAATCAGGGAACAGAAAGCCGAATGATGATTGAAGATTGGGAAACAGGTCAGCTCTATTGAACTGCCTTGCCCGACATGAAGGAGACGAGAGCAAAGCAATTGCAGATGTTCGCAAAAAATACTTTGACGACTTTGCAACAACCAAAGACCTGCATTTTTTCTTAGGCACAACGCAATTGCATCACCATGTTTCGTTAAATCCGTTTATAATTATTGGGACATTTCATCCTAAAATAGAAACACAAATGAAATTGTTTTAGACTACTCAAATCTCAAATTGATCTCGAAAACTGATGAACTAATCCGCAAGTCAGTTCATGGACTTTACACTGATTCAGCTAACATAGAAAGGCGCTGGTTTCATCAACAAACTTTTGTAAAGTTCAACAGTGAACAACCTTATAATCAAATGTCTCAACGGTTACTTTCGCATAGATCAGATCTCGAAAACCGAAGGAACTTCCATGAAATATATACTTTCATAAAGGCCCATAGTGAGCTAATCAATCCTTTTGGAGTACTATCGGTATATGATACTACTCTCAGAATGTCACAAAATCGACATTTCAATTATCAGCCAGTGTACGTATACATCCATCGTGGAGCCGAACGAGACTATAAGACCCTATTTAACACAGACAAATTATCTGACTATGTTGAAAAGAAGGAATTTAAAGCGATATCATTCGAACTTTCAAAACTTGAATCGAAATACTTGGAAGATATTTTGTGTATTTATAAAAAAACATTTTGGAAACTTATTAACAAATAACAGAATGTTGATTACCGAATTTCACTTTTCGATATCTTAAATATTTATATAAAGTTACGGAAAGTTGCTGCTTAATGAGTCGATTGCGAACTCAGTGATCAACAATAAGAAAATTATTGTCGAGGCGGATCCAAACGCTGAGAATTTTTACAAAAGCCAGGGATTTATATCCGTTGACAGAGTAGAAAGTTTTCCAGAGGGAAGATTTTTGCCGGTGATGCAAAAACTGATTTAGCATGGCGCAAAGAAGTATGAAGAGTTAGGATTTGGAAATGCCAAAATGTTCTTATCAATATTCTATTCACCTGATAGTACTAAAGAAGCTCTTAGTGAATTAAGATCCATACAAAAAACGCATAAACCAGATAAAGGAATGTCAATGTAAGACTTTTATTTATTTAGGTTCGATAGCATAGAATGTCTTTCCAATCTTTTCTGAAAATCCACTGCCTTGTAGTTCCATTAGTATATATATGGTGTTGGGCTTAAGATCCAATTTCAGTTGATATAAATTATCTCCAAGTTTTGCCCGGGTGTATTTTATACGTTTCGCCTTTACTTCTCTACCCAGTCTGGATGCGAATGCTTCTGCAAATGGTTTGTTTTCTGAGAATTTAATGAGACTAAGTTTCGGCAACCCGTAACTATATAGCAGTACTTGATTTGAATCAGTAGTATTAATTGGATTAACAGAGTTTTCTGGTAAAGAGTATAGAGTCGTCCTGACAATAATTAGTGCATCCTTTTCAATGCTCTTCGATGTTGGTTTAAATGAGTTCAGTGTAGTGTATTGATTTTCATTTGTTGAGTATAATCCATTGGAATCAGGGACTTTGATTAAATGATTTGACCTAAAGGATATTTGGTTTTTTCAGTTATTTCAAGTGTTTGAGTTTTGGAAATGTATCCTTCCTTTTTAAATTGAATAGCGAATTTACCTGGAGCATAGTCTATTGAAAATTGGCCCTCAGGAGATGATGTCGATTTATAGTTTGAGTTATCAATTGTTATTTCTACTCCTGATAAGTTATTATCAAAATTATCCTTAATATTCCCTTCTATCGGTTTTTGACAACTAATCATTGATAGCATGAGAAATCCAGCGTTAACTATATATAGAGATTTGTTTTTCATAATGCATTACTTTTTCAGTTATTAATAATAAGTCATATGTATGAAAGTGTAAGTTCAAGTAATAAGTGCAATTTTCCTTTGTAGCACTTGCTTTGCGTTTAGGTAATTAAATTTTCTAACAGGGCGTTCATTGATTTTGTTTTCAACAACTTTGATTTGCTCCTCTGTAACAAATCTAATATCTGTTTTCTTAGGATAAAACCTTCTGATTACCCCAATCCTATTTTCAACTGTCCCTTTATCCTGACTAGTATAGGGACGAGTGAAATAGGCATCCACATCAAGGGATTGAGCAATCAACTCATGTTTAGAAAATGCCATATCATTATCAAAAGTGAGTGTTTCCAGTTTGTGTTTATCCTGAGAGAGTTCCTCCACAATAGCTTCGGCCATTTGATCGGCATTTTTACTGTGCATCTTTCTGATTCTGGTAAAAAGACTTGCTCGGTCTGTCATCACCAACAAAGAGCCTTTGTGGTTTTTACCCATCATTAAATCGACTTCTATATCTCCCAATCGTTCCCTTTTGTTAATGATCTGGGGTCGCTGTTCAATTGATACCCTATTCGGGATAATACCTCTACGATCTTTTCTGTTTCCTCGTTTGCGCCTTCGTTTGCCATGTTTTAGATATGTGTATAGTTGTTTGTATTCTTGGTTCTCCTGGCGGTTGGTGTGCTTACATTCCC
>CAXXNX010000023.1:0-26730 GCA_963664285.2 Cyclobacteriaceae bacterium
TATACTCAGCCAGATAACTGCGGATGCGGCTTACGATAGCATTGTCTCGAATCTTCTCTGTGTCTGATAACATTTTGCCACAGAACAACTGTAGGCTCCAATCGGAGTTAAAGCGTTCTATTAGTTTCTCATCACTGATACTCAGGTAGGACTTAAGAAACATCAGCGCAAACATCCCTTTTGAGGAAAACCACCGGGGAGCACCAGGTCCGTTATTTTCTTCAGGCAGGCAGTCCGCTAACTGATTCCACGGTAGACTATCATAAACTGCACCCAATTTACTGCTCTTAAACAAATACCATTTTGGAGTTAAACCATATTCGGGTTGGAAAAGCCTTTTTTGCATTCTAATTTGTGGTGTTAGATGTGTTCTACACCACAATCTAGCAAAACAAAAACCCCGGAAAAAGCCCTATTCGGCCGATTTCGGGGTTCTTTATCCTTTCAAACCTCTTTTAACTCTTTGATTATCAGAATCTTAATTTATTCAAAGACGCCCTCGGAAAAGCTATTTTGGTGGAGTTCCTTCCTGACAGCCTCGCTACGAAATTTCCTTCTATGGAAGCTTCGGCTGATTATCTAGCCTTCGGACTACTGGGACTCGCCGCCATTTTGGCCTTTTTCGCCGGGCGGATGATACAAAATATCAGACTAGACCGCGTGTTGATCCCTGGTTTTGTGATTCAGTTCATCGGTGTTTTTGTGATAATCTTTTCTACTAATCTTTATTTGACCATTGCAGCGGCCGTGTTTACTGCCGGCGCTTTTAGTTTTGTTAATGTAAGCGGTTTGCCTTTTGCTCTTAGTCACTTATCTGTCAGGCACATCACCTTATGGAGTAGGAATGTTTATTGGTGCAACCGAGGTAGCTACCGGCATCATGGAGTTTTATTTGCATGAGTTTGCAGAATAGTATCTGTGTCCACCGCTAACCATTATCGCTCGATTGCTTTCAAATACCACCTAATGAAATTAATGTTCAGATTTTCGAAAATTGGTGAAAATGGCCCGGGTTCATAGAAGTTGGAATTTACTCCCTTGTTGTTTTGCGTTATAATATATTTGTCTTCCTTGGTGTGACATCCCACAAATTAATTAGCCGATCGACATGGTAGTCTCTTCCTTCTTCTGCATCGCCATTTACAAACCAAACCAATTCTATTACTGATTCTTTCAGGCCTCGGGGCAGAAACCTGTAAAGAACGCAGTGATCCGGATAGTTGAGCATGAAAGTAAGTGGTCCTAATTGGAAATCTCCGGTTCCTCCATCATATCCCTTAAAATCACCCATCAATGGGGCTACTGGCTGACCATCTAAAGACCCCGTTTTATAGTTTTCATAAAGCGCATAACGCATATGTGAAATATCGCAGCCAAAAGCGGATGAGTCCATGTATTGATTGGTCACGTCGTCAACAAATTGGGGTTCAAATCCTACTTCCTCAATAGCTCTTTTTTTCATAGCGTCATTAAGATGTTTTATTTTATGGGCTTCGTCTCTTAATGTATGAGACTTGGCATATTCTTTATGAGAAGGCCCACAATGATAACATTCTAGATAATTCTCTAATACGAGTTTCCAATTGGCCTGAATAGTATAGGTTTTTGTGGCCGCAACTTTTGCATTTTTGAGATGATATGGTGAAATAGTGTGAATCAACTTATCAGTTGCTGGTTTGAAATCTGGTGCTTCCGGATCGCAATTAATAAAGACCATTCCCTCGAATATATGGGTGTTTATATTCCTAAGCGCATAGTCGCTTTTGTTAAAATCATCACCCATGGAACGTGCCCCAATTAATTTTCCGTTTACTTCGTATACCCATGCATGGTAAGGGCAAACAAATGATGTGGCGTTGCCTTGTTTTTCGGTGCATACCCGGGTTCCACGGTGGCGGCAGGTATTGGCCACTCGCACTGATCTTCCCTTCTTTATCACGAGCTATTATAATTGAATCCTCGTCGACCTCAATTGTTTTAAAATCACCGTTATGGGGAATTTCACTAATATGACAGGCATAAAACCAGGATTTGAATAAGATGTCTTCTAACTCACGTTGATAGATGACTGGTGAGCGATAGAAATAGTTCTCTAAAGCAAAACCGTCATTCTTTTTTGCTATGCGGATTTTTTTATTGGCTATTTCATGTGAATCTGTGACGTTTTGACCAGAATAATGATCCATTACTTCTTTAATTTAAACACTCATAGCTTTCGGATCGCACTCACACTTCTCTCTTAAAATATGAGAAAAAAGAATCGCTTAAACAACCTTAATTTTTCGGACGACAAATTTCAACCTCTTTAGAATGTTTATTAATAAATGCCTTTACATTCTGAATAATATTCTTCATTTAGCTTAAGACCCATCATACCGCTATCCTTGCATCTTCCTAAACACAACCCGATTGATCTTAAAGAATCCGAGGTTTGCTAAAATCACTATCCTATTTATTAGTATGATAACGGTGATGGCAGGAGCCACTATTGCACCATCTCTCCCGGAGATGAAAAAAGCGTTTCCCGATAACGAAAGCGCTGACACACTGGTGAAGCTGGTGCTTACTATTCCAGGTTTATTTATAGCAATTACCGCACCATTTTCCGGTTGGTTTATTGATCGCTTTGGTCGCATCAGGTTACTGATCTTAATGCTCCTCCTTTATGCAATGGCTGGTACCTCCGGTCTTTACCTAAATACACTATTAGAGATTATAGTAGGTAGAGCGTTTCTGGGCGTAGCTGTGGGTGGCATTATGACAACCGCAGTAGCGCTCATTGGTGATTATTTTGAAGGGCAAGAGCGCCAAAAGTTTTTAGGCACACAGGCGGCAATTATGGCCTTTTCCGGAACTGTATTTATTTCGGTCGGTGGGTTTCTGGCGGATATTCATTGGCGTTATCCGTTCCTCATCTATAGTATTGCACTTTTAGCCATTCCTTTGGTTCTTATATATCTAAGGGAGCCTGCAAAGCCTGTCATCAAGGCAGATCAAGAGGTCTCGGTTACGACAATACCTTCCATTGTCTGGACCGTTTATATTATCGCATTCTTAGGCATGGCTGTTTTCTATATGATGCCGGTTCAGGTGCCATTTCTTATCCAGAAAATCTCAGGTGTTGGTAATACGGCCACCGGGCTTGCTCTTGCTTCTGCCATGTTGGCGGCAGGGACAGTATCGTTTAATTATCCCAGGTTCAAGCGTCGATTTAATTACTATCAGATCTACGGTATTTCCTTTCTAACCATTGGTATCGGTTATTCACTGCTCTATTTGGCAGATAATTACGGTTTGGTGTATCCGGGTATGCTTATTGCTGGTGCCGGACTAATTATGCCCAATTCCAACTGTGCCTGGTGACACTGGCATCGCCAGAAATGCGTGGTCGCATCCTCGGTCTCTTAACAACTTTTATTTTCATAGGGCAATTTGCGTCTCCTTTAATGTTTCAGCCTATCATTAATTTCACATCGATTAGAGAAGGATTTCTTTACCTGGCGTTGATACTGATTGTTTTGGCGGTAATCAGTTTGGTGAGAAATAAGAGATTGGTAAAGGGCACCTCATAAAAACCCTATTCGGTCTCAGCAATATAAAGTAACACGCAATCAAGGCAGGATGTTCTTCGACGGAGCAGGGGCTACGGTAGAAGGTTATAAAACGAAGATTAGGCCCCCTCCTGGACTTGTCATCCACAATAAAATAACAGATTTCGCATAATGTCATTTGGCTGTCGTTATTCAATCACTGAAATTTGAACTATCGTTACGCAGTAACGTTTTACAGAAATAGTGGGAATGTCATGAAATACTTAGTCTATATATATCTAGCTCTAATAATGTTTTTGGCAGCATGCCAAGGTCAAAAAGCTAAGGAGGCCATTGGTCTGAAAGTGACCGGCAAGGTCAATAAACTCAATCCGGGGGTTAAAGTCTACCTGGAGGAGATAGATGGCAGCTCATTTAAGATGGTGGATTCCACCCAAATTGGCGGTAACGATTACTTTGAATTTGTTGTAGATATTTCAGAACCCTCTTTTTACCGGGTAAACTTTAATGACAAACAATATGTCAACTTCATTCTCAACAAGACAGACGTTGTCATTAATGCAGATGGAGATAAACGGATCGGTTTTGCAGAAGTGATCGGATCACCGGATACGGATTACTTTTTTGAGATCAGTACTCTGAGGGAGGAGTTCCAACGTGACCTGCAGAACCTTAATTCACAGTTCCGGTTAGCCAGAACTAGCGGGGATATGCAAAATGCCATTCGACTGCAACAGCAATACGTAATTTTGGAAGCTGACTTTCACAAATCATTGAAGCAAAAAATTTGGGACATAGGGCCATCAATAACCGCCCTTTTTGCTATTAATTACCTGACAGATATAGAGCAGGAATACACCTTTCTGGACAGTCTCGCCGATCGTTTCCAAAATGAGTTGCCCAATTCTAAATTCACCAAGCAGTTACTGGTCCAGGTTAATCGGATAGGCAAATTAGCTGTAGGTGCGGTTGCACCGGAGATTGAAATACCTGATCCCGAAGGAAATCTGGTGAAATTATCCTCTTTACGAGGTCAGCATGTGCTCATAGATTTTTGGGCCGGATGGTGTAAGCCCTGTCGGGTTGAAAATCCCAATGTTGTTCGTGTTTACAACAAGTTCCATGATAAGGGGTTTGAGATATTGGGGGTATCGCTTGACCGTACTCGTGAACAATGGTTGGGGGCTATCAAGCAAGATGGTCTCATGTGGGAACATGGTTCCGAATTAAATTACTTCCACACTCAAGCAGCCCAGGACTATAGCATTAAATCCATTCCCGCAACTTATTTGATTGACCCTGAAGGCAGAATTATTGCTAAGAATTTGAGGGGCCAGTCTCTGGAGGCTAAACTAGAAGAGATCTTTGAGAATTAAACCCCGAATTGTTCATTTCGGAGATTAAGAGTCTAAGAACAAGAACAAAGACTTGATAATCAAATGATTCCAATATTTATACTAATTGACAATTGTAAGAAGAGCTTACAACTAATAATAACTGTTAATTATAATTAGCCTAAATCTAAGTCCATCAATCTTTGTTCTTGTGTCCTGTCTGCCTGGTAGAGAGTTAGTATTCAATGGGAATATCTACGATGGTATTTCCCCAGGCTAAGTACATGGTACTTTTGGTTGAACCTTCTGCCGGATCTGCGAATTGGATAGTAAACGCTTCAACTTCAGATCCGCTATTGGTACGTGATGAGACCTCAACCCGAGCCACATCTTTTGACTCATCGTACTCATTGTGCCCCCAGGTGTTAAGTTTTGAGTTCAGGATTACGGTCCACTTATCTCCTGGAATGCTGTAAAGAGAATAAGTTCCTGCTTTTACCTTTTTACCGGCAAAGGTGGCGTCCTTCGTAAAAGTAATTTGGGTTGTCTCATTGGCACCTGTTCGCCAGATTTTCCCAGCTGGAGCCAGTTCCGAGTCACCGGCAAACATTGTGCGACCTTTCTTTTGTGGTCTACTGTAGATTACTTTGGCTATGGGCGCAGGTTTCCTGTTACCTGGTAACCAGGCAATATCAGCAGGACTTTTATCAAGCCCACTGAATTCTTGTGCCATCAGCTGGTCAGCAAAAAGAACTGCAGTTAACAGCACACAAATTGTCAGAGTTTTTTTCATGGTAATCGATTTAGTTTTTTTTTAGTCTTCTAATGTATAATTTATGACCAACGAAAACGAAGGAATAAGAATTCATCCAAAGTAAAAATTTTTATAAGCGGCATAAACTATTTACTAAATAACATTAAGATTTTCTTTTATCTATTATTAGCAAAACGTTTGGGTGTATTTCTTAAGTTTATTGTCTTAATTATAGGAACCTTACCTCACAAATTTGAGTTAAGCATGTTATGAGAATAGTCAAGTCGGTATTTGGGGGAAGCAGTAGGTATCACACCAACCTTGAAGACGGGGTTGGGAACCTGATCAATGAATAGTCAAGTCGGTATTTGGGGGAAGCAGTAGGTATCACACCAATTTGATCAATGATTTGGAGAACTATACCACACAGGTTATAAAAGGGCTTCATTTGCCTGGTTCAAGTACCCAATTGAGAGGAACGTTAAGGAATGCCATGACCGGGCTTCGTAACTATGAGTTTGATTTATATGAGCGCCTGATCTCCTTTGGCAGGACCTTAAGGATATTGGTTGACAGCACCCGGGCGATGAACAAAGAGCTTACAAAAAAAATTAAGTTGCCAATGAAATCCCTGGTTCAGACCTATTTCTATATAGCGTTCAAAACAAGTCACAAAGAAATTACGGAAACCGCCGCCGGATTAGTGAAAGATGTAGCAGATGACCCAAATGAGGTATCGTTTCTCCCGGGGTATTAAGGGAAAAGGATTGAATCTCACACTTCTAATCTCTCTCTGGTGCGTCTGAATAGCGGAACTGTCAAAAACTGAAATTTTTGCCTCCTTCGCGGATATAGTGCTCCACCAACATGGATAAGGACATTTTCATACCTGGGATCCTACTTTTGCAACATGGAATCAACAGATAGTTAAATGCCGCCGGCCTGAAGATTGACAAGATCCACTTCTGCGGCAATATATCCAAAAGCAGACCAACTGTTTGTTTGGACGATTCTTTCCAGGATTTCTCTTGCTTTGTCAACCTCCCCATTATAAAGATACCAGTTAGCGACCCCGTAACCCTGTGTGACTAAATCTATATCCCAGGAAGGGTCATTAGTTTGCTTAAGATTTAATAGTTTCTCAGGTGAAACTTCTCCCTTGTACATTAAAATACGTTTGTGATAAGATTCATTTTCGATGATTTTCATCCTCTTAGTAATTGGAGCTATCAGAGCTTCAGCCGCTTCGTCATTGCCGGTTTTCCTGTAAGTCATGCACAACCAGTCTGCAGTAGCCACTAAAAGGTCATTGTTGTTAGATACTTCCAGGCACTTTTTATAAGCTGAGATAGCCTTATCAAAGTTGCCCTGGAGATAATATGCTAATCCTAAATGGTACCAGATATTGAACTGAGTATTGGATAGAGGGATATTTTGTCTGTTGGGTTGACCGCCCGGCTCGATAAGTAATGAATCAAGTTCCCGAATCAAAAATGCTGCTCGTTCCAGGTCGTCGATGGCCTCAGGAAATTTCCGGGTTGAAATGTATCGATGTCCACGGTGACGCAATAAACGGTAAGAGTTAGGATGTTTGGCCAAACCTTCGGTATATACCTGTATGGCATCCTTGTAGCGGTACAGGTATGCCAGCCGACGACCGAACCATATAATATAATCAAGACTATCAGGGTTAACATCGAAATTAGCCTGAACCTCAGTTAATTGAGCTTCCATTCGTCGCCTTCTTTTAGTAGGAATTTCCGGAGGGAATAATTTTGTGCCTTGTAAAGAGACAGCTTCAGATCCTGACAACTTGCTAGTATCCGCACGACTGTTGTTCTCACCAATTTGAGATTCGTCGGAGGTTGTGGATCCAGTCTCTATACATGAGGTGAGGAAATAAACACTGATAAGCCATATGGACAAGCAAATTTTCAAAGTACCCTTTACTTAAAGACAGCTACAGCCTCCACCTCCACTAAAAGATATGGTCTGGCTAAGGCTGCAACCCCAATAGTAGAGCGAGCTACCTTGTTGGGGTTATTATCATTGTTAAAATATTCTCCGTATGCTTCAAACCAACCCGGGAAATCATGCTGGTCTTCTTTATTGGGATCCGGGGCTACGTATACTCTTAAAAATACAACATCACTCATGGATAGACCAGCTTCTGAGAGTAAATCATTAATTCTCTCCAGGGGGCATCCTTTGCTTTGGGTATAAGTGTCTCCATACCTCTCCAAAGTACGTTCCGCTCTGGTCGTATCATTAGGCATACTGACCAATCCGCTAGTTACAAATAACTTTTTGTCGGCTGGTAGCTCAAAACCCCTCAATATGGAGGAGGAGGAATTGTCATATCGCAAAACTTCACTTGTTTTTTTTCGCGGTCATTTGTTTTTCAGGATTTTGGTTCACCCGCAATAGAAGCAGAGAATTAATGCGAAATAGAAAAATCTTTTCATAGTAGTGATATCTTTTTGGAAGATTAAGCTAATTAGAGTAATCAGCTAAGTTCTAATTATAACAGTATTTGTTTAAATAGCTCATACAGATGATAGGCTTGATCCGTTAATAGCATAGTCAGAAACCATTGTTTCAAAGTTGTTTTACTCTCTCTTATTCGGTCAGCATAAGCATACCAATTCAGGTAGTTTTGCAAATATTTGGAACTGACACCATTGAATGGGCGTAAGAATGTCCTAAGTTGAGTGTGAACATTGTTTACTTTTTGCAGATGGATTGTTTTATCATCTCTATCCACATGATCTTTGGCCAATAGCGCTTTGTGCTTTATGGAGGGGTTGTCTTTGGCAAAAGCCTTATAAGAAGGGTGCTTATCTGTAATCAAGGTTGCACCGTAGGCCAACTTCCCATCCAATGCCTTTGAAATTTCTTCTTTGCTCAGCCGTTTTGATGCAACAGCTTTAAGGCACTTCTCCCCCTTGCGTTCAACCGCTGTTACTACCTGGACAACTGTGACCTCTTCCTTTCCCATATTCCGTATGAAATCGTTTCCCCTCTTTCTTGCTGCCCTATCTAAATTTCGACTGCCCTTGTTGTTAAGTGCCAGTTCCAATTCATCACATTCTACTTCCGAGGATAACTGTTCGGGAACAAACTCATTTAGTGAACTCCAATATCTTATGCCGCCAGTCGAAGCTTGTCTGGATGCTTATTCCGATTTGTTTTGCTATCTTTTTTATCGGCATGCCCTGCTCCATGCAGCGCAGATAAGATTGCCATTTTGATTTAAGCTTGATGTCATATAAAGGTGTCCCTGTTGTTTCACTGTACCATCTTTTACATTCATTGCACTGATACATCTGCACACCTTTTTGTCTGCCCCTCTTATATACCTTCTCGCTTGTGCAATTTGGACAGGGTTTCTTCTTTCTTTTCTCTGCTATTTGTTGTTGAGCGGCAATCAATACTTTGCCTTGTAATTCCTGCTCCTGGAGCAACTCATCCAACAATTCGGTTTGGGAACTTATCGGCAATTGTGCAAATAAATTTTTGATCTCTTGACTTGATATCATATAGCGAAGATAATAATAATTGCTGTGTTATTTAGAACTTAGCCCAATCTAATCAAAAGGGGATTGCCTTCCTACTCATGATCTATTAGCAGTAAATCCTATTTTTGAATTAAAAGAAATGGCAGAAACACCGTCTAAAATGTTGCCGCTTGGAACAGTGGCTCCTCCATTTAGATTGCCCGATACTATTTCAGGCAATGAGATTTCGTTGAATGAAGTCAAGTCCGAAACCGGGACCGTAGTTATGTTCATTTGCAATCATTGTCCTTTTGTGATTCACGTGCAGGAAGAAATGGTGAGGATTGCCAATCAGTACTTAACCAAAGGTGTTGCATTCGTAGCCATTAGTGCAAATGATGCGGTCAACTATCCCCAGGATTCACCTGATAAAATGAAAATTGTTGCATACGAAAACGGCTATTCATTTCCTTACCTGTATGATGAAACTCAGGATGTGGCTAAAGCGTATGACGCAGCATGTACACCGGATTTCTACGTTTTCGATGGTGACCTCAGGCTATATTATCGAGGCCAAATGGATGGTTCTAGACCTAAAAATGATATTCCAGTGACTGGTGAGGATATAAGGAGTGCGTTGGACAACTTAGTTGCAGGTCAACCGGCGCCATTGAATCAATTACCCAGTATTGGATGTAATATCAAGTGGAAGTAGTATTTTCTTCATTCAATGTCATTTGATTTACTCAAAATTCTCCTTATTTGTTCATTGGCTACGGTCTGCTTTAATTGAGCATTCAGAGAAATTGATAGGTACTAGTATTAAGTTTCTTAATTAACATATCAATGATTACGCGATAGTTAAATCTTCCATTTTCCACTTCCATTTAAAGATTGTTGGCATTTCATTGATTTCATTAATGTATTTCAATATCCGGTCTTTGAGCTCTTTCTTTGATTTTACACGGATCCCCCTTAAAAAGCTCCTGGTCATTTTGCTAAAGAAGACTTCAATAAGATTTAGCCAGGAAGCATGTACAGGTGTAAATACAAATTCAAACCTATTAGGCACTGTTTTCAGGAATGCTTTTGTCTCTTTTGAAATATGGGCCGAATGATTATCTAAGATTATCTTGATCTTAAAGCTGACTGGGTAGAGTTCATCAAGCCCTTTCAAATATTCCACAAATTCCCTACTTCTATGTCTATCCTCGACCCGTGCATATATCTTGCCGGTAATCAAGTCGATTGATGCCAACAACGAAACTGTACCGTGTCTTTTATATTCATGGTCCCTGCCCCAATTTGGGTGCTTGCCTGCTATGGGGCTTAGGTCAGTGGCGGTATTTTCTATCGCCTGCATTCCAGGTTTTTCATCGTAGGACAAGATGGCAATCATTGATCCTTCCGGTTTGTTAGCTTTGTAAAGTGCCACTTCTTTATAAACATGCAATACCTGGGACATCTTTCGGTCAAAGTCAGGGTCTTTCTTTTCTAGGTAATAAGATAGTTTGTGGGGCTTTACATCACTTTTCGACAGTATCTTTGAAACGGTCCCTTTCTGTATTTCGCCTAATGAAAGATGGCCCGCCTGTTTGCAATTGCCCCTTACATACTTGGCCAATGCATTATAGGTCCAAAATTCTGAGGCCATGCCCAAGTCTTTTGGTTTTGTGCAAGCTATCGATAAAAACCATGCCCTGGCCTCATTGGTGATCTTTGGGGTTGCCCCTTTTCTGGGAAGGTCGTTCAGAGAGGTCAGTATACCGTATCCTATTGCCCTATCAACAGTCCTTTCAACCTTTGGCCGATTCGTGCCAAGTTGTTTTGCTATCGAATTGATGCTTTGCCCTTTCCAATAACCAAGAAGCATTTTCGCCCTTTCAACCCGTGATTTGGCCTCAACCCGTGATTTACTTATAACCTCCAATGTTTGCTGTTCCTTTGTCGTAAATGATATTTTCGCTCTTTTACTCTCAAATGGTATAGGGCTCACTATTTTTGGTCCAACTGCTAAGATAGAACTTTTATTATTGATATACTATATAGGAAACTATATACTAGTTAGGTTCATCATAATTGTACTTTTCTATTGGTTACTGAATGGTCAAAATAAATTTATTTGAAGGCTAAAATTGATGATGGATATCACCTTAATAGATGATAACGTGAGCCATAGGTTAATAAATCTGATTAATAAATTGGTAGTTTGCAGCGTTTATGAGCAGTTCCGTTGATGAGCTAATTGAGTTTTTGATGAGTCCAGATATTTATCCGGAGAAGACAAGAAAAGTAAGGATAATTCAGACGCATGCCTCAATTGTAGCCATTTGTGATTCCTATGTTTACAAGGTCAAAAAGCCGATCAATTTCGAGTTTCTTGACTTCTCAACCCTTGAAAAAAGGAAATTCTATTGCAAAGAAGAGTTGCGATTAAACAGGCGATTGTCTGAAGGCATTTGCCTGGGAATTGTAGCCATTCATTATGATCCCAATAAGCGATGTTTTTCATTTGAGGCGGCGGGGGACGTGGTAGATTATGCGATCAAGATGCACCGGATGTCGGGTGATGGCTTTCTGAGCTACCTTATCGGAAACAATCTGGATCAACCTTCTCATTATGAACTGATAGCCAAACGGCTATGTGAATTTTATCAGAAGCAGCCACCACAGAACCTCGATCCGGATTATGGCACTAAAGAGAGCATTTCCTATATTGTCAGTGAGAATAAGGCCATTCGGGAAAGATTCCTCAATAAAACCCTTCATCCATTACAGGAATCTGTAATTGCTGCGTATCAGACTGACTTTTTGGCAAAAAGCACTGATTTGATTTCCAAAAGAGTTCGGGACGGGTGGATCAGGGACGTTCATGGTGACCTGAGATTGGACCATTTCCATTTTGCCAAAAAAAAATTGAATATTTATGACTGCATTGAGTTCAAAGAGCGGCTGAGGGTCAATGATGTGGTCAACGATCTAGCCTTTTTATCTATGGAACTGGAGTACGCTGGCCGACATCACCACTCACTGGAGGTCTTTGGTCAAGTCAGTAATTGTATAGGAGATGTTGCCAATTTTGAACTCTGGAGATTCTATAAAATTCACAGGGCCTGCGTCCGGGGTATGGTCCATGCGGTAACGGGTTATGAGAAGGAAATAGCCCCAGTAGACCAGGAGCTAAATAAAGAGAAAAGTAAAAGGCTATTTAGCCTCGCCACCAGGTACGCATTGTTGGGCAATCAACCTACAGTTATAGTTGTATTTGGCGGTACAGCCACTGGAAAGAGTACCATTGCGTCAAGACTATCAGAATTGCTGGGCGCCCCACACATTCAATCGGATGTGATCAGAAAGGAGCTAGCGGGACTGGCAGTTGACGAGTATCCAGACGGGGCTACCCGTGAGTGGCTTTATTCAACAAGTATGACACAAAAAACCCATGAGCAAATGATCCAAAAAGGAACGGAATTTTTGCATAAGTACAATATCGTGATTCTGGATTCGCGTAGGAGTACGACCCATCAAAGGGAATTGATCAACACAAACTTTCCCAATGCTAATGTTTTTTGGATCAGGACAACAGCAGCTATGGAGGTAAGAAAAAAGCGGCTGGAGGAAAGAGAAGTTGAAAAATCAATTTCTGATGCCCGGTTGGATGTATTGGAACAGTTATTGGTGGCTGAGACTGATTTGACGGAAATGAAAAAGGAACCTACACTTTTATTGGATACCGGTATGTCTATTGAACGGTGCGTGAACGTTTTGTTTGAGTATTTAGGCAGTAAGTGATTTGGTGAATTGCCAAGTGATCTAAACAACAAGATTAAAACGCCGAGCCGTCTTTTAGTTTGTACATCCAACCGATAAGTTTATCAATCAGGTACAAATAGATAGACAGGAAAAATACGTTGATGTGGATATTGTAAATAAAATAGGTGATCAGTGAACACGCGGTTAGGATCAAAAAGTAGCTCATAAAACCCATTAACTGTTGCAGAAATTTAAAATTTCCAAACAGGTATTTAATTCTTTCTTCAATGATGTCTCCCGGATAAAAGACTAAATAGGAAAGGAAAAGAAAGAACCCACCCAAAATGATAGAAAACCAAATATTTATTTGTGTATCAAAATTTTCCAGACTCAATAGCCCATTTAACAGAATCAACGGTCCGCTAGTGATTTCGAAGAGGGTTTCGTGAAAATCATTTTCCAAAAAATCACCCAGGATAACAATTTTATTATCTAGAAAGTCTATTCCTGGGAATGAGTTTTTTCAAAAACCCTGCGGTGGAAGAAGCAATAGTTCACCCAGGTTTATCGGATTAAAGTCCCATGCCTTTCCTGGTCAGGTGAAATGAAAGCAATAACCCGAAAAATTCATAGTAGACAATAAAAAACAGGCCTTATATTGAGATTTAGACAACAAAATAAGCAATTAATTTATGCCTGAATATAAGGAAAAAATACCGTATTTTATCGAGGAAAACAAGCTTTTAAATTTGATTTTTCAGCTGTCAGACGGAGCGAATGTTCCTTTTGCAACAATCTGTAATTTAAAATGAAATACTTTGTCGTATTTTATCGAGGAAAACAAGGTTAGGCATAACTTTGTCAGCGATCTTAACAAAGGGTCCCCATTTTTTGATATCCTGGGAATGAGTTTTTTCAAAAACCCTTAGCGGGGTAAGTTTAACCGTATCGTGATAGAAAAGCTGGTACATGAGTTGTTCTTTAAGGACGGGAACACCGGTCAGGTCATTTTACCAGTACTATAGACTCCTTCAAAGATGTTACCGGTCAAATAGTCTGATAAACCGCGGTCTATGCCTTCAAAAATCGGGTATTCAGGTTCGAGCTGGTCGTTCAGGTGAAATGAAAGTAAAGGAACTCAAAAACATGACTTATTCCGACCGGCTTTCCTGTCATCCAGGTCATTCCGCTTCTTTAATTCTCTTTCCAGTAAACTGTCAGCTGGTGTCTCATCCTGAAAGAATATATCGCAAATAATCTGTTTTGGCGCTGCATCATGATCATTAAGTATTTTAAAAAATTCAAACAATTTCAAACGGTCGGTGATCACCTGATTGCCAACAGGAAATCCGAAGTCATCGAATTTATCAATCAGTTCAAGGTCATATGAGACATTAATCAGCGCCACGGTGCCCGGATCAGGCATTTCCCGACTTTGGAATTTGATAGCCGAAGTAAGCCAGATAAGGAATTTTTCATCACCTGCAAGCCAGGGCAAACTCATGAACCAGGAGGTCAGTAGGAAAAGAATGCCCGTATGTAAAACACTGGCCAGGGCGACCATTATTTTGAAGCGTTTGCTCACTTATTTAATGCCCCTAAGGCTTCTACCAGGTTGCTCTGCTGGCATCTACCGTAAAGTTCCGTAACCATTAAGGCTACTTCATCCGGGTCGACAGATATATCACTTTCCTTCATTGCTGATAATATGGATTTAAGATCAGCAATACTGATCATCGCAAAATCCAGTATAGAAATTTGTTGTGAGTTTTGATTGGCGGCATCATAATAGAATAGGATATAGTCAGAAGCCTCTTCTTCTGAGATACGTTGCCCGTCTACCTTTAGCAACTCGGTCTTATTGATGATCAAAGTATCACTGCGGGATGTGAGTTTCTTATTGATTTGCTCATCTGAATAGGTATACCGTATATAGAAAAAATTACCCTCATTCTGGGGAAACGTACTTTTCGAAACCTTAATTCTCAATTCTTCGCCTATAAAGGCTAACTTTTCACCGAAGAATTTCTGAAAATCGAGGGCATTATTAATTCCTCCGGCTCTGGTGCTCATACGCCCTCTCATTGGTTTTACCGCTGATTTGAATATGTAGAACAAATCGCTGTCTCCTTTTTTGTCATCGACTGATTTTAAGATAAATCTGCCTCGATTGGTGCTAAGAACTGCCGCTACTGCTTCTGGCGAATTAAAGCGAATCTGCTCATCGCCGTTAATTTTATCTCCTCGTTTAAGCTGTGTATTTGTCTGCTGGCGAATAATCTCACCTCTCACGTGAATTACAACAAAATCCTGTCCACTCACCAGGGTGGAAAGGGTGGTTAACAGGGCTAGTAGTGCCCACTTGAGATTTTTAGTATATGATGAAATCATTTTTAATATTTTCTTCTCTGGAAGTTGGTACCTGTTTGCCTTTTGACATATTAATTACTTGCTCGGATACATATTGACGAATCTCACTCACGGTGTAGGAGCGGTTTCTATTCAAATCGGCTCGCCGTGTCCTAATGCCTTGTATCAAAGTTGACGTAAATAAAGCCATTACTCGAATTGGCTAAGTTCTAAATAACACAGCAATTATTATTATCTTCGCTATATGATATCAAGTCAAGAGATCAAAAATTTATTTGCACAATTGCCGATAAGTTCCCAAACCGAATTGTTGGATGAGTTGCTCCAGGAGCAGGAATTACAAGGCAAAGTATTGATTGCCGCTCAACAACAAATAGCAGAGAAAAGAAAGAAGAAACCCTGTCCAAATTGCACAAGCGAGAAGGTATATAAGAGGGGCAGACAAAAAGGTGTGCAGATGTATCAGTGCAATGAATGTAAAAGATGGTACAGTGAAACAACAGGGACACCTTTGTATGACATTAAGCTTAAATCAAAATGGCAATCTTATCTGCGCTGCATGGAGCAGGGCATGCCGATAAAAAAGATAGCAAAACAAATCGGAATAAGCATCCAGACAAGCTTCGACTGGCGGCATAAGATATTGAGTTCACTAAATGAGTTTGTTCCCGAACAGTTATCCTCGGAAGTAGAATGTGATGAATTGGAACTGGCACTTAACAACAAGGGCAGTCGAAATTTAGATAGGGCAGCAAGAAAGAGGGGAAACGATTTCATACGGAATATGGGAAAGGAAGAGGTCACAGTTGTCCAGGTAGTAACAGCGGTTGAACGCAAAGGGGGAGAAGTACCTTAAAGCTGTTGCATCAAAACGGCTGAGCAAAGAAGAAATTTCAAAGGCATTGGATGGGAAGTTGGCCTACGGTGCAACCTTGATTACAGATAAGCACCCTTCTTATAAGGCTTTTGCCAAAGACAACCCCTCCATAAAGCACAAAGCGCTATTGGCCAAAGATCATGTGGATAGAGATGATAAAACAATCCATCTGCAAAAAGTAAACAATGTTCACACTCAACTTAGGACATTCTTACGCCCATTCAATGGTGTCAGTTCCAAATATTTGCAAAACTACCTGAATTGGTATGCTTATGCTGACCGAATAAGAGAGAGTAAAACAACTTTGAAACAATGGTTTCTGACTATGCTATTAACGGATCAAGCCTATCATCTGTATGAGCTATTTAAACAAAATGCTGTTATAATTAGAACTTAGCTCTCGAATTTAAACCTTCCAAAGCAAATTCTGTTCCCCCTGCAGCCGATATAATAGTCGCTCCGGTTCCCTTCTTCAAATCACCAAATAACGATTTAGACAATTCCAGGGTATTCTCTAATCCAAAACTGTTCTGCTTCATTTGGATCAACTTACCAGTTGATCTAAAGGCAACTGCCCCGGAAGATTGAACGCTTTCATTGACTGATTCAACATCATTTACATCTAACTCTCCTGCGTGGCAGGTATCCATCATTAGTAATTTATTGCGACAATTGATTCCGTCCAACAGAGCCTCAATCGATTCGTATGGCAAACCTCCATCTGACGGATTACTGAAATTCATATTATGTGTTGTAAAATAGTAATTGTAAGTGTCATCTAATACGCCATGACCTGCTATGAAAATCATTACTACATCATCGACTTTTGCCTGCTCTACAAATCCCCGAATAGACTTAATCTCAGTATCTGTGGCCATTGAATTTGTAATCAGCTTAACATTTACTTTTTCATAGGCGCTTGATTTATTAAATGTGTTGACTATATCTGAAGCATCTTTTGCGGCAAAAGCAAGGTTATAACTCGATTGCTGATATTCGGAAATACCAATCGAAACCAGATACAAATCAGGTTTATCATAATCTGCTGTGTATTGAATTTCAAATGTCTCAGCTAAAGACTCCTGGCCTTTATCGTTCATGGCTGCAACCTTGATTTCATTCAATCCTGCTGACAATTTTAAAGAAACTTCTTGTACTACTTCATTCGTATTTTGAACCAATACATCAATTCCTTTTGAACCGAATGCCGGAACATCATTTACATAAACCGACAATCGTTTTAGTTTATTATTTGAATCAAATGCATTAACAGTAAAGCGCAATTCCTGTTCAGTAGTTTCTAATGGAAGGCTGTTAACATCAATATCAACCTTCGGCAAATTGAAATTGGTTTCCAGGCTAGATTCAGTAAATCCAAGTCGTTTGAGTCTTTTATCATAAGCTGCTTTATAGGAAGCAATAAGCTTTTCTGAAGCGTAACCTATTGCACTAGCGATGATATCGGGTCGATTATATTTTAGCTCAAGCTTTTCGAAAGGCAACACATTGTTTTCTGATTTGAAAGCAATTGCCTTTGCTGCACCTTTGGATGAAGTATAGTAGAAATCCGGTGTATACGTAATGTATTCTCTCTCCCCTATCAAGGCCATACTGACAGTTTTGGATAGTGTCTCCAGGTTATACATTGATATCTCTCCTGCCTCATTTGTGGTAATCACGTATTTTCCATCTTTACTAAACACCCCGTCAGTAACGATTCCCAATTGGGTATAGGAAAGGACGGTTGAGCTACCATTTTTAATATTCAAAGTATAGTTATCAAAAGACATGGAGTAGTCTCCTCTTTGAAATTTGTCTTCTAGCGATCGATAGTCTCCCTTAAGTTTACCTTTAATCTTAAATTCTTTAATAGACCATTCTTTTAAATCATTCTTCTCAGTGAGTGCCCATATTATGTCTTCATCATCAGGATTAAACTTTACCCATACTATATCGTCTTTCTTTTCCATCAATGACCGTAGTAGCCGCCCGGATTTAAAGTTCCAAACCTTAAGGAATTTTGTATTTACTGCTGTAGTGGCCATGTATTTTTCATCTGAAGAAACGTCGATATTGTTTATATCGGAAGATCGATCAAATGTCCGTACCAATTGGCCGGTGGTGATATCCCACATCGTCATATTTCTGTCCAGGGAACCAACAATAATATGTTTACCATCCGGTACAGCATCAACGGCTAGTGCTGGTTGGACATAACCTTCCATATCTCGTATTTTTCTTCCTGACTCATAATCCCAAAGTTTGATCTGCCTGTTATCATCAGAAGTGACTATTGTTCTATAGTCCGGAGATAGGGCTATCCAATTGGTATTGGTTGGAATGTCTTTGATTTCTTTTACTATCGGCGGTACATATTGTATTGCTTCTTTATTTCCTGGTTCCGGAAAATCCGCATTTTCTATATCGTAAATCTTGATTGATCGTGCTTCGTTGACGATAACCTTTGTCTGGTCTTTATTAAAAACAGCGACTCCTCTAGGATGCGGAATTGCCCATCGATTCGGTCTTGAGACTTCACCAAAGTTGTTTCTATCTTCAGAAAGTTCTACAATTGAAACACTAGCACTGCCTGTATCTTCTTCATCGCCTTTTGCTGCAATAAATGGCACATATAAATTTTGCGAGAAAAGTATTTTATTTCCGTCATCGGTAAATTCGATATTTGAGTAGCTCATGACGAAAATTGTTGTCATTCCCTTGCCAATTCTTCCCGCTGCTATATTACCAACAACTGCAAACCCAGTCATGAGTACTTTGGTGTAAGCAATCGCCGCTCCTGAGCCTTTTACATTGTCCAGAGCATCTGCTAGAATGACACCCTTATCAGGGTCAATCAGCTTTACCTCAACACTATTGCTTTTTCCACCTCCTGTAACAATCCTTTTACGGTCAGGAGAAATCGCAAGATTAGTTATAGGGGCCGAAAAACCTGAAATGCTTTTGATAGAATCTCCTGATATGTTCCATAATTTTAACACTTCATCTTCTCCGCCTGAGACAATCATTTGTGCATCAGAAGACAACTTAGCGGTAAGTACTGCCCCCTCGTGTGCCTGTATCTGAGTTTTGATATCTCCTGTAAGGGCATTCCAAACAATTATTTTACCTGATTTATCACCGGAAACTAGAATTGAACCATCCTTGGAAAGGGAAATAGAATTTACCCCAGCATCGTGAGCATTAAATGTGTTTACATCAATCCCGGTAGTAACATCCCACATTTTTATTGTTTTATCTTCACTGGCAGAATAAACATGTTTGCCTGTCGGCGAATATTTAACCATGTTTATACTTCCTTGATGTCCTTGTCTAACAATAAGTTCTGTATTTTGAGCTAAACAGAATATTGAATTAATAATGGAGAAAAAGGCAAGTATTGTTAGGGTGATTAGTGACATGACTCAATATTAAGAATGGCTGTCAACAACTTAGAGGTTGCCGACAGCTTAAAAAAATGAATCAGAAGCTATAACTTATTATTTGCTTTTTATCTGCTTTAAAGAACACTTGACCAGATATCTGATCATAATCATATACCGGCTTCTTATCTCCTAGAAGCAACGATCCTAATTCTTCACCAGTTCTTCGATCAATTTTAACAATACCGGCGCTTTTTCCTTGACCTCCTGCTCCTACTCTTGTAAGTATCATCCTAATATTTCCCTTTGACACTGTAGCGCTGAATTTTTGCTTAGCTGCAGCGCCAATCTGCCCGGCAATGTTCGCCCAATCATCTGCTTGCTGCGCATACATCTTACTGTAGTATGTGTCGCCACCGTACGGTGTTTTTGACATACCTGATTGAGCAGCAGCGCTTGCAGCCATTGCAATTGCGGCCGCCTGTCCTACTTTCGAAGCTATTTTAGCAGCCATACTCAAGCCAGGTGCTTCCCAATATTTTTTAAATCTTATCGATCCATCTGGATCTAAACTGACCAAGTTTTGAGCATCGCTAAATAAGTAGCCGCCATCAACCAATTCAACATTATCCGGGGCGGCGTCATCGCCTTCAAATACCTTATTGAGACTCTTATATAAAACCTTGTAGTCGCCATTCATCAAATCAATTTCATATAGGTTTCCGTCAATAAGCATGATTTCTCTAGTGAATTCAGGCTTGTATCTTAATGATGGGACCTCAAGCATTCCTTTTTTATCCCATATCAATTGTCCATCGTATTGTATAAAACCAAGTCTCCCCTTTATATCAGAGTACATTATTCCATTCGCAGCTATCTGATCAATCTGGATACCCTTTATCTTTTTATCCCACACCACATTTCCAGATTCTTTATATAGAAGAATTAGTTGTTTTCCTTTGGAGGTGGCCGCTATTCCTTGATCTCCCAGATCAACTACGTAGCCATCAATTTTCTTGGCTGTCCATTTCACATTCCCTCCATTCAGGTCATATAACCTAAAATTCTTGTCATCGATTACAACCACCCCATACCCCATGGCAGACATGGTAGGCACTGTTTTTAACTTCAGTTCATTTTCCCATTTTTTGGTTCCAGAAGCCATATCTACTGCAGATAGTGAGCCACTACTTTTTTCTTTTCAAAGAAATACCCGGTAGAGAGATCAAGACTCAGGTCAAAGCTTTCGAAGGTTTGTTTCTTTTCAGAGGTATTGTATGACCATTTTACATTACCGGTCTTTGATTCCACACGAGCAATTTGTGTTTTACCGGGTAATACAATGTCTCCGTTCTCAAGTACATATGGAAAGCCATCGATTCCGACTTCATTATTTGTCCATATAACTTTTGCGGATGGGAGTTCTACCATCTTTGTCATAAAAACGAAAGGCTGTCCTTTCTGCGTATAATCTTGCCATGTGGCAGAAATTATGATCATCCTTAATTCGGGAATGTATCCGGTTCCTCCATAATTGAATGTGGCTAATTCTCCAAACAATGGCACTTTTTGGATTGGCATTTCAGCTGTTCGGGGGCTGATGACTTCTTTGCCATTCTGCATGTTGATGACCGCATAATTCTTAAACAGCTTTCCTACGTCCGAGAACTTGATTTCAAGAAAATCTGAAATTTCCGGGTATTCCGAATCTACTAAAACATTCAGGTAATTATCGAAAGCGTATTTCGCTCCGACTTTTTTATTGTCAGCACCTCTCACTTTTTTGGCGCCCTGAAGCGCCTCACTTGACCAGAGCAGGTTTCCATCACGGGTGTCTACACCGTGAAGCGTAAAATCACCTGTTCCAACCAAAAGGATACCAGCTTCTGTATTTTGGTTGAAGACAATTTCTTTGTCAAAATCGAGTTGCCAGAGGGCATCCTGTGCCATCAATGGACTTTTAATGATAACTAAGATGATAAAAGTGGTGATGTAAGTTTTCATTTTTCTTTGGATTTGATTTCAATCAAAATTAAAAATATCCTCAGTGCCATTAAATGACCTGTTTTGGTCATTTAATATGAGGGTTAACCCCTATATCATGAGGGTTAACCCCTATATCATGAGGGTTAACCCCTATATCATGAGGGTTAACCCCTATATCCATAAGGGTATTATATCACATTGTTAGCATAGGTAAATTTTATTAGACCCACGAGAGAGCTGGTTTTTGTCTTTCTGAAGATATTCTTACGATGATTCTCCACGGTTCTTTCACTAATGAATAGTTCTTCAGCTATACGTCTATTAGTGTATTCTGTCGCAATTAATTCCAGGATCTGTCTTTCCCTCGAGGTGAGCAATTGAGGCTGATCCTCATTGTGTAGATTTTTCACCAATAACTTTGTGATCTCACTGCTGGTATAGGTTTCTCCTTTCACTATCTTGTGCAAAGCGGTCAGAAACTCTTCCTTTGTAATATTTTTGAGTAAGTATCCATTCACGCCTGATTTCAGGATTTCTTTGACAATATGTGGTTCGTCATGCATGCTTAAGATGAGAATTTTGACTTCGGGGTAACTTTTTTTAAGCTTCTCATTGAACTGGAGGCCAGTCATGCCTTGCAAGCCGTAATCAGAAAGGACGAGATCTACTTTGTTTCCATCTAAGAATAATAGAGCTTCCTCTGCACTGTGAGTTTCGCTAATAACGGAAAAATCATCTTCATCCTCCAACATTAATTTCAACCCGTCAATAAGGATCTGATGATCATCAACCAGCAGTAATTTATTTGGTGCGCCCTCCATATTCTTACTGTTAACCCGCATTATTCATAGGCCACCAATTTTGGGATTAATAATGGGTTGCTAACTATTTTTGATTGGAGTGTATGTATTAATTTGAAGATCAACCAGGTTTCTGGATTTCAAAGGACATTAGAGCGTTTTTTTGTTAGAATTTTTCAATTTTCAGTCAAAGCTCTATTGTGTTCTTATGGAAGAACATTTTTTTGATTAAACCAAACTGTTTAACTGATCGGTCAGTTCACCGTAAGCAAATCGCCCAGCAGGTATTGATATCTAAAGGCTCTTGAGAATTGTATTGTCAATGATCTTTTCCTTTCTTTTAGGCACGCCCCAACCTTCATCAGGTAAAGCCGGATATTGTCCACTTGCCATCGTTTAGCAAAGTGGTGTTTTGTTTTGGCAATTAATAATTTAATCTGCCGGAACATTTCATAACAGAGGGTAGCGATGATTAAACGCATGAAATTGGCCCAGTAGCGATGACAGGAAAGCCGGTCGGAATAAGTCATGTTTTTGAGTTCCTTTATTCGATTTTCACTGGCATCACCTCGCTTGACATAAAAATCAAAGTAAATCTGTTGAGCGGTCATCGCTTCAAAGTTGCTCACAAAGTAACGGACATTCATTCCTTTTCCGGTAGACTCCACTTTGGCGTACAGCTTTTCAGAACGATCCCAGCTTTTGGCTTGGTAAGTAAACGGGCCAACAAACTCTTGATGTTTGATGATTTTTGAAGCATATTCCTTTTTTACTTCAATGATAGTCTGTTTGGTAAAAGTCTTTAAAACTTCATTACTACTAATACCTAAACAAAATTGAAGGTCAAACTGCTTAGCTATCCGATAAAAAGATGCTCCTGAAAAGCCACTATCCGCTCGAATAAGGATCTTTACTGAGGGCAGTTTTTTTCTGATTTTAATGACAATCCTTTTCAATAAGGCCACAAACCATTTGTTGGAGTGACAATTGCCCGGACGTAGTACTGGTAAAATGACCTGACCGGTGTTCCCGTCCTTAAAGAACAACTCATGGTACATAGTCTGTCCATAATAGCCATTATACAAACTGAGTTGTTGGGATCCATGAGTAGGGTCATCGGTACCATCTACATCAATGATGATTTGACCAGTCTTCTCTTTCAACTCCTCTACATAACGGTCTACAAACCATTGACTCATCTGGTAGATCAGACTCCGATCGGCCTTGTTTTCAAATCGACTTAAAGTAGGCTGGGAACATAATCCGCTATCTAGTACTTTACGGATCACCGGATCCTCTCGGAGTTTTTGTTCGTCATTGCAATCCTGATAGCCCTGCATCATTAAAAACACCCGTTGGCGAAGCATTTCTTCATAAGTGTATTCGATAAAAAAGGGGTTTCGATAGTCAGGAATCAGTGCGGCGAAGCTTTTTAATAGACCAGTCTTTCTCTCTACTTTTTCACTTAACAATATCGCTCCGTCTGAGCTAATCGCTGATGCTGAAAAATCAAATTTAAAAGCTTGTTTTCCTCGATAAAATACGGTATCTTTTTCCTTATATTCAGGCATAAATTAATTGCTTATTTTGTTGTCTAACTATCTCAATATAAGCAATTTATGCCTGTTTTTTATTGTCTACTATGAATTTTTCGGGTTAGGGGTTTACAGAGTCACTTATCACGCATTTTTGATCGAGAAGATATCTTATTACCGGGGGATGGCTGTCCCGGTCCGATAGAAATTGAGCTTAATGACAATACAGTATTACTAGTAATAGACACACAATGGTGGTTTCAAACCGAAACGGAGAATGAAGAGTCACCATGCGAGATAAAGGGCAAAGGTGATTTTATAGTATCCTTGAATGATGCTGTCAAAAGAAATTATGATAGACAGGTGATAGTCGCAGGGTTTCATCCCCTATATAGTAATGGGCCCTCTTCGGGATATTATCCTGCATCAAAGCACTTTCTGCCACCGGTTATAGGTACACTCCATGCTTTTTATAAAAGGAGGATCGGTGATGCGCAAGACATATCAAATTTCAGCTACAAAATTTTTCGAACGATTATTAGAAGAAGCCTGGCCGAACATCCCAACCTTGTTTACTTGTCGGCCAAAGAGAGATCTCTTCAATATTTTACAAGAGATGATGTTCATATGATCATCTCAGGTTCACTTGCCAATGCTACAGCCATTTCAGGAAAGGAAGGGCCTGTGTTTGCTCAGGGTCGACCTGGCTTTACTCGGATAAATCAATATACTAATGGTGATGTATGGCTGGAGTTTTGGGGTGTTGAAACCCAAGGCCAAGAGGACTTGGTTTATAGGTCAAAACTTTATCAATGGACACCACCTGAAAAACCTGGGTTAGCTGGTAATGACCTTGATTTTACCGGTCAGACCAGGGTGTGTTATGCCACTAAAAAGCATCACAAGAAAAAGAATAAAAAAGGATTGACCGGTTTGAATTACAGGGCGGAGTGGGAAGCTGATATTAAAGGCGTACCAGTTTTCGATATTGGAAAGGAAAAAGGAGGATTGACCATCGTCTAGAGGGGGGGCGGTATGCAGACCCGGTCTCTACGCCTCGAGGACAAAACTGGCAAACAATGGGTTTTACGTTCAATAGAAAAATATCCTGCCAATGCGCTACCTATAGAATTGAGAGGGACATATATTGATGACTTTGTGACCGATCAAGTATCTGCTTCTCATCCTTATGGAGCGTTTGTAGTACCTACAATGGCAGAAGCAGTTAATGTTTATCATACCAATCCAAAATTGGTCTACCTGCCCGATGACCCATGGCTGGGAATTTACCAGTCTGATTTTAGTGAGGGACTTTATTGGTCCCAATCGTTAGTTAAAACTATGCACTTTTAGTGCAAGACTTTAGTTGCTACACACTTTAGTAAATTTAACTCATGAGTGAAAAGCAACGACTTGGAAGCCATACTGTTACGTGGTTGACAGCTCATATAGTATGGGTTACGAAATATCGCTATGATGTTTTGAAAGGAGATATTCAAGAAAGATGTAGAGAATTGGTACGCCAAATATGTGAATCGGAAGATGTCAAAATATTGAAAGGTGTAGTGAGCAAAGATCACGTTCATATTCACATTGAATATCCCCCATCCATCTCTATAAGTAACGTTGTGAAGCGGTTGAAAGGCAGAACTTCTCGTCGTATTCAAGAAGAGTTTCCTGCGCTTAGGAAACAATATTGGGGTCGGCATTTTTGGGCTGTTGGATATGGAGCCTGGAGTACGGGAAATATAACAGACAAAATGGTGGATGAATACCTTGAACATCACCGTAGTCCGACAGATCCTGGCAGTGATAATTTTATAATTGAATAAGAATTTCATTCTTATGCCTATTTTTAAAAACCTATGCACTTTCAGTGCATAGTGGTTCAGTTGTATGAGGAACGACCAGCTAATGAAACGTGGCAACAAGCGGATTTCTTTGGAAATCCCGATGATATCATCAGTTCCTTGAAATTGATTAATA
This sequence comes from Cyclobacteriaceae bacterium, assembly GCA_963664285.2. Classification (GTDB taxonomy): domain Bacteria; phylum Bacteroidota; class Bacteroidia; order Cytophagales; family Cyclobacteriaceae; genus JAJCYL01. The sequence continues at coordinate 25,824 of CAXXNX010000023.1, forward strand.
AAATGAAGAAAGATGGAGAAAATTTTACTGATCAGGCCCACACGGTGAGATCAAGACTGTTCGACGTAGTGATTGGCGACTGGGATAGACATGATGATCAATAGCGATGGGCCAAATTTAATAAGGCCGAAAAGTACGGGGAGAAGATAGATCTTTATCGCCCCATTCCAAGAGACCGTGATTAGGCTTTCTTTTTTGGAGATGGTGCTTTATTGGAATTTGGTTCTCATAAATGGGGCCAGCCAAAATTCCAGGGATTCAAGAATAGGATCAGGGATGTCCAGGGATTGGCCTTCAACGCCCGCTATTTTGATCGTTTCTTCATCACCGAGGCTGATTGGAGTGTATGGCAAGAGCAAGCGGAATTTATTAAAGAGAATTTAACGGACGATGTCATTGAATCAGCTATCAAGAGTTGGCCGACGGAGATATTTGAGTTAAATGGGGAAGTGATTATTTCAAAACTGAAACAGAGAAGAGATGATATTCTGATATATGCATCCCGGTTATATAAGTTCCTTTCTAAAAATGTGAACGTACTGGGCAGTGAGAAGGCCGATCGATTTGTCATAGAACGCATGGATGGAGGTCAAACCAGGGTTACTGTTTACAGTGTGAAGAAAAATAACCGTGAAATAAAAGGAAAGTGCTATGAGAAAATTTTTGACCCTGAAATCACCCAGGAGATAAGACTATATGGTCTAGGAGGAAAAGATCAATTCGAAATAACCGGTAATGCTGACGATGGCATCAAGGTCCGTATTATCGGAGGTAGCGGAAAGGATGTAATAGAGGATCAATCTAAAGTTTCAGGAATGGGTAAAATGACCATTGTTTACGACAATGCCACAGGAACAGAAATTACACGCTCCCGGGAAACTAAGGTGAAAACTTCAGACAAGGATGA
>CAXXNX010000024.1:0-27528 GCA_963664285.2 Cyclobacteriaceae bacterium
TAGTTAACGTGTCGGGAAGTTTTAGTTTGGGTAAATCCTAGTATTTGCTCCAAATCGGAGATACAAAGTTCCTTGTTCTGATAAAGTAAAAACAGAATGCGGATTCTTGCTTCATCTGAAAAAGATTTGAATATCTGGAACCAAAAGTAAGGCTAAAGCTTTTTAATCGCATAATGACATTTTTTGTACACATACAACACGAAAGTATTTAATTGCATTTAAGGAGTAAAGGTTGGGACATATTGAATCGAAAAATACAGTTACTTTTGTAGATCAATTTCCTACCTAATTTAAAGAACTTTTAAAACACCATATTTTGTTCACAACCTCCAAGGGGCTGACCCTGGCGCTTTCATTAATACTGCTTGCAGGCCTTGTTAACAAGATCTGGTCACAGGATAAAGGTAGAGTGATGCAACTTTCGGGCATTGTATTAGGCGAAGACAGCATTAGTGGGGTACCGGGTGTTCATATTTATGTTCCCAAGGCAGGCAGGGGAACTACCTCTAATATTTATGGCTACTTTTCATTGGCGGTTTTAGCGGGTGATAGTTTAGTTGTCAGTGCTGTGAGCTATCGCAAACAGAGTTTTATCGTTCCACGAAATAGAGATACAGAGAGCTTTACATTAGTTATTGAACTGGAATCCGATACGACATACCTTCCGGCAATTGAAATATTTCCCTGGCCAACAGAAGAACTTTTTAAAGAAGCCATTCTGGCGCTAGAATTGCCTGACCAAAGACGTTACGACGCCATGGGTGAAAATCTAAGGCCTGAAGTGCTGGCTCAGATGTATTGGGACTTACCCATGGACGGCAGCATGAATCATCGATACTTTGTCGATCAACAGTTTGCTGCCTCAGCCAATCGTTTTATGTATCCGACACTTTCATTGTTAAATCCGGCAGCCTGGTCACAACTGATCAAGTCAATTAAAAAAGGAGATTTCAAGAAAGAAAAATAAGGTATCCGGTTTTTTTGAACGAATTCCGTATACATCCAATCAGCGTTTGATGAGCGAAGATTTCATCGACCTCAATTCGCAATAATCCCGGACTTTCCATTCGGATGAGTTCGTATTTATCCTCAATTCCCATGAATGGACATAAAATGGTCTTTGGGAGCGTTTCCGAAGTCAATAGTTCATCTATTAAGTTATAAAGGGACTTCGAGAAAAGGCCGGTTTGATACATAACATACTTTAAACTCTGATGTTTTAATTATCAAGAGTCAGAGCAACTAACTCACCAGGATGACCTTTGTCTCCTATTGCCAATACGATAAACTGTTTTCCATTCACAGAGTAAGTCATGGGTACTCCGGTCTGATTAGCAGGAGCTCAATCTCGGCCAAAATTTCTCCTGTCTTTTTATCATGGGCTCTGAAGATATTTCCCCCTCCACCCTCTGCGGAATACAATCCACCACCTTCGCCGGCAAATAGAAGTGTTTTGGTCACCAACAGTCCCACCCGGTCGGGGTTGCCGGTTCTTGGGAGCTCAACTCCTTTAAGCGCTGGATTATTCTTGGCCCCACTCTGGTGTATCAGAATTGGCAATCATCCATTCATGTTCCCCAGTGTTCAGATTAATAGCTGTGATTCTCCCCCAGGGTGGTTTTGCCAATGGAAGCCCAAAAGGACCATCAAGTCCTGCGATCCCCGGATTAACCATTTGAGCCACATATCTCATGTCAGATAGTTCAGGATCATTAAAGAGGACCATTGGAGTTAAGACGGAGGTGGAAGAAACATATAAAATACCCGGTTTCAGGATCAACTACGGCGCCCTGCCAGTTGGCGCCGCCCACGAGTGAAGGGAACATCAAAGTGCCTAGATGATTAGCCCGCATTATTCATAGGCCACCAATTTTGGGATTAATAATGGGTTGCTAACTATTTTTGATTGGAGTGTATGTATTAATTTGAAGATCAACCAGGTTTCTGGATTTCAAAGGACATTAGAGCGTTTTTTTGTTAGAATTTTTCAATTTTCAGTCAAAGCTCTATTGTGTTCTTATGGAAGAACATTTTTTTGATTAAATCAAACTGTTTAACTGATCGGTCAGTTCACCGTAAGCAAATCGCCCAGCAGGTATTGATATCTAAAGGCTCTTGAGAATTGTATTGTCAATGATCTTTTCCTTTCTTTCAGGCACGCCCCAACCTTCATCAGGTAAAGCCGGATATTGTCCACTTGCCATCGTTTAGCAAAGTGGTGTTTTGTTTTGGTAATTAATAATTTAATCTGCCGGAACATTTCATAACAGAGGGTAGCGATGATTAAACGCATGAAATTGGCCCAGTAGCGATGACAGGAAAGCCGGTCGGAATAAGTCATGTTTTTGAGTTCCTTTATTCGATTTTCACTGGCATCACCTCGCTTGACATAAAAATCAAAGTAAATCTGTTGAGCGGTCATCGCTTCAAAGTTGCTCACAAAGTAACGGACATTCATTCCTTTTCCGGTAGACTCCACTTTGGCGTACAGCTTTTCAGAACGATCCCAGCTTTTGGCCTGGTAAGTAAACGGGCCAACAAACTCTTGATGTTTGATGATTTTTGAAGCATATTCCTTTTTTACTTCAATGATAGTCTGTTTGGTAAAATGTAAGTTCAAGTAATAAGTGCAATTTTCCTTTGTAGCACTTGCTTTGCGTTTAGGTAATTAAATTTTCTAACAGGGCGTTCATTGATTTTGTTTTCAACAACTTTGATTTGCTCCTCTGTAACAAATCTAATATCTGTTTTCTTAGGATAAAACCTTCTGATTACCCCAATCCTATTTTCAACTGTCCCTTTATCCTGACTAGTATAGGGACGAGTGAAATAGGCATCCACATCAAGGGATTGAGCAATCAACTCATGTTTAGAAAATGCCATATCATTATCAAAAGTGAGTGTTTCCAGTTTGTGTTTATCCTGAGAGAGTTCCTCCACAATAGCTTCGGCCATTTGATCGGCATTTTTACTGTGCATCTTTCTGATTCTGGTAAAAAGACTTGCTCGGTCTGTCATCACCAACAAAGAGCCTTTGTGGTTTTTACCCATCATTAAATCGACTTCTATATCTCCCAATCGTTCCCTTTTGTTAATGATCTGGGGTCGCTGTTCAATTGATACCCTATTCGGGATAATACCTCTACGATCTTTTCTGTTTCCTCGTTTGCGCCTTCGTTTGCCATGTTTTAGATATGTGTATAGTTGTTTGTATTCTTGGTTCTCCTGGCGGTTGGTGTGCTTACATTCCCATATCCATTGGTAAATCCATTCATGGCTAAGTGGACATTCTCTCGTTTTCTTTCCCTGATGGCTGATCAATTCAGGACTCCATCTATCTTCTTGGAGCCGGTTAACTATCCAGTCTTTCATGGGTTTGGTGAAAATCACTCTTTTTGGCTTTTCTTGATGACGAAGATTGGTCCTCCTTTGTGCATTTGCTGTTCGATAGACACCAGCTCCCCTACCTCTTGAACCCACATTTCGCTTAAGCTCACGTGAGATCGTAGACGGGTGAAAATGAACGATACAGGCAATCTCCTTTTGAGTAGCTCCTGTTTTCAATAATGCTTCAATTTGATACCTTTGATCAATACTGAGATGTGTGTAGTTTTTTGACATTTTGCAATCCAAAGATTGCACTGCTCAGGCTTTTGAAGGATGAAAAAGCCCTTAAAAGCTTTTTCATCCTTCAATTGCACTTATTAGTTGATCTCAGCAAAGTCTTTAAAACTTCATTACTACTAATACCTAAACAAAATTGAAGGTCAAACTGCTTAGCTATCCGATAAAAAGATGCTCCTGAAAAGCCACTATCCGCTCGAATAAGGATCTTTACTGAGGGCAGTTTTTTTCTGATTTTAATGACAATCCTTTTCAATAAGGCCACAAACCATTTGTTGGAGTGACAATTGCCCGGACGTAGTACTGGTAAAATGACCTGACCGGTGTTCCCGTCCTTAAAGAACAACTCATGGTACATAGTCTGTCCATAATAGCCATTATACAAACTGAGTTGTTGGGATCCATGAGTAGGGTCATCGGTACCATCTACATCAATGATGATTTGACCAGTCTTCTCTTTCAACTCCTCTACATAACGGTCTACAAACCATTGACTCATCTGGTAGATCAGACTCCGATCGGCCTTGTTTTCAAATCGACTTAAAGTAGGCTGGGAACATAATCCGCTATCTAGTACTTTACGGATCACCGGATCCTCTCGGAGTTTTTGTTCGTCATTGCAATCCTGATAGCCCTGCATCATTAAAAACACCCGTTGGCGAAGCATTTCTTCATAAGTGTATTCGATAAAAAAGGGGTTTCGATAGTCAGGAATCAGTGCGGCGAAGCTTTTTAATAGACCAGTCTTTCTCTCTACTTTTTCACTTAACAATATCGCTCCGTCTGAGCTAATCGCTGATGCTGAAAAATCAAATTTAAAAGCTTGTTTTCCTCGATAAAATACGGTATCTTTTTCCTTATATTCAGGCATAAATTAATTGCTTATTTTGTTGTCTAACTATCTCAATATAAGCAATTTATGCCTGTTTTTTATTGTCTACTATGAATTTTTCGGGTTAGGCGGATTTGCTATTGAAAGAGGAGTATAAAGAGGACCACTTTGATATTTACTCGCTATTTCCAATGCGCGCTGTTTAATCTCTGGGGTAAAATCAATCAGGTCATTATTTGTCGAACCTGTCTATCAAAAGGGGACGGTCTGGAGGGAATGGCTGAGTTGGAGAAGCTTTTCTCCTGGAACATTACTAGGTGGCACAGCAAGTTCTTCAATTGGCCATACAGGTTCGCCGGTTACTCGATCGAACACGAAGGCAAACGCTTGTTTGGTCACTTGTACAACTGCTTTAATATTTTTGCCCTCTACAGTAATATCAGCAAGAACTGGCGACGCAGGAAGATCATAGTCCCATATATCATGATGTACGATTTGATAGTGCCACACCCTTTCTCCGGTTTTGGCATTTAAACAAACCAGGCTTTGAGAAAAGAGATTATCCCCAGGTCGATGACCGCCATAAAAATCGCCAGAAGCTGCTTCGACTGGAAGATATACATAGCCCAATTCTTCATCAGCAGAAAAAGGTGTCCATACACCGGTATTTCCAGTATATTCCCAACTATCATTTTCCCATGTCTCATTTCCAAATTCTCCGGATTGAGGGACAGTGTGAAAAATCCACAACTGCCTGCCTGTACGCACATCATATCCGACAATATCTCCGCGTACCTGATTTTTAGACCGAGGAACCAAGTCCGGGAGGAAAACATGAGCCGACTACAATTACACCATTTACAATTGTTGGTGGTGATGTTGACCCTATTCTCGATGTTAGCGGATCGACGTGACTTCCTAAACCTACCTTTAAATCAACAATTCCATTTTCGCCAAACTGTGGAACTGGTTGACCGGTTTTGGCATCCAATGAAATAAGTTGATAACCAGGAGTAATGTAAACCACTCTGTCACCAATACCATCCGGAGACTGCCAATACGATACTCCCCGTCCTGAGTTTTGTCTCGGAACATACCCCGTCCTCTTGCCTTCATCGAACCTGAAGGTCCAAATGGTTTCTCCTGTTAAGGCATATATGGCCACCACTGTTCGCCTCATTCCAGCGGTTGTATAAAGTATTCCATTCACCATTAGCGGCGTGGTTTTCATATAGAACTCAGGCCTCGGACCGAAGTTATCAGACTTCCATCGCCAGGCGATCTTGAGATTTTTAGCATTGTCTTTATCAATTTGATCAAGAGAAGAATAATTAGTGCTTGCAAGATCCCCTCTATGGTGCATCCATTCACCTTCAATTGTTTTAATTGGTTCCTCGATTCTTATCGGCATTACCGGAACCAAAGTTTCGTCCCTTCGGAGCTTACTGAGGGTAATCTGATTTAATTTATCCAGACTTGAAGGCAGTGCTTTATTACCTGGTATGAACTTGTTGAACCTTAATAAATAGGCTACTAAGGCAGCATAAGTTTCGTCATTATAGACGCCGGGATTACTAAGGGGCATGGTCGTCTTAGTATATGAAAATAGATCTCCCAGGGATTTATCTTTCCATTTGAAGACAAATCCGGATCCAATCAAAGCAGAGCCGCCTTCCGTGCCTCGTAAGTCTGATCCATGACAACTTGCACAATCGCCTATATACAAATCTACTACCTGCTCAGTCTGTTCAATAGTATAAGCACCATCATTAGATGTCTTCATTTTGACCGATTCTTCTGGAGTTTGGCTGCATGAAAACAGCAACAGGATGAGCAGAGAATATAGGCTTTTAGTAATGTCTCTTTTTGTAAGTTCAAGTAATAAGTGCAATTTTCCTTTGTAGCACTTGCTTTGCGTTTAGGTAATTAAATTTTCTAACAGGGCGTTCATTGATTTTGTTTTCAACAACTTTGATTTGCTCCTCTGTAACAAATCTAATATCTGTTTTCTTAGGATAAAACCTTCTGATTACCCCAATCCTATTTTCAACTGTCCCTTTATCCTGACTAGTATAGGGACGAGTGAAATAGGCATCCACATCAAGGGATTGAGCAATCAACTCATGTTTAGAAAATGCCATATCATTATCAAAAGTGAGTGTTTCCAGTTTGTGTTTATCCTGAGAGAGTTCCTCCACAATAGCTTCGGCCATTTGATCGGCATTTTTACTGTGCATCTTTCTGATTCTGGTAAAAAGTACTTGCTCGGTCTGTCATCACCAACAAAGAGCCTTTGTGGTTTTTACCCATCATTAAATCGACTTCCTATATCTCCCAATCGTTCCCTTTTGTTAATGATCTGGGGTCGCTGTTCAATTGATACCCTATTCGGGATAATACCTCTACGATCTTTTCTGTTTCCTCGTTTGCGCCTTCGTTTGCCATGTTTTAGATATGTGTATAGTTGTTTGTATTCTTGGTTCTCCTGGCGGTTGGTGTGCTTACATTCCCATATCCATTGGTAAATCCATTCATGGCTAAGTGGACATTCTCTCGTTTTCTTTCCCTGATGGCTGATCAATTCAGGACTCCATCTATCTTCTTGGAGCCGGTTAACTATCCAGTCTTTCATGGGTTTGGTGAAAATCACTCTTTTTGGCTTTTCTTGATGACGAAGATTGGTCATCCTTTGGGCATTTGCTGTTCGATAGACACCAGCTCCCCTACCTCTTGAACCCACATTTCGCTTAAGCTCACGTGAGATCGTAGACGGGTGAAAATGAACGATACAGGCAATCTCCTTTTGAGTAGCTCCTGTTTTCAATAATGCTTCAATTTGATACCTTTGATCAATACTGAGATGTGTGTAGTTTTTTGACATTTTGCAATCCAAAGATTAATTACTGCTCAGGCTTTTGAAGGATGAAAAAGCCCTTAAAAGCTTTTTCATCCTTCAATTGCACTTATTAGTTGATCTCAGCTTTCATTTATTCCTTCTACTTAGAGATTAATTCGACCCTGGTCAGGTCGTCAGCACCAAGAAATGTGCTGTCCTGGGTGGTATACCATTGTCGAAGCTTGGGAATCTTGACTCCTCCTATGGTTGATAATCCCTCGATAGTGATGAATTCTCCTTTTCCATTTTCATGATAAAACTTGTACCCTTCCATGGTATAGGTTGATGGATTGATATAAAAAAACCAATCATCAGAACCAACATCTTTGTCATAAGTGACAGCCAGTTCGAGATAGTCTTTGCCATCAAATGAAGCCTCTTTTACCTCATCATTAACATTGGTACCAGGATCAGTCAACTTCATGGGAAGACCATAGAGGTAAACATAGTAGTTCCGTGTTCGAAGTATCCGGTCATTGGATAGACGATATTTATCAGAAATTTCCTGACTAAAATCTTCTGAACCATTGAAGGTGACAGTGCAAGAATCATTTTGTAATTCTCTTATGATCACGTCATTTTCCATCCTCTCAATTAGCTTAAAATAGTTTTGGCCATTCTTTAAGATAACCTCAGATGAACGAGAGCTACCGTTTGGTCTGCTTTGTTCTAAAAATAATCTGGCACTAAGATTAGTCCAATTGCCTTCAGGGTCGTGATATTCTATGGTTTTCCTAAGCAACTCGGATCCGGTAATTTGAGAAAAAACCGGCTGAAAATATGACAGGAGTAATACGGTAAGGATAAATCGACTCATGAATTTAAGGTTTGCTGTAATTTAAATCATTCTTGTGGGCATTGTATCAGCCATACAAATAATAGTGGTCACTTAATTATCCCGAGTCGGAGGTATATCGGAGTTTGGACATCTTTAGGTGATTGGGAGTCTTTCCAGTGGCCTTGAAGTTTGTGGGTTAGACCAAATAAGGGATCCCGGCCTACTGTTTTGCGATAATTTTTTACGGCTGACCATGTACCTAAGTAATTAATTACTTGCTCAAGAGTATATGAGATTTTCATGTGAAATGGTGGTGATAATATTTCTTTAAATGGAAAAGGGATAGTCAAATATTTTTGTCAGTGTATATTGCCAAAACAAAACACCACTTTCAGGAGGCCAGTAGGGCCCTACAATATCATGATAAAACTCATTCAAGAGCTTGCCCATCGGTGGATTATTGAGAGAAAATAATCCATAACTCCAGGCTGCAAAAACGGCATTGAAATTGGCCACTCGAGTTACTTCACCATAAAATTTATCGAAGTCAAACCAATGCAATGCCTGTGCAACGGTTATTAGGTCTACTGAATTGTTATCGAGACCGGAATTTTCGGCCAGGGCTACTTTATATAATACTTTTTCGTTGGGGATCGCATTCGTTAACTGCTCATGGCTTGCCTCCGTTGCAGTTACTTTATTAAAATGTTCAGCAAGCTTTATTGCTGCCTGGCCATTACCGGTAGCACAATCCCAGGCATGGTTTCTGTTTGGAACGTGGTTTAATATAAACTGATAAAGTTCGTCTGGGATGTTGGGCGATATTTAGCATAATCCTGTGAAATAGCGGAAAAATGGTCCTTAAATGGCATTGTATGGTGGATATAATTTTTAAATTACGGTAAAGTAAGCCAATGAAAGTCGCCGGACAAATCGAAATGCTTGTCAAACAGAAAGAGGAGATTAGTGAAAAGGACTTCAATCTTGAAGCATGGAAAAGCACAGCTGCCACATTGATATCGACAATTTTCGGAAAAGATGATCCTCGGATTCTGACCGTTGAAAAGCTCAAAATTGATTATGGAAGCTGGGCGTTAAGGGATGCATCTTCAAAATATGATCCGGTTACAACATGTAAAAGGATTGCTGGCGACCTCATGGATTTGTGCGTCAAAGAACTTAAGGCATTGGAGGATGGAGATCAATCGTTCATTTTAGAAATATTAGGAGACCACCTCACAGGCAGTCAAATGAAGGAAATAAAGTCAATCCTCACCGATAAAGACGAAAAGAAAAGGAAATCAGCCTTGCTAAAAGTGCTTCAAAATTATAAGGCCCCTAAACTTGCCCAAATCCTGGGTACTGTACTTCTTAGTTCCAATAAATGATTATGCTAAATAATTGACCATTAGTTATTACTCCTCTCCAATGCCAGTTTGTAAGCGGTATTATAATATTTGCCAAGTGTTTCCCAATCGAAATGAACTGATGATGCTTCAGTTCTGTTTCTCAGTTCTGTTCGCTGCCGACGATTCAATTTAATATACTCATAAAGACTGTTAGCAAGCTGCCCGGCTGATTGGTCAAAACCTCACCACTGTCATGTCTGACTTCTCCGTTTTCAAACGGTGATTAAGCTGAGCTAAGGCTTGGAGAGTAAGATCAAAACCTTTATTAAGGTATTCATACCGACCTGATGTAAAGAAGTAAAGTATTTTTTCAAGATCGAAGCTATAACTATGGAAGAAGTGAGTCATAGTAAAGTCATGAATCTCCTTTTTATATTGAAGATGGAGATTTTGGAACTCATGTAAAGCTTCAAATCTTTCATTATTTATCCCATTCGGAAGAATGACATCAGGCTCACGGCCTAGTAAATAACGGCATTCCTGCGCTGTAACTTCGGATACCGTGGTGAAAACGTGACTGCTATGCACTGCAGATCGTTCCAGGTTAGCTGTTGGTTCGATATTGAAGTGCTTAGCTTCTTTTGACCAGTCAAAGAAGGGCAAGTGATCATAGAATACAGGATCGTTCATGGCAAGGTAGCGACCAAGTATTGTAGCATGAGTTGTAAAAACAGAAGTGAGTTTGAGGTTTTGTTTTCTGATAGCCGGTAGACAGGAGGCAGCCATCCACTCATGAAAATGGGTTATTATATTTCGTTCCGAACCAAATTTCTCTGTTAGAATGGTTAAGTAAATGCGGATCATTTCCCCCAACATTATCACTCCATTGATGAGAAAATCGTTGTCAGGAGTACTAATGCCATGATCTTCCCACAGCTTGTGTTTTATCTCACCAAGTTTGTCATTGACAGTTGGTAAATCAAATAATATGACTTTTGGTCGTCCTGTTACTAACCACCTCCCATATAGCACACCCAAACCAGCTTTTCGCATTTGAACTACCGCCTGAAAGAAGGGATCATCGGAAGCATCTTCGATGGGATCGAATTCCACAGAAGCTTTTTCTGGTATATATGGACCAAGTAAACAATAGTTATCCCCCAGGCATTCACTGTAAATGGAGATTTAGAACGAATGACCGTATATATACCACCAACCTGGTTGACTATCTCCCAGGCTACTTCAATAAGAAGTGAATTATCTATTTCCTTCTTGCTAAGCTTCTTGACTGCTGCGGTTAGTATTGATTTTTCGGCCATATGTGATGGTGATTCAACAAATAGACAGATAATATAGAAATATTTTTTTACCCGAATTAGTAAATGACAGAGATTTGGTTTGATCGATGAATTAATAGCTGATCTGATATTGGTTTTTGTGTTCCTTAAAATGATCGGCAAGGTGATCGATCATTTGTTGCGGCATCAGGTCAAAAAGATACTCCAGATCTCTATTGTATCGAAATTTTCTCCTTCTGTTTGACTTTTGCCAGTAACCCTTGAGATAGGCCCCTTTAGTAGTGAGAGATTCACCATTCCAATAACTGTTGGAAACTAGTATTGCATTGTTATAATGAAGTTCTGCCAGTGAGTAATCGAATGCTCCCATTATTTCATCAAGACAGGCTATGCTATACCCAAAGAAATGACCGCCCCGCCATTCAAAATTTTCATCAGGCAGGACTTTGAATTTTATCGGAGGTGGTATGCTCTCATTAATTTCAGTTATGATTAGGATGGGGGTGTATGATTTGAGGATAGCTTCTAGCACAAAATAGTCAAAACCATCTATGTCAAGATCCAGTAGAAGAAAATCCTTTGGGGTATTTACTGATTCAAGGAGTTGTGCGATGTTATCAGGTAGAACTTTTTTATTTATTTTTTCGACTTGCCGAAGAGCTGAGTAGTTTGATGTTAATTGTTGAAATTTTGTAGCATTGACCTCGACGGCTACACCTGGATACTCCTTTTTGAAGAGACGATAAGTGTTTGACATCTTAATGCCATCCCCTGCGCCCAAGTCAACTATGAAGTTATTAGGAGGCGTAACTTTCTCCAGATAATTCTCTATAATTTTTTCCTCATTCAACCGGGAGTATGATGATCGACGGAACAGACTAAACATCGCTTTTCATTTTGCAAGAATTTCACCAACTCGTAGGGCATTAGCAGTGATTGTGAGGCTGGGATTTACTGCAGAAGAAGTAGGCATAAAGCTGCCATCAACAACCCATAGGTTGTCAATTCCTCGGAATTGACAGTTTTTATCCAACGCAGATTGTTTGGGATCATCACCCATTCTAACAGTGCCGACAGCATGCGAAAAGGTCCTGATATGATGTACATAATGGGTAAGCGCTCCCGTACCTGCGATTACTTTTTTGGCTGGCTTAATTAGCAATTTCAATGCTTGCTTGTCACGATCCGAGTATTGATGATTGATGACAGGTTGTGGCAAACCATACTGGTCAACTATGTTTCTGTCAAGTTCGACACGGTTTTGAAACTGAGGTTGATCCTCGGCTATTGCCAAGAGCCCTGTTAGCAGCCTCACCACTTTTGCCAGAACCTTCCCAAATATTCCCGGTACTTCATTCTCCACAATTCCAGGATTTGGCGTTGGGATCTGTTGTAAACTGCCAATTTTTGAGAGATTGGTTTTAAGAGAAGAATGCCCAAAATAGTAGTCCAGTATGGCCAATTGCTTATGAAATCGCTGCTCTTTATCAGCCGTACCTGGATAAATTCCAAATACAATAGCATTGAGGTGTCTCATAAGATACCTCCCGATTACCTGGCCACCCGGGTTAACTTTGTTGAGGTCGTTTGCCAGTAGAAGAGAGGGTGATCCTATTGCACCGGCTGACATGACTATTTTATCAGCTATAAACTCGACAGATTCTCCTTTTTCCTTATCCACACATCTAACTGTTGTTATCTGATTTTCAGATCGTACCAATTCAATAACAACGGTATTTGGCCTTAGATCCATTCCCTTTTCAATCAAATCAGGGATAATCATGGTAGCCAGATCATTCTTGGCATTAACAGCACAGGCAAACGTATCACAAGTTGTGCACTGCTGACAGAGGGAGCGATTTAAATCATGGTAGTTGATAGCTAGCGGAAGATGAAAGGGTTTGAGCCCAAGGTTTTTGGCCGCTTCCTTCACCTTCTCTGAAATCTTTGCCAATTCGCCTGGTTTTTGAGGAAAATCTCCGTTTCGGTGAGGCTCGGTAGGGTCTACTCCTGATTCACCGGAAATGTTGAGAAGTTTTTCAGCCTCATCGTAGTAAGGTTCCAGGTCTTGATAAGTGATAGGCCATTGAGCTTGTGAATCGCCAATAATATCCACGGGTGGTTCGAAATCCTTTTCCCGAAATCTAAAAGAGACACCCCCAAAGTAAACAGAAGGTCCGCCCACACATGAGTATTGTCCTATTGTCGGTTTGTTCCCACCAGACTCAACCTTTAGTGGGCTGGTTTTATCATATTGAGGTGTTAATTCAAGTGTCTGTCCGGCCTCCCAGTTCTCAGGTCCTCGCTTAACCCAACCACCGCGTTCCAGCATGAGAACATTTTTTCCAGCATTGACCAGTTTATATGCCGTCATAGACCCCCCAAACCCGCTTCCAATTATTATGATATCGTACCTTTTACTCATGAGAGACCAACTCTTCAGTAGGGAATTGATTCATATACTTCCTGATTGTCTAACGATGAGTGGGCGCTTCCCTGTTTTCGCCCTTTGGGAGGAGTTTTGAAGCATATCTACATTACTTTTCCTTCTCTACATAGCTAATGCGTTCAAAGAAAAAGAAATAAACCTAAAGCTTCAAATCTCCCCCCCCCCCCCCCTCTACGCTGTAGCTAGCCTTCTCCGGCAGCCGTAGCTTCTGGCGAAGGACTCGGCGTAAGCGTAGACTCGTATAGGGTTTTTAGAGGTGCCCTTAATTCGTTCAAAGGCAAATTGATAAGGTCCAATTATTTAACCCTCAAGAACCTCACCAGATTGTTATTTACATAAAAAACCTCTTTCTTATCTTGTTTGTGTGAAAGAATCCCTAAATCGGTAAGTTCATGCATGTATTTGGTTAAGGTTGTTCTACTGGTTCGACCTAATATTTTTCCAATGACGTTTGGTTTAGTATAAGGCTGAGTAAAGAGCGCTTCATTGATTTCTTTATTGTACCATTTCAGTTCTGCTCTTCCATAATCCAATGTACTGGTCATTTGATCTATGATCTCATCTATTAACCTATTGGTGTATTTTGCTGTTTGTTCCACAGCAGTCAACATTGCGTCATATTTCATTTTACCGAAGCCAAAAGTACTTTTTACCTGTAATTTTGTCACATTACCGTTTACGATGATTTTTGGCGGCAGGCCGAGGAAAAAGGCACTTTGCACATATGTCTAATCATTTTTTGCCGAGGATTAAATAACGGTTAATTTTGCGACCGCTATATTTTTCTACAAAAATTTGATGAAAACTTATCTAACAATTGATGGATTTATTTGAAAAAAGAGGGGAAGTAACTGTACAGAATGCTATAATCTTAGCTGCTGGAAATAGCGAACGTTTCAAAATAAATGGCGAATTATTACCTAAGGTACTATTTCAGATTGGAGGCTTTAGTCTTTTAGAAATTGCCATTACTAATCTCTTTTTGGCCTTAGACATTAAAAATTTCAACATTGTCTTAGGTGCCCATTACGAAATGATTACGGAACATTTGACTAAGAGCCAGGCGCTTAAAAATCTCAATATTAATATTCTATTCTGCAACGATTATAACCTGGGGAATGGTCTTTCTCTGGAATCAGGCACTCGTAACCTTGGCGCATCATTTATGTTAACCATGTGCGATCATTTGTTTTCTCAGAAAACCTACAAAGCCTTCTACAGCGGTGTACAGGAAACACCTCTTATGCCAGCTTTGGCCTGTGATCCTAAGATCAATGATATATTCGATCTTGACGATGCTACTAAGGTTAGATCAGATCGTGGATTGATAGCAGAGATTGGAAAGGAGTTGGATCAATACGATTTAATCGACATTGGCTTATTCTATTTTCCTTCCGGTTCCGGTTCAGAAATCTCCAGACGAGTAAAAGATGGAGCCACCTCAATAAGTCAAGTAGTACAGGGACTTGTTAAAGGTGAGGGATTCAGGTCAGTTCCTTTACAGGAGGCCAAATGGCAAGATATTGACGACCTCCCCATGTGGGAAAATGCCAAAAAATTGTTCGATGAAAGTGAGATCATAGGACATATTGCCTCTGCAGTATCCAGGCAAAAGGTTAGTCTATGAACGAAGTGATGTCAGGGGTTAAAGCATTAATATTCATGCCCGAACCTGATGATGAGCTCATAGACCGGATTTCGAAGACCAAAATCTACGGCCTTTCTATCGTTGAAAGACATGTACTGGCACTCAAAAAAGCTGGCATCCACCACATCTCAATCATAACAGGAGAAGCTCCCAACCTGGATCTGAAGAGATATCATGTGCGACTCTTTAATAATTTCGATGACTGCCGGAAGCAATTGCAGGCAACTAATATCATAGTATTTACCAGGGCGCTGGTAATATCGGCGGAGCTCATCGAGAAAGTAATTTCAAAGCCTCCTTCGTCCGATGGCAATCAACTTTTTTATTATGCCAGTTTTGAGGATGGCTTGCCTCACAATGAGGATGAATTTCGGAAAGAAATTAGCAATGAAAAAAGGGTCATTTCAAACCATCGATTCATCTGTTCCCCGGTAGAGTCTGCGGATCAATTGCAACAGGTAAAGAAGGATTTAATAAAAGGTCTGATCAAACCTACCGATGGTTGGGTAAGTGGCAACTTAAATCGGCCGATTTCCACCAGGGTTTCCCGAATACTCGCGAGAACGGTTGTAACTCCAAATCAGTTCACAATCGTTACTGGATTACTGGGCCTGCTATGTGGTTTTTCCTTATCACTCGGGGGTTACTACAATTATCTTATCGGTGCCTTTCTTTTCCACCTAACCTCGGTTTTGGATGGGGTAGACGGTGAACTGGCCAGACTTAAATTTCAGTCTTCTGACTTTGGTCAGTGGCTGGACACGCTAGTTGACAATTTGACCTACATTGTTGCATTGGTGGGGCTGATTATTGGAATTTCAACCAGCAATGAACCGCCTTATATCCTAATGTTTCTGTACTTGAGCTCAATTTTTGCAGTGTTGGCGTTAGGCAGTTTGTACCTATTTCTTAAGATTTATAATAAAGGAGGTTCACAGCTTAATGTTTCTTATGGCTTCGAGCAAGGTTCTTCACATTTTGACAAAGTAATGCAGGTGTTGGCGTTGTTTGGTAAAAGAGATCTTTTTGCTTTGATCTTCTTTTTAATGGCTGTTTTTGGTGTTATGCCTTATGTATCGCTTTACCTCCTTATTATGACTTTCTTCGTTTTTGTATTTTCATTGAAGGCACACTGGGGTGCTTATTCGAATACTTCAGTATCAAGTGAAAAGAAATGATTAAATGAATAAAAACCCCGAATTATCATTTTTGCTATGTCATAGATCTGAAGAGAGTATCCTATCAACTGCTCAAAAAGTGAAAGAGATTGTCTCAAAACTCACAGATAGTTTCGAGATTGTATTAGTTGGTAATTATATAGGGCGTCCTTGAAAATTAGTTCAGCGAGAAGAAAGAGGGGTTAAAAATGGGATCAGGATTTTCAATAGAGGAGAGATTGATCATCATACTGATTACCTGCTCTTGAAAGAGTACAATTTTTGTTACAAAATAGAGTTTGAAAGTGCGTTTTTGGTGTATAGACATAGTGCTTCCTTTGAAGTAGAAAACGAACTTTTGTTTTTTAGTTATGCGGCCTGTTGGAATGGTGGATCAACTGTATTTAGCAATAGTTTTCTTTTACTAATTTTTACTGCGTTAGCGGTCATCACAGCAAAAAAGACAAACAGTCTTTCATTTTTCTCTCCTTTAACTTTAATCCTGTTGGTCCCGTAATGAGTTTTGTGGTCACCGAAGCTGCCTTCCATCACTGTAGCCCTTTGATTGGCGATGAGTCCACTGAGCCGACTGTCTTGTTTAGTAAGAGGTTGGGGGCCTTTCTTAGGAAAGCAAGTGAAGATTTTCTTTTTGGTGCAAAATCTTCGATTGGCATTTGTGGCATAGATCAGGTCAGCTCCCAATTGATTAAGTGCTCCAAAGTGTCGTTTGTGCTTTACAGTACTAATCTTGAGCCGGGTGGATTCATTGAAAGCGTTGAAATTCATACACTCAATCATGCAGATCCCATCCACTTGCAGCATATGTACCTTCATGCCAAACTCAACTCTTTTGTTCTCTTTTCCCCTGACTATCGGCCTGACATAGGGTTTTGCCAATGATACGATGCGGTTTTTTAACTCTTTGGCCGGGTGGGTTTGTAGGAACTGCTGTTGTTCAAGTACTTTTTTGATGGTTCTCAGGTAATCTCTTTCCTGCTCATTAAGCAGTGGCAGTTTAGCATCGTTGAGAACTTGTTGAAGTTGGATCAACCCCTTGTGTAGCAGATACAACAGGGCTTTTTTACGCTTACGTCCTTCTTTATAGGTCTTCCTGCGTCTTTTCTCATAATCGCGTTGTCTGCGCTTTTGTTCAACATATTTGGAGCGAGGCCTTTTCTTTCTCACTACTTTACACCATCGGAACAATTGCTTTTCAAACACCCAATGGCAGCATTCCCATAACAGCTTTACATCAGTAGGAAAACGGATATAACTCTCATAACAGGTAGCGTCCATTAAAAGCACATGGGTATTATTCATGTCTCTTTTCCAATGTTCGATCAATATTTGTTGGAGCTGTTGCCAGTCTGTATGCTCAGCCAGATAACTGCGGATGCGGCTTACGATAGCATTGTCTCGAATCTTCTCTGTGTCTGATAACATTTTGCCACAGAACAACTGTAGGCTCCAATCGGAGTTAAAGCGTTCTATTAGTTTCTCATCACTGATACTCAGGTAGGACTTAAGAAACATCAGCGCAAACATCCCTTTTGAGGAAAACCACCGGGGAGCACCAGGTCCGTTATTTTCTTCAGGCAGGCAGTCCGCTAACTGATTCCACGGTAGACTATCATAAACTGCACCCAATTTACTGCTCTTAAACAAATACCATTTTGGAGTTAAACCATATTCGGGTTGGAAAAGCCTTTTTTGCATTCTAATTTGTGGTGTTAGATGTGTTCTACACCACAATCTAGCAAAACAAAAACCCCGAAAAAGCCCTATTCGGCCGATTTCGGGGTTCTTTATCCTTTCAAACCTCTTTTAACTCTTTGATTATCAGAATCTTAATTTATTCAAAGACGCCCTATATAGAAGGTTATTCCCCATTAACCTTTTGCTGTTTCCTGATTGACGATTTTTTCTCTACTATTTAACCAAAATGTAATTAGGCCCAGACCTGTAAAAATCAGTCTTCGGATTCTTCGAATCACTCCGAGGCTTAGACCAATAACTTTACTGCCACCGATAAATTTTATAAGAAAGAACTGGGCTCCTTCTGCCACACCCCATTGGCCGGGAATTATAAAAAACGCCGTATTAGCAATATTAGTAAGCGACGAAATAAACACCGATTCTACGAAATGAAGATCTGTTTCTAAAAGCCACAAAATTAACCATATCTCAAAGACGCCCAGGACCCGAGCTGACAGATGCAATAAAGACCCTTGCAAAATGATCCGAGGATTTTGGAGATAACTCTTTTTTATATCTTCATCCAACAATTGAATTTTATTCGTTCGCCGCTCTAAATATTTCCTTAGCGGAGGTATAAATTTTACCAATTTGAGGCTACTGTTTAGAAGACCCCTAATCTGTACAAAAACCAAAAAACCATTAAATACAAACAGGATCAGCAGGAAGACAATAGCAATTTCAGCCCAATATTTCGGCAAGGGGACAAATATCAATGTTAAAGTCAGCCCCAATACCATAAATATAAGCTTGGCTATATAATCAAGGGTTTTATCTACCACAATACTACTGGTGGCATAGGTTAATGGGATAGATTTTTGAAGTAGGTATCCACGGATCGCATCGCCGCCGAGGTTTGCCGACGGGACAAGCATATTAATCGCATCTGACGTGAATTTCAGTCGGAGTAAGGTGATGAAATTTACAGGATAATTTTTCACATCTAAGATGAGTTTCCAGGATAGAGCATGCAGACATTGCCAGGCCAATGAAAGCACTATAATAAATAAGAACCATAAGCCTATTTTGTTCAACTGAGCAATGAGATTATCTAAACCCAATTGAACAACCATAAAAAGAAAGACTCCGATGCCTAATAACAATAAAATCGGTTTTAAAAGAGAGCGCCTGTTCATCGTATCAGAGTTATAACCCTCGTATCCATTGAATGATTTTTCCCGCCCGCTTTTCCCAGGTCATTTCTTTTGAATCTCTGAGGGCATTTGTGGAGAGTTTTTGCTGGAGCTCCTTATCTCCAATGATTTCACGAACTGCCAATGTGGCTTGTTCAATATCATCAGGGGGTACCAGGATCGCATTCTCCCGGTCCTTTAAAATCTCCGATAAATCGTCTTGTTGGGGAGCTAGAATAGGACGGCCGACTGCCAGGTAGAGAAAAGTTTTGAATGGTAAAACGGTTTTTCCGCCTTCCAAAGGTTTGGAAACCATCGGCATAATCAAAATATCTGCGGCGTAGAGATACATCGAAACTTTGCTAACCGGTTTGTGCCCTAGAAAACTAACATTTTCTACTCTTTTTTCTGCAGCATATTTTTTTAACTGATTCAGATCCTTAGACGTGCCCCCAACTAGCATAAATCCATATTCAGGCGTCCTTGCAGCCAAATCAATGAGACTGTCAACACTTTTGTTTTTTTGCATGTTGCCTGCATATACAATTAATGGTTTTGTGCTGTCCAGCCGCAATAAGGCCCTTGCTTCCTTCCTGGACAATACAGGACTGATGTCTCTCAGATCGAAACCATTATGTATTGTAGTTAGTTTTTCTGGTGGAAATCCGCTTCGCAAAAATGATTTTTCTGCCAGTTTACTGTGAAGTATTATCCCTTTTAAACGGGATTTTTTGGAAAATCTCGCCAATAACCTCATTACAACGGGAAAGTCATCTCCTAATAGTCTATAGGTTTCAAAAATGAAAGACATTCTAGTAAGTAGTGCGAGTAAAGCAGTAAACTTATTTCTAGTATAGATTAAGTCATATTCTTTGTATTTGGCATAAATCAATCCGGCAATTGCATTTGAAAATTTTTCCCATCGAATTTTATTGGCAGGAAGGGTCTTCAATACTTTTATACCAAGACCATTAGGAATATTGTAGTATTTGTAAATTTCCTGTTTCAAGTGATAATTCTGATCAAATACCTCCTGTTGCTGCCATGGTATAATTAAGTCAATCGGCAAACCCACTGCATGCAAAGCCTGGGCGTTTTTAATTACCTGATTGGTGCTTGTTGAATGGATGGGAAACCGTTCATTACAGATCAAAGCAACTTTTGGCAATTGTACTTCTCCCATTCCCATAGTGTATTAAGTGCTATCGGACAATAAATAAAAAGGATTGCAATACTTGATTGACGCAAAGCTACGAAATCACGGCACATTACGATATCACTGTTGATGTGAATGAATATCCGGACAATGTTATCGTAATCTCGTCAAGAAGACTGCCTTCATTTATTGGCATTCAGGTGATTTCCTTTGTAAAATAGCTAAGTTCGCACCTCATTTGTCACACCTGATAGCATTCATGGTAAGTATTAATACTGCCCCAATAAACTCATGGTAGTTGTCAAAGATCTAACAAATCTTAATGGTTAATTTACTGAAGCATAAGAATAAGACAATCGTACTGTACCTGGCAGGTCTGGCAATCCTGGGTTTTCTCATTTACAGGATGGATGTCGGGACCATTGGTGAGGCATTGTCGTCAGTTAGAACAAATATATTTTTCGTTTTCCTCGCTGTCATCCCAGGGATGTTCATGGACACCATGAGTATCTACAATCTTACTCATTTTAAGGTGCCTTTTTTTCACACGCTTTTTAATCAGCTTACAGGAAATGGTTACAACACTATTATACCTTTAGCAGGATTGGGAGGCGAACCCTACAAGGTGCAACATTTTACCAAATGGCTGGAGATAGATTTTGCCACCAGGGCCATTATCCAGGATCGATTGTTGCACATGCTTTCCGGTACGATGTATAGCTCAATTACCGCGTTTGCGCTCTTGTTTATTGCTCCACTTGAACCTGAGATCTATACTATTGTACTGATAACAGCAATCGCTTTTTTCTTGTATTCTCTCCTGGCCATGTGGGTCACCCTTTCGAGCGCTCCGACAAATTTTTCCGGGTTCATCCTTAAAAAATTAAAATTTCTGGACCAGTACAGGCATGAACGTCTTTCCAAGAGAAGATTTCTGGTGAGTTTTGGTTTTAAAATGGCCTCCAGATTTTTGAGTATGCTGGAGATCTATATAATATTTCTTGTGTTTGGGATGAATCCCACCTTTATTGAGGTCCTGACTGTATCTGGGGCTTTATTCTTAAGTGTCAGCCTGACGTTTTTTGTGCCCCAGGGTATGGGGGTAAATGAATACAGCATGAGTTATGGCTTTGTCTGGCTTGGCTTGGAAGCCTCATTGGGCCTTTCAGCGGGCCTCTTAAGAAGGGCCAGGATCATTTTCTGGGCGCTTTTTGGGGTATCACTTCACCTGGGATCGTTGCTTTTGCATAAGATTTTCCTCCAAAACTAGTTAATGAGAACTTATGAAGGGTTAAATATGGTTTATATTATGAAGACCTTTTTTTGGAATCCCTTAGGTTATCTTTGCGCCCTTGAATTTAAGGGTGATAAAATCGCATATCTTCTTTTAGGGGCATTCGTATCATAATTAGTCTTAAATAAAGATGATCACTGCAGTGAATTGTGGTATAATATTTGAACGAGTGAAGGACTTAATTAAAACAACAATCCCACAGCCGATTCAATGAGAGGATTAATACTTCTATTTATCACCCTCACCATTGCCATTAATTCTATTGGTCAGGGAGTGACACGCATTAGGGGCAGCGTGATTGACAGCGAAACTAACGAACCACTTCCTTTTGTTAATGTAACTTTTGTCGGAACAACGACAGGTACCACAACCGACCTCGAAGGGAATTATTCAATAGAGACAGGCAAAGCTACAATTGAGCTGAAAGCATCTTATGTTGGTTATGATGATATATTAGAGCGAGTTAGTTTAGGTAAGATTCAGCGGATCAATTTCAAGCTGTCCCCAACTCAGATAGAATTAGAAGAAGTTATAGTTAGGGATACTCGCTTGAAATACCGCAACAAAGGAAATCCTGCAGTTACGGTTATTAGAAAAGTCATTGATAATAAAAGTAAGAATAGAAAGGAGGGGTTAGATTTTTATGAATATGACAAGTATGAGAAAATAGAGCTTGACTTGAACAATCTTAGTGAGAAGTTTGTCAGAAAAAATTCTGCCAAATACCCAGCCTTAATCAACTATATTGATACTTCTGCTTTAACTGGTAAATCCTACTTGCCTCTTTATTTAAGAGAAATTGGTTCCAAGTCCTATTATCGAAAGAACCCGCGAAGTGAAAAAGAATATCGTGATGCAGTGAAGATAGTTGGTTTCGACCAATACATTGATGAGCAGGGTCTGTCAGCATTGATTGATAAGATGTTTCAGTCAATTGACATCTACGATAACAATATCGATGTCTTAACCCAGAAGTTTGTTAGTCCCATATCAGCGCTCGCAACTTCAACTTATAAGTATTATATCACTGATACCACCAATGTTGGTGAGACGCGGGTGATAAAGCTTGCCTTTCAACCAAGGAACCCAACAGCGCTTGCCTTTAATGGAGAGCTATATATTGCGGCAGACTCCAGTTATGCGGTGAAAAAAGTACGCTTACAGATATCAAAAGCCACAAACATCAATTACGTAGATGGCCTTGAAATAGAGCAGGAGTTTGATTATTATGATGATGCAGCCTGGATGTTATCCCAGGACAGGATTACCATTGACTTCAAGTTTAAGCTATTTGGGACCAAAGACAATAATGGCCTCTATGGCAAACGAACTGTTTTCTTACAAAGAGTATGTGTTCAATCAACCCAAAGAGAACAAGTTTTACAGGGGAATTGAGAAAAGTGATTGTAGAAAAGGATGCCAAGGAACGTTCCGAAGAGTATTGGGAGACGGTGAGGCATGTTGCACTTACCAAGTCTGAGGCTGGGATCTATGAAATGGTAAAGGAGGTGAAAGATCTTCCCACTTTAAAGAAATTCATGAACATAGCCAACTTCGTGCTGTTTGGGTATAGAAAATTCGGGCCAATTGACCTTGGACCGGTCAGCACCTTCTACAGCTTTGGAGACATTCAGGGGTTCAGGATGAGGTTTGGGATTCAAAACCAATGAAGATTTTAGCGAAAAAGTTCAATTTGAAACCTACGGAGCGTATGGATTCAAAGATGAGAAGTGGAAGTACGCAGTAGTTGGGACCTATTTCTTCAGTAAAACACCACGACATGGAATTGAACTGACCAGGCAGGTTGAGATCAACAACCCCGGTGAGCGGGTAGATTTTGTGGATGGAGGACAATGTTTTCCTTTCCTTTAAGAGAAGCGTTAATGACAAAAAAATCTATCATAATAAGTACCTGGCTGTCTATTTCAAGGAGTTTAATGGGTTCCGGGTTAAGGCAGGATATTTTAAAGATGAGCAGACTCCGGCCGGTATTTTGACCTTTATTTCCTCCCAATTCGCATTGGGGATGCGACGTTTGAGGAACCCATTGGTACCAGCGACTTTTTTTGCTGAATTTTCGCATTGCTTCCTAATGAGCAGTATTACCAAGGCAAGCAGTTCAGAATCCCCATCGTAAACAAATATCCGATCTTTGAAATCCGCTACACCAAGGGAGTCAAAGGAGTTTTTGGATCAGATTATGACTATCACAAGCTGGACATCGAGTTTTTTAAAAAGGACCTATACTGCTCCTTTTGGTCATTTCGACCTGGAGTTTAGAGGGCTTAAACTATGGGGCCAAGTGCCCTATCCATTGTTGAATTTGCCAAGGGCAAACCAGACATTCTTTTATCAACCCTACTCATTTAACCAGATGAACTTCCTGGAATTTGTAGGGGATGAAACATTTGAGTTTGGCATTCAACACAACTTTAACGGATATTTGTTGGGTAAAATACCTTTACTAAAGAAAGCCAAACTAAGAGCAATAATAGGATTCAAGGGACTACTAGGTCGATTGACAGATGACAACAATCCTATTCTTCATCCGGACGATCTTCCGGCATTGCCCGTCAATGCCAATGGCTCAGCTGCTACTTTCGCTTTGACCGGTGGACCGTACTTTGAATTCAATATTGGAGTGGAGAATATCTTTAAAATATTGAGACTGGATATTGTCAAACGCGTCAGCTACCTGGATCATCCGAACGCACCCAATTATCCTCAGATAATGCCAAGGTTTAAGCTGAAGTTCTAAGGAAAGGGATATTGAATATCTAATTAAGGACGCAGAATTTTGAAGGGTGATTTTAATAATAGACTCTAAATTAATTAGACCCGGTAATTTTGATGATCCTATCTATGATGTAAGAGAAATACAGGCCATTTTGTGGGCCAAACCAATTCATGTCACGGGTTTCGTATTCATTCAGCTCATACCATGTATCCTTAGTTATATAGCCTATATAATCTCCATTGAAACTATTGATCATAAGGTTAAGACCCAAAGTCCTGGCGTTTCTGTTTAAAGGCGCCGTCAATTCTCCTGAGAAATCACAGGGTGTACCTACCAGGATATTCTCCCCAATTCTTACGGCATTGATGGAGGCAGAGTACTCACCAAATAATTGAGTGAAGACCCAGGGCCTTAGTTTCAATTTACTACTAACTCGAACCTGCGGATCTCGTAGATCAACATCAACCGATACATAACCAAGCTTAGTGGTATATTCCGGGCTAAGGACATTAGTAATTAGTTGAATTTGACTAGCGCCTGACTGTGCAATGAAATTCGCTTTAACTTCACCAATGCCTTTTCCTGCTGGTCCATGACTTGCTACCGCTCCGGCCATAAATGCGGCAAAGTCAATGCCATTAATCTTCTCCAATTCATCCACTAATTTGCCGGGATAATCCCGGTGGATTGCGTTTAAATCTCTTGAAATAGTGGTAGCATGAGCTGAGAATGAAGCAATTACTGCTGACTGACCTGAGTGTTCCAACAACATAAACCTGAGCCAGGGATCAATGGTTCCCAAATCATCTACCAGTCGATTGTAAACAAGGTCTTCAGCTTGTATAGCGGCATAAGCAATTTTGGTTTTAAAAAGGTTTGATTTGGCTTTTTCTATAGCCTCAATACTTTTGATGGCTATCCAATCAACTACAGCTTCATTAAAGGGCCCGGCAAAAAATCGTCCCACTAATCCCGGGTGCCAGTTGCCCAGACTATGATGAGTGTGAGTTGCAGAATACTGAATAGCATCGACACCGATTGTACCCAATTTAGTTTGCAATATTTTCTTAACCGTAGGTGGGAAAACGAGTAAGTCAGGAACTACCAAAGCAACTTTCTGTTGGCCATTGTCGAAAAAGAACGCCCTTACCCAAACGGAATCTTTTACCGAATCAAATTCGGTTATTCCATAGCCGGCAAGTGACGTTGTAAATGGCGGAGTCAGGTTGACTTTTGCCCAGCCTACGCGAAGGGTATCACCTTCATGCTTGAATCCCATGCCTGACAGCGAATCAAGGCGGTTCTGAGTTGATTTGTAAAAGGTTGTTTCCTCAATGGGTGTTTTGTCGATAGTAGTAAGCAGTGAAAAACCGAGCGCTACTAACACAACAACCACCAATGCAAAAACTTTAACCCATTTTTTCAAAATATCAGGCCAGTAACCTTCGATGATAATTTACCTGACCCAGGTGATAACTAAGATGGGCATAAAGATGTAGGAGGATAAGTCTATTTGACGAATCAGGAATTGGAACTTTATCCGGGTAGATGCCATCCAGATCATTTTCACGGAGTTTATTCAATGCAGCCGAA
This sequence comes from Cyclobacteriaceae bacterium, assembly GCA_963664285.2. Lineage (GTDB taxonomy): Bacteria > Bacteroidota > Bacteroidia > Cytophagales > Cyclobacteriaceae > JAJCYL01. The sequence goes on from CAXXNX010000024.1 coordinate 25,700, forward strand.
ACTGAATGAATTGTCTGTTCAATTTCAGAGATCAGTTGGGATTTTGTGAGATCTTTTACCGAAAACTCTTTATCACGATCTCTTACATATCCATCATTGGCTATGTTATGTCCTATAAAATGTCTGAGATTACCGCATAAATGGGTACACAGATTGCCACCGGAATTGGCAATTCCCTCAGCTACTACCCATAGACTTTCATCAGTTGGATATTGCTCAATCTCCGCTTTTAGTTTTCCAAGATCTCTTTTAAAGAGCTCGTCTAAGGCTTTGACAGTCATATCAAAGGTTATTTAAAATAGCTAAGTTCTAATTATAACAGCATTTTGTTTAAATAGCTCATACAGATGATAGGCTTGATCCGTTAATAGCATAGTCAGAAACCATTGTTTCAAAGTTGTTTTACTCTCTCTTATTCGGTCAGCATAAGCATACCAATTCAGGTAGTTTTGCAAATATTTGGAACTGACACCATTGAATGGGCGTAAGAATGTCCTAAGTTGAGTGTGAACATTGTTTACTTTTTGCAGATGGATTGTTTTATCATCTCTATCCACATGATCTTTGGCCAATAGCGCTTTGTGCTTTATGGAGGGGTTGTCTTTGGCAAAAGCCTTATAAGAAGGGTGCTTATCTGTAATCAAGGTTGCACCGTAGGCCAACTTCCCATCCAATGCCTTTGAAATTTCTTCTTTGCTCAGCCGTTTTGATGCAACAGCTTTAAGGTACTTCTCCCCCTTGCGTTCAACCGCTGTTACTACCTGGACAACTGTGACCTCTTCCTTTCCCATATTCCGTATGAAATCGTTTCCCCTCTTTCTTGCTGCCCTATCTAAATTTCGACTGCCCTTGTTGTTAAGTGCCAGTTCCAATTCATCACATTCTACTTCCGAGGATAACTGTTCGGGAACAAACTCATTTAGTGAACTCAATATCTTATGCCGCCAGTCGAAGCTTGTCTGGATGCTTATTCCGATTTGTTTTGCTATCTTTTTTATCGGCATGCCCTGCTCCATGCAGCGCAGATAAGATTGCCATTTTGATTTAAGCTTGATGTCATACAAAGGTGTCCCTGTTGTTTCACTGTACCATCTTTTACATTCATTGCACTGATACATCTGCACACCTTTTTGTCTGCCCCTCTTATATACCTTCTCGCTTGTGCAATTTGGACAGGGTTTCTTCTTTCTTTTCTCTGCTATTTGTTGTTGAGCGGCAATCAATACTTTGCCTTGTAATTCTTGCTCCTGGAGCAACTCATCCAACAATTCGGTTTGGGAACTTATCGGCAATTGTGCAAATAAATTTTTGATCTCTTGACTTGATATCATATAGCGAAGATAATAATAATTGCTGTGTTATTTAGAACTTAGCCTTTAAAATGAATTCAGTCATCATAGTGTAAAGATGGACCCTGGCATTATAATCCGCAATGCCATGGGTTCTATTGGGGTAGTAGAAACTTTGAAATTGTTTACCATTTAAGATGAGTTCATCTTGTAAAGCAATGGAGTTTTGAAAATGCACGTTGTCATCTCCGGTGCCATGAACCAGTAAGAATTTTCCCTTGAGTTTCGAAGCATGAGTTAATGGTGAATTGTCGTCATAGCCAGAGGAATTTTTCTGAGGTCTTTGAAGGTATCTTTCAGTGTAAATGGTGTCATAAAACCTCCAGGTCGAGACTGGGGAAACTGCAATTCCCACTTTAAAATAATCAGCGCCTATGAACATAGCCAATGAAGAAATATATGCACCGTAACTCCAACCCCAAATACCAATTCGACTGGCGTCCACAAATGGAAGGGAGGATAGATGTTTCGCCCCGGCGA
>CAXXNX010000025.1:0-179959 GCA_963664285.2 Cyclobacteriaceae bacterium
TTTTCCAATATTACATTAATGTTACCGACGCAATTCGGTTTCCTTTACTTATTCGAAAACAATTTCGGCCTAAGTTTTCAGTTTGGGTTAATGAATTCGCTTACAGACTACCTCGATAATATTTCAGAATGGGGAACAAAAAACGGGATAGACAATGTGTTTTCTACTCGATTCTCATTCCATATTCCCCTAGAATTGAAGCCTAATAATTGACAATACTAATAACATTGGTGCTATAAGCGCTTAGCTTCTCCGTACCATTAAGAAATGTCAGATTAACCAGAAAAGAAAAACCAACAAGAATACCTCCCGTCTGTGTCACCAAATCTGCTGTAGCCGCAGCAGTTCCACCCGTTGCTAATAAATCGTCATGTACCAAAACCTTGCTACCCTTCACAATCGCATCTTCATGAGCCTCAATTGTGGCAGAGCCGTACTCCAGGTCATATTGAACGGATACCGTCTTGTGTGGAAGTTTGCCTTTTTTTCTAATTGGAATTATCGGCAATCCCATTTCATAGGCCAGAATAGTACCAAACCAGAAACCACGACTTTCAATGCATGCAATTGAGTCTACTTTGTATGGAATCAGTTCTTCCTTAAATTTTTCGATGATTTCACTCACCAGCTTGGGTCTTGACAGAATAGGGGTAATGTCTTTAAAAACAATTCCCTCCTTTGGAAAATCATCTATATCCCTAATGATTTCTTTTAGCCTGGTTTCTAACATCTATATATTCTTTTTCCTGTACCAAATCAACAATTAGAGTTATGTTTTCAGCCGGCCTTTGCACAAGTTGAGCAAGTTTTGTTTTAAGGTACAATTCAAAATATATTTGTACGCATAGTTTTGATCAAACTAAAATTTCTCAATGGAAATTGTTTTCACTACAATTATAGCATTCACCTTTGTGATATTGCTACTGGTGCTCATCCTTCTATTTGCACAGTCTAAATTAGTTCAAAGTGGTCCGGTAAATATCATCATAAATGGGGACGAGAGTAATCCCATTGTTGCTTCAGCCGGGAGCTCACTCTTATCTACACTATCAGCGCAGAAAATATTCCTGCCATCTGCATGTGGTGGTGGTGGAACTTGCGCCATGTGCAAGTGTATTGTGGAGGACGGCGGAGGAGATGTTCTTCCTACCGAAGTAGGACACCTAAGTCGGAATGAGCAAAAAGAAAAAGTTCGCCTTTCTTGCCAGGTTAAGGTGAAAGAGGATATGCATATTCATATTCCAGAAGAGATCTTTGGTATAAAAAAATGGGAATGTGAAGTGATTTCAAATTACAACGTTTCAACATTCATTAAAGAATTTGTAGTGAAATTACCAGAAGGTCAGACCCTGGATTTTCAGTCCGGTGGATACATCCAAATCGATGTGCCTGAGGTAGAAGCCGATTTTAAAGATATTGATATAACTCCTCATCCGGAACTAGGCCATGCAAATGACGTTTTCCAGAGTGATTGGGATAAGTTCAAATTATGGGGTCTCAAAATGAAGAATGACGAGCCTATTTTCAGAGCATATTCTATGGCTAACCACCCGGCAGAGGGAAATATTGTAATGCTGGACATCAGGGTTGCTACGCCACCCTGGGATAGGCAAGCAGGCAATTGGATGGATGTTAATCCAGGTATCTGCTCATCATATGTCTTCTCCAGAAAACTAGGTGATAAGGTAACCATTTCAGGGCCATATGGCGAATTCTTTATCAATCCTACACAAAGGGAAATGATCTACGTCGGTGGTGGAGCGGGAATGGCCCCATTAAGATCTCATATCTTCCATTTGTTCCACACCGAGAAAACTGACCGAAAAGTATCTTATTGGTATGGGGGACGCTCCAAGAAAGAACTATTCTACTTGGATCATTTCAGTAAAATTGAAAAGGGATTTCCGAATTTCAATTTCCACATTGGATTGTCTGAGCCATTGCCTGAAGACAACTGGAAGATTAAAGAAAACCTTGATGATAAAAATGGTGATGGTTATACGGGGTTCATCCACCAGGTGCTGTATGATAATTATCTAAAAGACCACCCTGAACCTGAAGAAGTAGAATATTATTTGTGCGGACCTCCATTGATGAACCAGGCAGTTCTCAAAATGTTGGACGATTTGGGTGTACCTCCTGAAAATATTCGCTTCGACGATTTTGGAGGATAAACAGAAAGCTTATGAAGGGGAAATGCAGCATTTTCCCTTTTTTTTTTTATTTCTAATTTCAATTATGGATCTGAATCTTTTCTTTGATTCAATTGAGGAGGAACTCTTTGAAGGAATCAAATCTCCCCACGCAGTATCAAAGTCACTCACGATCAATTCATACAGTATTTCTGAACCAGATGGTTTTGATATCGCATTAATAGGGATAACAGATTCAAGGGGTTCTGAAACATCGGGGGAAATGGAAAAATCCTCCTTCTTTATACGCCAGAAGCTATATAACCTTAAAAAAGGGAGTGGATCTTACAGAATTATCGACTTGGGTAATTTGCGTAACGGAATAGAACTCAATGATACGAAACATAGGCTAGAGGAGGTTTGCAGTGGGTTAATATCAAAAAATATTTTACCCGTTATATTCGGTAGTAGTCACGATTTCGCACTTCCTCAATTCCAGGCCTATGAGTCATTTGATAAATTAGTTAGTCTTATTAATATCGACTCATACATCGACCTCAACGACTCCAATGATATTCCATCTAACCAGCGTTTTCTGTTTGATATTTTTACAAAAGAGCCAAATTACCTCTTCAATTACATACACTTAGCCCATCAGTCATATCTTAATGATGAGTCCTCCATTAACACACTTGAAACTTTGTTTTTCGACGCTATAAGGTTAGGGCAAATCAAAAGCGATGTCAAGGATATTGAACCGCTGGTTCGGGAAGCAGATATTATGGTGTGGGATATTGCGGCTATTCAAAATGCATATTGTCCGGGAAATATCAGGACACAGGTCTTTGGGCTTACAGGAGAGGAGGCATGTCAAATATGTTGGTATGGTGGTCTCAATAACAAATTAAGTTCATTCGGAATTTATGAATATTACCCTCAATATGATGATAACAATTTTAGTACTGCTTCGGTAATTGCCACTATGATATGGTATTTTATAGAAGGATACTACCAGAGAAAAAATGAGAAGGGCTTTGGCTCAAATAATTACTTGAAATACGAAATTTCCCTGGACAAAGATCCTTCTTCGGTCATTTTTTATAAAAGTAAAATGACCGAAAAGTGGTGGTTGGAAGTTCCTTATCCTAACGACTATCATAAGTTCGCGAGAAATGCGATAATACCTTGTAATTACTCAGATTATGAATCTGCTACTAATGGGGATATCCCGGAGAGATGGATAGAGATGCAAACTAAATTCAACTAATCTTACCTGTCTTTTTTCTTTCTTCCTCGTCTTTTCTTAACCGCTATTTTTTCGAATATATCTTCTTCGTCTTCATCTTTTGGGTTGAGATCAGCGAAAAGAGACTCATTCTCATAAAATTCGTTTTCCAAATACTCTTCTGTCTTGGTTTTTCTCGCTCTTGCAAACATGAAGTTTTTCTTTTATTTCGGCCCAAATGTAATAAAATGAATGTTAAATAAATTAAATTATTCTATACGTAAAAATGTATTTTTTCAGAAATTAGAACGTTTTGGCAATACAAACGCCTTAATGACTATTTCCATTCTATTATTTGGTGCGTTAGATAATACAGTAATTATTTTTTTTTGTTGGCCAAATTTGCCTCTACTGTTAAATGTAGCTTTAATAACGCCCTCACTTCCGGGCTCAATGGGGGTCTTGGGCCACTCGGAGGCAGTACAACCACATGAAGTTAGCACATTGCTAATAACCAGAGGACGATCTCCCTTGTTAATGAATTTGAAGACATAGTCAACAATTTCTCCCTGTACAATGGTCTCGAAGTCGTGATAAGATTCCTCGAAAGATAAAATCGGGCCAGGTAGGTTTTGATCAGTCTGAGAGTTAGCAGCCCAAGCAAAACCAATGAATATCAGAATTTGTATCACCCGGTCTATCAATTACTGAAAAATTTGGGATAGAAATTAACCAGAAAGAGTTCGTCAGTTGCTCTAGTAATGCCCGTATATAACCACCTCAAATATTCTTTATCGATCATTTGTTCCCTCAAATAGCCCTGATCCACAAAAACAGCATTCCATTGACCACCTTGTGATTTATGACAGGTTAAGGCATAAGCATATTTTATTTGAAGGGCATTCATGTATGGATCGTTCTTAACCATTAACTTTCTTTCACCTGCCTCCGCAAGATCTTTATAATCATCTAAAACCTGTTGATATAGAATTTTGCTTTCATCCAATGATAAATTGGGTAGAGGTGAGTGTAATGTATCAAGCATCACACGAGCTTCAAATGTTTCCTCAAAGTCATAGTCAAGTAATCTCAATTCAAGCCTGGCGAATCTGAATTCATACATTTCTTCAAAATCAATGATCTTTAGTACTTCCATAAAATCACCATTGGCAATGAATCCCGATGGCGAATAAGTAGGAGCATAATAATAGTTATTTCTTACGTTCATAATGACATCTCCCACTTCAATTTCTTCTTCTCTAAAAAGTATCTGTCTGCGTATAAAATGATTATACTGAACCGCTTGTTTGTTGGAACGGCAAATGATAATCGTATTTTCCTTTCCATACTTATCATAACAATACCTGATGCCATCTTCCATTTTTTCGCTAGTCATACGAAAGATGTCATTATAACTTTTCGTTTCAAATCCAATTTGCCAGTCATCTTTTCCTATACTGCTGCGAAGAAAGGTAGCATTTTTCAAAATTCCTGATTCCTGTTCCTGACGCATTACATCCTTTAATTCGGCTGAGATAACATTGAGATGGTATTTATCTCTCAGCAATTCAATATTGAGCCCGGGGCTGTCTAACTGACCTACCGGTGGCAACTGGGCATCATCACCTACCAATAACAATCGATTGCCATTGGTTTGAAATACATAGTGAATAAGATCAGATAGCAGACCATGGCTTCCGCTGCCTGACTCGTTTGGCAGCATTGAAGCTTCATCTACTATGAAAACGGTGTTCTTAGAATAATTTTTCTGTAAATGGAACTCGAACTTTCTACTACCGGGATCTCCTTTTTGCCTATAAATCTTATTATGAATAGTAAATGAAACTTTTTTGGAGTATTTGCTCATAACCTTCGCAGCTCTACCCGTAGGGGCCATCAAGACCTGTTTGAAATTGAATAAGAGCAAAATTTTAACCAGTTCGCTAATAACAGTAGTTTTACCGGTACCAGCATAACCTTTAATCACCAGACAAGGCTTTTCGTCCTCACCATTCAGAAATTTGTCAATGAGAGGAAAAAGATTTTTCTGGCCTTGGGTGGGTTCAAACGGAAACTTATTAGCTAATACTTGGGAGGGTAATGGCATGAGATCAAAGATGCGAATTATTTGGCTTACTAATATTAACCCGCATTTGTCATTCGAGAAATTAATAGGAAATTGCCTTTACCGGAAGGTAGCCAAGATGCGAGAACAAAGGCTTGACATTCAGTAATTTGTAAAGTTCATTGCCTAAAAATTCAGCATACGAGAATCTTAGAATTAGATGGTCAGCTTTTGAAATTGTAATTTATTGCCTATCAATCTTTCCCGTCCGCTGTACAATAATACTTCGGAAGGCAAGTATCTTGCGTCTTGATTTCTTCAAAAAAATTGCTTTCGGAGCATCGGGTTGATTTTTTTTCAGATTTAGTGATATGAAGTCCAGGATCGAATATATATATGGTGGAAAAGTAAGGGTGCGGGCTTGTGGCGTTTTAGTTGAAAATGAACAAATTTTAATGGTAAAACACCGTGATTTGGGAAGTGCGGGATACCTGTGGATTCCTCCGGGCGGCGGGGTAGACAGAGGTGCGTCATTGGAAGACACCGTCAAAAAAGAGTTTATTGAAGAAACTGGCGTTGAAGTTTCTATAAAGGATTTTCTTTTCATTAATGAGTTTATTGATCAATATTTACATGCCATTGAGATTTTTTTTGAAATGAGTCGGACAGGTGGGCAGTTAAAGAAAGGTTACGATCCCGAAGTAAGCGGTAAGGAGCAAATTATTGAAGAAGTGCGATTTCTGAATATAGATGCACTTCACAAGGAAGGAAAAAAAAATGTTCATGTGAGATTTTGTGACTTGACCTCCTTTGAAGCATTATATCGATCGAAAGGCGTTTTTAATTTTAAGAATAATTACCTAAAATAGGAGATTGCTTACATTATGTTTTACTTTTCAAAATATTTATTATTGCAACAAATTAGGCTGAAATGAACACCACAAAAATACTGACCTACGTCTTCGCAGCTGTTTCACTAGGGCTTGCATGGTTTCTGTTTAGTAGCATTAAAACTAAAATTGATGAGGAAGACAGAATCGCCACAATAGAGGCTAGGGTGATCGAAAAATTGCAAATGATCAGAGAAGGTCAAATTGCGTTTCAAGCGGTTACCGGAAGGTATACCGCAAGTTCGGATGACCTTCTATCCTTTCTGGATACCGGAAGATTCTATATCACTGAAAGAAAAGAGACTATTTTCGTTCTAGATTATGGGGCTGACAGCATATTTGTTGATATAGACACTCTTGGAACAGTGTTAGTAAGAGATTCCATTTTTACAGCACAAAAATGGCCCAATTTCGACTTAGAAACCTTGATGAATGTACCTGGGTCAGATAGTAAAAAATTTGCGATGTGGGCAGATCAAATTGAGAAAAGTGGTGTGATGGTAGATGTAGTTGAAGTTAGAAACACTGCCCCCGTCAACCCCGCTAGGAAAGAGAGTAACGAGTCAAATATCAAAAAACCTCTGAGGTTTGGATCAAGAACCCAGGTGACAACTGCTGGTAACTGGGAATAAAGATATTTTGGAAACTATCTCGGCCAACTATAAAATCCTTGAAAAGGTTAAGGATGAAGCTTTCGGTGTAGATAAGCTGCATAATTACTGCCTGTCTATTCAAATCGGCATCCGAGATCTGCAATTCTGCGTCATTGACACTACTACAAACAGGTGCCTCCTAATTGAGAATTTCATTTTTCAGGATGTCAGAACAATTAATACTAGACTACTGGTAGTACAAAAACTCTTTGAAAACCATCACTTGCTGATGGCTGGTTTCTGGCATTCGATCAAAATTGCATTTAAATCACACAAGTTTACGCTTGTGCCTTCTGATCATTTCCAACCTCATTCAGCGAAAGAATACCTCCAGGTAAATTGCGAGGTTAAAGAAAATAGTGAAAAGCTGTTTCATTATAAGCACATAAGCTCCAATGCCGTAAATATTTTTACAATCGATAGGAAGTTATCCACATGGCTTAAATCTGTTTATCAACAAAAAGAAATTCAGATTCTACATCAGGGAAGTGCGCTCATAGAGGGTGTTCATCGATATGACGATCACTCCCACGAAAAAGCCATGTTTATTCTGGTTAACAAAGGAGTGATGCACTTAATAGTTTCACAGGATCAGAAACTTCAGTATTACAATCAATTTGCAGTTAAGTCCAGTGAAGATTACCTACGCTATATTATGTTAGTATTCAAAGAGCTATCACTCAGTCAGAAAACCAGTAAATTGATTCTTTGGGGAGATATAACACAGGATTCACCCCATGTTCAGTTACTGAGAAAATATATCCGCAACATATCATTTGGTGGTAAACCATCTTATTTGAAGTTTAGTTATCATTTTGATGATATTCCGGACCATCAGTTTTTTGACGTCCTGAGTATTCTTCTATGTGAATAGCCATGACTAAAGTGGCACTTTTTCCAGGCTCATTTGATCCCTTTACACGAGGTCATGAAGACATCGTTTTACGAAGTCTTAAAATATTCGATGAAGTCATTATTACGGTAGGACACAATTCACAGAAGACCAGGTACTTTGATATTGATTTGATGTTAAAATGTATCAAAACGGCCTTTGTAAATAATGATCGGGTCAAAGTGCAGGTTTATGATGAGTTGACAGCCGAACTAGCCAGGAAGAATAATGCCCGTTTTCTAGTCAGAGGATTACGAAACACAACGGATTTTGAATTTGAGAATGGCATCTCACAAGTTAATAAGTATTTGAATGCTGAATTAGAAACGGTTTTTCTTATAACATCACCGGAACTGGCGCCGATAAGCTCATCAATAATTAGGGAAGTTCATAAATATGGTGGTAACGTATCTCCTTTTTTGCCCTATCAATTGCCCTCCTGAGCTATTTCCTCACTTTTCACTGAGTAATATCGCTTGATGACATGGCGCACAGTCCGATAAGAGTTATATAACGCTTGTCTGGTTTGGTCAAAGTCCATCCATTGCACATCTTCAATTTCTTCATCGGCCTGAGGGGTCATTTGGCTATCATCGTGACATCCCATGTGATACCAATGGGTTTTTTTTAATATGTACTTCCCATTGAGCAAATAGGTGTGCCAGGTTGTACAGATCTTATTTCTTAATGTGACCTTAATTCCACATTCCTCTTCAACCTCCCTAACTGCTCCGGCCTTTTTTGATTCTTTTTTCTTCAATTTGCCTTTAGGCAAATCCCACTTTTTTCTACGAAAGATGAGTATTATTCGGCCATTTTCGCTAACAACTCCTCCAGCAGCTGGTATAACCCTGAATTTCCGTTTCAAATATTCAACGGCTTCTGCCCTGTTTTTAACTGTAAAAGTGAGGGCATCAAGGTTCTTAAACTTCTTTTTTGTCATCAATTTGAGCAAATGATCAATATCTTCCTTGCTGGCATTTCTTACCAGAACATCATCTATTAATTTTTTCGCTGGTACTTTGCTCAGTTCAGGATCGATAATCAAATCAAAATCATCAATGTTCATAGCCGCAGTAGGCTTTTTGATTAATACCGGAATGTCATTAATAAAGATTTTCATTGACCCAACCTGATAATCGCTTACAAAGAATATAAATTAGTGATCGAGTTGCAAATTGTACTACCTCCACGCATTAGAGATCAATTTGGTTGGTTCTCCTTGATTACCTGCTTCAAAAACCGAATGATGTCTTTGTTGTTATTAGGATCAAACCAGTGAATTTCCGGATCACGATTGAACCATGTAAGTTGTCTTTTAGCGTACCTCCTGGAATTACGCTTCAATAATCTTATGGCTTCTGCTTGATCATACTTTCCATCAATTAAATCAAAGATTTCAGAATAGCCGACCGTCTGTAACGCATAAAGATCTTTATATGGATAAAGTTGCTTCGCTTCATCAAATAAACCATTTGCTATCATATTTTCCATTCGTTTATCGATTCTCTCATAAAGCAACTCTCTTTCCATAGTCAAACCCACTTTTACCGCTTTAAAAGATCTTTCTTGTATCGTATTTTGAATGTAAGAACTAAATTTTTCACCGGTAAAATGGATAACCTCCAGGGCTCTTACTATTCGTTGAGGGTTGGTCTTATCAACTAATCCATAATAAGGTAAATCCTGTGTTCGTAATAATTCTACCAGGAACTCCAACCCTTTATCCTGTAGCAAATTCCTATAATGTTGTCTGATTTCTTGTGGCACATCGGGCATGTCATTAAAGCCATTGCACACTGCATCAATGTACATTCCTGATCCACCTACAAGGACTGCAAAAGAAGTTTTGACAAAAAGAGAATCCAGGAGTGCCAGTACATCACTTTCAAATCTTCCGGCGCTATAAAAATCATGTATGGAATGGCTGTTGATGAAATAATGCTTTACATTCCGGAGTTGTTTCGAACTTGGTTTTGCTGAACCAATATTTAATTCTTTATAAAACTGCCTGGAATCTGCTGAAATTATCGCCGTTTTAAAGTACCTCGCTATTTCAATGACAATTTCACTTTTCCCGACTGCCGTAGGTCCGACAACAACAAACACATATTTCTCCTTCTTCGTATTACTTAATTCCAAAGCAGTCTAAAATTCATTATATTTATAAACCTTTTAAGAAGCGAGTCAACCTCTTTTTTCGCCAAAAATTGCCTGATGAAATTGGTCGAAGATAATATTAAACAATCTAATGAAGAATTAGCGGTCTCTACTGTTTCCTCTACAAATAAGACCTTTGACAAGTCCGATAAGGATAAATTAGGCACATTAACCAATCTGCATGAATCTTTAGAGCAATCAAAGGTCCTTTCAGTAGCCATAGATGTTAATGGTAAAATAATTTTTATCAATCAGGCGATGTTGGCAACCTTAAAATGTGAGGATACGGAGCTATTGAACAGGAGCATACTTAATCATTTTCTATTTGAAGAATCGGAATCCTTCAAAGCAGATAACTTTCTCGAACTATTAAAAAAGAATGACTTCAATGAGAGTATTACCGCTAGGGTTCATTTGAATAATGAGAAGTTCCACTTCAGGCTTAGTCCGATCACTTCAAAAAATCATAATGGAGAAATTGTTTGTGTCACATTCATAGGCGAGAATATCACAGAAAGACGAAAAGTCAGAGACACCCTTGAAAAAACTAATGCTCAACTCAAGGAGTTGTTCGATAATTCATCAGATCTCATTCAGATTTTTAATTCCGAAGGTGTTATGAGATTTGCCAATGAGGCCTGGAAAAACAAGTTGGGCTACAATGACAAAGACCTTGAGACACTTACTCTTAAAGACATAGTGCAGGAAGAATATTGGGACAAAACAAAGGAAAAACTCAAGAGCATTGCAGCAGTCGAGAATTTTGAGAAATTCGAAACGGTCTTGGTCTCAAAATATGGCAAAAACATATTCGTTTCAGGAAGAATCCATTGCACTAAAGAAAATGACATCCCCATTGAGTTCAGGGGTATCTTTTATGATACAAGCGAAAGAGTACGGGCGGAGAAGGCACAAAGCCTTTTTTATAAAATTGCCAACGTCACTACTACAAGCTACAATCTTGATATCCTATATGCTAGCATCTACCTACAGTTAAATTCGATACTCAAAATTCAGAATTTTGCTGTGGCACTCAAGGAAAATTCCCAAATTACATTTCCCTACTACATAAGTGAGGCAGCTGTTGGTGAGGAAATACCGGAATATAAGGAACTCGGAAAGATTCTTGCTGAATATACTTTTGAGCGTCGAAAGCCGCTTATGATATATGAGGACGGTATTCGTAGAATTACCAAAACCAAAAAATTAAAGATTAAAGGACCTCTGCCCTTTATATGGTTGGGCGTTCAATTGATAATTGAGGGTGAGCAAAAAGGGGTTATTTCTTTTCACTCATTTCGCGATCGTCCGGCCTATAACCATAAAGACCTGGAACTACTGGATTTTATTTCCAGTCAGATGTCAATGGCCATCGAGCGAAAACGGCAGGAAATTCAAATAAAAAATCAAAATGCCAGGATCAAGGCCATATTTGAGAGTAGTACACACGAAATCTGGTCGATTGACCGTAACTACAACATCACCTCTTTTAACCAGAACTACGCAGACATTTTAAGTAATTTCTACGATATAAATATTGAGGACAAACTATGGGGTCAGACTCGAAAAAAGCATGAACAACAATTTGGCACTAGTTGGATCGAACATTATGAAAAGGCTTTTGAAGGAGACGTAGTTAATTTCCAGACTGAGTTATCGGATATAACAGACAATACTATCTGGAGAGATGTATTTATCAATCCAATTCAGAACCCTGATGGAAAAGTAGAAGAGGTTTCAGTCATCGCTAACAACATAACAGAAAAGAAACTTTCTGAAATAGCGCTGGCAGAGAGTGAAGAAAAGTTCAGAACTATTTTTGAATCCATACAAGATATTTATTTCAGATGCGACCTTTCTGGAAAAATAGTAATGATTAGCCCGTCAGCTACCGAAATTTTAGGTTTTGAACGAGAAGAACTACTTGGAGCGGATATTGGCAAGTTCTATAACATACAATCCGAAGTCGATAACTTGTTTGAGGAGCTTTCTGCGCAAAAGAGCATAAGGAACCTCGACGCAACCCTCAGCACTAATAGTGGTGAACAGCTTCAATGCCTGTGCAATGTGAGAATGATATATCACAAAAACACACCAATTCAGATAGAAGGAGTGGTCCGAGACATCTCGCAACTAAGAAAAGCTTATGAAGAATTAAAATCTGCGAAAGATCTAGCGGAGAAATCTCTAAAAGTAGCGGAGAAATCTCTAAAAGTAAAGGAACGGTTTCTTGCCAATATGAGCCATGAAATTAGGACTCCAATGAATGGCGTTATTGGGATGATAGATCTAATAGCCAGTACTAAACTTGACGAGGAACAACAGGACTATGTGAAAACCATCAAAAAATCCTCGGAAACATTACTTCACATTCTCAATGACATCCTTGACCTGTCGAAGATAGAGGCTGGTAAAATGGAACTTCGGAGTAATCCTGTTAAAATCAAATATACTTTTGAGAAACTCTATGATCTTTTCTCCCGCCAGGCCCGCGTCAATCAAAACAGCCTGTATTATCATCTTGCAGATAACTTACCCAATGTGGTTTATGCGGATGAAACACGCCTTTTGCAAATTCTTTCCAATCTCACTTCAAATGCAATAAAGTTTTCTAAGAGTGGAGGTACTATCCACATCAGTGCTAAGGAAATCAAAAGGACAAATAATAAATCTTCAATACGTGTTCAGATCAAAGACTCAGGAATTGGCATTTCAGACGAAGATCAGAAAAAACTGTTCAATAGTTTTATGCAGGTTGATAACTCCATTACTAAAAATTATGGCGGGACTGGACTTGGTCTGGCAATATCAAAGGAGTTGACAAAATCTATGTCAGGTGAAATAGGTGTTCACTCCACACTTGGTCTGGGTAGCACATTTTGGTTCACATTTAAAGCGGAAATTGCGCCCGGTGATGTGACAATCGAAGATTGGACACATGTGGAATCTGGCTTTACTGATGAATTTGAAAATAAACAACCCTACCTGTTAGTTGTTGATGACAACTCGATAAACCGTAAAGTCGCTGGCCAAATTCTCAAAAAGGCCGGCTGTAGTGTAGATGAAGCCATAAGTGGCAAAGAAGCGCTTAAAAAAGTCCATAATAACAAATATGATCTCATTTTTATGGATATTCAAATGCCCGAAATGGATGGGATCAAAACCACTGAAAAAATCAGATCCCTTGGCTTGGATAAGGTACCTCCCATTGTAGCTATGACAGCATATTCAATGGAAGAGGACCGAAGCCGCTTCCTTAGCCAGGGAATGGATGACTATCTACCCAAACCAATTAAAGCCAAGGATTTGATATCAAAAGTGAAAGACTGGTTGAAATTTGAACCTAAAGGCGTGGACAGCATAATCTTTGCAGAGGACAATTCGGATGATGAAGGGTTGATTATTAACCAAAATACATTAAGCAACCTCTGCCGTCACGGCGGAAAAGAAATTCTTAGACCTCTCTTGGAAGATTTTGATAGAGAGACTCAAGAACAATTAGTAAATTGCTATAAAGCTCTTAAAAATGACGATTATGAAGGTGTTCGCCTGGAACTACATACAATGAAAGGCTCAGCCGGAACCTTGGGAATTGAGAGGATAGCTAAATGTGCCGAAACTATTGAAGCCGAATTAAAGAAAAACAAGCCAAAGGACTTGAATAAAAAACTTGAGGTTTTAAATGAAAGATTCAAAGAGTTCCAGGAAAACTCAACCAAGGTATTTGATGACTCAATCGTGAACTAGTCGACCTAATGACATTTACTAATGAAAAGAGTTATAATTGCTGAAGACAGCTCCGTGATTCAAAACCTAACTAAAAAGATTCTCGAGATCCAGAATTATGAAATAATAGGTGCCAAAAATGGCGAACAGGTGCTGGAAAAGTTGAATCAAGAGGATTTCGATCTCATCTTAATGGATATCAATATGCCAGTTATGGATGGAATGGATTGCGCAAGAGCAATAAGGGCGCTTCCTAACAAAACCAAATCAGCAATACCCATCATCGCCATTACCGGTAATGCTAAAAATTATTCACTGGCCGATTTCAAAGAGGCAGGCATTAACGATTACATACCCAAACCTCTTAATTTTGATAACCTGGTTGAAATGGTGCATAGATACACCGAAACAAATGTCAATTAAGTATACCAAAGCACTTCTGGCTAAGCTGGAGGATATATTTTCAGAAACCGAATATCTACTGAGATACGAAAAAGGAAATTTCCATTCAGGGTATTGCATACTTAACGACTCAAAAATTGCCATGATTAACAAATATTTCCCGCTCGATGGCCGTATTAGCAGTTTGATAGAAATATTACATACTATCGATATTAACACGGATAATCTTAGTGAGAAAAACAGAAAGTTGTTTTTAAAAATCACTCAAACAGAACTACAGATTTGACAATCACCTTTCTTGGTACAGGAACATCCCAAGGTGTTCCGGTAATTGGTTGTACATGCGAAGTTTGTCGCTCAGTTGATTTCAGAGATAATAGACTAAGAACATCTATTCTCATCAATGTAGATGATCAGAATATTGTGGTTGACACAGGTCCGGATTTCCGCCAACAGATGCTGCGAGAGCGGGTGTCAACACTAGACGCTGTCGTTTATACACACCAACATAAAGACCATACCGCGGGAATGGATGATGTGAGATGTTTCAATTTTCTTCAGAAAGAGGAAATACCCGTCTATGCAAGAAGAGATGTTTTGGACCAACTCAGAAAGGAATACGAATACGTATTCGTTGAACACAAATATCCAGGTATCCCAAAAGTTCGGGTGCACGAAATTTCTACTGAACCATTTACGATTTCAAGCACTCTACTTACTCCTATCGAGGTAATGCATCATAAGCTCTCCGTGTATGGATATCGCATTGAGGACTTCACCTATATTACCGATGCCAGCTTCATTTCGGAAAAGGAAAAGGACAAAATAAAAGGCTCAAAAGCGCTAGTTCTCAACGCACTCAGAAAAACAACCCATATCTCACATTTCAGTCTTGAAGAAGCCATCGAAGTAGCAAAAGATCTCGAAGTTGAGACTACCTACATTACTCACATAAGCCACGCCCTTGGAAAACACCAGGATGTATCCAATGAACTACCGGATGGGATCAAACTGGCTTACGATGGACTCAAAATCTGTCTCTAAGTTTGTTGAAGAATGGCCTAAGTTTGACACCTAGAATAATCCTCAGTGCATCAAAACTATTATTTTCTTAAACACCTGGCTGAAGAATTAAATGCCAAACTGGCCGGACATCTGCTTAAATCCTGTTTCAGCCAAAATAAGGACGAATTGATTTTGGGTTTTACAAATTCCAAAACCGACTACTACATTAAGGCGGACCTTAGTCATCAACAAGGTATTCTATCATTTGCGGGAGATTTTAAACGAGCAAATAAAAATAGTATTGACCTTTTCACTGAGTTGATTGATTGTCTTGTAAAAAAAATCCGGGTTAATAGAAACGAAAGAAGTTTTCAGATCTCTTTCGCTCAGGGTCAAAACCTCATTTTTAAACTGTTTGGCAGACAAAGTAACATTCTATTGTTCACAGCCAATGAATACCCCAAACTTTTCAAAACCCAAAAAGCCAAAGATGAAACCCTTACGCTAAAAGGTTTTAACAGGACTATCGACCAAACGCAAGAGAACTTCATAAAAAACAATGGAGACTTGCGCCTACTGTTCCCAACTTTTGGTCAAATTTTGTCCGACTATCTGAGTACTCTCGGTTTTTTGGAAAAAAATATCGCAGACCAATGGATCATGGTTGAACAACTACTAGTTGAATTAGCTGATTCTAGGTTTTATCTAATCACCTATAAGGACAAATTGCACTTGTCATTGGTCAAGATGGGGGAAACTATTGCTAAGTTCGATTCTGCAATTGAGACAATTAATGCATTCTATAGCCGGTATGTAAAATTTAAAGTGCTTGAAAAAGAAAAGAATCTAATTAGCCGTCAACTTGAACAAAAGATCACACGGACCGGGAATTATATTATTAAGGCGAAATCCAAGCTCCGGGAGTTGTCAACAAAGCGAAACGACCAGGTAGCTGATGTCATCATGGCCAACCTTCACATGATCGTACCACGAACAGACAAGATCGAACTTTTTGATTTTTACAACAACGAGACAATTTCCGTTAAACTAAATCCCAAATTATCGGCTCAGAAGAATGCTGAAAAATTTTATAATAAAAATAAAAACCAGGGAATAGAGATAAAAAAAATCAAGGAAAGTCTGTCTTCGAAGACGCAAGAATTAGTGAAATCAGAACTACTACTACAGCAAGTAAAAGAATTCGAGAATATCAAACAATTAAGGGCTCAATTCAAAGTGAAAGACTTCAAATCCCAACCAACCAAAGAACTACCTTACCATCAATTTGAAATAGATTATTTCACTGTATTGGTGGGTAAAAATGCAAAATCCAACGACCGGTTGACACTACAATATGCGAATAAAGATGACATGTGGTTTCATGCCAGGGATGTAGCAGGATCACACGTAGTTTTGAAGTATCAATCGGAGGAAAATTTTCCCTCTAACGTAATTGAAAAGGTTGCTCAATTAGCTGCATGGTATTCTAAAGGGAAACACTTCCCGTTATGCCCCGTTATTTATACACTCAAGAAATTTGTCCGAAAACCCAAAGGCTTTGCCGCCGGCAAGGTCAAACTTGACAGGGAAGAAGTCATCTTGGTGGAACCAAAAAATCTAACCCGTGAATGAGACCGTGGCTTGAAATACACACGATAAAAGACAGGACATTCGCAATATTGATTGATGTCGTCGGGAATTTGACAGATACCATTCAAGACCGGTCAGAAGATGAGGAAATTAACCACCATTTTATTGATCTTTATGCCAAATATGGAACGTCAGATCAACAAGATGATCTAAATGACTTACCTAATGGAGCATAGAAAACTTAAATATGTATTTCTGGTTCAGGGTGAAGGCAGAGGGCACATGACCCAGGCAATTACACTTTCGGCAATCCTTCAAAAAGCAGGTCATAGTGTTGAACATGTTTTTGTAGGAACCAATTCCAGGAGAGTTGTACCGGATTTCTTCCTGAATAAGGTGAAAGCCGTCAATGTAGAATCGTTACCCAGTCCCGGATTTGTAACAGATCGCAAGGGTAAAAGCGTCCGTATCTGGGCCGCTATTGCCAATGGCCTGTTCAATCTTCATCGATATATTAAGAGTATTTTAGAAGTGTATAAGGTAGTAAAAAAAGTAAAACCCGATGTCTTTCTCAATTTTTATGATCCATTGGGTGGCCTGTACAACTTGATCTTTCGTCCGGGCTTAGTTTATATGTGTATAGGACATCAGTACCTGGCACACCATGAGGATTTCCAGTTTGCTTCAGGAACGATTGATAGATGGTTGTTTTTGTTAAATAACAAACTCACCGCTATCGGTGCAAAAAATCAACTAGCCCTCTCGTTCACTTCCTACAGCAGGCCTGAGGATCCCAAACTCCTGGTATTTCCGCCACTTTTAAGAACCGACATAAAAACCTGTGAAGTCATCGAAAGGGATTATATACTGGCCTACCTCCTGAATAAAGGTTACAGTGAAGAGCTATTGGAATGGCATGAACATAATCAGGACATTAGAATCCATTGCTTTTGGGACAATGAAGAAGTGGATGATGAGTACAGCCCCATCCTAATTTGACCTTCCACTGGTTGAATGATCGGAAGTTTCTGGAGTATATGAGTGGTTGTAAAGGTTATGTTTCTACAGCTGGATTTGAATCAATATGCGAGGCAATGTACTTGGGCAAACCCTGTCATGGTGGTTCCGGTAAAAGGCCATTATGAGCAGTCCTGTAATGCCATAGATGCCTGTAATGCGGGGGCTGGTATATCATCCAATACGTTTGACCTATCAGGGTTTCTGCGCTTCCTTAATAAATTCAGTTCCAAACAGGATGAATTTCGAAAATGGGCAGCTAATGCGGAATATCAATTCTTAAATGCCCTCGTGTTGAGGAATAAAGAAGTTGGAGTCAGGAAAGATAGACCCCTTGGTCAACCCCGCCTAATTTTACCTCAACATGCTCATTAATGGTGGTCGACAATTCATATCCCTTATACTTAGCATCGATTGGGAATGACTTGTGACTTCTGTCGACCAAAACGGCAGCCTCCATCTTTCGTATCTCAGCTCCCAGGAACGCTTTGAGGCTGAATGACATTGTTCTGCCAGTCTTGAGCACATCGTCAACCAACACTACGGACTTATTCCTTAACATTCGCAAATCACAGTCCAAACTAATTTCTTCCTTTAATGGACTTATCTTGTTGATGGAGACCTTGACCAGTTGCGTTTTTAAAGGACTGATCTGGGACAATTCTTTAACAATTCTTTTTGCCAGTGAAAAACCTCGATCATAGATACCAGCTATAATCAGCTCCTTCTCTTCAAAATTGTTCTCATAAATTTCGTAAGCAATCCTTCGGATTTTCTGACTGACTTCCTTCTTGTTAAGAATTAAATCCCCGGTTCTGGTCATGATATTGTAGTACTTTCCGGTAGAGGCATTACTTTTCTATCCTTAAACGTAGAAAGGATTACCAGCGACTGCATATTATCTACTTCTTTGATGTCTGTCACTTTCTCTAACATCAGTTTCTGATAAGAAGGTATATCACATGCTATGATCTTTAAAATAAAATCACTCGTCCCGGTGACATGATGGCACTCAATAACCTCATCTATTTTGTTGATCTCGGCAAGAAAACTGTCAATATTAGTCCTATTGTGGCCTTTTAAATTCACCATAACAAAGGTACTGACCCCTAATCCTATTTTAGAAGTATCAAGTACGGCGTGGTAGCTTTTTATAATTCCTGAATTCTCCAGCTTTTTTACTCTCTCTAAAGTTGGAGCAGGTGAAAGGCCAATTTCTTTGGATAACTGTGCATTGGTGATCTTGGCGCTAGCTTGAAGTTTTTCCAGGATTTCCCGGTCTATTTTATCCAATTTTGGTGTAGCCCCCATTTTCTAGTTTTCAAAATTTTATTTGCCCCAAAGATAAAACATATTCTATTTCTTCTAAAATAGAATTAGAATCCTTCATTATATATTATAAACTTCTAAGTATCAAAAAGATCAACTAAAACTCACCGTCCAGAAATCTCGAAAAACGCTCTAGTGCCTCTGGCAGGTTTTGGCGGCCAAATCCCAGCCTGAAATGTTGATTGCTGTAATCAAAAATTGACCCCGGCAATACAAGTACGCCTTCCTTATCTCTAAGAGTCATGCAAAATTGATCCATATCAATTGGGTGTATTATTTCGGCAAGGGATATTGGTCCCGCCTTAGGCCGGACCCACCTGATTACATCACTGTATCGATTGAAGAATTGATCCAATAGGGAAAGATTTGATTGGATGATACCCAAGTTTCTGTCGGAAACAATCTTCAGGTTTTTCAGGGCAATAGTTGCAAGGAACTCACTAGGGGCACTATTACAAATGGTGATGAAATCCTTTATCTCGGTAATTTTTTTAAATGCTGCTTCATCTCTGGTGGCAATCCAACCAATACGAAGGCCTGGAAGCCCCAGTGACTTGGACATTACCCCAAGAGAGACAGCCTTATCATAGATATCACACAAGGCGGGAAGTCTGTCTGCCTCATCATATTCGGAGAAACGATACACCTCATCAGAAAAGATATAAGCATCATTATTAGAAGCAATATTTATAACGCTCTCAACATCAGTCCTGGTCATCAATACTCCGGTTGGGTTGTGAGGATTGATTATTGCTATGGCTTTTGTGGTCGAAATCACAGTTTCATTGATGACATCGAGATCACATTCCCAGTTGAAACTATGTGATAACTTCCATTGACTGACCTTGCACCCGATAGACCGTGGTATTTCTTCCAGCGATTGATAGTTGGGATGTTGCACTACATAATGATCACCGGGTTTGAGAATGGCATGTAAAGCACAAAAACACCTTCTTCTGCCCCGGCGAAAACGATAACCTGCTCCTCGCTAATAGTTTCATAGAGATCAGCAATAATTTGTCGGAGTTCCGGGTGACCCCGGGTTTCTGTATAACCGAGGTACAGATCCATAAATTCATCGTGGGCATTAGACTCAAGGGAGAGGATCTCATTGATGGTAAAAGACTGACAATCCGAGGAACAAAGAAGATAGGGCGTGTTGAATTCATATTTTTCAAAAAACCTTTCTATTCGCGATGGGGAGATATCCATTGATATGCGTTTTAGCAGTGACTTGATGATCTAATTGAAAACTTGGTAAGGTATTTGTAATTTCAATTGTAAGTTCAAGTAATAAGTGCAATTTTCCTTTGTAGCACTTGCTTTGCGTTTAGGTAATTAAATTTTCTAACAGGGCGTTCATTGATTTTGTTTTCAACAACTTTGATTTGCTCCTCTGTAACAAATCTAATATCTGTTTTCTTAGGATAAAACCTTCTGATTACCCCAATCCTATTTTCAACTGTCCCTTTATCCTGACTAGTATAGGGACGAGTGAAATAGGCATCCACATCAAGGGATTGAGCAATCAACTCATGTTTAGAAAATGCCATATCATTATCAAAAGTGAGTGTTTCCAGTTTGTGTTTATCCTGAGAGAGTTCCTCCACAATAGCTTCGGCCATTTGATCGGCATTTTTACTGTGCATCTTTCTGATTCTGGTAAAAAGACTTGCTCGGTCTGTCATCACCAACAAAGAGCCTTTGTGGTTTTTACCCATCATTAAATCGACTTCTATATCTCCCAATCGTTCCCTTTTGTTAATGATCTGGGGTCGCTGTTCAATTGATACCCTATTCGGGATAATACCTCTACGATCTTTTCTGTTTCCTCGTTTGCGCCTTCGTTTGCCATGTTTTAGATATGTGTATAGTTGTTTGTATTCTTGGTTCTCCTGGTGGTTGGTGTGCTTACATTCCCATATCCATTGGTAAATCCATTCATGGCTAAGTGGACATTCTCTCGTTTTCTTTCCCTGATGGCTGATCAATTCAGGACTCCATCTATCTTCTTGGAGCCGGTTAACTATCCAGTCTTTCATGGGTTTGGTGAAAATCACTCTTTTTGGCTTTTCTTGATGACGAAGATTGGTCCTCCTTTGTGCATTTGCTGTTCGATAGACACCAGCTCCCCTACCTCTTGAACCCACATTTCGCTTAAGCTCACGTGAGATCGTAGATGGGTGAAAATGAACGATACAGGCAATCTCCTTTTGAGTAGCTCCTGTTTTCAATAATGCTTCAATTTGATACCTTTGATCAATACTGAGATGTGTGTAGTTTTTTGACATTTTGCAATCCAAAGATTGCACTGCTCAGGCTTTTGAAGGATGAAAAAGCCCTTAAAAGCTTTTTCATCCTTCAATTGCACTTATTAGTTGATCTCAGCAATTCCTAAATGATTAAAAAATAAATATTGATGCGGAAATTTTACCAATTTATCATTCTTGTAATAATTATCTCAGCCTGTACATCCGGTAAAAAATCCCTGGAGCAGGGAAATTATTTTGATGCTGTGATGAAATCTGTAGATCGTTTAAGGAAAAGTCCTGGCCATGGTAAGTCGAAATCAACGCTGCGAAAGGCTTATATATTGGCAATAGGGTATTACGAGGATCAAATTGGCAATTTGACTTCTTCCAACGACCCTTTTAAGTGGGGAAGAACCGTCGGATCGTACGAATACATTAATAAAATGTATGAGGAAATTCGTCGCTCACCCGGCGCATTGAAGGTAATTGCCAACCCGCTTAACTATTACGATAAAATGGAGCGGGCCAAACGCAACGCGGCTGAGGAAAGTTATTCAGCCGGGATGAAGAAACTTAATCCACGGGATCGTAATAGCAGCAAAGAAGCATATTTTCATTTTGAAGACGCCAACAATTTTGTCAATGGCTATAAGGAAGTCAAAGACAAAATGAACGAGGCCAGAGACTATGCGACGCTCAAAGTAGCGGTAGAGCAAATCCCTGTACCCCGACGATATTCCCTCAGTGGTGATTTCTTCCAGGAGAAAGTTGAGGAATTCCTCCATGCAAGCTGGTCAGCAAACCAGTTTATCCGGTTTTATTCTCAAAGGGAGGCTAGAAGGGAAAGACTGCAGGATCCGGATCACGTCCTGGTTCTGGCTTTTGACGATTACTCAGTTGGCAATACCAGGATTCGAGAGTCAACCGAAAAATTTGTGCGGGACAGCGTCAGGGTTGGTGAGGTAACTGTTGAAGGTAAAAAACAACCGGTTTTTGGCACAGTGAAAGCTGAGCTAACCATTTTCAAGAAAGAAGTGGTATCTAAAGGGCTTCTTTCCATGCAGATCTTAGATGGCCGCAACGATGCGGTCCTTTCCAGTGACAAGATTCCTGGTACTTTTGTATGGTATACGGAATGGGCCAGCTATAATGGGGATGATAGAGCGCTGACCGATGAGCAATTGGCGCTATGTAAAAGAATTGAAATACCACCACCAACACCACAGGACTTGTTTATTGAATTTACAATACCTATTTATGACCAATTGACGAGTAAGTTGAAGAGGTTTTATGGTAGGTATTAAGAATTACTATCGTCACTGAGAGCAAATTATAATTACTGAAACTACCTTACCTTATCCGATCCACCGACCTCACCAGCCGTTCATCCCGTCGTATAAACCTGTTAGCCATCAGGTTAAATATCAGGGCCACAAAAATGGCGTAAAACCCGGGTAAATAGGCGCCTTTAACCTCGGGTTCCAGCATTTTTTCACCCTGGAAAGAAAAATAAATAGTTAAGATCAGGCTACCACCCATTAGCAAAGAATTTAAAGCTCCAAGTTTGATCTGGGTCAGTCTTTTTTTGTATTGAGTTACTGAGTAGGCAGCAACTCCAGCTGCAATTAGTGCGATTAGTGCGATGTAAAATGTCCAAGATTGGGAAGTAACTACTTTTTTTTCGAAGTCTTCATATTGTGTCAGGTTAATGGCAGTGAGTTGTATGGCTCCATTTGTCACACTATCAAACTTTTGCCACAACGGTGAAAGCACAGCTACAATCATGGCCATGAATACAAGAGTCAGAAAAATGGTTTGTACACGCTGGAGCATAGATTAAATTTTTAGCAAATGTAATGATTCAGGAAAACCTAAGGAGACAATAGGATTTTGAGGCTATTGTCCAGTTTTTGATCAAAGATCTTATAGGCTTCTCCTCCCTGGGAAAGCGATAACTCATGAGAAATTATCGAAGCAAGATCATATTTCTTTTCCAAAACGATCTTTGATAGTTTGTCCATGTAGTGCCTTGCCGGGCAACGCCCAATTTTAAAAGTCAGGTTCTTGTCATAAGCTTCTACCGGACTAAAAGCAAAGTGATCTGAAGTATGGACGCCAACAGTTGACACGATACCTCCAGGTCTAACTAAATCAACAGCCAATCTTTGCGCTGATGGGCTACCAACAACCTCCATAACCGCATCGGCTCCCCGCCCCTGGGTCATACCTTGAATTACATCGATCGGATTTTGGGTTTGAAAGTTGATGGGCAAGGCGCCATAGTTTGAGGCTTTGACCAAACGTTCTTCTACAGAATCAATGGCAAAAACCTTGTTTACCCCCTGTTCTATGGCCCCAATAATAGCCATTAGGCCTACAGGGCCACATCCAACCACCACTAAAGTCTTGTCCGGAGTAATTTCTGCATTTTCAGCACAATAATATCCCGTGGACAAGATGTCCCCAATGAATAGTATTTCCTTGTGGTCTACACCTTCCGGAATACTAAATAATGTACTATCAGCCATGGGAACCCGAACATATTCCGCTTGTGCGCCATGTAAACCATGTCCGTTTTCCACCCAACCATAAAGTTGCCCATGGATACATCGACAGGTCAATCCGATCTTGCAGTAGTAGCATTGACCACAACTGGTAGTAAATGGACTTACTACGTGTGAATCTTTCGAAAAGTTCTTAACACTGTTACCAACCTCCACAATTTCACCAACAAACTCATGCCCCATTACTGTCCCTGGATCAAGACCTTTTTCATGTTCCCGGTAAACATGAAGATCAGAACCACAAATGGCTGTCCATTCCACTTTTACAATCGCATCTCCGGATTCAACAATTACTGGATCTGATACGGTACCATAGGAAAGATTTTCTTTACTGTGGAAGGTTAATGCTTTCAAAATCTTTGTTATATGGAATAATCATCACTTTGAACTCACAATATATTCCCTTAATTCGATTACAAAACTTAGAACAGGTAATGGATCTCCCCAGGATTCATTACCTAAACTGTATATTACATATATAGTAATTTATATTACCTGATAATGTATTATACAAAATTAGGTATTAAGATGGAGTTTATCTTTTAAGTAATAAGCTGTATGGCCTTTCATTGCACTCACGATTTCCTCCGGAGTTCCGGCGAAAACTACATTTCCTCCTTCATCGCCACCTTCAGGCCCCAGGTCGATAATCCAGTCTGAAGATTTGATCACTTCAACATTATGTTCAATAATCAGTACCGAATGGCCCTGGTTGACCAAAGCATTCAGTGCATCCAATAATTTATTAATGTCATGAAAATGCAATCCGGTTGTGGGTTCATCGAAAATAAAAAGAGTGCGGTCGTCTTTCGATTGCTTGCCTTTTCCAATAAATGAAGCCAGTTTAACGCGTTGGGCCTCACCACCTGAAAGAGTATTTGAAGATTGCCCAAGTTTGACATACCCCAGGCCAACGTCCTGAAGAGGTTTCAAACGATTCACAATGGCCTTCTTATCATCAAAGAAGTCTATACCTTCATCAAGTGTCAGGTTTAGAATTGCTGCAATGTCCTTATCCTTATGCTTAATATCGAGTATCTCCTGCTTGAATCTTTTCCCGTTACATATCTCGCAGG
The DNA here is from genome assembly GCA_963664285.2 of Cyclobacteriaceae bacterium. GTDB lineage: Bacteria > Bacteroidota > Bacteroidia > Cytophagales > Cyclobacteriaceae > JAJCYL01. Next base: position 24,979 of record CAXXNX010000025.1, read on the forward strand.
TAAGGTGGATGTCAGCCATGAACTGCATCTCGATCTTGACTTCCCCTTCTCCCTGGCAATTCTCACATCGCCCACCATCAATGTTGAAGGAAAAGTGAGAGGGTTTGTATCCTCTTTGTTTAGCAAGAGGCTGATCAGCAAACAGTTGTCGTATGGCATCGTAAGCCTTTACATAAGTAACCGGATTGGATCGTGAAGATTTTCCTATGGGATTCTGATCCACCAACTCAATTGCAGTGACTTTTTTATAATCTCCGGAAAGCTGATCATATTTACCACCCATTTCTCCAACGGTGCCTAAAATCTTACCCAACGCGGGGTATAATATTTTCCTGACCAAAGTTGATTTACCCGACCCACTGACACCAGTCACCGCTGTCATTACCCCTAAAGGAATCTCAACATCTATTTCTTTTAAGTTATTTTCTCTCGCTCCCAATATCTTAATGGATTCCCTCCATTTCCTCCGGATATCAGGCGTTTTGATGACCTGTGCGCCGTTAAGGTATTGGGCGGTAATCGAATGCTTTTCCGTGGTCAGATCGTTCCAGTTACCCTGGAACACCAGTTCACCACCATGAATCCCCGCTGCCGGACCAATATCGATGATTTGATCAGCCGCTTTCATCACCTCTTCTTCATGCTCCACCACGATAACGGAATTGCCCAGATTTCTTAATCCACGCAAGACACTTACCAAGCGCTGAGTATCCCTGGGATGAAGACCTATACTAGGTTCATCCAGTATGTACATCGAGCCCACCAGTGCACTACCCAATGATGTGGCCAGTTTGATGCGCTGATATTCACCTCCAGAAAGGGAACCGGTTAACCGGTTAAGGGTCAGGTAACTTAATCCTACCTTTTCCAGGTATTCCAGCCTACTCCTCAGTTCCTTTATTATTCGCTTTGCAATCTCCTGTTCATAATCATCCAGTTGCAGTTGTTCGAAGAAATTCATCACTTCGGTTACTGGCTTCAACACAAGGTCTGTTATTGAAGCGTTTTTGATTTTAACATATGCCGCATCTTTACGAAGCCTCGTCCCTAAGCATTCAGGGCAGTTAGTTTTACCCCTGTATCTGGATAATAAAACACGATATTGAATTTTATAGGTTTGGGATTCCAAGTGATGGAAAAAACTATTCAAACCCTCAAAACGACCGTTCCCTTTCCATAAGAATTCCTTCTGGTCAGGATCAAGGTCACGGAATGGCCGGTGAATGGGAAAATCGAAATGGTCAGCCATATCCAGTAAAGGGTTTAACCATTCCCTCATGGTCTCACTCCTCCAGGGGGCAATCGCCCCTTCAAACACTGACATGCTTTTATCAGGAATGACTAGATCTTCATCTATGCCAAGGACCTTACCAAACCCTTCGCATCTTCGACAAGCTCCATATGGATTATTGAAACTAAATAGATTTGCACTTGGCTCTTCAAATCGTATCCCATCCAGCTCAAACCGATCGCTGAATTCCTTCTTTTTTTGGTCAACTACCTCCGCAATACAGATTCCTTCTCCTTCAAAAAATGCGGTCTGGATAGAGTCAGCTATTCGGTACTGGCTGTCCTCATCACCGGGAATCACGGAAGTCCTGTCAATCAAAATAGAGAACTCAGTAGTCTCTTTCTCTTTCCATCCGGACTGGAGCAGATCTTCAATAAACACCATGCCCTTTTTGGAGAGTAGACGTGTATAGCCCTTACTCAAAAGAATATTCAGTTCCTCCTCAAAATTACGATCCGCTTTGAGATGTAACGGACAACTGACGATCACCTTGTTTTCTCCAAAACCAAAAATCCAATCTGTCACAGAACTTACGCTATCCCTTGAAACAACCTTTCCGCTTTTTGGAGAGATTGTTTTCCCAATTCTGGCGAAGAGCAACTTCAGGTAATCATAGATCTCGGTGGTCGTTCCCACAGTCGATCTCGGATTTCGCGTATTAACCTTCTGCTCAATGGCAATTGCCGGCGAAACACCTTTAATGTAGTCTACCTCAGGTTTTTCCATTCGTCCCAGAAACTGTCGGGCATATGAACTCAGGCTTTCCACATATTTGCGCTGCCCTTCGGCAAACAGCGTATCAAAGGCCAGCGAGGATTTGCCAGAACCGGACAAGCCTGTAATCACGACCAGTTGGTTCCGAGGAATGGCTACACTTAAGTTCTTAAGATTATTGACCCTTGCTCGTTTTATGATAATGAACTCCTTAGGACTTAGTTCATCGACATTTTGTTCCTGTATCGCGGCCTCACTTTGCATATTGGGGCTGCAAAATTAGTGTCTTTTTTGCTGTTATAATACCCCGATCCCAACATCTTTATACAATCATGGATTTTACCCAATCGCTTATTAGTGTTTCTTTATCGAGGTAAATAAATGTTATGCCAATCATATCATAAAATCCGTGGATTAGCATGGTTAGTATGAGGTTTTTGGGATTGAAAAGAAAGATATAAGCGAAAATTAATCCTACAAAACCAGTAGTTATGACTCCACTTGGCCCCTGGTATAAATGCGCCAGGCCAAAGAGAACAGAAGACAAAACTGCACCGATATGCCAGGCCATCTTATTATCACCCACTATGTAGGCAATCTGTTTCATAATATAACCACGATAAAGTATTTCTTCTCCGAAACCAGCAATTACCCACATGAAAAGAGTAAAAATGATTAGGCCTGCAACATTCCCCTTGAGCCATTCGAACCCACTCAGATCAATTGGTTCTATGTACAATTCAATTAAAGGAGTAAATAAAACATCATTTACAATAAAAATTACGACACTCCAACCAATAGCTCGTTGGGCCGTTTTCATCCAATCAGGTTTGGTAATTCCAAAGTGAAGCCAATTCCAGTGGCTAGACCACAACAGGAGCAATACGATCGCCATACCTAAGAAATAACTATAGTTCTTGAGTGTAACGCTGATAATGGTAAAAAGTAAAAGAACAATGAGTGTAAATATTCGATTATTTAGAAAATCAAATACGTTTTGTCTCATAACCACTTGGTTTAAGAGTTAAGGATTGCATATAGTCATCCAAAATTGATACCGCCACTTTTTTATTTCTCATTTTATCAGGCATAAGAAAATATCCCCGAAAAATACCGTTGAGCAATGTTGTTATCGAAAGGGCAGTAATCATGGGATTAATTGATTTTTTCACTTCACCCGTTTTTCGGCATTGGGTCAAAACTTTTGTAATAGTCTCATTGAAATGTTCGGTGATTTTCTCTTTGTCTTTAAGTAGTTTATTAAAATGAGTTGACTCAGTCTTGAACCAGGTTAGCTCAATAAAATTGCAGAAATCCTCATTGTCATAAAGGGCGTGGAAATTTATTTCTACTATCCTTTTTAATTTTTTAAAAGCGGATAGCTTTTTTTTCAATTCCTCCTCAATTTCTAGGGTAAATCTTGTATACTGCTCCTGACAGAGTTGGCTTAATACATCTTCCTTATTCCTAAAATGCCAATAAACCGCTCCCCTAGTCATCCCAATTTCCGCGGCAATGTCATCTAGGGTAGCCGTCATCACCAACAAAGGAATAACCCTTTTTAAGGAAAACTCTCATCCCTGCTTTTAAAATACCTCTTCTGGTCGCCTCTGCTTCTTCTTTAGTTCTTCTCATATATATACATTTTTAAATGTATATATATTAATCTGAAAAATCTACTAAATGTGGTTTTCATTAATCTCTTACTTCGTCATTTACAATCAGGCCATCTTCTATGGTAAGCACTCTTCTGGCTTTTTCAATCACTCGCTGATCATGGGTGGAAAAGACAAATGTCACTTTCTCCTCCCGATTCATTTTGGCCATGATGTCCAATAAATTCGAAGTAGCTACAGAATCGAGATTGGCCGTGGGCTCATCAGCAAGAATAAATTTTGGCTTGGAAGCAAGCGCCCTTGCTACTGCCACTCTCTGCTGCTGCCCCCCTGATAGCTCGGCCGGACGATTATTGATCCTGTCACCCAATCCCATTTCATCAAGCAGGGCCACTGATCTTTTTTCCATTTCGGATTTAGGCCTCTTTTGTAATAGCATGATAAACTCCACATTTTCCTTGGCAGTTAGGACGGGTATGAGATTGAAGGATTGAAAGACAAACCCAATGTTTTGCAAACGAAAGTCGATCATTTGACCCTCGCTTAATTGGGAGATATCAGCCCCCGCGATCTCCACTTTACCAGAAGTGGGATAGTCAAGGCCACCTATAATATTTAGAAGCGTTGATTTTCCTGAACCTGAGGGCCCGACTATGGCTGTGAATTCACCCTCTTCAATTTCGAACGATGCCCCATTTAGAGCATTCACATGAACGACCGTCTCGTTATAGACTTTGGTTACATTAACTACTTTTATTACACTCATATTTTTCTCAATGCTTCCACAGGGTTTAATTTGATTGCCTTAATGCCAGGATATAGCGATGCCAGCAACGCTGTTACACCAACGCCGATTGCAATTGAGATGACCATTGAAAAATCGATTGCCGGATAGAAAATAGTGTCATATCCGAAATCTTTCAAGCCTTCTGAATAGGCTGATAAATCTACACCCACGCGGTTTAAATAATTGATTGTCTGTATTCCAACAAACATCCCAATAGGTGTTCCGATCAAGGCCATGTACAATGTTTCGGCCAGGATCATTTTAAAGATCTTACCTTTTCTCATACCTACAGCTTTGAGCATACCTATCTCCCTGAATCGCTCCAATACGGCCATTAACATTGTATTGACCATGCCAAAACCTAGTGCCAACATCATTATGGCCATCACAATAGACATGTTGATTTTCACCTGTCCCTGCATTAGTTCTAGCTCTGGCGCCAGGTCTCTCCAGGATTCAGTTAACAAATTACTGTACTGATTCCGTATGCGTGCAATCACCAGGGGCTCGTTCTCTATTTTATCGAGAAGTATTGCTATCTCATGAATGTTATTTGACAGGCCCAACAGATTCTGAAGATCCTCCTTTCTAACAAAAGCGGTGTTAATACCCCCATTGGCTGAATTCTTCTCGAAAAGACCGGTAATCCTGAATGCTCCGGCTATAATATCTCCCTCCAAATTTTGAAAGGTTAAGACCACTTTTGATCTCAACTTAACTTTTAGTTTTTTTGCTAATGACTTTGGTATTAAAACCGGATTACGAGAAATGCTTTGGAAATAATCACCTTCCACAATAAGTGAATCCAAATGTGTGGTTGCAGTCTCTTGCCCAAGATCAATGCCAAAAACCCTTACTCCGTTTGCGGTTTTGGGCGAATTGATCATACCATCTGCCAGCACCCGACCACTCATGGCTTTAACCTCATTAATTTGACTAATTGATTCAAGAGTGATACCTCCCCGAGGTATAAAATATTTTATTTCATGGTCCTTTTTGAAATCCGGGTGGTGCAATTGAATATGAGAATATTCCCTCAGGATGGCGTTGCTTACAAAGTCAGCTATGAAACTATTCATGAAGCCAAAAGCAAATATGAGTCCCCAGACACCCACTACGACAGCCCCAATCACTGCAATACTTCGGGTCCTATTCCTCCAGACGTTTCTCCAGGCAATCAGTGCTATCATTTTAATCTCTTATGGCAGATGCGATCTTTAATTTGAAAACTGACGATATCGGGTAAATGCTCAGCAGTAAGGTTAAACCAAAAATGACCCGTGCCTGGCGAATAAAGAGAGCCGGATCTAGTGAAAATGGTATGATTGGCTCAAGTCCAAATTTCTCAATGGCCTCAGCAAACTCGCCAGTAAGTGGAATTGGATTAAAATGGAAATAAGTTACCAGCGGCAAACTGAACAATATCCCCGTTACTACAGCCACGGCCGCCATCAGTAAGGTTTCCAATAACAATATGGTTTGGAGCTTGATCCTTTTCATTCCAATGGCGATCATTATTCCAAATTCATGTTTCCGTTCCCGAGCCATCATAAGGAAAGTACCGAAGATACCAAACCCAATAATGGTGTAAAGAATTGCAAGCATGATCAGTCCACCTACATAATCTAATTCTATTTGCTGTACCAGTCCCGGAAGCATATCTCTCCAGCCCATTACTTCGAAATCACTGTTCAGAATTTGTTTGGAGGAACTGATAACCTGATTAACTTCATCATCTGAAGGCAAGACCAGGGCAATAGAGGTCAACCTTTCCTCTGCACCATACAGCCATTGACCCTCCTTCAAAGGCAAATACACCAGTCGATTATTCAAATCGGGAGCTGGAAATTTTACTATCCCTTTTATGGGATACTTACCGGCGGCATTGACCCCATGGTAGCCTTGTCCAATTAATATTAAAGTATCTCCAACATTCATTTTGAGGTAATTTGCCAACCCACTTCCAATCATTACTGCTTTATCGTCAAGATCAAAATACTCTCCTTCCAAAATTTTGCTCTTCAATTGGGTTAGTTGATTTTCTGTGGCAGGGTCTGTTGCAATCACCAAAGCACCTTTTGACTGATTCATAAAGGCGGCCAGGGCAAATGATTCTAACCGCGGTACAACTACCAGTATTTCAGGAAGCGCTTTTATCTTTTGCTGAATTTCCCGGTCGAATAAGAAACTCTTATCAAGCGTACGGTCTTCCCAATAACCACTGTCATGAATTTGGACATAGCCAGTATGAAAGCGAACGACATTATCGATCATTCTTTCATAAGAGCCCAGTTGCATTGACTGCATTACACACGCAAAGAATACAGCGAAAGCGATGGCTGCCAGTGTGATTGCAGTCCGTCTTTTATTTCTCCAAATATTTCTCCAGGCTAGCTTGAAATACATATTTACCTGACCCTTTTCATACTTTGGATACTGAAAAAAGTGTCTTTGATTGGCACATCAAACGCTATATCCTGGTATGTAATAATAGTTTTATGATCCGGGTTTTCAGAAGGGATCATTTCCAGAATGGTTGGAATCGTCCTTCCTCCAACATTTCTAATTTCTGATAAAACCATCGTATTGATAAGGAATCCATCTTCGTCAAAATACTTAATCAACAGTTGAATATACTCCTCTTTGGTAATGTAAGCATGTATCTTACCCCAAACTACCGGAGCGCCTTCCTTAGGTATTAATAGAATTTTATAGGTTTCTCTGTCGATCATTAACGTGTCACCCAATAGTTCGTGGGTGTAATCATTTACGATTGAAGACTCCCTGACCAGGTCATCATTGGTGAAGTCTGAACCCATCCATGACTGCATCATCATTGAAGGTGGCAGTTTGACCACTCGATCAATTGAAGGTTGCCAGTTCCATATTTCCTTATCTCTTTTTAGTATTGCAGTACCTTTGTCTCGTGCTGGAGCGGTGATAAGGATAAGGCTATATTCCTGCCCTAATGCCCATCCCTTCATCTTAATTTCCCGGGACCACTCCGGTCTAACAATGGTCATGGTCATTTCAGAGCGGTTTGATGTGCCCCTCATTTTTTCATCTGCCTTTTTGATAATTTCCAGGGCCGTTGGTTGTCCGCAAAGTTCGATTGTGCTTATTACAAATAGTGAGATTAGTAATACCGCTCTGAAGATCATTTGGTAGTAAGTTTCGTCAGAATAAAGCTTAATAGAAGTATTAAAATACCGATTGCAATACCAAAAATCGAGATCATAAGAAAAGTATACAATTTAGGGTTCATAGGTAAGGTTCTTGCTGCTTCCAGGTATTCCGGATTATTCGTAAAATAAGTATCCATGAACAACACTTGTGGAATTCCGGTGGCCGCAGCGATTAACACACCTGCAATGAACGAATCAATCCAGAAATGATCAAACTTTTTTAATCCGAGTAATACGCCACATGTTACAATGGCAATAATCCAGAAATACATTTCCAGACCATTATTTACACCGAAAATAGAAAGTACGCCGTTTCCGAAAGCAATTAAAATTGGCAGAAGATAAACCTGATAGAATTTGCCCTTCTTAAGAATCACTACTTCAACTTTATTGTATAGTCAAGCAGTTCGTCGAAAGGTTCAACTTATTCGGAAAGTTCCAAATAAAGTAGTCTTTATTGGGATGAGATCTCTAATGAAATCTGAAGGAGTCATTAAAATTGCTATTCAAGTCAATGCCATGCTGTTCCGCAGCCTGGTTTGCAGTCTCAACCAATGATTTGGAAGTGATGAGTACGTTTGATTTTTGAATATCGTTAGCAAAAACACGATCTTCTTCAGCGTGATCAATATGATCTCTGACCAATTCATGACAAGCTTCTAATATTACACCGGATTTGAGGGGCTTTCTGTAATCATAAGCCTGGGCTGCCGAAACAAGTTCTACAGCCAAAATGTTCTCGAGATTGTCAATTACCTGATTCAGTTTTCTACCGGAAATGGAGCCCATACTGACATGATCTTCCTGTCCAAGGGAGGTAGGTATACTATCGACCGATGCTGGAAAACACAGCGATTTATTTTCACTGGCCAATGCGGCGGACGTATATTGAGGGATCATAAACCCCGAATTAATTCCTGTATTTTTCATTAATAAAGCTGGTAACCCTTCACTGCCTTCTAAGAGAAGATAAGTTCTTCGATCTGAGATATTGCCCAACTCTGCAGCAGCAATTGTTGCATAATCAAGAGGCATCGCCAGGAGTTGGCCATGAAAATTACCTCCGCTTATGGTAGCTTCCTGGCTAAGAATGATGGGATTATCGGTCACTGAATTTAACTCAGTGGTTACTAACTCATAAAGATGTTTCCAGGCATTTCGTGACGCCCCATGTACCTGTGGCATGCATCTCATGCTGTATGGATCCTGGACCCTATCGCAATTGGCATGAGAGGCTACCATCTCGGAACTTGTAAGCAAAGTTTTGAGTCTATGAGCTACCAATTGCGATCCAGAGAAGGGTCTGAGTTCGTGTAATAGCGGATCAAATGGCGCTTCCGAGCCCAAATAGCTCTCTAAACTCATTGCGCCTATGATATCAGCTGTCTCTAAACAATTGTATAATCTCTCCAATGCCCGAATACCATAGGCAGCTATAAATTGGGTCCCATTAATTAAGGCCAAACCTTCTTTTGGTCCAAGCTCCATCGGTTCAACTCCGTGGTTTTTTAAAGCGAGAGAGCTATCAATATAATTTTTGCCATCCCAAACTTTACCTAAACCAATAAGGGGAAGAAACAAATGGACGAGAGGCGCTAAATCACCAGATGCACCAACGGACCCTTGTCTTGGAACCAAAGGGATTAAATCATTTTCAAGATGCCATTGGATACGCTCTAAAACTTGAAGAGATATTCCCGAATATCCTTTACTAAGTGCGTGAATCTTCAGCACCAACATTAGCCTAGCCACTTCTAATGGCACTGGCCCACCCACGCCAACGCTGTGACTCCTCAGGATATTATCCTGAAGCTTTTGAGTGTCTTCTTTGGAAATGATAGTTCTGCAAAGAGAACCAAAGCCCGTATTGATGCCGTAAACAACCTTGCCGCTTTCAACGATTTGGTTCACAGTGGCGGTACTTTGATTAACTTTTTCTTTTGCGGATGAAGAAATAACTGCTTCCTGAAGGCTGCGAACAATTGCCAGCGCTTGACCTGGAGTCAAATGATCTTCGCCAATGTAAAAGGTTTCGGGCATCAATGTTGTTTAGAATTTACAGCTAAGTTCTAAATAACACAGCAATTATTATTATCTTCGCTATATGATATCAAGTCAAGAGATCAAAAATTTATTTGCACAATTGCCGATAAGTTCCCAAACCGAATTGTTGGATGAGTTGCTCCAGGAGCAGGAATTACAAGGCAAAGTATTGATTGCCGCTCAACAACAAATAGCAGAGAAAAGAAAGAAGAAACCCTGTCCAAATTGCACAAGCGAGAAGGTATATAAGAGGGGCAGACAAAAAGGTGTGCAGATGTATCAGTGCAATGAATGTAAAAGATGGTACAGTGAAACAACAGGGACACCTTTGTATGACATCAAGCTTAAATCAAAATGGCAATCTTATCTGCGCTGCATGGAGCAGGGCATGCCGATAAAAAAGATAGCAAAACAAATCGGAATAAGCATCCAGACAAGCTTCGACTGGCGGCATAAGATATTGAGTTCACTAAATGAGTTTGTTCCCGAACAGTTATCCTCGGAAGTAGAATGTGATGAATTGGAACTGGCACTTAACAACAAGGGCAGTCGAAATTTAGATAGGGCAGCAAGAAAGAGGGGAAACGATTTCATACGGAATATGGGAAAGGAAGAGGTCACAGTTGTCCAGGTAGTAACAGCGGTTGAACGCAAGGGGGAGAAGTACCTTAAAGCTGTTGCATCAAAACGGCTGAGCAAAGAAGAAATTTCAAAGGCATTGGATGGGAAGTTGGCCTACGGTGCAACCTTGATTACAGATAAGCACCCTTCTTATAAGGCTTTTGCCAAAGACAACCCCTCCATAAAGCACAAAGCGCTATTGGCCAAAGATCATGTGGATAGAGATGATAAAACAATCCATCTGCAAAAAGTAAACAATGTTCACACTCAACTTAGGACATTCTTACGCCCATTCAATGGTGTCAGTTCCAAATATTTGCAAAACTACCTGAATTGGTATGCTTATGCTGACCGAATAAGAGAGAGTAAAACAACTTTGAAACAATGGTTTCTGACTATGCTATTAACGGATCAAGCCTATCATCTGTATGAGCTATTTAAACAAAATGCTGTTATAATTAGAACTTAGCTGAATTTATCAAAGGTAAAGTAAAACCTCATTACTTTTGCGACCCAAAAGTTGAGAATAATGACACCGGAAAGCATACTGATTTTAATGACCGGAATACTAACTATCGATTTTGTTGTAGAAAGGGTTCTATCATATCTCAATAGTAAAACCAGGAAAAATGAAATCCCTAAAGAGCTTGAGGGTATTTATGACGACGAAAAATACAAGAAGTCACAAGAGTACCAGGCAGAATTGGAACGATTCGGCCAAATCACCTCAACATTCAGCTTCATTCTTGTGGTAACCTTGTTGGTAAGCGGAGGATTCGGCTTGCTGGACGATTGGCTTAGGGAGTACGCAGTTTTTAATCCGGTGAGGACGCTTATGTTTTTCGGAGTACTCTTTGTTGTATCAGACATTATCAATATACCATTTCAACTTTATTCCACTTTTGTTATTGAGGAGAAGTATGGGTTCAACAAGACCACGGTTAAGACTTTTATTCTTGATAAAATCAAAGGGTACTTTTTGACGGTTATTCTTGGGGGCATTCTTCTCGGGGCGCTGATCTTTCTGGTGATGCAATTTGGTAGTGGTTTTTGGCTCTACTTCTGGATTGTGATCACTCTTTTCATGTTGTTCATGAATATGTTTTACACTACGTTGATCCTTCCGCTTTTTAATAAATTAGTAATACTCGAAAATGGAGGCCTCAAAGAAGCGATTGAGAAGTACTCTTCGAAGGTTAATTTTCCATTGAAAAATATTTTTGTGATCGACGGATCAAAACGCTCAGCTAAAGCCAATGCTTTCTTTTCTGGCCTTGGCAAAAAGAAAAAAATTGTACTCTACGACACCCTGATTGAAAATCACACCGAGGAAGAATTAGTGGCGGTACTGGCTCATGAAGCCGGACATTTCAAAAAGAAGCATATCGTATTCTCTATGATCTTCGGAGTACTTCAAACCGGTTTTATGCTGTATCTACTGTCGCTGATGATCAATAGCAGTGAAGTGTCGTGGGCCATGGGAGGACAAACTACTGCCCTGCATTTGAACATGCTTGCTTTCGGCATTCTCTACTCTCCGATTAGCACTTTATTAGGCATCTTGGGTAATATGTACAGTCGCAAAAATGAATATGAAGCAGACCAATACGCAGTCACCACATATGCTAAGGAGCCACTTCAGACAGCTTTGAAAAAACTGACTTCAGACAATCTATCTAATTTAATGCCGCACCCGTGGTATGTTTTTGTTCATTATTCGCATCCTACTTTGTTGCAAAGGTTGAGGGCTATGGATGCCCTGGTTAGCTAATACATACGCGGCCAAGATCTCATGTTTCTTAAATTTCGAGATCTCTATTGTTATATGTCATTGAGAGAACGACACTTTAAGAAACTGATAAAACTATTTTTCCAATATGCTGACTGTTTTCCATCAGGATATGTGCTCGTGAAGCCTCTTCCAAAGGAAATACTTTATAAACGATTGGTTTTATCTCTCCCTTTTCCAGGTAGGGCCAGACATATTTTTCAAGGTTCATAGCGATGGTCTGTTTAAACGGGGTTTCTCTTGGACGTAGGGTCGAACCGGTGATTATCAAACGTTTCATCATGACCTTCATCAAGTCAATTTCGACGATTCTCTCTTTCATCGCATTAATTAGTGTCTGTATGAAAACAGGCTAATATGCTGATTATCCATCATATTCGTATTTTTTCCATCAAATCAGCGCTGAATTATTCTCGAATCTGATTCAGTAGAATTATCAAATTCACAAATATTATCAAGAACAGTTGCGTTGTAGCCTGTTAATTGGCCATTTGAAGGTTTTCCATTCAAAAACCCCAAAGAATTCACTTTGAGATTCGCAGGCTTTTTGGTCTGTCGGGGAGTAAAATCCCTGTCCTTTTTTTGTTCATTCAGTGTAGAAAAGAAACGATTTTTTCGGTTGGTTTATCAGGATTAATCATTATATTGCATATAACCGATATAAATACAAACCATGAGAAAATCCTTCCAGCCCCAACTTACCCTGGGATGCACACCCATCGAGCAAGTAGAGGCTCCGGTGAAAACTAAAAGCCACTTAGCTGCCCTGGCAGCCGCCCTTCAATATATCTATGTCCAACCTGAATGGAACCAGCGTATTTTTGAATTACTTTCTTCCAAACTCATTGAGGGAAAGAAAAAGACGGGCCGTGAGGGTATGAGTCTGTGGGAGGTCTTCGTATTGGCCCAGGTGCGCCTGTGCATGAACATCTCTTACGATGAGTTACACCATATCTCCAATTACGACACGTTGGTACGGGCATTATGGGGGTGCTACCTACCGACTACTCTGTGGGCAAACAGTATAAGTACCAGAACATTTATGACAATGTGACCTTGCTGGACGATGAACTGCTCATCGGCATCAATGATGTAATCGTAGCAGCAGGTCACCAGGTGTTTAAAAAAAAAAGGAAAAACCGGAGGGGAGGAAGTTGCCTTGCGTTGCAAGACCGATAGTTTCGTGGTAGAAACCGACACCCACTTTCCTACCGACTACAACCTGCTATGGGACAGTGCCAGAAAGTGTATAGATGTAGCTGATTTATTGGTCTCAAAAAGGTATTTTACTGGCTGGCGTAAGTCCGGGGATTGGCGCAGATCCCTCAAAAGGCTGATGCGCAGCGTGGGCAGGACCACCGGCTCAGGAGGAAAAAACAAAGAGGAGCGGGTAGAGCAGGCTGCCACTTCCTATCTGACTAAAGCCCGTGCTTTGAGCAAGAAAGTGGGCCAAATGTTGGAAAAACATCAGGGAAACTCTATCGAGGAGTTCGCAGCCCTGATGGCATTGACCTATTATCTTGAGATGTTGGAAAAGCACATCGAGTTGCTCGACAGGCGGTTGATCAGAGCAGAGACCATTCCCCATGCCGAAAAAGTCTTTTCCATCTTTCAACCTTATGCCGAAATGATCAAAAAAGGCAAACTGCACCCCAATGTGGAGATCGGTAAGAATCTGGCCATCACTTCGGATCAATACCATTTACTCATAGACTGGCAAATAGCTGAAAAACAAACCGACAACCAACTTACCCTATCAATTGCCCGGCGTATCGCTGAGAAATACCCCATCCAAAGCCTGAGCACCGACAAGGGGTTTTCCGATAAAGAGGATAAAGCAACTCTGCAAACCTTCATCCCAGAAGTGATCATGCCTAAAAAGGGTAGGTTAAACAAAGAAGAAAAAGCCATCGAATCAGCGCCAGCCTTCAAAAGGTTGAAAAACAAGCATTCTGCTATCGAATCCAACATTAATGAGCTGGAACACCGGGGATTGGACCGATGCCCGAACCGTACCCGCAAAACTTTCAATAGCTACATCGGGTTGGCCATTACTGCCTACAACCTTCACAAGATCGGGCGTAAACTCCAGGCTGACCGTCTGGCCGCCCAGCAGCAAGCCAATTGCCAGAAACAAGCAGCTTAATCACCTTTTAGCTGTTTAATAAGGATTAGGCACTGGCAGAAGTGCGTCCTGGCCAGGCTAAAACCCGGCTATTTTTATCAAAAACCATCAAAAACAATGAATAAAAGCAAAGCCACCCTTTATTAGTCAGCAAGGTGAGTGATTTTTTCATTGTTCCATTTTAAGCAATATTTTAATACGACCTAAAACTCGCTGTTTTCTTAGAGACACTAATTATTACCAATCTACCTTCAGGTTTGAGTAAGTTGATGTTCCTGGCAGTGTAATCTCCTCCAACCATATCAAGAATGATATCCACACCGCTTGGCTCATATTTCTTTATGATTTTTTCAAAATCATGTTCCTTATAATTAATTGCTTTACTTACACTCAGCTGCTCAGTAAAATCACACTTTTCTTCAGTGCCCGCAGTAGTATATAATTTACCTCCATGTGCTTTGACCATTTGAATAGCAGCAACTCCGATCCCTGAAGTACCTCCATGTATTAAAACAACATCTCCTTTTTTAAAGTGAGCCCGATCAAATATGTTAGTCCAAACTGTAAAAAAAGTTTCCGGGAGTGAGGCAGCTTCTTCAAAAGTAAGACCCCTAGGTATAGGTAAGCACTGACCACTCGGGGCGGCAACAAATTCCGCATACCCACCTCCGGCCACCAATGCACACACATAATCACCCAATTTGAACCTTCTCTCCTCAAAACCTGTTTCCGTAACTATACCTGCTACTTCCAATCCTGGTATATCAGCCGGCGCCCCGGAAGGAGCAGGGTAATTTCCCAATCGTTGCATGATGTCCGGTCTGTTCACCCCAGCCGCCTTAACCCGAAAAATTCATAGTAGACAATAAAAAACAGGCATAAATTGCTTATATTGAGATAGTTAGACAACAAAATAAGCAATTAATTTATGCCTGAATATAAGGAAAAAGATACCGTATTTTATCGAGGAAAACAAGCTTTTAAATTTGATTTTTCAGCATCAGCGATTAGCTCAGACGGAGCGATATTGTTAAGTGAAAAAGTAGAGAGAAAGACTGGTCTATTAAAAAGCTTCGCCGCACTGATTCCTGACTATCGAAACCCCTTTTTTATCGAATACACTTATGAAGAAATGCTTCGCCAACGGGTGTTTTTAATGATGCAGGGCTATCAGGATTGCAATGACGAACAAAAACTCCGAGAGGATCCGGTGATCCGTAAAGTACTAGATAGCGGATTATGTTCCCAGCCTACTTTAAGTCGATTTGAAAACAAGGCCGATCGGAGTCTGATCTACCAGATGAGTCAATGGTTTGTAGACCGTTATGTAGAGGAGTTGAAAGAGAAGACTGGTCAAATCATCATTGATGTAGATGGTACCGATGACCCTACTCATGGATCCCAACAACTCAGTTTGTATAATGGCTATTATGGACAGACTATGTACCATGAGTTGTTCTTTAAGGACGGGAACACCGGTCAGGTCATTTTACCAGTACTACGTCCGGGCAATTGTCACTCCAGCAAATGGTTTGTGGCCTTATTGAAAAGGATTGTCATTAAAATCAGAAAAAAACTGCCCTCAGTAAAGATCCTTATTCGAGCGGATAGTGGCTTTTCAGGAGCATCTTTTTATCGGATAGCTAAGCAGTTTGACCTTCAATTTTGTTTAGGTATTAGTAGTAATGAAGTTTTAAAGACTTTTACCAAACAGACTATCATTGAAGTAAAAAAGGAATATGCTTCAAAAATCATCAAACATCAAGAGTTTGTTGGCCCGTTTACTTACCAGGCCAAAAGCTGGGATCGTTCTGAAAAGCTGTACGCCAAAGTGGAGTCTACCGGAAAAGGAATGAATGTCCGTTACTTTGTGAGCAACTTTGAAGCGATGACCGCTCAACAGATTTACTTTGATTTTTATGTCAAGCGAGGTGATGCCAGTGAAAATCGAATAAAGGAACTCAAAAACATGACTTATTCCGACCGGCTTTCCTGTCATCGCTACTGGGCCAATTTCATGCGTTTAATCATCGCTACCCTCTGTTATGAAATGTTCCGGCAGATTAAATTATTAATTGCCAAAACAAAACACCACTTTGCTAAACGATGGCAAGTGGACAATATCCGGCTTTACCTGATGAAGGTTGGGGCGTGCCTGAAAGAAAGGAAAAGATCATTGACAATACAATTCTCAAGAGCCTTTAGATATCAATACCTGCTGGGCGATTTGCTTACGGTGAACTGACCGATCAGTTAAACAGTTTGGTTTAATCAAAAAAATGTTCTTCCATAAGAACACAATAGAGCTTTGACTGAAAATTGAAAAATTCTAACAAAAAAATGCTCTAATGTCCTTTGAAATCCAGAAACCTGGTTGATCTTCAAATTAATACATACACTCCAATCAAAAATAGTTAGCAACCCATTATTAATCCCAAAATTGGTGGCCTATGAATAATGCGGGTTAACCTGGATAAGAACTTCACTGCCATTAATCGCCGGTTGTTGTCTTTCTTGCAACCTGAGTACATCTGGCCCGCCAGCTTCGGTTATTGCTACTACTTTCATGGTTGCTCCCAAAACTATCAGGATTCAATGCAAAAAAGAAAGGGGGCCCCCGCCCCCTTTCAAACCACCCAAAATTAACAACCTAAACCAACCTGTTTAGATCTTTACTTCATCCAAATTGATGAACTCTATTTCTTTATCGTCTTTCAGCATCAATCCAACGACTGAATCTTTATTTATTGTTCCACTCAGGACCTGTTTAGACATTTCATTCAGGATTTCCCGTTGCATCACCCGCTTTAATGGCCTGGCTCCAAACTGGGGATCAAACCCTAATTCGCCTAAGCGATCCAGCACTTCATTACTACTCTCAATTTTTATGCCAGAATCTTCTAAACGCTTCTGAATTAACTTAAATTGTATGTTGACAATCTTTCTCACATCCTTTTTCGATAAGGGCTTGAACATAATTGTCTCATCCACTCGATTGAGGAATTCCGGCCTCATAGATTTTTTCAAAAGCTCAAATACCTGGTTTTTAGTTTCTTCAAGTACAAGTTCATGGTTCTCCTCATTCAATCGATCGAAGCTCTCCTGGATAATTTGAGAACCGATGTTGGTGGTCATAATGATGATGGTATTCTTGAAATTGGCCACCCTGCCTTTATTGTCCGTCAAGCGTCCGTCATCAAGTACCTGGAGCAGGATATTAAATACATCAGGGTGAGCTTTTTCAATTTCATCAAGTAGGATCACAGAGTAAGGCTTTCTCCTCACCGCTTCAGTCACCTGACCACCTTCGTCGTAACCCACATAACCAGGTGGCGCTCCCACCAATCGGCTGACCGAATGACGCTCCTGGTATTCAGACATATCAATCCTCACCAAGGCGTTCTCGTCATTGAAAAGATACTCCGCTAACGCTTTTGCCAATTCCGTTTTGCCAACCCCGGTAGTTCCTAAGAAAATGAATGATCCAATCGGCCGCTTAGGGTCCTGAAGACCAGCCCTACTCCTCCTGACCGCATCTGAAATGGCGTTAATGGCTTCATCCTGTCCGGCAATGCGTTTTGCCAATTCTTGTTCAAGGTTGAGTAATTTTTCTTTATCACTTAGTAACATTTTGGAAACCGGAATACCCGTCCATTTGGCAACCACTTGAGCAATATCCTCAGCGTCTACTTCCTCTTTCAATAAGGAATCAACACCCTGCATGCTTTTCAACTCGTTTTGGTATTCCTCCAATTTTGATTCAGCCTCCGTTATCTTCCCGTATCTGATTTCAGCAACAAGTCCATAATCACCAGATCGCTCCGCCTGTTCGGCTTCATGCTTATATTTTTCGATACTCTCTTTCTCCTGCTGAATACCCTGGATAACAGATTTCTCATTTTCCCACATAGCTTTTAAAACATTCTTCTCCTCAGTCAGTTCCGCAATAGTTTTTGAAAGTCCCGCTTCCTTCGCTTTGTCTTTTTCCCTTCGAATGGCTTCACGCTCAATTTCAAGTTGCATAATTTTGCGCTGCAGCTCATCCAACTCTTCCGGTAAGCTGTCAATCTCAATACGCAGTTTAGAGGCTGCCTCATCCATGAGGTCAATTGCCTTATCGGGAAGGAACCGATCGGATATATACCTGCTTGATAATTCCACCGCTGATATAACAGCGTCGTCCTTTATGCGAACCCCATGATGTAGTTCGTACTTGTCTTTGATCCCCCTCAAAATTGAAATTGAATCTTTTACCGAAGGTTCATCGACCATTACTGTCTGGAACCGACGCTCAAGGGCTTTATCTTTCTCCACATACTTCTGGTACTCCTTGAGCGTGGTAGCCCCAATGGCATGGAGATCACCCCTCGCCAAAGCTGGTTTCAAAAGGTTGGCCGCATCCATTGTGCCTTCACCCCCGGAACCAGCACCGATCAAGGTATGGATCTCATCTATGAATAAAATTATTTCTCCTTCCGAATCCGTGACTTCTTTGATCACCGATTTCAATCGTTCTTCAAATTCTCCTTTGTATTTTGCCCCTGCCACCAGTAGACCCATATCCAAGGAGATCAGTGTTTTTGATTTCAAATTTTCCGGGATGTCACCGTCAACAATTCGTTGGGCCATGCCTTCAACAATTGCGGTTTTTCCAACACCTGGTTCACCCAAAAGGATCGGGTTGTTCTTTGTTCTCCTGGAAAGGATCTGTAATACTCTTCTGATCTCCTCATCACGTCCAATTACCGGGTCAATCTTGCCGTCTTTCGCCAATTGATTCAAATTAATTGAATAGCGTTCAAGTGATCGATAATTTGATTCCGCGTTAGCGTCATTTACGGTATCTCCTCCCCTTAATTCTTTAATAGCGGCTTTTAAATCCTTGGTGGTAATTCCAACCCCCTTGAGGAGGTCCGCAATCTTATCTTTTCCATTTAGGATGGCAAGGATCAGGTGCTCAATCGCTACGTAATCATCTTTGAATTCTTTCAAATAAGACGTGGCACTTTGCAAGACCTGGTTGGTGTCATTTGATAAATAGGGATGTTGACCAGATACTTTAGGATAAGCATTTACAATCTTTTCAACTCCAGAATCAATGATTACCCGATTGATACTGAGTTTTTTGATTAAAAAATTGATGACGTTTTCGTCTGATTGCAAAACTCCCTGAAGTAAGTGACCCGGTTCAACTGACTGTTGGCCATTATTCATAGCAATTTCAACCGCTTTATTAATGGCCTCCTGAGACTTTATGGTGTAGTTATTTAGGTTCATATTTCGTTGATCATCAAATACATTTTCCTTTCATCAAAAGGCTAGCCATCTTGGATTTTTACAATTATTCAGCCATTATGTCATGTTTTTAAGTGATATCACCTTGTTATAAGTCAAAATGTCAGTAAACACTTCGCGTGAATGAATGTTAAGACACACACATTAGGCACCACAGCAAGAAATGATGGTTTTCTTTGGAGTACTCCGTAATTTCGAGTGACAAGAACATTCTAATGACAAAAGTAGATCGTCGAAAATTTATTAAAGGAAGTGTATTAACCGCTTTAGGTACATCAGCCATGGTTTCCTGTACCTCAGAAGATAATAGTAAAACAGAGACTCCCTATATTAACTTTAATAACACTTATCTCTGGAAAATGGTTACCACCTGGCCACCCAACTTCCCGGTATTAGGTGAAGGCTGCAATATGTTTGCTGATTTTGTTGAGCGAATGTCCGGCGGACGGATGAAAATCCAGGTTTATGGAGGTGGTGAATTGATACCAGCACTTGAATGTTTCGATGCAGTGAGTAATGGGGCGGTAGAGCTAGGCCATGGAGCTTCCTACTATTGGGCAGGCAAAATTCCGGCTGGACAATTTTTTGCTTCTGTACCCTTCGGAATGAACGCCCAGCAAACCATGTCATGGATCATAACCGGGGGCGGGGATAAACTCTGGGAAGAAACTTATGAGCTCTTCAATCTACTTCCCATGATTTGCGGAAGTACCGGCGCCCAGATGGGTGGGTGGTTCAATAAAGAGATCAATACAATTGAAGACATCTATGGTTTGAAAATGCGTATTCCTGGATTAGGGGGGAAAGTGCTGAATAAAGCCGGAGGAAGTGCAGTCACTGTAGCTGGGGGCGAAATCTTTACCAATCTTGAACGTGGGGTAATTGATGCCACCGAATGGATAGGTCCTTATCACGATTATAAAATGGGCTTTCATAAAGTGACCAAATTCTATTACTATCCCAGTTGGCATGAACCAGGTACTATTTTGGAATTACTGATTAACAAACCCAAATACCAGGAGCTACCTACCGATTTGCAGGAGATCATCACGGCAGCTGCATACCGCATCAATACCTGGATGTGGATGGAATTTGAAACCAAGAACAGTATTTATTTAAAGAAGCTGGTCGAAGAAGAAGGGGTAGTGCCGAGGAAGTTTCCGGAAGGAGTTTTGGATCAATTACGAATTTACACCCGGGAAGCAATTGCTGAACTCATGGCTCACGGAGAAAAGGAAAAGAGAATATTCCAGGCTTATCAGGAATTTAGGAACAGAATTGATGGCTGGGCGAGAATTACTGAGAAGATGTACTATAATGTTTGAGAGAGATTATGGACAACCTAAGATTCCGATCCTAAAGAATATTAACCCGCATTATTCATAGGCCACCAATTTTGGGATTAATAATGGGTTGCTAACTATTTTTGATTGGAGTGTATGTATTAATTTGAAGATCAACCAGGTTTCTGGATTTCAAAGGACATTAGAGCGTTTTTTTGTTAGAATTTTTCAATTTTCAGTCAAAGCTCTATTGGGCGTCTTTGAATAAATTAAGATTCTGATAATCAAAGAGTTAAAAGAGGTTTGAAAGGTAAAGAACCCCGAAATCGGCCGAATAGGGCTTTTTCGGGGTTTTTGTTTTGCTAGATTGTGGTGTAGAACACATCTAACACCACAAATTAGAATGCAAAAAAGGCTTTTCCAACCCGAATATGGTTTAACTCCAAAATGGTATTTGTTTAAGAGCAGTAACCTTGGGTGCAGTTTATGATAGTCTACCGTGGAATCAGTTAGCGGACTTGCCATGCCTGAAGAAAATAACGGACCTGGTGCTCCCCGGTGGTTTTCCTCAATTAAGGGATGTTTGCGCTGATGTTTCTTAAGTCCTACCTGAGTATCAGTGATGAGAAACTAATAGAACGCTTTAACTCCGATTGGAGCCTACAGTTGTTCTGTGGCAAAATGTTATCAGACACAGAGAAGATTCGAGACAATGCTATCGTAAGCCGCATCCGCAGTTATCTGGCTGAGTATACAGACTGGCAACAGCTCCAACAAATATTGATCGAACATTGAAAAAGAGACATGAATAATACCCATGTGCTTTTAATGGACGCTACCTGTTATGAGAGTTATATCCGTTTTCCTACTGATGTAAAGCTGTTATGGGAATGCTGCCATTGGGTGTTTGAAAAGCAATTGTTCCGATGGTGTAAAGTAGTGAGAAAGAAAAGGCCTCGCTCCAAATATGTTGAACAAAAGCGCAGACAACGCGATTATGAGAAAAGACGCAGGAAGACCTATAAAGAAGGACGTAAGCGTAAAAAAGCCCTGTTGTATCTGCTACACAAGGGGTTGATCCAACTTCAACAAGTTCTCAACGATGCTAAACTGCCACTGCTTAATGAGCAGGAAAGAGATTACCTGAGAACCATCAAAAAAGTACTTGAACAACAGCAGTTTACAAACCCACCCGGCCAAAGAGTTAAAAAACCGCATCGGATCATTGGTGGGAACCCTATGCAGGCCGATACAGGGGAAAAGAGAACTAAATGCAAGTGAGTTTGGCTGAAGGTACACTATGCTAGCACCCTGGATGGGATCCATGATTGAGTGTTGAATTTCAACACTTTTAAACCCGGCTCAAGATTAGTACTGTAAAGCTACAAAGTACACTTTGGAAAAAATCAATTGGGAGCTGACCTGATCTGAGCCGACAAATGCCAATCGAAGATTTTGCGCCAAAAAGAAAATCTTCACTGGCTGTTCCTAACAAAGGTTACTAAACAAGACAATCGGCTCAGTGGACAAATACGCCAATAATGGGCTAAAGTGATGGAAGGCAGCTTCGATGACCACAAAACGGTCATTACGGGACCAACAGGATTAGAAGGTGTTGTAAGGAGTCAGAATAAATGAAAAAGGCTGTTTGTCTTTAGTTGCTTGATGAAGCTAACGCAGTAGGAATTAGTAAAAGAAAACTATTGCTAGGATAAGTTGATCCACCATCCAACAGGTAACTAAAAAACAAAAGTTCGTTTTCTTTCGAAGGAAGCACTATGTCTATACACCTGTCGCACTTTCAAACTCTATTTTGTAACAAAAATTGTACCTTTCAAGAGCAGGTAATCAGGATATCAATCTCTCCTCTATTGAAAATCCTGATCCCAAATAACCCCTCTTTCTTCTCGCTGAACTAATTTTCAAGGACGCCCTCTATTGTGTTCTTATGGAAGAACATTTTTTTGATTAAACCAAACTGTTTAACTTCGGTCAGTTCACCGTAAGCAAATCGCCCAGCAATTATTGATATTAAAGGCTCTTGAGAATTAGTATTGTCAATGATCTTTTCCTTTCTTTCAGGCACGCCCCAACCTTCATCAGGTAAAGCCGGATATTGTCCACTTGCCATCGTTTAGCAAAGTGGTGTTTTGTTTTGGCAATTAATAATTTAATCTGCCGGAACATTTCATAACAGAGGGTAGCGATGATTAAACGCATGAAATTGGCCCAGTAGCGATGACAGGAAAGCCGGTCGGAATAAGTCATGTTTTTGAGTTCCTTTATTCGATTTTCACTGGCATCACCTCGCTTGACATAAAAATCAAAGTAAATCTGTTGAGCGGTCATCGCTTCAAAGTTGCTCACAAAGTAACGGACATTCATTCCTTTTCCGGTAGACTCCACTTTGGCGTACAGCTTTTCAGAACGATCCCAGCTTTTGGCCTGGTAAGTAAACGGGCCAACAAACTCTTGATGTTTGATGATTTTTGAAGCATATTCCTTTTTTACTTCAATGATAGTCTGTTTGGTAAAAGTCTTTAAAACTTCATTACTACTAATACCTAAACAAAATTGAAGGTCAAACTGCTTAGCTATCCGATAAAAAGATGCTCCTGAAAAGCCACTATCCGCTCGAATAAGGATCTTTACTGAGGGCAGTTTTTTTCTGATTTTAATGACAATCCTTTTCAATAAGGCCACAAACCATTTGTTGGAGTGACAATTGCCCGGACGTAGTACTGGTAAAATGACCTGACCGGTGTTCCCGTCCTTAAAGAACAACTCATGGTACATAGTCTGTCCATAATAGCCATTATACAAACTGAGTTGTTGGGATCCATGAGTAGGGTCATCGGTACCATCTACATCAATGATGATTTGACCAGTCTTCTCTTTCAACTCCTCTACATAACGGTCTACAAACCATTGACTCATCTGGTAGATCAGACTCCGATCGGCCTTGTTTTCAAATCGACTTAAAGTAGGCTGGGAACATAATCCGCTATCTAGTACTTTACGGATCACCGGATCCTCTCGGAGTTTTTGTTCGTCATTGCAATCCTGATAGCCCTGCATCATTAAAAACACCCGTTGGCGAAGCATTTCTTCATAAGTGTATTCGATAAAAAAGGGGTTTCGATAGTCAGGAATCAGTGCGGCGAAGCTTTTTAATAGACCAGTCTTTCTCTCTACTTTTTCACTTAACAATATCGCTCCGTCTGAGCTAATCGCTGATGCTGAAAAATCAAATTTAAAAGCTTGTTTTCCTCGATAAAATACGGTATCTTTTTCCTTATATTCAGGCATAAATTAATTGCTTATTTTGTTATCTAACTATCTCAATATAAGCAATTTATGCCTGTTTTTTATTGTCTACTATGAATTTTTCGGGTTAAGGATAGACTCAATAGGGTCAATTTATAGCTACACATTCCCAATTTCATCAACCAGCTTCTGCAAGCTAATCTTAGCATCTCCAAATAACATTCTGGATCGTTCTCCAAAGAACAACTGATTTTGTATGCCGGCGTATCCTGCACTCATGCTGCGTTTTAGGATCACTATACTCTTAGCCTGTTCCACATCAAGTATAGGCATCCCATAAATAGAACTGCCCTCATCTTCTTTTGCCGCCGGATTAACGACGTCGTTTGCACCAATCACCAACACAACGTCGGTTGATGGGAAGTCTTTGTTGGCATCATCCAGATCGATTAGTTTAGGATAAGGAACGTTCGCTTCGGCCAAAAGGACATTCATGTGACCGGGCATTCTGCCAGCAACCGGATGAATGGCGTATTTCACCGTCACCCCCGCGGCTTCGAGGATTTCATCTAACTCACTACAGATATGCTGCGCCTGGGCTACTGCCAATCCGTACCCGGGAACGATGTATACATTCTTTGAATATTTAAGTTCAATCGCCAGATCAGCTAAAGAAGCCTCTTTAACAACTTCTTCCCTACCGCCCCCCACGGCAGGTCCCCCTCCACCAAATCCACCAATGATAACATTGAGTAAGCTGCGATTCATTGCCTCGCACATAAGAACAGTTAGAATAGTTCCGGAAGCGCCGACCAAGATACCTCCTATGATCATGACCTGGTTGTTATAAATCAAGCCAGCCAACGCTGCACCTAAACCAGTAAATGAATTTAATAGGGAAATAACAACCGGCATGTCACCACCACCAATTGGGGTAACGAAAGTCACTCCATAAACCAGGGATAAAGCCAGGAGAATAAGAACATAATTAAAGTTCAATGATGGCTGTATGAGCAGATTAACACTTATTCCAATAATGGCAATGAGTAAAATCATATTGATCACTTTGGGATAGGGTAGTACCCATGAATCCCTAAGAAATCCCTGCAATTTCCCGTATGCTATTAAACTGCCAGTGAAAGATATACATCCAACAAAAAGCGCAAAATCAGTGGTAATCATTTGCCCATTGAGAAGGGATACACCGGTGGGATAATTATAAAATTCGACAATAGCGATCAACATTGTGGCTGCTCCACCAAGACCGTTAAAAAGTGACACCATCTCCGGCATAGCTGTCATTGCCACTTTTTTTGCTGCCACGAACCCAACTGTTCCTCCTACTAACATTCCACCTCCAATCCAGACATAGTTATTGGCGTAGCCTTCCATCGGATAAAACAAAGTGGTCAAAATAGCAAGACCCATTGCTGATGCTGCAATCAGGTTACCATCTCTTGCAGTATCTGCTGAACTTAATCGCTTAAGCCCAACTATGAATAAAATAATGACAATAAGGTAAATGGTGTCAACGATAGTGATTATCACAGGCTAGTCGTTTTTCTTTTTCTTCTTAAACATATCTAGCATCCGGTGTGTAACTGCGTAACCACCAACCACATTAGTCATGGCCAATGCTATTCCAAAAAATCCCAGGATTAGTACGAGATAATCACCAGGCTGTGCCTGACGGATCAAGATTATGGCGCCAATTACTACAACACCGCTAATAGCATTGGCACCGGACATCAACGGCGTATGTAAAACAGTGGGGACTTTAGATATTACTTCTGTTCCCAGCAATATAGCCAAGACCAGAATGTATATCATTGGTAGGTTTTCATTAAGAAATTGTATTATCTCGTTCATTCACTAGCTCGATTTGTACCTTACTTCTCCATTGAAGGTAATGCAGGTTGATTTTAAGATCTCGTTCTCCATATCCAATTCCAACACTCCTTCTTTCAAAATCAGTTTGAGAAAATTATGGATGTTCTTACTATAAAGTTGACTTGCGTGGATAGGTGCTGAAGAATGGAGTTCGGAGTTTCCAATGATAGTTACCCCATACTCGACAACCGTTTTATTGTTTTGAGTAAGTTCGCAGTTACCCCCGGTTGAAGAAGCCAAATCGACGATTATTGAACCTTCTTTCATTTCATTCACCGCTTCCTTTGAAACCAGTTTCGGTGCTGGTTTCCCTCTCAGTTGAGCCGTAGTAATTATTACATCTGATTGTACTGCTCTTTCTTTTATCAATTCAGCCTGCTTCTTCTTGAATTCTTTCGTTTGTTCCACAGCATATCCGCCAGCATCTTTGTCGTCTTTTGCACCCTCGACCTCAATGAACTTCGCTCCTAAGCTTTTTACTTCCTCTTTAACTGCTGTTCTGGTATCAAATACTTCAACCACTGCACCCAATCTTTTAGCAGTTGCTACGGCCTGAAGGCCGGCCACTCCTGCGCCCAATACCAGTACTTTTGCCGGTGGAATAGTTCCGGCAGCAGTGGTTAACATCGGGAAATAACGGGGCAAAATATTTGCCGCCTCTATTACAGCTTTGTAACCGGCAATAGAAGCCATTGACGATAGTACATCCATTGATTGTCCCATTGTAACTCTGGGGATCATGTCCAGGCTGAAGGTGGTAACTGGGAACTTAGACAGGTCGTCTGAAACAAATCCATTACTGGAGTAGGGTTCAAACATAGAAATATATATGGCTCCTTTTTTTAGCTGCTTTAAATCAGTTTCTGCCAATGGCTTTAGCGTCACCAGGATATCTGAATCCTTGAGAATATTTGATCGCTTGTCGACACGAGCCTTCGCTTGTTGGAAATGGATATCGTGAAAAAAGACAGAGTCTCCGGCATTATTCTCAACGCAGACCTCATTCTTCTCATCCTTAAGCTTCTTGATGACCTCAGGAACTAGAGCCACCCGGGGATCATCCTCCTTTACTACACCAATTAACATTTCTGGATAAATATTATCTTATAGAACAATTAATATCCTTTCCTCCCGACTGCGTAAGATAATTCTAAAAACTTGGCTAAATAAATATTAATTATGCACATAATAAACTTCCTGTAGTATTAATACACAGAAGGCTACAAACTAGTGCCGTTAGTAATAAAAAAACAATCCAAAGTCTTTGTGGCAGTCCTTTTGGAAATCTTATTGTAAATTCAATGTCTATTTTGTAACAAAATGTTTCAAACTCAGTTAGAAACAAATATATGTACCAACATCATTTTTTAAATTTGAAAACAAAAATCATTATGAAAAACCTGATCTTATCTAATGCCTTAATTCTATGCTTGGTAATAGGTGTAACCGCACAAACGACCTGGCAAGTTGACAAAAACCATTCTACAATAGGATTCTCCATAGACCACATGGTCATTTCTGAAGTGGATGGTAAATTTGATGATTTTGAAGGTTCGCTTACGGCATCAAAAGAAGATTTTACCGATGCGATAATCACTTTTACCGCAAAAACTACAAGCATTAATACCGGTGTTGAAAAAAGGGATAATCACTTGCGATCCGGAGATTTTTTTGACGCTAAGACTTACCCTGAATTGACTTTCACCAGTACTTCTTTCAAGAAAGTTGATGAAGGAAAGTATAAAATGACTGGTGATCTCTCCATACATGGTGTTTCTAAATCAGTCACCTTTGATGTGAAATTTAACGGAACCGTGGACACAGGTAAAGGTATAAAGGCCGGTTTCAAAATTAGCGGAGCGATTAACCGAAAAGACTGGGGTTTAAACTGGAATAACATAATTGAAAGCGGAGGTGTTGTAGTAGGTGAAGAAGTGAGACTAGATATTAAACTTGAAATGAATAAAAGTTAAAAAGAGCCACTTATAGTAAGCGCAGTGAGTATATCTTCTGCGCTTATTTTTTGTCCGAATTCTTCTGATTTCCACTGATGGTTCTAATTTAGCGGCATGAATATTTCGGAGGAAACAGCTAAAGAAATTGCAGGTTCACTCTTAGAAATTGGAGCTATCCAACTAAGGCCGAATGATCCCTTTACATGGAGTTCTGGCTGGAAATCACCTATTTATTGTGATAACAGACTTTCTTTATCTTATCCCGACATTCGAACTTTTGTTAAAACCTCTCTGGCCGCTAAAATCAAAGAGCTGTTCCCGGGAGTTGAAGCCATTGCCGGTGTTGCCACTGCAGGAATACCACAAGGTGCATTAGTGGCTGATTTATTGGATTTACCATTCATTTATGTCCGTTCCAAGCCAAAGGGACATGGGTTGGAGAATTTGATTGAAGGAAAACCAGTTCCAGGACAAAAAGCGGTCGTTATTGAAGATTTAATCTCGACCGGAGGTAGCTCGCTGAAAGCCATTGAAGCATTGCGCCAGGGCGACATCTACGTTTTAGGGCTTGGAGCAATATTTACATATGGTTTTACCGTTGCCGAACACAACTTCAGAGAGGCTGATGTCGAGTTTTTTACCTTGAGTAATTATTCAATTCTTTTGGAAGAGGCAGTAAAAAACGCATATATCGATAAAAGTCAACTGGTGTCACTTCAGGAATGGAATAAAGACCCCGGTAACTGGGGGAAATAATATTGATATTCCATCGTCTCAGTCATTTTGACTAAATTTCTATTCCTAAATAGATATTTATTATGTTGAGATTTCAACTTCTACCTCTTTTTCTAATTCAACTGTCTCTTTGCTATGCTCAAAACCCTCCCAAAGAGGATCAAATTGCATCCGCAATCCAGGCAGCGCCGGCCGAAATGAGAGACGGTGCTGCCGTGTTGGGATACAATTCTGATGGTGAATTGGTAACCCTCAGAGAAGGAACTAACAATATAATATGCCTGGCTGATGACCCTAACCGCTCAGGATTTAACACTGCATGCTACCATAAGGATCTGGATGAGTTTATGTCTCGGGGGAGAGCTCTCAGGGCAGAGGGTAATAAGCCAAACAAGATCTTCGATATTCGCGAGCAAGAAGCCAAATCCGGTAAATTAAAGATGCCGGATCAACCGACCACACTGCATATTCTTTCGGGGAACGATGGAAAATACAACCCGGAAACTGGTGAAGTGGAGGGTGCATTTTACAGGTATGTGGTCTATATCCCTTTTGCAACTTCGAAAACAACAGGTTTGCCGACAAGACCCACAGCTCCAGGACATCCATGGATTATGGATCCTGGCACACATCGGGCGCATATCATGATAACTCCTCCCCGGCCGAATTAAAGTATGACCTTTGGAGAATCAGTTTGGGCTTTTTATCAAAGTCTTGAAATTCCTCGTGGACTACCCCAAGATGTTGAAGCCCTTTATCCTTTCAATAATCCTCAAACCCGGTCAGTTATTGAGCAGTTTCTTGATAAATATTACAATGATACAAATCCACGCATTTTACTGATGGGTATTAACCAGGTCGTTTTGGAGCAGGTGTAACAGGGGTTGGTTTTACTGATCCGATCCGACTTGAGGAAGAATGTGGAATTAAAAATGACTTTGAAAAAAAAGCAGAGCTTTCCTCGAAGTTCATTTATGATGTCATCCACGCATATGGGGGGCCGAAAAAGTTTTATTCCAAATTTTACATATCTGCTGTTTCACCCATAGGTTATGTGAAAAATGGTAAGAATTACAATTATTATGATGAGCCATTATTGGAAAAAGCAGTTGAACCATTCGCAATTGAGTGCCTTGAAAAAAAAATTGGCATTTGGCTGCTCAAAAAAAATAGCCTTTAGTATCGGGCGAGGAAAAAATCTCAAATTCCTGGAGAAGATCAATGCTGCATATCATTTCTTCGATCACATAAAGGTCGTTCCTCACCCGCGATGGATTATGCGGTATAGGCTAAAAAGGAAAGAGGAGTTTGTTAAGATTTATCTGAATGCATTAAACACGAGAGTTCGTTTCCACCAATTTTGATTGACAATAAGAGCAAAGTTCTAATTATAACAGCATTTTGTTTAAATAGCTCATACAGATGATAGGCTTGATCCGTTAATAGCATAGTCAGAAACCATTGTTTCAAAGTTGTTTTACTCTCTCTTATTCGGTCAGCATAAGCATACCAATTCAGGTAGTTTTGCAAATATTTGGAACTGACACCATTGAATGGGCGTAAGAATGTCCTAAGTTGAGTGTGAACATTGTTTACTTTTTGCAGATGGATTATTTTATCATCTCTATCCACATGATCTTTGGCCAATAGCGCTTTGTGCTTTATGGAGGGGTTGTCTTTGGCAAAAGCCTTATAAGAAGGGTGCTTATCTGTAATCAAGGTTGCACCGTAGGCCAACTTCCCATCCAATGCCTTTGAAATTTCTTCTTTGCTCAGCCGTTTTGATGCAACAGCTTTAAGGTACTTCTCCCCCTTGCGTTCAACCGCTGTTACTACCTGGACAACTGTGACCTCTTCCTTTCCCATATTCCGTATGAAATCGTTTCCCCTCTTTCTTGCTGCCCTATCTAAATTTCGACTGCCCTTGTTGTTAAGTGCCAGTTCCAATTCATCACATTCTACTTCCGAGGATAACTGTTCGGGAACAAACTCATTTAGTGAACTCAATATCTTATGCCGCCAGTCGAAGCTTGTCTGGATGCTTATTCCGATTTGTTTTGCTATCTTTTTTATCGGCATGCCCTGCTCCATGCAGCGCAGATAAGATTGCCATTTTGATTTAAGCTTGATGTCATACAAAGGTGTTCCTGTTGTTTCACTGTACCATCTTTTACATTCATTGCACTGATACATCTGCACACCTTTTTGTCTGCCCCTCTTATATACCTTCTCGCTTGTGCAATTTGGACAGGGTTTCTTCTTTCTTTTCTCTGCTATTTGTTGTTGAGCGGCAATCAATACTTTGCCTTGTAATTCCTGCTCCTGGAGCAACTCATCCAACAATTCGGTTTGGGAACTTATCGGCAATTGTGCAAATAAATTTTTGATCTCTTGACTTGATATCATATAGCGAAGATAATAATAATTGCTGTGTTATTTAGAACTTAGCCACAATAAGCAATGTAACAGGTTGAATCAAAATTGCCTCATGATGCTAGTGTGATGATAGCTAAATCCGTTAACTATTTTCACCTCCCTTTTTCCTTTCTATTGCGTTAAAATGTTTAACCGTAACGCTGCTATGCTTAAAAATTTTGTCTTATACAAAGAAAAATTGTGGCAAAAATTAGTCGCCTTATTTAACAATCATCACACTAGTCATCTTCCCAAAAAAACCGATGGAGCCATATTGATTGCCAAATCAAATTCCCGTATATCTAATTTTGTTTCGTTGTCAAACTGGGCGAGATAGTCAACTATGGTTTCAGTGGCGAGGTTACCAATCAACTCATCTTCAGCCATGGGGCATCCCCCAAATCCATTGATAGCGCCATCAAAACGCCGGCAGCCGGCCTTGTAGGCAGCAGCAATCTTTTCTTCAGCAGAATCTCTATCAGAATGTAAATGGACGCCGAATTCTATTTGGGGATAAGTACTCTTCACCGTACTGAACACGGTCTGTATATTTTCCTTATCTGATACGCCAATGGTATCAGCCAGGGATATAACCGAGATTCCGATTCCATTGAGGGTTTCGACAAACTGAGACACATATTCCATTTCATAAGGATCACCATAAGGGTTTCCGAATCCCATGGATAAGTAGGTTACAAGAACTTTATTGCGCTTCAAACATAAATCTTGTATTTCCTGCACAGTTATTATTGCTTCATCAATACTTCTGTTAGTATTCCTTTGTTGAAATGTTTCAGAAAGAGAAAGAGGAAAGCTCAGATAGTGGATTTTCTGAAACTTACTGGCTTCTTCAGCGCCTCTCGTATTGGCTACAATGGCCAACAATTTTGATTTCGAATACTCTATATTGAGCCTGTCAATCACTTCGGCAGTGTCCCTCAATTGGGGAATGGCCTTTGAAGAAACAAAACTGCCAAAGTCAATGGTGTCAAAGCCAACTTTCAACAATTGATTAATATAGTCGATCTTCAAATCGGTCGGCACGAACTGATGAAGGCCCTGCATAGCATCCCTGGGACATTCAATAATTTTTGACATACCTGTTTCATAATGAATTTTAAAGATATTTAAAAAGCTCTAAGTTTGATCGAGATGCTGACTCCATTTAGATTTTACATTGGTTTTTCGTTATTAGTGAGTGTTGCCACTTAGGGTTACTCACAGCATAATCAGCTTTCACTTTTAGTGATTGGTGATGTCATGCAACATAAGGACCAGATAACAAGCGCCTACAATGCGACTACATCGAAATATGAGTACAATACATTCGATTATGTCGAAGATATCATATCAGAAGCCGATATCGCCATAGCCAATCTGGAATTCACTCTTGGCGGCCCTCCATACAGAGGCTATCCACAATTCAGTGCGCCGGATGAGGTTGCCGCTGCACTACAAAGGGCAGGTATAGATTACCTCGTCACTGCCAATAATCATTCCTGTGATCGTCGAAAAAAAGGGATTGTGAGAACTATAGATGTGCTGGATAGTTTGGGTATTCCACATACCGGGACTTATAAAAATATTGAGGAAAAGATAGATAACTTTCCCCTGGTTATTGAAAAAAAAAAGGTTTCCGAATTGCGCCCCTCAACTATACATATGGTACCAATGGAATTCCAGTTCCCGACGGAACCATCGTCGACCTGATCGATAAGAACAGTATCAGAAAAGACCTTTTATTAGCCCAAACATACCTGGTAGATAAGGTATTGGTATTTATGCACTGGGGACTGGAATACCAACGTAGTCCTTCTTCCGAACAAATTAACCTGGCAAACTTTTGCCTCAATAATGGCGCTGATTTTGTAATTGGGTCTCATCCTCATGTGATTCAAAGAATGGAAAATTCATTTGATCAGAAGCATTTAAAAGACGAAATCGTAATCTATTCACTTGGCAACTATGTTAGTCATCAACGCGGTAGATATCGCGATGGTGGAGTTATGGTGCAGATTAATTTGAAGAGAGTACACCGTAAGATCTGGACTGAGTCTGTCGGTTACTACCTAACCTGGGTTTATAATGTCAATACAACACTAAAGGGAGAAGAATTCCTGATTCTGCCGGCGTCACAATTCCATCAGAATCGCAGTTTTCTTGATGATTTTTCTTTCACCAAAATGGCCACTTTTATTAAGGATTCACGAGACCTTTTGAGTCGGCAAAATATTAATGTTCATGAGTATGTATATGACGTCAAAAGTGGTCTTTGGAAGCTGAATTGAGCACTCAATTCTTAATTTCAGATCACTTTTATCCCTGAATGTACTCTCAACAATAGAATAACCTACCTATTTGGTAATCCTTTTATTATTACTTGTGATGATTTACTTTAGCGCAAATTTTAAGAGGAGAAACGTCGTTTCTATGACGTAGAAAGGAAGTCATCATGGCTAAGAAATTGAAAAACAGATATTCTGAGAAAGAACTGAAGGAATTCGAGGCTATTATTCTCGACAAGCTTGAAAAGGCGCAAAACGAGCTGAAATACATCAAAGAATCTTTAAGTAAGAATTCTGATGATTATGGCCCTGATTCTGATAGTTACAATGTAAGGGTACTAGAAGATGGCGCTGATACCGCTGAAAAAGAAAATTTAAGTCAACTTGCTGCGAGGCAGCAAAAATTTATCGCACAATTAGAAAATGCTTTGGTAAGGATCAAGAACGGAACTTATGGTATTTGCGTTGATACCGGTAAACTCATCCGTAAGGAGAGGCTAAAAGCGGTACCGCACACCATGCATTCAATTGAGGCGAAATTAAAACAAAATCGATAAGGTTTGGATTACCTCAAGCATCACATTGAAGCACTGGTATTTTG
This sequence comes from Cyclobacteriaceae bacterium, assembly GCA_963664285.2. GTDB lineage: Bacteria > Bacteroidota > Bacteroidia > Cytophagales > Cyclobacteriaceae > JAJCYL01. The sequence goes on from CAXXNX010000025.1 coordinate 58,876, forward strand.
CTCGCCAGCACCCATCTCAGAGAAAGAAATTCATGACTGTCTGAGTGAGATGTTCAATGCAGATGTCCCAATGAGTGACATTGACACCTGTCTAAAAGAAATTGAGAATCAATTTGAAAAGGAAGACTTTGCTTTCCAGATTTATAAAATAGGTGGCGGATATCAATTTTTAACAAAACCAGCTTACCAGGCAAGTATTGGAATTCTTCTCAAGCAACAATCTAAAAGACGATTATCTAATTCTTCCCTGGAAACACTGTCCATTATTGCATATAAACAGCCGGTGACAAAAGGACAAATTGAGCAGATTCGAGGGGTAAACTGCGACTATGCAGTACAGAAGCTCCTGGAGAAAGAGTTAGTTGAGATCAAAGGAAAGTCCGATTCGATTGGCCGTCCCATTTTATACGGTACCAGTGAAAAATTCATGGATTATTTTGGAATTAATGACTTATCTGACCTTCCCACATTAAAAGACTTTGCCACAACTGAAAATGAAATAGGTGAAGAACAGGATACTGATCCCACTAATCAAGATGAAGCTTAGCCCTGAAGGACTTTTTCTGAAATTTGTGGCATCTCTCCTGGCTTTAATGGGAAAACTGACAAGTCCACAATAGCCACTTTACCAGGTGCAATGTTGAATATCCGAATGCAGCGGTCCTTAATAACACCTTCATCCGTGAACTGAGAGGGAATTTTGGAGTGCCATTGGATAATAAAGTAAAGATCATTTGGCTGACATGTTTCACAAAGCTACTTAGCTTTGATGCTCAATTCCGATGTAATGGTAAAAAGACAAAATAGACCAGTAAGGAAAACAGTGACAAAAATTGATGTCTTTTCTCCAAAGAATGAATCGGGATTAGTTCGGCTGAACAAATTCATCGCGAATGCTGGCGTTTGTTCCAGGAGAGATGCGGACAAATTGATTGAACGCGGCCATATCACTGTAAATGGTGAAAAAGTTCAGGAGTTGGGCATCAAAGTCAAGCCGAGTGACGCAGTCAAATACAATGGCAGGCTTTTACTACCTGAAAAACCAATTTATATTTTACTGAATAAGCCAAAGGATTTTATTACCACCCTGGATGATCCGGGCGGCAGGCGAACAGTAATGGAGTTAATCAAGAGAAAAGGTGATGAAAGGATTTACCCGGTTGGCAGGCTGGATCGAAAGACCACCGGTTTATTACTGCTTACCAATGATGGAGACCTGGCAAAAAAACTTAGCCATCCGTCGAGTGAGGTTAAGAAACTCTATGAAGTTGTTCTTGACAAACCTGTTTCAGATGAAGATTATTTACGACTGGAAGCAGGGATAACATTGGAAGATGGGTCTGCCAAACCAGATGAGATGGCCATCGTATCTGAAGACCATCGGTCTCTGGGAGTGCAAATACATATCGGAAAAACCCGAATTGTTCGTAGAATGTTTGAGGCCATAGGATATGAAGTCATACGACTTGATCGAGTGATGTATGCGGGTCTGACCAAAAAAGACCTCTCCCGTGGGAAATGGAGGTATTTATCAGAAAAAGAGGTGGTTAGATTGAAATACTTGAAATAATCAGTGCTCGAGTTTCAGCCTTCGAGACAGCTCGTTAATAGACTGCTGTTCTTCTGGTGAAATTCCTTCCGATGCGTTAGCAAATAAATACATCGCTTCAAGGATGAATTCCTTGTTCTGATCATTTTGTTTCACATAATCGCCTAATGCATTGAGAAACTTAGATTTCCAACGATCAGTATTATCCAGCAAATACCTGAATTCCGTCACGAATACACGCTCTAGACCTTCCTGTTCTTCGGCGTCAAGAACTTCATCCTGTACAGTCTGGGCCATCGCTCTGGCCAAACTTTTCACTGCTTCCCACTCAGTTGCATCCAACAAATCATCAGTCATCACAACCAGCATAGCAGGAAAGAGTTTGACCAAATAAGTAAATTGTTCAATGTTCATCTTGACAGGACGAATTCTTCTGTACCCCTTAAATAATTTCTCTATCTGTTCAGTCATCAATTTGTAAAATGAAATTTTGTCTAAAATAAATGATAAATACTTCCTTTGCCAAACACCAACTTCTCAATGCAGTAAGATGTCAGTCTGTAGATTCAATGAAAACGCTTCATTAGTTAGAAGTATGTTGTAGTGTTCGTAAAATGAATAAATATTTTCAACATATTCAACGGGCTCAATGCATCTGCAATATCCGTATTTAGGGCTTCCTCAAAAAGTAGTACCCATCAAATTAGCAGCCCTAGATAGATTGAGCACGAATAGGGTTGCAGCAATCCAAGTTTGTGAAGTTGATTTAAGCTTGGCTTTGATTTCATTGAGCGAGTAAGCTTGTTTGGCATTGCCTATTCTTCCCTCAATGGCATTCCTCTCAGCATATTCCTTTTTTGATTTAGCCTTCTGGTATGCTGATTTCTTCACAGGTTTTCCTTTTGTGGCAGCTGTCATCCTTATGCTGTTTTCTTTACACCAATTGCGATTCTTATTGGTAGCATAGATTTTATCGGCCTGTATAAGTTCAGGGTAATAACCAAACAAAGCCTTGTAGGCCTCTGCCTGATTGATCAGGTCCTCACTTTCATTATAGGCATTCCAGCTTAGGTTATCCTTGGTCATGACCCCATCCATGAGTGAAAGGCCCAACTTGGCACCAAACTCTACACTCTTGCCCTGCTTGCCCCTCACTATCGGGCGTACATGGGGTTGTGAGATGCTCACTATCCGATCTTTACATTGGTGTGGGCTTTCTTGCTCATACATGCCTTGTTGCTGCTTATAAAGGGTATGGACCACCATCAGTTCCTGCTGGGTTTTGTGGGGAAAAGGAAACGGCCCTTCCAACAGGTCCAGCATTTGATCGATATGGCCAGGTTCCTTTTTACACAGTTGAGCAACACACGGATGGCCTTGCGGATCGATACAGCTGATTTTTTCTTCTTTTTGGCTTCCTGCAAATAACGCTTATGGACCATCCTGCGGTAAGTCCTGGGTTTGACCTCCATCTTGTCCCTGAGCAGGTCAAACAACCGGTCAACCATCTTTTCGGTCTTGATACGGGCTTCATTGACCAAACCAAGATCATTTGGGTAGGTGATGTATTGATCTGCCACAGTGGTATCTATCTTTAATTTACCTTTTGGCCTTTTAGATACCGCACCCTTTTGGTTTGGTTTCCGGTCAGGAAGGGACACCATCATGATGATTTTCGAGAATGCATCGAAAGTATCATCCCCTAGTTTTTTTCGCATCTCCACAAAAAGCGTAGGCGAAAACACCAAACCAGGTGTGTAATGGTCCAAACCAAGAAAGAACTGCATGTATGGGTTTTCGCTGATGGTCAGCAAGGTCTCTTCATCGGACAACCCCAGTTTATGTTTTATAATAAATGCCCCTATGATGTGCCTTGGGTTGACGCTCTTTGCCCCCATGTTGACGCTGAATTTCCTTTTGTAGATATTTACCAACTCATCCCATGGCAACAAGTTTGCAAGTGCTATCCATCTGTTGTTTGGGTTGAGTTTGATGGAGTTAATGGAGGAAAATTCTTCTATTTTGGTTTGGTACTGCGATGTGTAATCGATCATATGCAATGTTATACGTCAAATATACAAATAACCTTGCATATATAAAAATATATTTACACGTGAATCGCTTAATATGAGCAATCAAGGTCGTTTTTATCCAATCTGAGGAAGCCCTAATTAACAACAGGGTCATTAAAATAGTTTTCATCTGATTTTTTTAACAGGTATTCGGTGACATACTCCCAACTGGTTTCGTCACTATGGTATTTCTTGGCAAGATTATAAGCATCCAAAACGTGACCCTGACCTACATTATATGATCCCAAAATGAATTTGGTTCGTTCCAGGCTATCCGGAACCCTCTTTCTCCAATAGTCATTCAACCATCGTATATGCCGTGAACCTCCTACTAAACTACTTTTGGGGTCTTCAAGATTGGTGACACCATAAGCCATCCCGGTCCGAGGAATCAATTGCATTAAGCCGACTGCCCCCGCCCAGGATTTAGCCTTAGGATTAAACTTAGATTCCTGGAAAACTTGTGCTGCAAGAAATTTCCAATCCCAACCAAGCTCTGAGGCAGTTTCTTTAATTAGGTCATCATAAGGAGACAGTTTCGTTCCAGAAAATATATTCGAATAATCACTCTTGGCCCTGGCCAAATGAATCTTCGAATTTTTGAAATATTTATTGAAGATCACGTAGTAATCCACCTTATCATGCATCTCATCAATCCAATCATTAATTGTACTCAAAAGTAATGGCGCATTTTTCCGAGCAGCCCAGGCAATTTGTTGGGGAAAACTAACAGGAGTGAGAACATCTACATTGGAATAATAAGTTGAATTAACCAACGCAACATGTTCATCGGCTATTGTATAATCAATGACACCAGCGGATACCATTTCTATGAAATCCTCAGTAGAGGCTAGCGGATAATCTTCGATGATTTTAATATCCCCTCCCAGTTCATCGGATAGGTTCTTTAATCTACTAGCGTATGCAGAGGCTGGCCTGACAATTACTTCTTTGCCAATGAGGTCAACCTGGCTCCTGATCAAAGACCGCTCAATCACATGTCGCTTTAATTGCCGCCAATTATCCGGCTTGCGCTGAATAAGCATTTGTCTGGTCTGAATGTAAGGGTGAGAGAATGCCACAATTTGCTTTCGCTCGTTAGTAACTGTTAGACTATAGGCGATGACATCACCAACACCTTGGTTCAACAAATCGAAAGTGCTCCCAAGATCCGTAGTCAAATGGAATTCTAGTCCAACCCCAATATGTTTAGCAAACAAGTCGAGTAAATCATACTCGTATCCCATGGGCTGACCTTTATAGACAAAATAACCGGTTGAACTGTTGTCTATGATTACTTTCAAGGTCCCTCGGCACTGAATAGCGTCAAGATCGAAGGAGATAGGCTCAGATACTTTGAATTCATCGATATCTAGATTACTCATCTCGGGTTCCGAATGACACCGAACGAGTACAAAGCCAAGACCAATTGGCACAAGAGCTACGCGAAAAATCTTCCTGATAAAAGACATATCAGTTTTTTCAAACTCTTAAACAGATAACTGAATGAGTTTGTCTATACTAATGATAGTAAAAATTATTGCAAAAGCAAGGTTAAGCGGCAGAAGACTCACCTCGATATCATCTAAAACTACTGCTGTATGAAATCTCTAAGAAGCCTGAAAAGGTTTTCGAATTCAGTTAATGGTAACGTTTCCAATCGGTCATGAATGTCGTGATAGGCCTGAATTCCACCTAAAGTATAAATGAAAAACCCTGGTACTTGATGTTGATCAAATGAACAATGGTCACTGTTGCATGCTTGTCCCCGCGATTTTATTTCAGTTAGCAGTTGCCTTTTTTCGTTTATTTCAATTAGTCTCCTGAATTCCTCCTGGTAGACTTTCCCATTAACTACAGTAATCCCCTCATCTCCGGTTCCTACAATATCAAGATTGATGAGAAATTTCACTTTCGACAATGGGTAAACTGGCCTATTAACATAGTATTGAGACCCCACCAAACCGGCTTCTTCACCTCCAAATGCAATGAATAACAAACTGTATTTAGGGTTCTGAAAAAAGGAAAAATGGCGGGCCAGATTCAGCATCATCGCAACACCGCTGGCATTGTCGTTAGCCCCTGGAAAGTGTGTTCCTTTGCCCATGCTTCCCAGATGATCGTAATGTGCAGTGACCAGGATGAGAGAATCAGTTCGTTGGCCGTTTAGCAAACCCAGTACATTCTGGCTGGTGAAATCTGAGAGATGCTCATTTCTTACCTTGAACTTGATCCTATCAATGTAAGGTGATTTGAGTGCTTTGATTCTTATATGAAAAGCAGGTCTGCTTGCAACAATTTGACTGGTTCCCCACGTCAATTTTCCATTATCCAATACAACGATAGCCGGAATTGATAACTCACGGTTGAACCTGAGAACCTCCTCAAGTCCATCCACCACAAGTCTATCACCATCGGAAAGTTCGAAGTAGCCAGACTTGTTAAGGCTTATAACTTTGTCAGTGCGCTTGATGACTTTCACCCATTCTGATGTGTTCTTTAGTAAAGTATCAAGAGTAATATTAATCACCTCATAAGTGCCTCTGATACTCGGTGATGATGGATCGACTAAATAATCCGCAGCTGGTATTAATTTTTGATCATCTACCTTAATCATCATTTGCCCGGGAAAAGTATTGACCTGTAGGGGAAATTGTTGCTGATAATTCAAGCTGAATGATTGTAAGCCGAATTCTTGAAATTCTGACGCGATAAAATTTGCAGCCTTTTTATGACCATCTTTTACATAACCGCGGCCATGCATATCCTCACCAGTGAGTAGATCAATGGTTGTCCGGGTATAGTGAAGATCCTGAGCACTCGCAAACAGGTTGATAATGACCAGAAAAGAAAGGGCTGGGATTTTCATTGATCTACAGCTCTTTCGCCTTTTCCCAATATTCATCCATTTCCTCGAGGGACATCTCGGATAAGGATTTGCCATCTTTAACTGTCTCTGACTCAATATATTGGAATCGCTTTATGAATTTTTTGTTTGTGCGCTCAAGGGCCTCTTCCGGATTAATATTAACAAAGCGGGCGTAATTGATTAGTGAGAATAATAGGTCTCCAAATTCTGATTGCCTCTTTTTAGTATCTTGCTCAGATTGGAATTCCTCCATTTCTTCCTCAACCTTAGCCCAAACCTGGTCTCTATTATCCCAGTCAAAACCGACCCCCCTAGCTTTCTCTTGTATTCTCATCGCCTTCACCAGCGCAGGTAACGAATTTGGCACCCCTCCCAATACTGACCTATTCCCCTTTTCCTTCATCTTAATCTTTTCCCAATTTCTTTTAACCGTTTCCTCATCATCTGCATCTACGTCTCCATAAATATGAGGATGGCGATGGACCAGTTTGTCACAAATCCCTTCGAGGACATCCGCTATGTCAAAAGCCTTTTTTTCGGACCCAATTCGAGAGTAGAAAGCTATATGCAAAATGAGATCGCCAAGCTCGTTTTTGACTTCATCAAGGTTGTTTTCCAAGATGGCATCAGACAATTCATAGGTTTCCTCAATGGTTAGATGCCGTAAACTTTCCAGTGTCTGTTTTTTATCCCACGGGCAGTTTTCTCTCAATTCATCCATAATGGTGAGGAGCCGATCAAATGCTTCCAGCTTTTCCCGGCGTTTGGGGTCTTCTATCTTGATGATATTTTTCATGTGATAGGAACTATTCGCACGCTTGAGCGTTGACAAGATCAAAGATATAAGATTGATAGACTTTGGTTTTGGTTAAATAGTTACCTGATTTTCAATTGTAAGCCATTCTTATAATTCTCGATTGTCAAAAACTGCTTTTTTGAAGTCTTTGTTCTTATATCTTTTGTCTATTTAATCTCCTTAATGATGATTAACTTTACAAAAATTTCTTAGAAGATGGCCACTGTTTTTTTAGGGATTGGAATTGTAGCAATATTCTTTGTTTTCATGTCAGTACGACTCATTTTCGTGAAGAATGGAGAATTTAAAGGTACTTGTGCCTCACAAAATCCATACCTGAACAAGGATGGTGAAGCCTGTGGATTTTGTGGAAAAACGGTGAAAGCCGGAGATGCATGTGCCAACCCTGATAATGAAGTCAATAAGGTACTGGCAAAATTTGAGAACTAACCTTCAAACTACTTCATAAGCGCCAATCAATTTTTCCTCCGAAGTGTAAGTCTCTCCTTTTTGATCAAGTCTATTGAGGGCGTCCTTGAAAATTAGTTCAGCGAGAAGAAAGAGGGGTTAAAAATGGGATCAGGATTTTCAATAGAGGAGAGATTGATCATCATACTGATTACCTGCTCTTGAAAGAGTACAATTTTTGTTACAAAATAGAGTTTGAAAGTGCGTTTTTGGTGTATAGACATAGTGCTTCCTTTGAAGTAGAAAACGAACTTTTGTTTTTTAGTTATGCGGCCTGTTGGAATGGTGGATCAACTGTATTTAGCAATAGTTTTCTTTTACTAATTTTTACTGCGTTAGCGGTCATCACAGCAAAAAAGACAAACAGTCTTTCATTTTTCTCTCCTTTAACTTTAATCCTGTTGGTCCCGTAATGAGTTTTGTGGTCACCGAAGCTGCCTTCCATCACTGTAGCCCTTTGATTGGCGATGAGTCCACTGAGCCGACTGTCTTGTTTAGTAAGAGGTTGGGGGCCTTTCTTAGGAAAGCAAGTGAAGATTTTCTTTTTGGTGCAAAATCTTCGATTGGCATTTGTGGCATAGATCAGGTCAGCTCCCAATTGATTAAGTGCTCCAAAGTGTCGTTTGTGCTTTACAGTACTAATCTTGAGCCGGGTGGATTCATTGAAAGCGTTGAAATTCATACACTCAATCATGCAGATCCCATCCACTTGCAGCATATGTACCTTCATGCCAAACTCAACTCTTTTGTTCTCTTTTCCCCTGACTATCGGCCTGACATAGGGTTTTGCCAATGATACGATGCGGTTTTTTAACTCTTTGGCCGGGTGGGTTTGTAGGAACTGCTGTTGTTCAAGTACTTTTTTGATGGTTCTCAGGTAATCTCTTTCCTGCTCATTAAGCAGTGGCAGTTTAGCATCGTTGAGAACTTGTTGAAGTTGGATCAACCCCTTGTGTAGCAGATACAACAGGGCTTTTTTACGCTTACGTCCTTCTTTATAGGTCTTCCTGCGTCTTTTCTCATAATCGCGTTGTCTGCGCTTTTGTTCAACATATTTGGAGCGAGGCCTTTTCTTTCTCACTACTTTACACCATCGGAACAATTGCTTTTCAAACACCCAATGGCAGCATTCCCATAACAGCTTTACATCAGTAGGAAAACGGATATAACTCTCATAACAGGTAGCGTCCATTAAAAGCACATGGATATTATTCATGTCTCTTTTCCAATGTTCGATCAATATTTGTTGGAGCTGTTGCCAGTCTGTATGCTCAGCCAGATAACTGCGGATGCGGCTTACGATAGCATTGTCTCGAATCTTCTCTGTGTCTGATAACATTTTGCCACAGAACAACTGTAGGCTCCAATCGGAGTTAAAGCGTTCTATTAGTTTCTCATCACTGATACTCAGGTAGGACTTAAGAAACATCAGCGCAAACATCCCTTTTGAGGAAAACCACCGGGGAGCACCAGGTCCGTTATTTTCTTCAGGCAGGCAGTCCGCTAACTGATTCCACGGTAGACTATCATAAACTGCACCCAATTTACTGCTCTTAAACAAATACCATTTTGGAGTTAAACCATATTCGGGTTGGAAAAGCCTTTTTTGCATTCTAATTTGTGGTGTTAGATGTGTTCTACACCACAATCTAGCAAAACAAAAACCCCGAAAAAAGCCCTATTCGGCCGATTTCGGGGTTCTTTATCCTTTCAAACCTCTTTTAACTCTTTGATTATCAGAATCTTAATTTATTCTCGGTCGGAGTTGTAGAATTGGTCATATGCTGTTTTAGAATTCCATTTGTCAATTGTTAAGAACAAATTCACATCTTCATTTGATCGCAATAGATCGGTTCCGATGTATTCCGGTGATTTTCTAAACCACTGTGCCCATTCTCCGCTGTGACCACATAAGTCAATAAAGTCTGACTCGCACTCAGGCCTTACTTTAAATTCCCAGATAACAACATACATCCACTACCTCCTAAGTTGAATTCAAAAATCAGAACTCAAACTTAATTCCCTCATAGTTTTTACACCGATGAACTTATCGAATCTCTACTTCAGGGCTTTTTAGAAGCTTCAACTGGGAAGGATTTACTTCTCTTAACGGTAAAAAGCTCATCCCAGAAGCTTCAACTGGGAAGGATTTACTTCTCTTAACGGTAAAAAGCTCATCCCAGGTCTTTTCTTTGTTGATGAAGAGTAAGCGCTATAATCATAGTATCAGGATTCGTCAGCTCATAAATCAAGCCATTAAATACTGCTTTCCCATCCTCGACTGAGATAAAGGGAAACTCTACAAAGTCATCTTTCTCCTCCCAACCTTTCATATCAGGATTGAAGTGCTTTAAACGAAAGGTAATACTACCTTCATCTTCATAGAGTGAGAAAATTTCGTAAAAATTATTCTCACCTTTATTTAGATGACGATATAGACCGATCATTGAGCCTCCCCGGGGTTCACTCCATATCTCTTCCGAGACACCACCAAAGCCATCTCCGATCCAGTGACCAGTTAACCAGGCAAATTGCTCAATGGAGACTTTGTCTTGAGCCAGGCTGAAAAATCCGGTGAAAATGAACGTAGTAATAAGTATAATCTTTTGTCTCATGTCATTTAGGCTTAAAGTTTCTCAATTTCTCTTAATTCAATTCTACCGCCGTAACCAGTATGAGGATGGGTTTTGGTGATAGAAAGTGCTTCATCATAATTCTCGGCTTGAATAATAAAAAAACCAGTCAATGGCCCCGGTGAAGAAGATTGCTCGAAACGCTCTCCCAGCCACTTGGTCTGCAAAACAAGTTTTTTGCCATCCACCAATTTACCCTTTTGTCCCCAATCCTGGCCCCAGGCCATGTATTCGTTCACCAAACCCTGGTTATCTCCTTCGAACGAGGCGTCTTCATATAGAAGAATGGCATATTGTGTTAAATCTGAACTCCCAGATGTTGATGCAATTTCTGTGCTCGTGGGTGCCAAATAATAACCTATTACGAAAAATGCAACACTTGGCTGCGGTGTATATCCATTTCATAGTAATCTCTTTTTGTTTTTTGTTAAACATTTTCTCTTTATCAAGACTGAATACAATTTGATCTTCCAGCCATGACGGTAACTGAATCTCTCCAAATTTTGTGAAGGCCTCCTGTTCCTGTATTGATAGAATATCGTCTCTATTTTGCATAGCTATTCTGAAGAAATTTTCTCATCATCCGTCTTGCATTAAAAAGCTGACTTTTACTGGTACCATCTTTTATTCCCAGTAGCTCAGCAATCTCATGATGTTTATAACCCTCTAAATCATGAAGAAGTAAGATTTCGCGATAACCTGTGGGCAATTTGCTAAGCGCTTTTTCTAAATCTATCATGTCGATCGATGTTTCGACCATTTGGTAATAATCCGCCTCTTCTTCAGGAATATCCTCCCATCGACTCTTTTTCTTCAATATTTCCCGACAGCAATTAATGCAGTGAGCCACGTTTTGAAAGTGGACCGACCACTAAAAGCGGTAAGATTCGTTATTGCTCGCATCCATGTTTCCTGAACGACATCAGCTGCTTCCTCATCAGATCCTAAGAATCTGAGGACAGAGCGGTAAACCGCCGGGGTATCTTCCCGATAAATCAGACGGAAAGATGCTTCATCTCGCTTTTTACGAAAACGCCGGATTAAATCCAACTCTGAGGACATGCACTCAATTTACTATTAGTGGCTTATGTATTGAAAAGGTTGCATGCCGGGTGAATAAAAGATTCATCCGGATAACCAATTTATTGATGATCTGATATACATGGATGAATAGAAAGAATGCCTGTAAAAATATACTATATAAGAAAAATCGCTTATTAAACCCAGTATTGGAGAATCTTCGAATAAAAGCACCCAAAGCTGCAATAGCGCTTATTACTTGAACTTACAAATACATAAATAACTAATCCTGTGATAAAGCCACCAAAATAGTTGTCTTGGACTTCAGAATTAAAAATCCCCGAATCAATGAAAAAAATATGCAGCAATACATTCAGGGCTATTAATGTTATCAGCGCAAACACGTTTTCAGGTATTATTGATAATCACTCTCATCAACCGCAAACCATTTGCAATGACAGCTTCAGTCATTAACTCTAGCTGTTTATCTGTTCCAAGTTCAATCTCGTAAACCTTAGCTATACCACATTTTCGAGCAATTTTAGTCATTGAGAGACACTTGGCCGTTCCGGGCGATCCGGGATGTATCTGACCGCCCGTCGTAAGCGCAGAACCATTATCCAAAAGAATCAAAAGAATGTTTGATTCGTGGTGCGTTGCATCACATATAGCAGGAATGGCCGAGTGAAAAAATGAAGAATCACCAAACAGTGCGATAGGAAATCTTTCAGTTTCGCCCTTATTAAATCCAGAAGCTAAGGCTACAGCGCTTCCCATAGCATACTTGGCATGAATGCGTCCCGTAACTGTAACAAGACATCCGGGATCACCCAGATAGAACGGCTTCAATCCAAGCGAATAACAAGCCTTATCAGCCAGGTCCAATACTTCGTCATACCGGCAATCTTCACAGTAGCTCTTAACTTTTGGTTTCTCTTTCTCTTCATTTTCGAAAGTGAAGTCTCCAATGACTTCTAAATCCGGTACCAATTGCCCTAATACTTCTCTCAAATGCCATCTGAAAATTTCCCCCGTGGGCGACAGGCACCTGTCCATTTTTCCAAAAATTGTGGTCACCAATCCTGACATTTGAACAAGACTGCGTACTTGCATTTCCACAACCGGATGATGTTCTTCAAGGATAAGTACCTGTTTGGCAGACCCAATAAAGCTCAGGATTGACTTTGCGCTCAAAGGATATATTACCCCCAACTTCAGAATTCTAATTTTTTGACGCCATTCATCGGGTTTAAGTAAATCCCGATGCAATAATACCTACCTCACCTTCCCCAACTACTTCCCCATAAGTATCCATTACATCGTTCTTGAGGTTCTCTAGAATATTTTGCAATGCCAGATGCTTATTAACTGCGTTCCCGGGGTTAGGGATAAACCGGTCTTCAATGGCTTCAGGAACAGATGGTGCAGGTAAATTAGCCGCGGGATCTTTGATCGCTAGTTTTTGTTCCACTTTTCCATAAGCTCGGGTAATCCTTATAAAAAATGGGATTCCGTATTGTTCGGATAGTTCAAAACATCCCAACGACATTCGATACCCATCTTCAGGACTTGATGGTTCCAGCCATGGCATTTCCAACAAATGAACAAGTGGGCGACTGTCCTGGTCGTTTTGTGAACCATAAGCTCCCGGATCATCACCTATAAGGAAAATGAGGCCTCCGTGAATTGGTGTCAGGTTAAGTGCCATTAGTGGATCCAGCATGGCATTTAAACCAACATTTTTGACACAAACCATGGCTCTTATACCGGTAATTGATGCTCCAATCGCAACCTCTGCCGCGACCTTTTCATTGGCTGACCATTCGGTTGTCAAATTGTAAGCTTTGGAATTTATGGTCAGGCAATTCATCACTGCCATCCCGGGAGATCCGGGATAACCGGTAACCACTTTCACCCCCGCACTAATTGCTCCCCAGGCAATGGCCTCCTCACCGGTAACTAATTTTTCATTCATCTATGATACCTTAGTTTTGTTCGCTTAAATTACCTAACTCATTAAGAATTGAATGAAGATTTTGATTTTAGGTTCCGGAGGTAGAGAACATGCCCTTGCCTGGAAGATTAAACAAAGTACAAGGTGTAGTTCACTTTATGTAGCACCAGGCAATGCAGGCACATCAGAATTGGCCACCAATGTCAACCTTAATCCTGAAAACTTTGAAGAGATCAAAAATTTTGTGCTTGCTAATAACATTGAACTAGTAGTTGTCGGACCCGAGGCTCCATTAGTCGTCGGGATTGTTGATTACTTCAATGGTGATAAAGATTTAAATCAAATTGCAATTATTGGACCGGGCAAGATGGGCGCCACCCTGGAAGGCAGTAAAGATTTTTCCAAAGAGTTTATGATCCGGCATGGTGTCCCAACAGCTAAGGCTAAAACCTTTAGCAAAGAAACACTTGATGCCGGCCTCCGGTATCTTGAAAAAATTAGGACTCCTTATGTCCTTAAAGCAGACGGGCTTGCAGCTGGGAAGGGGGTGGTTATTTGCAAGGAATTGCAGGAAGCAAAAGAGGAATTAAATCAGATGTTGGTGGAAAATAAATTTGGAGAGGCCAGCAATAAAGTGGTGATTGAGGATTACCTGGAAGGAATTGAGCTCTCCGTTTTTGTTCTTACCGACGGAAAAAATTATATGATCCTACCGGAAGCTAAGGATTACAAGAGGATCGGTGAAGGGGACACCGGCCCCAATACCGGAGGAATGGGAGCAGTTAGCCCGGTAAATTTTGCAAACCCTGATTTTCTGAAAAAAGTTGAAGAGAAGGTTGTCCAACCAACAATTAGCGGGTTGGAGAAAGACAATATCGCTTACAAAGGCTTCATATTTATAGGTTTGATGAACATGAACGGAGAACCCTATGTCATAGAATACAATGTGCGTATGGGAGACCCGGAAAGCCAGGCGGTGATGCCACGGATCAAATCCGATTTAGTTGAGCTTCTGATGGCTACGTGGAACGAAACACTTAATCAATACACACTAGAAATAGACCCTGAATATGCCGCCACCGTAGTTTTGGTATCCGGCGGTTATCCGGGCAGCTATGAAAAAGGTAATGTGATTACCGGTCTTGATCAGGAAACAGATCAGACCATCACTTTTCATGCTGGGACCAAAGACCTGGATAATGCTGTTGTAACTAACGGGGGAAGGGTGTTGGCTATCACAGGCAGAGGCAAAGATATAGAGTCCGCATTGGTGCGATCATATGAAAGTGTGAAAGGTATTTTCTGGAAAGACATGAACTACCGGGGAGATATTGGACAAGATCTTATAAAACTGGAAAAACAAGTATAGCGGAGGCCTCTTCCTCAGGCAATGACTTATCTTAGCTAAATAGATGCGCTAAATTCGGAATGATCGCTTTTTAGTTAAGATTTAAACAGGTTACCTTTGCACACACTTCAAAAAACTCGTTTTGGCAAAAAAGGAATTCTACTGGTCTGAAGAAAGAGAACCGCATTTCAAAAGGAGAAAGGAAATCCTGGAGAAACATCCGGAGGTAAAAGAATTATATGGCATCGACGAAGGATTGAAATACAAAACTTTGGCACTTGTTATTTTTCAGTTAGTGACTGCGCCATTTATTGCAGAGCTCAACTGGTACTTGTATTTGCCAATTGTGTATTTCATTGGTGCTTCTGTAAGCCATACGATCTTTTTGGCCATACATGAATTAAGCCACGATCTCGCCTTTAAGAAAAAGGTATATAACAATTGGCTTGCATTAATTGCAAATATTCCTATTGTTGCCCCATATGCAATTTCTTTCAAAACCTACCACCTTAAACATCATTGGGAACAGGGCAATGATAGGGATGACACAGACATTCCGAGTGAAACTGAAGCAAAGATATTTCGCGGTTATATCGGGAAATTGCTATGGGCCATGAATCAAATCTTGTTTTATGCAATACGGCCTGTTTTTGTTCGACCCATCAAGCTCGAAAAATGGCATATCATAAATATTGTCTTTCAGATACTAGCCATCTCAATTTACACCTATTTAGTTGGCTTCGGAGCTATCTTATATTTGTTGCTGTCAGTTTTTCTGTCCGGAAGTTTACACCCACTCGCTGGACACTTCATTTCAGAGCACTATGTATTTAGTGAGGGTCAGGAAACCTACTCTTACTATGGGCCACTGAATAAATTGGCTTTGAATGTAGGGTATCATAATGAGCACCATGATTTTCCCAATATACCTGGTACAAGGCTTCCGATTTTGAAAAAACGGGCTCCAGAATTCTATAGTCATTTGTTCTCCCACAGCTCATGGGTGAACGTGATATTCCAGTTCATTACGAATCCAAATATTGATCTGCATAGCCGGATAAAAAGAGCAGATAGGTTCTGAGTTGGGAAGTGAAACTATCAATATCAGCGGATCCAAATTAATAATACCACGAGTGAACCAGGACCTGATTTACAAACACAGAAGGGCATCTCTGAACCAAAAAAATCCTTAACTTGTTTAACAAGTACTAATATTTTCCTCAACGAATCGCTTCTTAATGTTGGAAATTTTTGGGTATATAGCCTCCTTTTGTATTGGACTAATCCTGGGTTTAATTGGCGGGGGTGGTTCAATTCTTACTATTCCCATTTTGATATATCTCTTCTCCATGGGTGTAGTTGAAGCCACTGCTTATTCACTTTTTATAGTTGGGATTACCAGTCTGATCGGAGCGATAAAACGGTATCAGGTTGCAATGCTCAATATTAAAGTCGGCCTGGTATTCGGAATTCCATCCATCATCACCGTCTTTACTACCCGAATGTGGATCGTCCCGGCCCTGCCAGACATCCTGCTTCAGACCGATACCTTTATCATCACCAAACGGCTCCTCATCCTGGGAATATTCTCAATTCTGGTTATTGTTGCTTCGATTTTGATGATTGTTAGAAATGCTGAGCTGTCAGGTGATTCCGGGGAACGTCATATAATAGGTCTAGTATTTCAAGGTATATTAATCGGTTTTATAACCGGTCTTGTCGGAGTTGGAGGTGGGTTTCTCATTATGCCTTCCCTGTTTTTTTGGCCAAAATCCCTATTAAAACCGCTATTGGAACCACACTATTCATCATTGCCATTAAATCATTAATAGGGTTTATCGGGGACGTGTCTAATCATTCAATTGATTGGAATTTCTTATTTTTGATTTCTTTAATTTCAATTTTCGGTATCTTAGTTGGCACGCAATACTCCAAACGAGTATCCGGTCTCAGGTTAAAAAAGACGTTTGGTTGGTTTACTCTTGTGGTGGGTATTACAATGTTGATCAATGAATCTTTCTTTTGAATAGCCAATAAGTTGAACGAAATGAAAGAATACATGTTCGAAATAGCATACATGTTCCTTGGAATGTTCATCGGATTTCTGATTTTCATGTTATCGCATGTTATTTATCCTGACTGGTATCATAATGATTCCTCTTTTGCTGAAGTACAGTGGCGGCCAAAAAGCATTCAAACAGACCTTCCAGCAGGTCAATTAGGAGCTGAGATCAAGTACGGGTATTTGTTGATCACCAAGACGTCAGATCAAATCGGACCACTGTCTAAAAATCCCAACTTAAGATATTCCGGCAATAACCTGTCTTGTAACAATTGTCACCTCAACGCCGGAAGAACAATAGGATCCGGGTCATTTGTCGGAGTGTCTAACCGGTTTCCACAATTCAGGGGTAGGGAAAATAAAATGGGCACCCTCGAGGAGCGTATTAATGGATGCATGGAACGGAGTATGAATGGAAGGGCCTTCCCGGAGGGTAGTAAGGAGATGAAAGCCATGATTACTTATATGAACTGGCTTAGTAATGACGTGCCACCCGAAATCGAAAAACTGTACAAGGGTTATGTTCCAATTCAAATCCCGGACTTTAAAGCAGATCCTGAAATTGGAAAAAATTTATATGACTTACATTGCAAACTTTGCCATATGGAAAACGGATCCGGCATGCGATTTCCCGGTGAAGAGTTTACAGGCTATATCTATCCTCCAATAGGCGGGGATGATACCTTTAACGATGGGGCTGGCATGAATAGGGTTTTGACAGCAAGCTTCAGTTCATTAAAGGAAATATGCCCTTTGGCGCCACCCATGATGCTCCAATTGTTACCGATGAAGAAGCCTATCACCTGGCTGCTTTCATAAACACATTTGAGAGGCCATCAAAAGCCAACAGGGAAGCCGATTTTCCGGATAAAAAATTAAAACCGGTATCCACTCCCTATGGTCCTTGGGAAGATAACTTTTCTCCCGAACAACATAAATTCGGACCATTCCCCCCTATCATCGAGTTTTATATGGATGAATACGATCTCATAAAAACGAAATAGTACCAATTACCGGTCAGTTTAATCTGACGGGCAAACAACATCCAATATCAAGGTAACTTCTTTATTGTGCTAATTGGCTTCCTTTATATAGCCCCACCCCTTACTCTGCTTATCTATTATCTCCAATATGCCATCAGGTACCGTTCCTACGCCTTTAATCAATGCCGTTTGATCCAATTCATATCTTTTTAGGGTCATGGCGCATACGTTGAAACTCACGTTATCGTTTTTTAAGACATTTTCGATCTCACTTTTCACTGTAGATTTATCATCAAGCATCATGGCCAATGCACCACTGTATACCACAACTTCGAATTCAGAATCGGGGTACGAGGATGACATCATTTTAACATGCCTCAGGGTTGATTGATGAATTTTTGTATCCGCACTGGTAACATCAAAAACAATTTTGACCTCCTGGGCTAATGCCGGCAAACTTGTGCAAGAAAACATAAGGATAATAATCCAAATTTTTTTCATAATTTTTTTACTTGAAAGGTTGAATATTTGATAAAGAAACCCTTTCCTGAAAATTTTTCAGGAAAGGGTTCGAGTATTACCCTACACTTGCATCGATGTATGCAATGCGATTTTCTGCCAATCGACCCAAAACCCAAACCCCGGAAGGTGCGAGTTCAAGACCTGGATGTTTGGCTGCAACAAATTCTTTATAGACATCATCAGCATTGAGTCCCATCATTCCAGCAACTGCTCCACTGTAAACCTTATAGGCCATATTGCAGACACAAACCATGGTTCCTTGTGCCATTAATCCTTTGAGGCCAGTTAATCCGGGAAGTGGCACATCTCCTGCTTGTGGCTCATATACAGGATTCCTAAGTGCAGGCTCACCCGTTTGAGGGTCCTTCCCTTTCAAGATCTCACCTAATTTATATTTCTCAATAAGTTCATCCTTAAAAGAATACAATATTCCATCGTGTCTTAGGACTATGAGCACCCCAAGTTCGCTGCCTTCGGTTCCTGTCTCGGCATTGGTCATATAATATACATTTGACCACCATGCTCCCCATGGATTTGCCTGACTCATATCATAGGCAACAGGATGTTCCATTTTGCCAATTTTTTTAATTGACTTATCTAGATCATCTGCTCCGTCTTGAACGATTGGCGATCTAAATAATTCAGGGCTTAATTTTGCCTGAACAGGATCTGACATCAATGATAAACCGGCTGTGGCTCCGGCTGCCAATGTGCCGAAAAATGTTCGTCGTGAATTCGATTTTGTGGTAGAATTTTTCATGATCAGTTAATTTTTTTAAAAGTTACTTATATTGAAAGCTGAGATCAACTAATAAGTGCAATTGAAGGATGAAAAAGCTTTTAAGGGCTTTTTCATCCTTCAATTGCCTGAACAGTGCAATCTTTGGATTGCAAAATGTCAAAAAACTACACACATCTCAGTATTGATCAAAGGTATCAAATTGAAGCATTATTGAAAACAGGAGCTACTCAAAAGGAGATTGCCTGTATCGTTCATTTTCACCCGTCTACGATCTCACGTGAGCTTAAGCGAAATGTGGGTTCAAGAGGTAGGGGAGCTGGTGTCTATCGAACAGCAAATGCACAAAGGAGGACCAATCTTCGTCAATAGAGCTTTGACTGAAAATTGAAAAATTCTAACAAAAAAACGCTCTAATGTCCTTTGAAATCCAGAAACCTGGTTGATCTTCAAATTAATACATACACTCCAATCAAAAATAGTTAGCAACCCATCAAGAAAAGCCAAAAAGAGTGATTTTCACCAAACCAAAAAGAGTGATTTTCACCAAACCCATGAAAGACTGGATAGTTAACCGGCTCCAAGAAGATAGATGGAGTCCTGAATTGATCAGCCATCAGGGAAAGAAAACGAGAGAATGTCCACTTAGCCATGAATGGATTTACCAATGGATATGGGAATGTAAGCACACCAACCACCAGGAGAACCAAGAATACAAACAACTATACACATATCTAAAACATGGCAAACGAAGGCGCAAACGAGGAAACAGAAAAGATCGTAGAGGTATTATCCCGAATAGGGTATCAATTGAACAGCGACCCCAGATCATTAACAAAAGGGAACGATTGGGAGATATAGAAGTCGATTTAATGATGGGTAAAAACCACAAAGGCTCTTTGTTGGTGATGACAGACCGAGCAAGTCTTTTTACCAGAATCAGAAAGATGCACAGTAAAAATGCCGATCAAATGGCCGAAGCTATTGTGGAGGAACTCTCTCAGGATAAACACAAACTGGAAACACTCACTTTTGATAATGATATGGCATTTTCTAAACATGAGTTGATTGCTCAATCCCTTGATGTGGATGCCTATTTCACTCGTCCCTATACTAGTCAGGATAAAGGGACAGTTGAAAATAGGATTGGGGTAATCAGAAGGTTTTATCCTAAGAAAACAGATATTAGATTTGTTACAGAGGAGCAAATCAAAGTTGTTGAAAACAAAATCAATGAACGCCCTGTTAGAAAATTTAATTACCTAAACGCAAAGCAAGTGCTACAAAGGAAAATTGCACTTATTACTTGAACTTACAAAATACAGCTAAGTTCTAATTATAACAGCATTTTGTTTAAATAGCTCATACAGATGATAGGCTTGATCCGTTAATAGCATAGTCAGAAACCATTGTTTCAAAGTTGTTTTACTCTCTCTTATTCGGTCAGCATAAGCATACCAATTCAGGTAGTTTTGCAAATATTTGGAACTGACACCATTGAATGGGCGTAAGAATGTCCTAAGTTGAGTGTGAACATTGTTTACTTTTTGCAGATGGATTGTTTTATCATCTCTATCCACATGATCTTTGGCCAATAGCGCTTTGTGCTTTATGGAGGGGTTGTCTTTGGCAAAAGCCTTATAAGAAGGGTGCTTATCTGTAATCAAGGTTGCACCGTAGGCCAACTTCCCATCCAATGCCTTTGAAATTTCTTCTTTGCTCAGCCGTTTTGATGCAACAGCTTTAAGGTACTTCTCCCCCTTGCGTTCAACCGCTGTTACTACCTGGACAACTGTGACCTCTTCCTTTCCCATATTCCGTATGAAATCGTTTCCCCTCTTTCTTGCTGCCCTATCTAAATTTCGACTGCCCTTGTTGTTAAGTGCCAGTTCCAATTCATCACATTCTACTTCCGAGGATAACTGTTCGGGAACAAACTCATTTAGTGAACTCAATATCTTATGCCGCCAGTCGAAGCTTGTCTGGATGCTTATTCCGATTTGTTTTGCTATCTTTTTTATCGGCATGCCCTGCTCCATGCAGCGCAGATAAGATTGCCATTTTGATTTAAGCTTGATGTCATACAAAGGTGTCCCTGTTGTTTCACTGTACCATCTTTTACATTCATTGCACTGATACATCTGCACACCTTTTTGTCTGCCCCTCTTATATACCTTCTCGCTTGTGCAATTTGGACAGGGTTTCTTCTTTCTTTTCTCTGCTATTTGTTGTTGAGCGGCAATCAATACTTTGCCTTGTAATTCCTGCTCCTGGAGCAACTCATCCAACAATTCGGTTTGGGAACTTATCGGCAATTGTGCAAATAAATTTTTGATCTCTTGACTTGATATCATATAGCGAAGATAATAATAATTGCTGTGTTATTTAGAACTTAGCCCAAAATACTTAATCCAGTTTTAATTGAAATATGATACAAATAGTTGCGTGTACTATTAACAATAATTGTAATCGGTCATTTTCCAACATTGAAAAGCCAGCTACGATTGGAGCATCAAATGAGGGTCATTTCGAGGATGTCGAATCCGGTCAACCATTTTTTAGCATGGAAGAAAGATCAAAAGAAGTGAGGAACAGTACCAAAAGAAGTGAGGAACAGTACCAAAAGAAGTGAGGAACAGTACCAAAAGAAGTGAGGAACAGTACCAAAAGAAGTTAAGGACCTTAAAGATATTTTAGAAACAGCAAAAATTTAGAAAGAGTTCCATTACTTCGTTACAATTATTACGAAGTAAGAATTATCCACCAATGGTAGACATTGATTCAGTAACGCCTGAGCTGGATGATCTTCTCTTTTCTGCTTCAAAACCATCTTTTGCCCGTGAAGCAAATGCCCCTAAAAATTTGCTCTTAATTTCTTCATCACTCACACCAGAGCGAATGTAGTCTCTGAAATCAAAAACCCCATCATCATAGAGACAGGTTTTTAGTTGACCCTGAGCGGTGAGTCGAATGCGATTGCAAGATCCACAGAACGTTCTGGTAAATGCAGCAATTACACCAATTTGCCCTTTAAAGCCTGGAACCTGGTAGCCATAAGAAGTAGAATTGGGCGGATCATCTAATCTTTCCAATGCCGGATAAGTTCCCTTTATATGATCGATGATCCTCTCATGATTCCAAACTAATTTCGGATAATGCATACCCTCTCCGTTGAAGGGCATTTCCTCAATAAACCTCACATCCACCGGGTGATCTTTTGTCAAGTTGACCAAAGGGATAAGGTCTTCGATATTCTGCCCTTCTATTACGACGGCATTGATCTTCACTGGAATCCCATAATCCAGGAGTTGGTGAAAGGTGTCTACTACTTTTTCAAATTCGTCCCTCCTGGTGATCTTAAAAAATCTCTCCTTATCAAAAGTATCAAGGCTCAGATTAACCGATTTAATGCCGACTTTGGCAAAATATTTTATGTATTTACCCGTCAGTACGCCATTGGTGGTCAGGTTAATACTGTCAATACCGGGTATACCGTGGAGGTTTCCAATGAAATCCATCAGGTCATTTCTGACAAAAGGCTCACCACCGGTGATACGTACTTTGGAAATCCCCAATTCCGCGAGGTTTCCACACAATCGAAGCATTTCTTCATATGTCAGGAGCTCTTTTTTTGGAACGTACTTGATCCCTTCTTCCGGCATGCAGTAAAAACAACGGAGATTGCACCGATCCGTCACTGCCAGACGTAGATAGTTCATCGGTCTTCCGTGATTATCGTATATGGTATTAACCTTATTCACTGATCTGCAACTTGATTTACATACGTAGTAAACAATTTTAAGATATCAAAGTTATAGCTAATCAATATTTCCCCATACAGCTTGCGAAGAGGATTCCCTTTGTTTCATTCATACTTATAGCCTCCAGGCTCATTTTCCAAATCTACGCCTAAAGACAAAACTATCCGATTGACGAAATTAAAATAAGCTATAATCAGCGTAGCATCTAAAATAGCCCTGTCCTCTATTCCCAATCCCTTCAAAGGTTCAACCATAATCCTCTCATTAGCCAAACCAGGATTTTTAGTGAGCTTCCAGGCATAATCACATAGCACATTATCAATATCATTCAATTCTGCTCTTCTATAATCATCTTTCAGTCGATTAGCCCGGTTATCATCTTTCCAAAAATTATTAACCGCTTCAATATGATGAATTTGGCAATATTTACAATCGTTTGCGCTCGATACTACTACTCCAATCATTTCTCTCTGCACTCTTTTAAGTGGAGATTTTCCAAACATTATGGTCATGTAAAGATTCATATGATCGGTGATGGATTTTGGATTTAGGCTTTGGATTTTGTGAACCTCTGCAATCTTTCCACGACTGATTACCAGACCTTCATAAATCTCCTTTAATTCTCCAGTAGCATTCCCGGGTTGAATGACTTCGATATGTGACAACTCAATATTTAATAATAAACGCCTTCGAAGATAACTAGTGAGTTGTACTATTCTTTGCCTTTAGAGTAATATTGAGACTATGTTACCCGATGAATCGAAATCGATCGTTCAGGAAATAAGTGACCCGCTCCTGCATCAGAAAAAAGTGCAGCTTCTGATAAAAAGAGATGATCTCATCCATCCTGAAATTTCAGGTAATAAATGGAGGAAGCTTAAATACAACCTTGAGGAGGCAAAGAAATTGGGACATACCACATTACTCACTTTTGGAGGGGCTTTTTCTAATCACATTCTAGCCCTGGCAAGTGCGGGACAAGAATTTGGATTTAAAACAATTGGAGTAATCCGGGGAGAGATGAACAGTCGGTCTAACCCTACTCTGAGCCTTGCTATTGAAAAGGGCATACAACTTCATTTTGTTTCCCGTGAAGATTATCGGAGAAAAAGTGAAGTTTCCTTCCTGGAAGACCTAAAACATAAATGGGGTAAATTCTACCTGATTCCTGAAGGAGGAAGTAATTGCTATGCTATAAAAGGGTGCCAGGAGATAGTCAGTACAATAAATGAACCTTATGATACCTTCTGTTGCAGTGTCGGAACCGGTGGGACTATTGCTGGGATCATATCCTCAATCCGGAGTGATAAAAAGGTCATTGGGTTTTCCGCATTGAAGGGTGATTTTCTGAAAGATGAAATAGCGATCTTAACCAAAATATGTGATGAAAAGGTTAAAACTCAGTGGGAAATCAACCATGACTATCACTTTGGGGGATATGCAAGGTTTGATGATTCTCTGATTGGTTTCATTAATAATTTTTACCAAAAACATGGCATCCGACTCGATCCAATCTATACCGGCAAGCTATTTTTCGGTTTATTCGATTTAATACAGAAAGATTATTTCATGACAGGATCTACGGTCTTAGCGCTACATACCGGTGGATTGCAGGGCATCAGGGGTTTTAATATATTGCATGACCAGGCCATTATTTTCCAATAAAATAAATAGAACACTTTGTCGTATAGAATATTAACTATTTACTTTGACACGGTTGCACTCTGCTAATGGTTTGAAGAAGCTTTATTTTAATCGCCTCGTATTCTTTCTTTTTCTGATAGGATTGGTCTCTTGAGCTAAGTTCTAATTATAACAGCATTTTGTTTAAATAGCTCATACAGATGATAGGCTTGATCCGTTAATAGCATAGTCAGAAACCATTGTTTCAAAGTTGTTTTACTCTCTCTTATTCGGTCAGCATAAGCATACCAATTCAGGTAGTTTTGCAAATATTTGGAACTGACACCATTGAATGGGCGTAAGAATGTCCTAAGTTGAGTGTGAACATTGTTTACTTTTTGCAGATGGATTGTTTTATCATCTCTATCCACATGATCTTTGGCCAATAGCGCTTTGTGCTTTATGGAGGGGTTGTCTTTGGCAAAAGCCTTATAAGAAGGGTGCTTATCTGTAATCAAGGTTGCACCGTAGGCCAACTTCCCATCCAATGCCTTTGAAATTTCTTCTTTGCTCAGCCGTTTTGATGCAACAGCTTTAAGGTACTTCTCCCCCTTGCGTTCAACCGCTGTTACTACCTGGACAACTGTGACCTCTTCCTTTCCCATATTCCGTATGAAATCGTTTCCCCTCTTTCTTGCTGCCCTATCTAAATTTCGACTGCCCTTGTTGTTAAGTGCCAGTTCCAATTCATCACATTCTACTTCCGAGGATAACTGTTCGGGAACAAACTCATTTAGTGAACTCAATATCTTATGCCGCCAGTCGAAGCTTGTCTGGATGCTTATTCCGATTTGTTTTGCTATCTTTTTTATTGGCATGCCCTGCTCCATGCAGCGCAGATAAGATTGCCATTTTGATTTAAGCTTGATGTCATACAAAGGTGTCCCTGTTGTTTCACTGTACCATCTTTTACATTCATTGCGCTGATACATCTGCACACCTTTTTGTCTGCCCCTCTTATATACCTTCTCGCTTGTGCAATTTGGACAGGGTTTCTTCTTTCTTTTCTCTGCTATTTGTTGTTGAGCGGCAATCAATACTTTGCCTTGTAATTCCTGCTCCTGGAGCAACTCATCCAACAATTCGGTTTGGGAACTTATCGGCAATTGTGCAAATAAATTTTTGATCTCTTGACTTGATATCATATAGCAAAGATAATAATAATTGCTGTGTTATTTAGAACTTAGCCGTCTCTTGTAACCTAGGGGAACTAGAGTTTGATGGGTTAGAACCTGTTATATATGAAGCACAAGTGCTGTAGCGATGGCTGAAGCCAATTACTCGCTAACAGACCTGATCCTTGGAGTGAAAGACAATAGTTTATCAATCACGGAAGCTCCCAATGGCTTACTTAGTGTCTGTATGAAAACAGGCTAATATGCTGATTATCCATCATATTCGTATTTTTTCCATCAAATCAGCGCTGAATTATTCTCGAATCTGATTCAGTAGAA
Source organism: Cyclobacteriaceae bacterium (assembly GCA_963664285.2). GTDB lineage: Bacteria > Bacteroidota > Bacteroidia > Cytophagales > Cyclobacteriaceae > JAJCYL01. Next base: position 84,789 of record CAXXNX010000025.1, read on the forward strand.
TTATCAAATTCACAAATATTATCAAGAACAGTTGCGTTGTAGCCTGTTAATTGGCCATTTGAAGGTTTTCCATTCAAAAACCCCAAAGAATTCACTTTGAGATTCGCAGGCTTTTTGGTCTGTCGGGGAGTAAAATCCCTGTCCTTTTTTTGTTCATTCAGTGTAGAAAAGAAACGATTTTTTCGGTTGGTTTATCAGGATTAATCATTATATTGCATATAACCGATATAAATACAAACCATGAGGAAATCCTTCCAGCCCCAACTTACCCTGGGATGCACACCCATCGAGCAAGTAGAGGCTCCGGTGAAAACTAAAAGCCACTTAGCTGCCCTGGCAGCCGCCCTTCAATATATCTATGTCCAACCTGAATGGAACCAGCGTATTTTTGAATTACTTTCTTCCAAACTCATTGAGGGAAAGAAAAAGACGGGCCGTGAGGGTATGAGTCTGTGGGAGGTCTTCGTATTGGCCCAGGTGCGCCTGTGCATGAACATCTCTTACGATGAGTTACACCATATCTCCAATTACGACACGTTGGTACGGGGCATTATGGGGGTGCTACCTACCGACTACTCTGTGGGCAAACAGTATAAGTACCAGAACATTTATGACAATGTGACCTTGCTGGACGATGAACTGCTCATCGGCATCAATGATGTAATCGTAGCAGCAGGTCACCAGGTGTTTAAAAAAAAAGGAAAAACCGGAGGGGAGGAAGTTGCCTTGCGTTGCAAGACCGATAGTTTCGTGGTAGAAACCGACACCCACTTTCCTACCGACTACAACCTGCTATGGGACAGTGCCAGAAAGTGTATAGATGTAGCTGATTTATTGGTCTCAAAAAGGTATTTTACTGGCTGGCGTAAGTCCGGGGATTGGCGCAGATCCCTCAAAAGGCTGATGCGCAGCGTGGGCAGGACCACCGGCTCAGGAGGAAAAAACAAAGAGGAGCGGGTAGAGCAGGCTGCCACTTCCTATCTGACTAAAGCCCGTGCTTTGAGCAAGAAAGTGGGCCAAATGTTGGAAAAACATCAGGGAAACTCTATCGAGGAGTTCGCAGCCCTGATGGCATTGACCTATTATCTTGAGATGTTGGAAAAGCACATCGAGTTGCTCGACAGGCGGTTGATCAGAGCAGAGACCATTCCCCATGCCGAAAAAGTCTTTTCCATCTTTCAACCTTATGCCGAAATGATCAAAAAAGGCAAACTGCACCCCAATGTGGAGATCGGTAAGAATCTGGCCATCACTTCGGATCAATACCATTTACTCATAGACTGGCAAATAGCTGAAAAACAAACCGACAACCAACTTACCCTATCAATTGCCCGGCGTATCGCTGAGAAATACCCCATCCAAAGCCTGAGCACCGACAAGGGGTTTTCCGATAAAGAGGATAAAGCAACTCTGCAAACCTTCATCCCAGAAGTGATCATGCCTAAAAAGGGTAGGTTAAACAAAGAAGAAAAAGCCATCGAATCAGCGCCAGCCTTCAAAAGGTTGAAAAACAAGCATTCTGCTATCGAATCCAACATTAATGAGCTGGAACACCGGGATTGGACCGATGCCCGAACCGTACCCGCAAAACTTTCAATAGCTACATCGGGTTGGCCATTACTGCCTACAACCTTCACAAGATCGGGCGTAAACTCCAGGCTGACCGTCTGGCCGCCCAGCAGCAAGCCAATTGCCAGAAACAAGCAGCTTAATCACCTTTTAGCTGTTTAATAAGGATTAGGCACTGGCAGAAGTGCGTCCTGGCCAGGCTAAAACCCGGCTATTTTTATCAAAACCATCAAAAACAATGAATAAAAGCAAAGTCACCCTTTATTAGTCAGCAAGGTGAGTGATTTTTTCATTGTTCCATTTTAAGCAATATTTTAATACGACCTAAAACTCGCTGTTTTCTTAGAGACACTAAATAGATGAAGTATCCAAGCAGAAAATTATCTTTTAGTAGTCTAGATATCTTTGGCTATCCTGATTTAGCTAAGAAATATATAATTCATGATCGACCAATAATTGCTTCAGATGGTACTACGTATTTTCTAATAACCAAAAAATTAATCACACCCATTTACCATTCCCTCCCCCTCCCCTCTTATCCAAAATGGCAAAAGCGTGTTCTATCAGTACCTTGAATTGAAAATTAGATAAGTTCTAAGCCGCACACATTTACCATTCGCTTAGAACCTGGCTAAAATGGCAAAAGAGGTGCTCTGTTTTTGCTTAATTAGTGTCTCTAAGAAAACACACCTAAATTAAAAATTATTCTTATGGTCGATCTTTCCATTTTTTCTAATCGATTGATACTCAGGTATTAACTCATAGAAAGAAAATGAAAATCTCATCCATAATAATTCATTTTATAAAAAAAGGGCTGTTTTCTTAGAGACACTAATTAATCTGCAATGAGTGGCAACCGGCAATTAGACGGAATACCTAAATGTTTTCTCAGATTGGTGTCTAAGTCAATTAACGAAGTTACAGTCTCAGAACTGTTCATTTGAAAGTCCCCGTTTTCGTCCTTAAAAATGAATCTTGGTAAGTTGAGCTTAAATACATTATTCTCCATACTTGAGAACTTCATAAATTGTAAAAGGCCAAGGATTTTGGACGGCCGCTGCTTTATTACCCACTCAGAAATCCATTCTACATCATCAATTATTCCTAAAATCACGGATATAGCTTTTTTTATATCCTCCGCCAAATCATATTTTCAAATTGTGTCAAAATCTTGCCGTTCCAGATCACCCCACAATGCCATCAATTTCCCTATTGAATTAGCTCTCATGGCATAGTTAGATGCACCTACTTTTTTGAATTTGGTTTCAGCATCTTGAGCTGATTTAGCTCCATTTACTATATTACCAGTATTCCACCATGCATGGGCGTCTATTACGTCAATCAGAGCATTTGCAAATAAGTAATCGTTTTCAAATACGATTTCATAAGGGTATTCGATAGTGGCTTGACCGATCATTGCATTACAAACACTTTTTGCATACAAACAATGATGTAGTTCCACACGGTGAGATGAAATTGAAGGATTGTAAAAATCGAATGCACTATCGATGTACTGAGAGGCTTCCTGATATTGTCCCCCATGACGCAATAAATTCCCGATTAAAAAGAATCCAGTGCCCACCGAATATGAAATTGAATTGTCATAACTCCCTGACTTCTTAAATTCGCTCAAATTCTTCTTAAGTGAATTAACGATTTCAATCGAACCTTTCAAATTACCCGACTTTCTAAGATTTTCCATCCGCTCGGCTAAATATAAGTGTTCCAAACTCGTACCCTTTGCCATAATACATTTGTCTGGTGAGAAGTCATTGGCACTTGATATCCCAGAAAAAAGATTGCTTATGGAAACAAAGTAGTGCGACCAAAGTCGCAATGTCTTGGGATATTTATCTTCGGATCTTATCCTTGACAAAATCTCTAGACTTTTGCCCTTGTTTGCAGATTCAATCCAAACTCGGCCCTTATCTATCAGCAACTTTTCCAATCTTAAGAAGTCTGCCGCCCTATCATACTCATTCGCTAATTTCAATTCTTTTGATACATTTCCCGAGTCACTCAGAATCGGCTTACTTACCGAGTTATTTGAATCGGCTGCGAATCTCCACGCTATTACACGAGTTTGAGACTCTGGTATTGCCAATTCCTTTGTTCCTTGTATACTAAAACCTTTGACATTGATCCCAAACTGAGTCCACAGCTTGGCAAAAGAATCAGTTGCTGCGCTTATAGTATAGACAGCACTTCTCTTTTCTCTTTTCGCCTTTTCAACCTATCGCGAGTACCAAAAGATTGGTCATTTGAATATGATCAACTGATGTTGACCTTTCTTGTATCTCGTAAGGAAGGTCTTCCAAATAGAATATCTTCGTAATGACCTCCATTGCTAACGTCGCGCTCATCTTGACACCATCTCCAAAAATTATTGGGGTGGGCTCTAACTTTCTTAACTCCGGATGAAACTCTCTTAAAAGTTCAGAGAGAGTCAATATGGATGCGGCCTTACAGTCCGCCTCAAGCAAAACGGTATTTTCCCATTTTAAAGGCATCCCAGGTTCCCGATATGAAAACCAAGTGTGAACATTTTCATCTTTGAAAATCGTCCCAAAAAAATTTGAAGGGTCAAATTCCATTTCTCCCCTGTCGTACAATTCATGTAGAACAGCATGGCATGTAACAGCTGTAAAGTCGGCTTTACCCGATTTCACAAATCTAATTGCATGATCTATTGCGTCATTCAAGTAGTTTTGAACAGTTCCTTCAAAGACTTCTATAGTTTTTCTTCGCTTTAAACGCGCATGTTCTTTCTTTCTAGCCTCGGAGGTTGAGCTGCGATTAAACTCAAGTAACACACCATGATCGGCATTTGTACGTTCTAGAAGAGTTACTAATTCCTCACCATCACCGCCACCGACACTGACAAAGACTGGTTTCCAATTTCCAAAAACTGATTCAGCTTGGAACAATTGATCTATTACCTGACTAGCCTTTTTTTGAGCACTTCTTATGAAAGCTTCAATATATTGTTCGTCTTGCGTAGCTTTAACAGTTTTTCTGACGTTAGATACTGCTAAAGCAATAGATTTATCAAGTGAGCTCTCCACGTTTACTTAATCCTAACATTAATGTCTTTTTGCTTATCATAGAGCCATTCTCCATCGAGAACTGAATTACCAAATTGATCTGGAAAATATTCGGCAAATTGAGAATTAACTAACAACCCCGGTACGTGCTTATATTTCCCGTGACCCTTTTCCATGTACCATTTCCTTGCCAGTACTCTTTTTTTGTCCTCATTATTTCCATCAATAAACGCTGTTCTGCCATGGACAATATCCCTATTTCTGATTAAGACTCCCTCACCTTTATTTGCCAAATGAACAAAATAAGACCCAGGACAAAATGGTTCAGTGTACTCGTGTAGAAAATCTTTTGCTCTCAATAATTCTTTATTCTGTTTCCAATTAATTAAATATTCTCCTGAAGATTTTCTAAAAAACACACGTGGAAGCTGATTCTGATCAACGTACAAGACTGGACCGGTGACTTTAATAGCTCCTTTACCTCTTGGCCTTTGTACGGTTATGGCATCGTGCTGAAACAAGCTCGTATACGCCTCCCAGTCGGTACTCCCCAGATATAAGCTTAGATATACAAGATTGATGAAGAACGTGAAGTGGATGTTTGGTAGATTTATCATCTGGGTTAAGACAAATAAAGTAAGCCACACCTCTCTCAGAATTATAATCGATGCAAACTCTATCTTTCTCGTTTGCTGTTATTTTCTTATAATCATTAAGAATTATGGGCTCTATTGGAAGAACATCTCGCTTAATTGGGTAGTTTACGTCTGAGATATTCCTAATTCTTAACTCATTAAGAGCCAAATCCATAAACTTCCTAGCTTCAGAAGCACTGTATTTTTCAAGATTCACTGATTCCATAAATTGGCTTTTTGCACTTCATCCAACTCACAAATTTCTTTTTTTCCTAAAATGATAGGACCATTTCCATGATAAAGAAATTTGTTCTTTATGCCTTCCAACAATAAGTTGGTAATTGCCTTCGATTTGCACCCGATTAATTTAGCAAGAATAAATTTATCGGAGGTAACCCCGAATTTGATTTGCATCTTATCCGACCTGTTCATCAATCTAAACTGTGTGCCTGTAACTATAATGTTCCTGTCAAAAACATGAGTTGCTATTTCTCCAGGTAATCCGACTTTTTTATAGAAGTCTCTTTCAAATTCCTGAAACAGAAATTCATCAAAGTCAAGTTTAAATTTTTGATAAACCAATCTAGGGTCAATCATTGTTTTTCTTTCACCCAGTCCAAAAACACTTGTACCTACAATATTTACACCAAGCCCTTGAACATAATTGATATTTTCCAAGGCTCTACCATTATCATTATGAGGATGGTATTCAAGAAATTTCATAATTTCCTTGGAAATTTTTTAAATATTTCTTCCAGCATTGATATGGTAGCTCTTCCTCTTGTATCACATAAAATGATGTTTCTTGCGCCAGCTCTTTTTATTTTGCTAATCCAATTTTCAAGCCTGTCAAGTTCCACTACCGACAAACTCGTTACATCAGCTAAAGCAATATCGAGTGGATTTGCACTGTTATTATTCCAAATTTTAATACACTCCAATACTTTTTCTAAAACTTAATGTGGCTGGGTTCCAATGGTGTTTTTAATGAATTCATTGCTCACCGGAATCCAAATATTTGCGGACAATTTCCCTGAGTTGCATCTATTTGACAGTTCAAGCAGTTTTCTGATATCATAGTCTCTAGCATGCCCAGTGAGGCACAATTCTGATGTGAAATTGCCGGCTAGTATATCTTCACATTTTTCATATTCCGCTGAGCATATTGAAGGATAACCAATATTGATTTTAGAAAATGGAAATACTTGATCAAACTTTTCGAGTAATGCTCTATCAGCGCGAAAGCAAGCTGCTAACCCGTCACGTCTAAAATCTTCACGTATCTGAATCAAGGCCTCAGTTTTATGTAATTAAAAGTAATTAATTCCACACACATTTGCCATTCCCTCTCCCTTTCCACTATCCAAAATGGCAAAAGCGTGTTCTATGTGTACCAAGAAATTGGAATAAGAAAAAACTCTTTCTCCCCCTCTCTAAAGGAAAAATTTAAGGCTCCAGGGACCCTAAATTAGATTTAAATCCGCTATAGATGCGGGGCAGGCATAGCGGAGACTTTCTTTTGTGAAGAGAAGGACATAATAAACCGTGGAATTTAATAATTTTATTAGAAATTATCCTTTTTTGATACGTCTGAAGAACATTGCCAAGTGTACCATTCTGTTTCTAATATTGGCCGTCTCAGGTAGTGCGGTTTCAATTGATTTAGACAATGGCAATGAATATAAAATCACATCTTTCTTTTACTCAAAATATTACGAGAAGTGTCTCAAAGTTCGGAATAAAGGAACTGCCCCTCTTCAATTAAGATCAGGGGATATTCTAAGACCTTTTCAAAGATGGTGGATGGGAGATGTTCAAGACATGATCGTGGTAGAAGATGTTAAAATTCAGCCTGATAAAGAAATTGAAATTGAAGCTGTATGTGGAAATATCAAGTTAAATCCTCCCAAATATTGGATACGTTTTAAAATTGATACGGTGAAAGATCGAAGATCAGAACTAGCCAGAATTATATATAAAAACGAATTTAGAGGTAAAATAGCTCAACTGGCCATGTGGTTAGGCCAACAAAACGATCTAGATTCAATTGAATATAGATTAGGTATCCAATTTAACCCGAAAAATTCATAGTAGACAATAAAAAACAGGCATAAATTGCTTATATTGAGATAGTTAGACAACAAAATAAGCAATTAATTTATGCCTGAATATAAGGAAAAAGATACCGTATTTTATCGAGGAAAACAAGCTTTTAAATTTGATTTTTCAGCATCAGCGATTAGCTCAGACGGAGCGATATTGTTAAGTGAAAAAGTAGAGAGAAAGACTGGTCTATTAAAAAGCTTCGCCGCACTGATTCCTGACTATCGAAACCCCTTTTTTATCGAATACACTTATGAAGAAATGCTTCGCCAACGGGTGTTTTTAATGATGCAGGGCTATCAGGATTGCAATGACGAACAAAAACTCCGAGAGGATCCGGTGATCCGTAAAGTACTAGATAGCGGATTATGTTCCCAGCCTACTTTAAGTCGATTTGAAAACAAGGCCGATCGGAGTCTGATCTACCAGATGAGTCAATGGTTTGTAGACCGTTATGTAGAGGAGTTGAAAGAGAAGACTGGTCAAATCATCATTGATGTAGATGGTACCGATGACCCTACTCATGGATCCCAACAACTCAGTTTGTATAATGGCTATTATGGACAGACTATGTACCATGAGTTGTTCTTTAAGGACGGGAACACCGGTCAGGTCATTTTACCAGTACTACGTCCGGGCAATTGTCACTCCAACAAATGGTTTGTGGCCTTATTGAAAAGGATTGTCATTAAAATCAGAAAAAAACTGCCCTCAGTAAAGATCCTTATTCGAGCGGATAGTGGCTTTTCAGGAGCATCTTTTTATCGGATAGCTAAGCAGTTTGACCTTCAATTTTGTTTAGGTATTAGTAGTAATGAAGTTTTAAAGACTTTTACCAAACAGACTATCATTGAAGTAAAAAAGGAATATGCTTCAAAAATCATCAAACATCAAGAGTTTGTTGGCCCGTTTACTTACCAGGCCAAAAGCTGGGATCGTTCTAAAAAGCTGTACGCCAAAGTGGAGTCTACCGGAAAAGGAATGAATGTCCGTTACTTTGTGAGCAACTTTGAAGCGATGACCGCTCAACAGATTTACTTTGATTTTTATGTCAAGCGAGGTGATGCCAGTGAAAATCGAATAAAGGAACTCAAAAACATGACTTATTCCGACCGGCTTTCCTGTCATCGCTACTGGGCCAATTTCATGCGTTTAATCATCGCTACCCTCTGTTATGAAATGTTCCGGCAGATTAAATTATTAATTGCCAAAACAAAACACCACTTTGCTAAACGATGGCAAGTGGACAATATCCGGCTTTACCTGATGAAGGTTGGGGCGTGCCTGAAAGAAAGGAAAAGATCATTGACAATACAATTCTCAAGAGCCTTTAGATATCAATACCTGCTGGGCGATTTGCTTACGGTGAACTGACCGATCAGTTAAACAGTTTGGTTTAATCAAAAAAATGTTCTTCCATAAGAACACAATAGAGCTTTGACTGAAAATTGAAAAATTCTAACAAAAAAACGCTCTAATGTCCTTTGAAATCCAGAAACCTGGTTGATCTTCAAATTAATACATACACTCCAATCAAAAATAGTTAGCAACCCATTATTAATCCCAAAATTGGTGGCCTATGAATAATGCGGGTTAAGCCATCCGAGGTACAAGCAGTCCGAGAAGCCTTATCTTTTGCCGAAGCCGAATATCCTGAAAACGCAGAGGTGATAATCAAGCAATCCTGTAGACCTAGTAAATCACAGAACAAGATGAATGCGGACACAAGTTTATCAGCGGCACAGGTGAATGGTGATTTTGGTAAAAAGGACTTAGATACTTTAGATAGTGTTGCTGATAAAATTCTGCTTCCAATGAAGGCACAAAAACCAGTCATCACCTCAATCGACATAGAACAAAGCGGAATTACGGATTCTGCGTTTGATCTGGATAACTCAGTCCCCACGAATTCACAAACTGCTAAAGTTGCAGAAGATCGTCTAGAGGTAGCATCAGCAAGGTATATGATAGGGATCTATCTAATTCTAATTTTATTAATTCTCATTATTATAATACTAGCTATTGCTGAGATCAACTAATAAGTGCAATTGAAGGATGAAAAAGCTTTTAAGGGCTTTTTCATCCTTCAAAAGCCTGAGCAGTGCAATCTTTGGATTGCAAAATGTCAAAAAACTACACACATCTCAGTATTGATCAAAGGTATCAAATTGAAGCATTATTGAAAACAGGAGCTACTCAAAAGGAGATTGCCTGTATCGTTCATTTTCACCCGTCTACGATCTCACGTGAGCTTAAGCGAAATGTGGGTTCAAGAGGTAGGGGAGCTGGTGTCTATCGAACAGCAAATGCACAAAGGAGGACCAATCTTCGTCATCAAGAAAAGCCAAAAAGAGTGATTTTCACCAAACCCATGAAAGACTGGATAGTTAACCGGCTCCAAGAAGATAGATGGAGTCCTGAATTGATCAGCCATCAGGGAAAGAAAACGAGAGAATGTCCACTTAGCCATGAATGGATTTACCAATGGATATGGGAATGTAAGCACACCAACCGCCAGGAGAACCAAGAATACAAACAACTATACACATATCTAAAACATGGCAAACGAAGGCGCAAACGAGGAAACAGAAAAGATCGTAGAGGTATTATCCCGAATAGGGTATCAATTGAACAGCGACCCCAGATCATTAACAAAAGGGAACGATTGGGAGATATAGAAGTCGATTTAATGATGGGTAAAAACCACAAAGGCTCTTTGTTGGTGATGACAGACCGAGCAAGTCTTTTTACCAGAATCAGAAAGATGCACAGTAAAAATGCCGATCAAATGGCCGAAGCTATTGTGGAGGAACTCTCTCAGGATAAACACAAACTGGAAACACTCACTTTTGATAATGATATGGCATTTTCTAAACATGAGTTGATTGCTCAATCCCTTGATGTGGATGCCTATTTCACTCGTCCCTATACTAGTCAGGATAAAGGGACAGTTGAAAATAGGATTGGGGTAATCAGAAGGTTTTATCCTAAGAAAACAGATATTAGATTTGTTACAGAGGAGCAAATCAAAGTTGTTGAAAACAAAATCAATGAACGCCCTGTTAGAAAATTTAATTACCTAAACGCAAAGCAAGTGCTACAAAGGAAAATTGCACTTATTACTTGAACTTACAATTGGCTTTTACCGTCTTTCTCAATGCATTTGTCCAGGTGAAAAAAAGGAAGTGGAAAAAGAACTTTTGACACACATCGAAATCAAACCGATGGTTCAAGTCACATTCTTAGATAGCAATAGTCTGAAGCAGAAAATAACCGGTACATTGATTAGTAGAAATCTGGATGGGTTTGTTGTTGTCCTCGAAAAGGAGAAGCGTGTTGTGTACCTTAATCAGAGCCAGGTAATTGATATTGAAATCAAGTTAAAAAGCTAAGGGGGGTTCAGATCGACTGATTAAATATTATTACAACTGTTAATCATGCCCATTTGCCATTCCCTCCTCCTCCCACTACCAAAAATGGCAAAGCTTGTTCTATCTGAACCAAGAATTGAAATGTTGGATAAGTTCTGGTTGGCACCTATTTGTCATTCTTTCAATGCCTAGCTCAAACCAAAAAATGCCAAAAGAGTGCCAGTGTCCATAGAGAAAAGCTGTACTCAATTTCTTTACAGAACATAAGCTGTAAAGAAAGTGCTCAGTATTAAGGCCAATACTCGGGTATATGTTGGTAATTGAAATTTTGATTGAAATCATATTTTTTATCTCTTAGAAACTCTTGAATACCAAAAGTAATCTCTTCGAGAATTTCGACATTTTCAGAAATTAAATCGTAACAAATTTTCTTCGCACCTTTAAGTTGATATCCAGGAAGCGTATTCAAAATCATTGATGCATTCAAATCATCTTGTTTAAACTGAGCCTGTCCTTTCACTTCATATCCTTTATATTTTTCAGCCACATATCCACCTTGGGAAATTATTACTCGCTCCCAATTTGTGAGCAGTTCTGAATCAGTTTGGGGAGTGGGAAAATAAGACCTAATTGTTCGATCTTTTAATTGTTTTAAGTAAGAGGTTGATAGAACAGAGTTATTGGAGTCTTTAATAATTTTATCGATCCTCCAGTGCAATGCCCTGGCTGCTAAAATATGTCCCGCCTCATGATATACAACATTTTCATAAATAATTGATCCCATTAAATTTAGTATGTTGTTGATAGTGTCATTCTAATATCACACCCTTTCGCCATTCCCTCCACCTCCCCTTTCCAAAAAATGGCAAAAGTGTGTTCTAGCCGAACTAAGAATTGAAGTTGGAAAAAACTCTTTCTCTCACTAAATTTAAAATGGTAAAAGCGTGTTATTAAGTGCCCAGAAATGAAAAACTCAAATTGTTCTAAGCCCACCCATTTTGCCATTAGCTCATGGCCCGGTTCAGGCTAAAATGCCATATGAGAAGAACCGCAAAATCGGTAAAACCTAAAAACTTGATGGCATCGCTTAATAAGAATTATTAATAGATCGACTCCATCTGCTTCTGATATGCCGAATAAAGCTACAAAAGCTCCAATCACTATAGCTAAATAATGATAGAATCAAGGTGCAACGTTATTTACTAATTAAATTAGCTTATGACTAATGAGGAAGCTGTCAGATTAATCAAATTACGACTCGTCGACTTAGACCGTGAAGATCTGGATTACGAAATTTGGTTTGATAGGACAATTGCAGCCCTAAAGAGGATTTATGGTGAAGTATCTAATGAAGTATCTTTTGTTCAAAGAATTAAAGAGGATATCGATTCTACAGATTATGTTGGCAATAGTAGAATTCAAGAACTTGAAAAAAAAGTTATTCATTATCTATACAATCTAAGAGATGAAATTGAACAAAATGGTCGAGTACAAAATGATTCTATAAGTTCAGGTCTTGAACCCAAACCACCTCAGATTTTACAAAATATTAAGTGGATTTTATTGTATGGTAACAAACATTGGAAGATTGTTGCTATTGCAATTCTATTACTTATTACCACCCTAGTTTATAATAATGCAATTGATGAAACGAAGGAAGAGTTTCTTGTAAACGAACCAAATCCTATTGAGAATCATCCTGACCCAGTGAATAATGCCACCGCGGAGAATAATAATGATGTGATTGACCGAAGGCCAGAAAATGAACTCGAAAAGAGTGACACTATTTTTGTTTATCACCTAACAGAATCAAAAGATGGGAGAGATATAGTAGATCCCGAAATAATTCAATGCTTAAGCAACGATTTTTCTTCAGACGAAGAAATTCTAAACATTATTAGCAAGGTCATTTTCCGAAAACCGTTCGATGATTTTTATAATTCTTGCGGGATAGGAGGAGTCGAGTACATAGGAGCTTTGCTCGATAATTTTGATGAGATTATACTACTTAAAAAATCAGGTGTGTGGCATCGTGAATTATCTCTTGAAAATAGCTGGCTTAGTCATACGCGAGATAAGTTTGAACTATTGGCTATGGACGACCGTCCATATTTTTTTTTAACGGCTTTTCCCTTTGGGAACGTAGGAATGGATTTTACCTACTATTTAGTGTCTCTAAGAAAACAGCCCTTTTTTTATAAAATGAATTATTATGGATGAGATTTTCATTTTCTTTCTATGAGTTAATACCTGAGTATCAATTGATTAGAAAAAATGGAAAGATCGACCATAAGAATAATTTTTAATTTAGGTGTGTTTTCTTAGAGACACTATTTAGTACCAGCAAAAAAAGATAATCATCGCAATTCTTTTTCAGCTAAGTTGAGTGGACTCTTTTTGATTACATCACCCTCGGGGATAACGACCAAATCAATGCATTTTATCCCCATTCTATCCGAGTCGGATTTGATTTTAGCGTAGAGAATTATCCAAATATAGCCTCTTTTTTCTCCGACCATATTGAGCAAAATGAATACGTAATAAATTCAAACCATGAATATTTTAATGAATCTGATAGATATGGATGGCTTCAGAATAATGACCATTTGGCTGATTTAAGAGTTGGCCAAAAGGGGATTATAAAATTTGAATATTATTCAAGTAATGATTCCGACATCTTCGAAGTCAATACAGGAGGTAGAATAGAAAGTGGTAAATCGTTTAGTGTTATGGGTTTCCAAAGGGGCAGCTTGTTTGGCAAAAAACATAAAAGCGATGAGGAATTCATTGTGTGGGCTTTCCCTTTTAAATCCCCGCTAGAAATGCACTATAAGTTCAGAAGCGATTCTGACTCTCTATATCTCTCATACTTCAATTATTACAAGAATAGCCGTATCGACTTGCTGATTGATTTAAAGTCGGGAGCAGTTGTGAGACAATCTCCTTAATACAAAAAGATAGAATCGAGCACCTCTGAATTATTCACACCCATTTGCCATTCCCTCTTCCCTCCCTCAAAACCAAAATGGCAAAAGCGTGTTCGATGGTAACCAAGAATTGATATTAGAAAAAACTCTTTCTCCCTCTCTAAGGAAAAAATTAAGGCTCCAGGAACCCGAAGCTAGATTGAACATCCTATGTTTGATTTAGAGGATTTTAGTTGATCGAGAGTTATCTTCTAAAAGAAGAAAAAAAGGGAAAGGAACCAATAGCTATTAAGGTGATCGATACTGTGCGTTATGGTGGTAACGGTACGTTAAAGGCACATAGTTTACACTTTTAAAGGGACATAGTTTACACATTTTAAGGAGTGATTTGTGATAAAACACAAATTGATATGCCTTGGAAAAATGTAACGACTATGGAACAAAGAGTAGAATTTATCTGCGAATGGTTAACCGGAAAGTATACCATCACCGAATTAAGTAAAGCCTTTGGAGTATCCCGTCCTACCGCCTACAGACTCATTAATCGGTATGAAACCCGAGGCATTAACGGGATTCGAGATCAATCATCAGCTCCCAGGAATCATCCCAATCGAACCAAAGAATATGTGGAAGAAAAGATACTGAAATTGAAGGGTAAATACCCTCGTTGGGGAGCCAAAAAATTACACCGACTATTGTTTAACCATTGTAACGTTGAGGACATCCCATCGGTGGTTACTGTACACAATATTCTGTCTAAGAATGGTTTGGTATGTTCACAAAAGCGACTGCGAAGGGTCAAGCCAACATATCCTATTTTCGATCCCCATCATTGCAATGAAGTCTGGTCTGCTGACTACAAGGGAAAGTTCCTAATGGGCAATAGAATCTACTGCCATCCATTGACCATAGCTGACTCTAAAAGTCGCTTCCTGTTCACTGCAAAGGCTATGTACAAAGAAGACTACAAATCAGCTAAAAATGAGTTTAAAAGGGTTTTTCGCAAATACGGACTACCCCAACAGGTCCACACCGACAATGGTGTTCCCTTTGGTTTTGTAACAGCTATTCAACGTTACTCCAGGCTTTCATACTGGTTCATTGACTTGGGAATTTTACCTGTATTTTCTGACCCTGCCCACCCTGAACAAAATGGCAGGCATGAACGCATGCATCGCGATTTAAAGGCAGCTTGTGCTGTCCCTTCAGCATTTGACCTGAAGTCCCAACAGCGCAAACTCAATCAATTTGTCAAAGAGTACAATTACGAACGTCCACATGAGGCGCTCGAAATGGAGACACCTGGTAAAATACACGACTTTTCTACAAGACCATTTCCGGAAAAGATAAAGCCATATGACTATCCTTCTTACATGAAGGTGATGAATGTAACTCAAAACGGTAATGTGAGGTGGAAGTCTTATTTCTGGGTTTACATGACTAAGAGGGCTAATCGGTAGACAGGTGGCTGCTGTGGAGCTTGGTAATGGTATTTGGAAGGTGTTTTATAGGAATGTATTTTTAGGATATTTCAATGAAAAAGAATTAAGGAAGAAACAACAATCAACAAGGCTCAGCTTAAATCTAGTGTAAAGCATGTGCCTTTAACTTTGTAAACTACCTCCCTTAACGAACACACCTAATGACACTAAGCCTTTTGATTTCAAAGCTATTCATTAAAACGACAGCCTTTGCTAAGAACTCATAAAGGAGTCTCGTAAAACGAAGGTCATCAAAACTTTAGGTTTTCGAGTTTTATGTGGTCAACGGAATTAATTCATTAGGTAAAATCTGCTAAATTCAATATCTATAATGAAATAACAAGTCACTAAATAAATACCTGTGTCATGAATTTATCGTATAAACAGGTTGAGCTTGTAGGATCAAATAAATAGCGTATGATTTATAATGGAAAAGAGGTTGAATTCCCTGCGATAATGCAAATAAGTTTCTTTAAAGTCGTTGAAACACTGGAAGTGATGGCCAAAGATGCTGACAAGACTGCCGCCACTTATGCGCAGGAATTGTTGTTGGAAGTTGAAAAGTACCCGGAATTGAAAGACGGGATTGAGGATTTAGCTCAGCTTAAGAAACGCAAGAAATCCATTCAAAAAATAAGCAGGGTATTATTTCCGGATGCCCTTTTAACAAATGAAATCAAGGCGCTCACCCCGCCATTTTATTTCGAACCATTGTATACCTCCACCCGGTTTGATAGGATTATTAAGGCATCCGGAGAAGCATTTTCCTATAAAATGAAAGACGTAGATGAGGACACGTTCTATCTGTATTGTTGCTACTTTATCCTCGGCAGCTATTATGGCTTTCCTGTGGCTGGTGGAGGACCCATGAAAATGGAGATTTTTAATAAAGATCAGGGGCTCATGCGTGTTTATAAGATGCTGATCAATGCGGATATGACGGAATTCACGCCGACCGAAAAAGCGGTAGACATTACTCGTGAAGACTTTGAAGAACTGGTTGATAATTTTGGTGACATTGACCTGTGGAAGAAAAAATTCCCGCCCAATAGCTGGATCATGCGGGGGCTCAATATCATTAATTTGGTGGATATCACCCTGGACCAATCCATCGGTTCCATTACCTCGAACCTACTAGTGAAGTCTACTGACACCTTTGAAAAAATACAATCCGGCATGAGAAGTTTGCTAAATAACGCCGAATTGGAAATTGGCGTACTCACACTGGACAAAGATAAGCTTGTTCCAATGAATAACGAAGAGGTTAAAAGTATTTTACTAAGCCATGGGGAAACTTTGGACTGCAATACAGACATGTGCGATTTTACTTATGGTCAATTGATCAATAAGAAAGAACCGTTAGTCATTTCAGATGTTGACCGTTATCATGAAATTTCAAATGGCGGCTTATCCGGAAAAATAGCAGCATCAAAATTCAAAAGTTACATAGTAGCTCCGCTGATTTATGAAGAAGAACTTCTTGGGTTTATGGAGTTGGCAGCTTATGAACGATATGTATTGAACAAAGGTACGCTTGCCATGCTGGATGAAGTTCTGCCAATCCTGGCGATGGCTCATAAACGTTATATGACGGAAGCGCAGAATAGAGTTGAGGCCATCATTCAACAGGAGTGCACGACGATCCATACTTCTGTGAAGTGGAGGTTTGAGGAGGAAGCCGAAAAGTTCATGAACAAGCAGCTAAATAATGAGCAGCCGGTATTCAAGGATATCGTCTTCAATAACCTGTATCCGCTCTATGGTCAAATGGATATCAAGGGCTCATCTGTCAGACGTAACAAAGCGGTAAGTGAAGACACCTTACTAAACAGATCAATGCGGTAAGGAAGGTATTGAAAGTTGCTTTTAAGCAAACGCAAATGCCTGCATATGAAGAATTGATCTTTCGCTTGGACAAACATAAAGCAGAGCTAAAGAAAGGACTATCAGCGGGGAGTGAAAATAAAATTCTTGGTTTTCTTAAGTCAGATGTATACCCGGTATTTGATCATCTAAAGCAAATTGATACCAACTTGAAAAAGTTGGTAGATCAATACAACGCCTTATTGGATCCTGATCTGAAAACGGTGTATGAAGAGCGAAAGAACTATGATACGAGTGTAAACCTGATCAATCAACGGTTGGCATCTTATTTAGACGAAAAGCAGATTGAAGCGCAAGGGATCTTTCCGCACTATTTTGAACGTTACAAATCGGATGGGATAGAGTACAACATGTACATTGGTCAATCGATTGCCAGAGATGAACTATTTGATACAATTTATCTAAGGAATCTCAGACTATGGCAGCTGGTTGTGATGTGCGAAATGGAAAATGAATTCAAGACCATGCAAAATGAATTGCAGATGGCTATTGAAATTGCTTCGCTTATTTTAGTTTACAATACGCCATTATCAGTACACTTTCGGATGGATGAGAAGAAATTTGATGTAGAGGGTGCATATAATGCCAGGTATGAGATCATCAAAAAACGAGTAGATAAGGCACATATTAAAGGAACGACTGAACGGATCACACAACCTGGCCGTATTGCAATTATCTATTCCCAAGAGCAAGATGCTCAAGAGTATCGCTTGTATTTACAATTCCTTACTGCAAAAGGATATGTGAAGAAGGGATTTGAAGACTTGGAACTTGAGGATCTTCAGGGAGTCACAGGGTTACGAGCACTAACCCGCATTATTCATAGGCCACCAATTTTGGGATTAATAATGGGTTGCTAACTATTTTTGATTGGAGTGTATGTATTAATTTGAAGATCAACCAGGTTTCTGGATTTCAAAGGACATTAGAGCGTTTTTTTGTTAGAATTTTTCAATTTTCAGTCAAAGCTCTATTGTGTTCTTATGGAAGAACATTTTTTTGATTAAACCAAACTGTTTAACTGATCGGTCAGTTCACCGTAAGCAAATCGCCCAGCAGGTATTGATATCTAAAGGCTCTTGAGAATTGTATTGTCAATGATCTTTTCCTTTCTTTCAGGCACGCCCCAACCTTCATCAGGTAAAGCCGGATATTGTCCACTTGCCATCGTTTAGCAAAGTGGTGTTTTGTTTTGGCAATTAATAATTTAATCTGCCGGAACATTTCATAACAGAGGGTAGCGATGATTAAACGCATGAAATTGGCCCAGTAGCGATGACAGGAAAGCCGGTCGGAATAAGTCATGTTTTTGAGTTCCTTTATTCGATTTTCACTGGCATCACCTCGCTTGACATAAAAATCAAAGTAAATCTGTTGAGCGGTCATCGCTTCAAAGTTGCTCACAAAGTAACGGACATTCATTCCTTTTCCGGTAGACTCCACTTTGGCGTACAGCTTTTCAGAACGATCCCAGCTTTTGGCCTGGTAAGTAAACGGGCCAACAAACTCTTGATGTTTGATGATTTTTGAAGCATATTCCTTTTTTACTTCAATGATAGTCTGTTTGGTAAAAGTCTTTAAAACTTCATTACTACTAATACCTAAACAAAATTGAAGGTCAAACTGCTTAGCTATCCGATAAAAAGATGCTCCTGAAAAGCCACTATCCGCTCGAATAAGGATCTTTACTGAGGGCAGTTTTTTTCTGATTTTAATGACAATCCTTTTCAATAAGGCCACAAACCATTTGTTGGAGTGACAATTGCCCGGACGTAGTACTGGTAAAATGACCTGACCGGTGTTCCCGTCCTTAAAGAACAACTCATGGTACATAGTCTGTCCATAATAGCCATTATACAAACTGAGTTGTTGGGATCCATGAGTAGGGTCATCGGTACCATCTACATCAATGATGATTTGACCAGTCTTCTCTTTCAACTCCTCTACATAACGGTCTACAAACCATTGACTCATCTGGTAGATCAGACTCCGATCGGCCTTGTTTTCAAATCGACTTAAAGTAGGCTGGGAACATAATCCGCTATCTAGTACTTTACGGATCACCGGATCCTCTCGGAGTTTTTGTTCGTCATTGCAATCCTGATAGCCCTGCATCATTAAAAACACCCGTTGGCGAAGCATTTCTTCATAAGTGTATTCGATAAAAAAGGGGTTTCGATAGTCAGGAATCAGTGCGGCGAAGCTTTTTAATAGACCAGTCTTTCTCTCTACTTTTTCACTTAACAATATCGCTCCGTCTGAGCTAATCGCTGATGCTGAAAAATCAAATTTAAAAGCTTGTTTTCCTCGATAAAATACGGTATCTTTTTCCTTATATTCAGGCATAAATTAATTGCTTATTTTGTTGTCTAACTATCTCAATATAAGCAATTTATGCCTGTTTTTTATTGTCTACTATGAATTTTTCGGGTTAAGCCCTCTGAATGACGGCTTTTGTTGTTTTGATTTCATGTTAATACGCTCATTTTCAAGCAACATTCTTTCCAAAGACTACTAATTTGAGTGAAGGTATGCTTCCATACCTTCTTGTGAACCCACTGAGATAAATAAAAAACACTACTCCACGCCATCCCGCGGTAAGTAATAAGATCCAGAGGTATCCCTAAAAGTATTCAGGGCTTCGACATGCGCACCGGACAAAATTTACCCAAACTGTTCCGGATTTGTAAATCGGATCACGAAATCCAGCAAAGAAGCCACCACCTTCAAATAGCGAAAGTGCAGCTGAGCATCACTTGTGCCCATCAGATATCGAGAAAGGTTAAAACCCAAAGATAAAAGGCCTTCTTAAAATCAAAATCAGTTAGATTACGCTAATGCTATCTCTGCTTGAATGTCGCAAACACCAATGGTTGGCCTTCTTGAATAAAACTCTTGGATTATTTTCCCATATCAGCATACAGCTAAAACCAGTTTAGAGAAGAAAATTATGATAAAAATTACCGCAATGGTATTAATGATTTCTTTTTTAACATCATGTAGTTCTTTACTGCACAAAGCATATAAGATCCAATCGGATAAACGACTTCGCAAAACAGAAAATAGTAATTTCCTGGGTGATAAGGCTTTGACACAGTGGTGGTATTTTGATTTCTTTTTTGAAGATGGATCCGTTTTGGTTTTAATGTTTGTACCTCATCATTGGTGGACTGATCCGGAACAGAAAGCCGATGCTAAAACACTTATTTATACAAGCTATCTGAAGGCCAATGGGGAATTGACAAGTGAAGAAAAAGTCATTGATTCTAAAGAAGTCCAATACAATGAGAATGGCCTGAAATCTGCCTACCTGGAAATAATTAAATCACATGACAAAAAAACCAGGGAATACACAATCAATTTCTTTCTTGATGAGATTAAAGGGTCGGCGAAAATAACATCCAACTCAAAAGCTTTTTCTCCAATTCCGACAGGGAGTATGGGATCTTTTGGTACCAGACACTTACTAAGGAAAGGTAAGGGTTTAGCTTATCGTTATGCCGCCCACGTTCCTCAAGGCGATGCCACAGTCAATTTGGAGGTCCAGGATACTCATCTTAAGCTTTCCGGAAAGGCTTATCATGAACAAGGTTGGTTTACCGGGCAGGCCCACCAGATGGGTGATGGATGGGTTTGGTTTCATTTTGTATCAGAAAATATAAATCTTTTCGGAGCAAGATCGTTTTTCTATCTGGAAATGGACGGAAAGCGAATTATAGGAGGGCTTAATAGTTTTAATAGCCGTTGTGTTGTGTCAGATTCTGTGATGGCGGATAACATTCCAAATTTTCTAGTGGAAGGGAGCCTCAGTTTTAGCTCATCAAAAACATCTTTTAAGGTAACACCTATAGGGAAAACCAATACCCCTCTTGTATGCATACCTTCGGATGATACTGATCAGATTTGGGGCACTGTTTTACAGCCATCTCGTATCAATATTCAATATCGTGGAAAGGATTTAATAGTTGAAGGAATGATGTTGCTAGAAACTTCTGCGATGAGTAAAATAGATTCAAAATTAGAGTACCGAAAAATTGATGTTCCGAATTTGCCATCCGAAACTAACTAAACTAAAAGTTTTGGGCAGATCAAAACCCAATACCAACCCTCACTCCATTTCTCTTTACATCTAACACACTGGTAAAAAAATCAATCCGGGCAATTTTGAAAAAATGTTCAATGCCAAAGCCCAACTCCATGTATCCCTCAAGATCCTGAACTTTGAGGTAATGCAAGGAAGCTACACCCTGTAGTTTCAATTTTCTCAACAATGGCAATTTGTTGAAAAGGAACCCATTGAAGTGATGCTCAAAATGGCTGGTGAGATAGCTGTCTCGTGTACTGTTGCTGTAGTAATCCAATAGTTGAAATCGGTTGATGCTAAATTGGGCAAAGGGCGTTCGGTTACCATAGAAATGCTGGTAGTCCGGAAACTGAAGGACATCCTCTCCAAAGAAATGACCAATTTCCCCCTGTACTTGTGATTTTCCCAAAAGCCCCAAATCCCATTTGTCATTCACCCAAAATTTTACCTGGTTATAATTAATATCCGAGCCCAACAGGTCAAGACTCCGGGTATATTTCACAAACAAGACCGGTAGTTTGGTTTCATAGATGATCTTACGGTGTGGCCGGGATATATAACGTTGATTGAAAATAAACCTTAGTTGTACATCAAGCCTTAAAGCCTGGTGATCTGAAAAGCCTGTGTTGGGCGATAATAAATTTATAGGTCGATTGGCAGTAAAATCCCTCTTGTCTTCATTTCTGAAGGAGTAGTCACTGGTATTAAAAAGCTCCTCCCGATCTTCATAAGACAAGTTTGAGGTTAACATAATGCCATTAGTCAACTCTGACCTGAATTGTCCTTCCCAAAAAGTTTTTCCATACAGTTTCAAATGGTTCTTACCCCTTACAAGCGTCTCAAATGTGTTGATCAGTGAACTAACGGCTCCCTGGTTGAATTGGGAAACATACTTACCGAAAGTCATCTGAACCGATGAAAACTTCTTGCGGTTGAAATGATACTGAAGGTTCATTTGAGCATTCCATCGCTCATTACTAAACCCATACCGAACAGTCGGCCGAATACGATAAAAGCGTTCCCGATCAAGGTTCTTCCTGTAATTGAGAGTGACTTTACCAACTAATCCTTCAATGGTATTGTATTGAAATATTTCGGTTATCGGGTCAATACGAAAGAATTTTTCCTGATAGGAGTTTCGATGTGTATAGCCACTCACGAAAATGTTCCCTCCGCTTAGTTTGTTCGTTTTTCTGTCTACTGAATCTTTATAGTCCTGTGACTCCCGAATAACCTCCAAACTGTCTTTCACTTTGTAATCCAGACGTTCAAGAGCAGTAAGTGGAATGGGCCTGATCGCTTTCCAGTAAACCGAGTCACGCTTGTTGGCTTCCTATTCTATAGACAGAATCTCATTGTTGAAATATTTCTTGCCCAATGCCGGTTCCACTTCATAATTGGAATAAACGCCCACGAAGTTGCCTTTCCCTTCAAACCCGAAAACTTTGAGATTAAACAAAAACTTTTGAGACAGGATCATCCAAACATCTTCCGTTACCGGTGCGAAAACCTGGCTAATCCTCAGGCTATCAACAAATTCAATCTGATTAGCTTTGGTAAGCAGTAAGTCGGCACTGTGAATGCGCCAGGAATCTTCCATGATATAGAGATATCCACTACAAACCGGATCGTTAGTTCTTTTCGGAATGACCTCGATTTTGTTGATCGGTTTTCCATTTTCAAATTTTGTGCCCAATAGATCATAGTCGTAAAACAAGAAAGCATTATTGGCTATGGGGCTGACAATGCCTCGTTGGGTAAGTCCCTGGTATTGCAGCAGATTTTGGTAGAGATTTACGGCTAAGTTCTAAATAACACAGCAATTATTATTATCTTCGCTATATGATATCAAGTCAAGAGATCAAAAATTTATTTGCACAATTGCCGATAAGTTCCCAAACCGAATTGTTGGATGAGTTGCTCCAGGAGCAGGAATTACAAGGCAAAGTATTGATTGCCGCTCAACAACAAATAGCAGAGAAAAGAAAGAAGAAACCCTGTCCGAAATTGCACAAGCGAGAAGGCAATATATAAGAGGGGCAGACAAAAAGGTGTGCAGATGTATCAGTGCAATGAATGTAAAAGATGGTACAGTGAAACAACAGGGACACCTTTGTATGAGTAGACAATCAAGCTTAAATCAAAATGGCAATCTTATCTGCGCTGCATGGAGCAGGGCATGCCGATAAAAAAGATAGCAAAACAAATCGGAATAAGCATCCAGACAAGCTTCGACTGGCGGCATAAGATATTGAGTTCACTAAATGAGTTTGTTCCCGAACAGTTATCCTCGGAAGTAGAATGTGATGAATTGGAACTGGCACTTAACAACAAGGGCAGTCGAAATTTAGATAGGGCAGCAAGAAAGAGGGGAAACGATTTCATACGGAATATGGGAAAGGAAGAGGTCACAGTTGTCCAGGTAGTAACAGCGGTTGAACGCAAGGGGGAGAAGTACCTTAAAGCTGTTGCATCAAAACGGCTGAGCAAACTGAAAAGAAATTTCAAAGGCATTGGATGGGAAGTTGGCCTACGGTCAAAGCAACCTTGATTACAGATAAGCACCCTTCTTATAAGGCTTTTGCCAAAGACAACCCCTCCATAAAGCACAAAGCGCTATTGGCCAAAGATCATGTGGATAGAGATGATAAAACAATCCATCTGCAAAAAGTAAACAATGTTCACACTCAACTTAGGACATTCTTACACCCATTCAATGGTGTCAGTTCCAAATATTTGCAAAACTACCTGAATTGGTATGCTTATGCTGACCGAATAAGAGAGTAAAACAACTTTGAAACAATGGTTTCTGACTATGCTATTAACGGATCAAGCCTATCATCTGTATGAGCTATTTAAGCAAAATACTGTTATAATTAGAACTTAGCTGGATTTACCGTCATTTCTGAGGCTTGATTAAAACTGAAGGCACTATTATACCCACTCACTTTTGATGAGATCATTTTCTCCTTGATCTTATCGGGGCGTTCGAAGCTATATTGCGAGACTGATTCTGAGAAATAAACTATCCCAGTATCAATGGTGACGGTAATTCCTAAAATTTTATCCGGTCTTTTCTCCAGCGTCTGAAGGCCCTTGATGTAAACATCACAGCTGAAGGATTGAACCTGCTCCAGGTAGTACTTTCGTTTCTTTATCGCCTCCCTGATAACACGATCGGCCGGATTTTCACCGGCGTTGATGACCACCTCCTGTAATTCCACTAATTCGGACTCCATGACCACATTTAAGATAATGTCTTCATTCACGGCGTTGACCTTCTCTTTTACTGTTTTAAATCCTACATACCGGAAAATTATCGTATGATTACCTGGTGGCAGTTCCAGGGAATAAATGCCTTGTGAATTGGTGGTGGTGCCAATGGTCGTACCTTCGATGTAGAGGGTGGCGAAGGGCAGGGCAACTGAATTGACATCGACAACTCTTCCGGTTAGCTTGGCAGCTCCAGTTAGCGTTGGGAGAAGAAGTAAAAGTATTAGTAACCGCATATCGTCTGAATCACAGATTACAATGGATTTTTAGATTTCACAGATCTACAATGGACTTCATCATCCTCATTTTTGAGTTAGAACAAACCGTTTAAATTCAAGGCTCTTCGAGCCGAAGTTGATCAGCAAACCGACTTCAAATTTGTAAGCTCTCAAGTAATTCAAAATCTGTGCCCAGTGAACTTCCTGCAATTCTATAATCGCCTTAATTTCAATCAATACCTTACCTTCAACAATAAAATCTGCTCTTCGACTACCAATTGGTTTCTGAAAATCTTTATAGAAGATCTCCTGCTCAATTTCTCTTTGAAATTCTAATCCGGTATTTGTTAATTCCAACGCCAAAGCACGTTGATAAATTACTTCCTGAAAACCATTACCTAAGAAATTATGAACTTGCATGGAACACCCGATTATCTTACCGGTAAGATCCTTGAATTTATAATCTTCAGATGCCATAATTATCAATCAATAGATATTCCGAAATCTGTGAAATTAAAAATATCTGAGCTCATCTGTGATTCAGACATTAAAATTGTGAAATGAAAGACAAGATCATCATAATCACCGGCGCCACCTCTGGCATCGGAAAAGCCTGTGCCTTTGAATACGGTTCGAAGGGGCTCAAAGTGGTAGTGACGGGTAGAAACCAGGAAAAACTGGACCAGTTGTCTGATGAACTAACCGCCGCCAACATTGATCACTTACCAATCAAGGCAGAGGCAAGCTCCGCGGAGGATAATAAAATGATGATTGAGAAAACAATCGATGAATATGGTAGAGTAGATACGCTCATTGCCAATGCAGGCATCAGTATGCGGGCGCTATTTGAAGAAATTGACATTGACGTTTTTCAAAGAGTGATGGATATAAACTTTAACGGAACCGTTTACGCTACCAAATATGCATTGCCCCATATTCTTGAATCAAAAGGATCAATTATCGGAATCTCCTCCATTAACGGACATCGGGGAACCCCGGCCAGAACAGCCTACACCGCCTCGAAATATGCTGTGGAAGGATTCTTTGAAGCATTAAGAACGGAGGTATTCAAAAGAGGTGTCCACATTTTGGTGGTTAGTCCGGGTTTTACAGCAAGCAATATTCGAAATATTGCTTTGGCCGCTGACGGCACATCACAGGCTGAGTCGCCCAGGGATGAGGGCAAAATGATGACTTCGGAGGCTGTAGCCCAGGCTATTTACAAAGCTCATCAAAAAAAGAAAAGAGATCTCGTTTTGACTTCGCAGGGGAAATTGGCAGTTTTTTTGAATAAATGGATCCCCGGTGTACTTGACAATATGACTTACAAGATGATGTTGAAAGAGCCGGATTCACCGTTGAAAAAGTTTACGGAGAGGTAATTACGGAACAAAAAAAGCGAGGGCATTTCCCCCGCTTTTTAAGATGTAGAGAATTAAGTTCTTGTAATTTTTAATTCGGAGAGTGTAAAGCAACCCTGTTCCCCTCGCTATCTTTAATGATTGCCATAAAACCAACTTCATCAGAGATCTTGGTTTTAGGCAGGACGACATTACCACCGGCTCCCTCAACTTTACCCAAGGGTTCGGTTAGATCATCTCCACCATTCAGGTAAACTAGAGCCCCTTCTTCTGTTGGAACATAACCTTCACCCTGAACAACAGCGCCACCAACGCCATCCTGTCCATTGTGAAGGAACCCCATATTCAATCCATTTATTTCTTGTTTATGGACCTCTATTCCTAACACACTACCATAAAATGTACATGCTCTTTCGAGATTTGCGGCAGGAATCTCAAACCAGTTAATTGCATTTGCCATTGTATTTCAAGTTTTATAATTAAACATCAATCGATTTTGAACTTAGAACGAAATCCTCAAGCAAATCCGGACGGGTTTCGATCTTAAATTAATTCCAAATGTATTGTCCTCTGGTAAATACACTTAGTCAATAATTACAATAACGTAGTATTCTAATTAGTTATAAAACATGGTATTAATACTATTTTTAGTCTATATTTCTATATTATACTATATATATTTAGTCTTCAATGAAGAAAAAGGATGAACTATTTTCTCTAATTAAATCACTTTCAAAAAATGAAAAACGCTATTTCAAGCGTCTCGCCGGTCTAAATGGCAATGGAGATAAAACCTACCTTGCGCTTTTTGAATTTATAAGCAATCAATCCGATCCTGGTGATGACCTAATAAGAAAGTATTTCGAAGGCCAGGCTTTTCTCTCACAAATGCATGTGATGAAAAACTATTTGTCATCGCTTATCATGAAGAGCCTACGAGGCTATAATGAATCGAAATCCAAGAATAGTGAGTTGAAAGAATTACTCCGGGAGATAGAGATTCTATATGAAAAAGAATTGTTTGATCACTGCAAAACCAGCATAGAAAAAGTAATCAGGATAGCTTCCAAATACGAACGATTTGAAATACTCCTGGAAGCGCTTCGATTGAAAAGACAATGGTTAGTGGCTATTGAAGGTGTAATCAAGGCCAGTGAAGAAATAATTGAAATCATCCAGTTGGAAAAGATTGCTCTTGACAAACTCATGATCATTAATCAATTCCAGGAACTCAGCTACTCATTGATAGAAAGTGATTTTGGTGTAGTTGACATGCGAATTCTCAATCACCCAATCATGACTTTAGAAAATGCCCAAACCAGTCTGCTGGCCTATATTCACTATAATCATATCCTTTATGCATCTTATGCCTTTAGTGGCAATTTGAAAAAAGGGTTGAAGTCGCTGGATAATATAGCCCATCAATTAGAGAAAAATCCTCACAGGATCAAAGAAGATGCATCAAGCTATATAACGGTGTTAAACAATAAAATCGGCGCCTTACTTCACTCAAGGCAACTTGATGATATCCCTGAATTGCTCAATATAATTCGATCAGTTCCAGCTAAATATAAAATCCCACCGAACCGGAGTAGTATCAAAACTTTTCTTAGCACCTACAATGTTGAGTTGGAACTCTATAGGGATACCGGTCAATGGGAAAAAGGTATAGGCATTATTAATGATATCAAATCTTTTCTCGAAACCCATACCCAGGACATCAGCGCTGAACATCAGATTACCTTTTATTACCAGTTTGCCTACATTTTTTTTATGGCCAAAGATTATTCCTCGGCCTTGAAATACCTCAATGAGATCAACACTGGTAGCTTTAAAGAAGTTAGGCTGGACATTGCAACCTATGCTCGGTTCCTCAACTTAATGATCCATTTCGAACTAGGCAACATCATTGTTCTGCGCTATTCGGTAGACTCCTGCAGACGCTTTCTTCTTAAAAGGCGGCAACCCCAACACTTCGAAAAAGTAATATTGAGATTCTTCAGTAAAATAAGCACCAAACCTAAATCTCTTTGGCAGGAGCAGTTTGCTTGGTTGAAGGAAAACCTCTTTCTAAAAACATCGGAAACTGAAAAGGAGAATATCCTGGATTACCTCAACTACATGAAGTGGATTGATGACAATCTGAAGACTGTTCGGTTAGACATGGTGTAGGGCATCTCAAGAAACCCCTATTCGGTCTCAGCATTATAGAGAATCACTCAATCATAGCAGATGCTTTTCGACATAACAGAGCTGTGCTCTGTGATTATTTCTTTCCATCCACGATGATCACAAATTCACCCTTCACTCCGTGAGCTTCGAAATGTTTGATCAGTGTTGCCAGAGAATCATTTACTGTTTCTTCATGAATTTTGGTCAATTCACGTGACACCGAAGCAACACGCTCCGCTCCAAAGAATTCGGCCAACTGCTGTAATGTCTTGATCAGTCGATGCGGTGATTCATAAAATATGATGGTTCTGTTCTCTTCAGCTAATGCTTTCAGTCTTGTTTGCCTGCCCTTTTTATGTGGCAAAAATCCCTCGAAAGTAAAACGATCTAAAGGCAGTCCTGACTTCACCAATGCCGGAACAAAGGCGGTTGGTCCTGGTAAGCACTCAATTGATATATCGTTTTTCAAGCATTCTCTCACCAGTAAAAATCCCGGATCCGAAATTCCCGGGGTGCCGGCATCTGATATAATAGCTATGATAGTTCCGGATTGAAGTTGGTTTATTATTGATTGGAGCGCCTTGTGCTCGTTGAAGCTATGGAAGCTTTTGAGCGGCTTCGTGATTTCATAGTGCTTCAACAGTTTTTGAGAGGTTCGGGTGTCTTCGGCCAAAATTAGATCAACCGATTTTAGGACATCAAGCGCTCTCAAAGTAATATCCGACAAATTCCCAATCGGAGTAGGTACAAGATAAAGCGAAGTTTGGTCCATTTAAACCAATTCGTCGATTGCCTTTGCCAGGTTATGATCCTTTTCAGTTACTATATCGCCAGCATCATGTGTGTTTAGTTCGATGGTCACCTGGTTATAAACATTGGACCAGTTCGGATGATGATCCATTTTTTCCGCAACAATCGCCACACGGGTCATGAACCCAAATGCTTCGATAAAATCCTTGAACTTAAAGGTTCGGCTCAGTTTATTGTCTTTTTCTTCCCACATAAGTTGAAATTACAAAAATCAATAGACAAACTGCCGTACCACATATCACATTTCTATATAATTTTCATTTATAACTCGTTATTAATTAACACGATTTATTAATTTAAGATCAGTTGCAATCAATCATTATCTGTCAACCAGATCAAACTCAAAATGAAATATTATTGAACAACTATTAACCATTTTTTACATTGATTAATTGAGATCAACATGACCATGTTCAAAAAAAAGCGGATCGTTATTTTTACTGCTACTCTGATTTTAATACCTATCCTGATTTATTTCATGCTTGACCCAACAGGATCGACTGAAAGAATTATGGTGCCGGTCAGGAAAGGAGAATTTGTAATCTCAGTAGTCACCACCGGTGAATTAGAAGCCAAAAACTCCATTAAAATTATGGGGCCAGCCGGACTTCGTTCAGCCAGGATATGGCAGGTAAAATTGGACGATATTATCCCAGAGGGTACGGTTGTGCAAAAGAATGAGTATATCGCAAAGCTGGACAATTCCGAATTATCAGAAAAAATATCAACCAGTTCTAACGATTATGAAATCAGTAGTTCGGAATACACACAAACCCGTCTCGATACTGCCCTTACCCTCAGAGCGGCAAGAGATGAAATAGTAAATCTCGAATTCGCCTATCAAAAACAAACGCTTATTGTCGAGCAGTCTCAATTTGAACCTCCTGCAACAATTCAACAAAATAAAATTGAGCTCGAAAAGGCAAAGCGAGAATTAAATCAAGCCGGGGAGAATTACAAGTTAAAATTTCAAAAAGCAGTTGCTCAGATGCAGGCAGCCTTTTCAAAATTGTCTACCGATAAAAGCCGATTTGAATTCCTGAAAGCACTTCTTCAGCAATTTCTAATAAAAGCCCCGGAATCCGGAATGCTCATTTACCACAAAAACTGGGATGGGCAAAAGATTAATAAAGGCTCTATGATAAATACCTGGAACCCAATAGTCGCAACGCTACCTGATTTATCTGTCATGGTTTCCAAAACTTTTGTAAATGAAGTGGACATAAGAAAAATTAAGTTGGGACAAAGTGTTGATATTGGCCTGGATGCCTTTCCTGATAAACATCTCAACGGTAAAGTGACATCAGTTTCAAACGTCGGGGAGCAAATACCCAATTCCGATGCCAAAGTCTTTGAGGTAACCGTAGAAATTGATGGCTCTGATGAGACATTAAGACCTGCCATGACCACTTCCAATAATATCCTGGCCGAAGTACTGGAGGATGCACTATATATTCCTCTGGAATCCGTTCATAGTCAGGGCGATACACTTACCTACGTATTTAAGAGTTCAGGATTATCCTTTAAAAAAGTACAAGTTGCTCTGGGTCAGTCAAACGAGAATGAGATCACCATTCTGGATGGCCTCCAGGAAGGTGACCTGGTGTACCTGTCGACTCCCGCAGATGACAATGGCCCAATTGTTTTGCTTAATACCGACAATATAAAGATTGGGCTGAATGATTGAGTCTAAAAAACTCTCGTACAATTTCACCATAGCTCTCAATGCTATTCTCATAAACAAACTGAGGTCGATGCTCACCGGGTTGGGTATCATCTTTGGCGTAGCGGCAGTTATTGCCATGATGTCAATCGGCAGTGGTGCACAAAAAGAAATTCTTGATCAAATGAAGCTAGTGGGTGTGAACAACATTATGATCACACCAATAGTAGAACAAACGGAGGAGGAAATTTCTTTTGACAATGCGCAATTCGGGAAACAAAAATTTTCTCCGGGTTTAACTCTTCTCGATGCCAAAAGTATCTCCGACGTCGTGCCCGAAATTGAGATAGTCAGCCCGGAAATTGTTAAAGAAACATTTATCATTAAAAATGGCGTCAGAAGATCCACAAAACTTGTAGGCGTATCTCCGGACTATTTTCCTTTAGCAAATTTTGAGTTTTCCAAGGGGAGTTCTTTCAATAGCGAGCAATTGGAACGAGGCGATCCGGTTTGTATAATTGGAAAAGATGTGGCCATTAAATTTTTCAGCCAGGAAGATGCTATTGGTAAGTTAATCAAATGTGGCCAGCATTGGCTCAAGGTAATTGGTGTTCTGGAAAAAAGAATAGTTACCGAAAACTCTATCAATAACCTGGGACTGAGAGATTTTAACCTCGACGTATACATCCCTATCACTACTTTTCTTATCCGCTATGAAAACCGTGCGCTTGTTACAAAGACTTTAATCCAACAGGCTGTAAATGATAATCGAGAGAGCAATAATGAGCCTGAAAAACAAGTAAATTATCACCAGTTGGATAAACTTACCGTTAGGGTAAGCCGCACCGAATTACTTCCAAAAGTTGCTGATATTATTTCTAGAATGCTAAAAAGACGGCACTATGATGTCGTCGATTTTGAAGTAACAATTCCAGAACTATTGCTCAAGCAACAGCAAAGGACAAAGAGTGTTTTCAACTTTGTTTTAGGGGCAATAGCAGGTATCTCATTACTCGTCGGCGGGATTGGAATCATGAATATTATGTTGGCCTCTGTCCTCGAAAGGATTAAAGAGATCGGCTTGAGGATGGCCATAGGCGCAAAAAAAACAGACATCATTTTTCAATTTCTTATAGAAGCAGTGATGATAAGTGTATCCGGTGGGATTGTTGGTATTATACTGGGAATTGGGATTGCCGTATTTATTTCCAGGCTAGCTGATATTCCCACTATAATATCCTTCTTTTCAATTGTCATATCATTTGGTGTGGCTGCTAGTGTTGGGCTAATTTTCGGTATTGCTCCGGCAAAAAGAGCAGCTGGTCAAAACCCAATTACGTCGCTCAGATATGAATAAATTACTCCGCATCCTAACGATTATAGTAATATTACCTTCCAGCTTTGTAGCACAGGACCATCATAAGATGGTACTTGCCGAAGTTGTTGAGTGGGCCCGGCAAAATTCCCTGTCCAGCTCACAGGCAAAAACCCTGAAAAATAGTGGTCACTTGAAGTACAAAGGTTTTCGAGCCGGACTTAATCCGCAACTCACACTTAATGGCACTTTACCCGGATTCACGCGGTCTTTTAGTCAGGTGACACAACCCGACGGAACAATTGTATCACGCTCCATCTCCAACAATAGTTCTAATCTTGACCTGAATCTATCTCAATCATTAAGCGCCACGGGAGGACGAGTCTTTTTCAATTCATCAATTCAAAGGTTTGATGCTTTTAATAATGATTTTACGCAGTATAATACTACTCCAATGAGAATAGGTGTCATACAAACTCTCTTTGGCTTCAACTCTTTCAAATGGAATCGTCGTATAGAGCCCATATTTTACCAGGAATCGGATAAGAAATACACTGAGGATCTAGAAATGCTCTCCATTCGGGTGACGGAGCTCTTTTTCGATCGGTTAATAGCACAAATCAATATTGAGATTGCGTCCACTAACCTGGCCAACAATGACACCATTTACCAAATTGCTCAGGGAAGGTTCAACTTGGGTAACATTGGAGAAAATCAATTACTTCAATTGGAATTGGCAGTAATGAACGCCCAGCTTCAATTGGATCAAGCCAAACTTAATTTTGAAACATCCGGGGTAGTCCTCAAATCATTTATCGGATTTAATCAAAATATAGATATAGAATTGGAATTGCCCGACGACATACCACTTTTTCAAATAGATGAAAACCTGGCATTGGATGAAGCTCACAAGAATCGGCAAGACTACACCGCTTTCGACCGTCGAAAACTTGAGGCTGAAAGAGAAGTGGCAAGAGCCAAAGGTGAAAACGGGTTTAGCGCAGATCTTTTTGCCTCTTTTGGATTAACCAATTCGGCAGAGAACATCCCGGACTCTTATTCCAATCCTCAAGATCAGCAATTTGTCAATCTTGGTTTCTCAATCCCAATTTTGGATTGGGGTCAGGCCAAATCAACAGTAAAAAACGCCCAGATACTTAGTGAATTGGAAAATTACCGTATAACAGAGGAAAGGATCAATTTCGATCAGAATGTACTGACTGGAGTAAGGCAGTTTGAGTTTTTGAAGAATCGTGTTGCGGTTACCCTTAAATCGGATGACATCGCACAAAGAAGGTATGAAATAGCTAAACAAAGATATCTGATTGGGAAAACCGGCATAACAGATCTCAGTATTGCGACCCAGGAAAAAGATGCTGCAAGACGTAACTATATCAATTCACTGAGAAGTTTCTGGATTGCTTATTATGGCATTAGGGCTCTAACACTTTATAACTTTCATAATGGAGTAAGCCTGTACCAGGAACAAACCAACTAAAATTACTTTATTGTCTTTGTGGCCTAACAAAAGGCATCAAAACTCAGCACTCCCCGGTGTTCTGGGGAATGGTATCACGTCCCTGATATTACCCATTCCGGTAACGAACTGAACCAGACGTTCAAATCCTAATCCGAACCCACTATGAGGTACAGTTCCGAATTTCCTCGTTTCCAGATACCACCACAGTGTCTCCTCTTCAATACCCATCTCTTTAATTTTAGAATAAAGTTGATCATAACGTTCTTCACGCTGTGAGCCTCCAATGATCTCTCCAATACTCGGAAACAAAACATCCATGGCAGCCACTGTCTTGCCATCATCGTTTTGGCGCATGTAAAAAGCCTTTATTGATGCCGGATAGTTGTATAAAATTACCGGCTTCTTAAAATGCTTTTCCACCAGGTACCGCTCGTGCTCAGATTGTAGATCGGTGCCCCACTGATCAATGAGGAACTGAAATTTCTTCTTTTTGTTAGGTTTGGAGTTCCTTAAGATGTCAATGGAGTCAGTATAAGTTAATCGCTCAAAATCATTTTCTATTATGAACTGCAGGCTTTCCAATAAAGACATTTCACGTCGTTCTTCCTGCTTTTTGTTTTTCTCCTCATCCATTAAGCGTTTGTTGAGAAACTCCAGGTCATCCATACAATTTTCAAGTGCGTAATTGACGAGGTACTTTAGTATCTCCTCTGCCAGGTCCATATTATCAACGATATCGTAGAAAGCCATTTCCGGCTCCATCATCCAGAACTCAGCCAGGTGGCGACTGGTGTTAGAATTTTCTGCTCTAAAGGTTGGGCCAAAAGTGTAGATCTCAGTTAGTGCCAAAGCAGTTAACTCACCCTCAAGTTGTCCTGAAACAGTAAGGTTGGTTTGTTTTCCAAAAAAGTCCGTAGAATAATCTACCTCCCCGTTATTATCCAATGGTGGCGATTTCGGATCGAGTGTGGTTACACGGAACATTTCACCCGCCCCTTCAGCGTCAGATCCGGTAACAATTGGGGTATGGATGTAAAAAAATCCCTTGTCATTAAAAAATTTATGAATAGCATAGGACAGGGCATGCCTGATTCTCAAAACCGCCCCAAAAGTGTTAGTTCTTGGCCTTAAGTGAGCTATTTCCCTGAGAAATTCAAGTGTATGCCTCTTGGGTTGTAATGGAAATTTTTCCGGATCTGCCTTCCCTAGAATTTCGATCTCTTCCGCATCCAATTCAACGCTTTGACCGGCTCCCTCTGATTCTATCAAATTTCCAATGACTGCAATGCTAGCTCCTGTAGTTATTCCATTAATCAAAGAGCCGTCAAACTTTCCGGGATCAGCTACTATCTGTAGATTATAAATTGTGGAGCCATCATTCAGATTAATAAAAACAACATTCTTGCCTTGTCTTTTTGTTCGTACCCATCCTTTAGTATAGATTTTCTCTCCTACCCGAGCTTCGGTCAAGGCTGTCTTTACTTTAGTTCTTTTTAAGTCTGCCACAATATAATTTACTTCTGAAAACGCCCGCAAAAAAACCATTTTTGATGCGGGAATCCAAGTTTAGTAGCGTCTCAATCGATTTCGGTACAAAATTTGCTATGTTATTGGCTTTTGTCCTAAATTTGAAATGTTGAAGAGGTCAAAAAAACTGCTATAAACCACCAACAAAATTGCAAAAGTTAGGACTTATTCAAACCCTAAGTCAAAAACTGTCTCCCCAGCAGATTCAGTTTATTAAACTTTTGCAGGTGCCCACCGCTGAACTTGAAACGCGGATAGAGGAGGAATTAGAAATAAATCCTGCCCTGGAAGAAGGAAAAGACGATTCCCAGGAAAAGGAAGAATATGATGAACCGGAGGAGTTCGAATCCGCGGATGACGATCTCAACATTGACGATTACCTACAGGATGATTACAGCGGTTATAAAATGCAGGGAGATGGCCCGAATCCTGATGACGACGGCAAGGAAATGCCCGTGGCCATTTCTGATACGCTCAACGAGCAACTTGAAGTGCAGTTCGGATATCTAAATTTAAGCGAACGTGAAGAAATTATAGGCAAACAGCTAATCGGGAGTATTGAAAGTGACGGATACATCCGACGGGAATTAGAAGCCATAATCAATGACCTTGCTTTCGCTCAAAATCTTGAAACTGACCTGGATGAGGTTGAAAGCGTCTTGATGAAAATACAAACTTTCGATCCGCCTGGCATTGCCGCAAGAAACCTTCAGGAATGTCTTCAACTACAACTTGAGCGTAAACTGGAGGATGGCGAAGATATTGAAGTTGCGATTAGAATTATATCGGATTGCTTCGATGAGTTTACAAAAAAGCATTTCGATAAGATTACAAAGAGATTGGGGATTGAAGATGAAGACATTTTAAAAGAAGCAGTTGATGACATCGCTAGACTTAATCCCAAACCAGGGGGTACAACCGGACTAGTTAAAACTCAATACCTCATTCCTGATTTTATATTGGTCAACAACAACAATAAATTTGAACTTTCACTTAACTCCAGAAATGCTCCACAATTGAAAGTAAGCCGTTCCTATGGTGATATGTTAGATGCTTATGGAAAGAGTGACAAGAAAGATAAAAAGTTGAAGGAGACAGTGACTTTTGTTAAACAAAAACTGGATGCGGCAAAATGGTTTATCGATGCGATCCGGCAGCGTCAAAATACCCTGTTGAATACAATGAATGCTATCCTGAAATATCAATACCATTTCTTTTTTGAAGGAGATGAGAGTAAGCTCAAACCGATGATCCTTAAAGATATTGCAGAGCGGATCAATATGGACATCTCAACCGTCTCGCGAGTGGCCAATAGTAAATCTATCCAAACTGATTTCGGAATTTTCCCATTGAAGTATTTCTTTTCAGAGGGTATTTCAACTGATTCCGGCGAAGATGTAAGCAGCAGAGAAGTGAAGTACGTTCTGAAAGAATTAATTGATAATGAGGATAAGAAAAACCCGCTCTCTGATGATAAAATTGAGAAGCACCTAAAGGATAAGGGGTACAATATTGCGAGGAGAACTGTAGCTAAGTACAGGGAACAGCTCAATATCCCGGTAGCTCGTCTTAGGAAGGAATTGTAGTTGGATTTAATGAAAGCCATTTCCCTATTGATCAACCCCATGCTGATGCCAACGGTAATGTTTGCGGTCATTTTTTATTTTGCTCCGGAAGCTGCCAAACCCCTAAATATGGAGCAGGCACCTTTTCTTTTGCTATCAGTGGCGCTTACAACTTTTTTGATACCAATTATTAGCTTAGGCACATTAAAGTTCACTGCCACAATCAGCAATTTTTGGTTGAATAATCGTAAAGAACGTATCCTTCCGTTCTTTTTTATGACTGTGTTTTATGGCCTGACTGCTTATATGTTCATTACAAAAATTAAGGTTAATGGCTTTTTGACTGTCATTTTAATTACGATGACAGTGATGGTTTTAGTGGTTACACTGATTACCATTTACTGGAAGATCAGTGTGCACAGCACTGCACTTAGCGGCCTGGTCGGATTTATTTTAGGATTAATGGTTAAAGTCCCTTCAACGGAGTTGTTATATCCCCTTGTTACCAGTATTCTGTTAACCGGAGCTGTGATGTCAGCAAGATTGGCATTAAATGCACACACCCCTGTACAAATACTAGGCGGATCAATAGTGGGATTAATCATGGGAGTAGGATCTATTGTGCTCTTTACCTAATCCATAAGTGATTGCCAAATCCCTCGCGGATCATTTGAGAAACATTTCTTTGAGGTGGTTCCAAAGCTTTCTTTTAAATGTTTCGTCATTTTTGAGCTTCATAATATCATCAGAAATGACCAATCTTATTCCATCGCTTTCATGAATTACATATTTTGCCTTATCCGAAAAATCACCAAAAATGAGGTAATTCTTATGACCGGATTGAAGGTCTAAATGATCCACATAATCTGGTGTTGGAATTTTAATTGCGGTCAATATTTTTTGAAGTGTCTCGTCATGGCAATGCTCCATGTTTTTAAGGACAACACAAGTCTCAGCGGTGATTGATTTTAGTTTCTCCGGCTCATGATAAGCTGTTTTCGCCTCCTCAACAGAGGAGTGATCTAATTGTTTTTCTTTTGCTTGTTCAGCCTCAATAACATAGATGTTTTCGGTAATAAAATATTTAAGAAATGCTTCTTCGGAACCCATTTATTTTAAATTTTGATCAAGCAAAATATTAAAGTCTGTGTTCTTTTTATATCTTTTGCAATCAATCTCATAATAATGAAGCGAATTCTCATCACAATAACCATTAGTCTCCTTAGCATTTGTAGCATTCTAGCTCAAAATGATGCTGAAATGATCCGAAAAATTTATGATGAAATCCTCGAAAACGGAGAGGCCTATGAACAACTTCGTTTTCTTACCAAAAATATTGGACCGAGACTAACCGGATCGCCCCAAGCAGCTGCGGCAGTTGACTGGACAAAAGAAAAAATGGAAGCCCTGGGATTTGACAATGTATTTCTGCAGGAGGTAGTTGTTCCCCATTGGGTAAGAGGGGAGAAGGAAATTGCCAGAATTCTCAATTCCGAAAAATTGGGAACAGTGGATGTCGATGTTACTGCATTGGGAAATTCAATTGGAACAGGACCCGAAGGTGTCCTGGCCAACGTAGTAGAAGTGCAGGAGTTCCTTGAATTGTTGAAATTAGGGGAAGAGGGTGTTAAGGGCAAAATTGTCTTCTTCAACAGAAGAATGGACCCCAAATCCATCAACACCTTTACAGCCTACGGCTTGGCGGGTGATCAGCGCCGGGCGGGGCCATCTGAAGCCGCCAAATTTGGAGCGCTTGCAGTCCTGGTAAGATCATTGACTCAAGTGATTGATGACTATCCGCACACTGGCGCAACCAGATATTTCAATGATAGTACTCAAATCCCGGCTGCAGCTATTAGTACGATAGATGCTGAGTTTCTTAGCAACCTTTTGAAAGAGGAGCCTGACTTAAAGTTCTATCTGCGCACCAATGCTGTAATGAATAAAGACAAGGTTTCATACAATGTGATTGGAGAGCTAACGGGAAGCGAAAATCCGAATGAATACATCGCAGTAGGAGGTCATTTAGATTCGTGGGATTTAGGGGAAGGAGCACATGATGACGGTGCAGGTTGTGTTCAATCTATTGAAGTTTTGAGGGCCCTAAAAGCAATTGGATACAGGCCAAAAAGGACTCTGCGGGCTGTAATGTTCATGAATGAGGAGAACGGCCTGAGAGGAGGGAGAAAATATGCCGAGATGGTGGAGATAAACAAAGAAAAACATATCGCCGCCATGGAGTCTGACCGCGGAGGTTTCACTCCAAGAGGTTTCACACTGGATATGGATGAACGTAAACTCAAGCATATACAGGGATGGAAAGAATTATTTGAACCTTACCAGGTTTATGTCTTCGAACCCGGTGGAGGGGGTGCTGATATTGGGCCCTTAAAGAGCCAGAATGTGCCCCTCATTGGTTTTAAACCGGACGATCAACGGTATTTCAAATATCATCACACCTCAATTGATACCTTTGATAAAGTTGATGAGAGAGAGCTGCACATGGGTGCCGCTACTATGGCTGCTTTGGTTTATTTAATTGATAAGTATGGGTTGTAGTAAACGACAATGACAAGGAACCACTTGACACTTTGAACTCAAGATTAGATATCAAAGCATATTACAAATCAATATATAACGAACAAAGAATTGCTATCAGTAAATTGGGTGCGTTTATAGCGGTAGAGTACAATAGAATGCTGGCTGAAAATTAATTCAACCACCCCTGCACTTCCTCCTGAGTTGGATTCTTCACCTCATTTAACTTCATTTTTTTTCGCATGCCACATACGTCGTTAAACAATTTTGCTTCTTTTTGTCTTTTCAAGGCTTCAATAGTAGTTATGCCCAACTTTTGAAGAATTGGCACCAATTCAGATCTTACACCCTGTTCCTCGAAATCAGCCGCTGTTGCCTCCAGAACCCTGATCTCAGGTTTCATCTGGGGGAAGAATATTACATCCTGAATAGACGACGAATTAGTCATGATCATGCTGAGCCTGTCTATACCAATACCTAATCCCGCTGTTGGTGGCATACCATATTCCAGGGCCCTCAAAAAGTCCTCGTCGACCAACATTGCTTCATCGTCACCTCTAATGCCCAATTTCACTTGTTCATCAAATCTTTCTCTCTGGTCAATAGGATCATTTAATTCTGAGAAGGCATTTGAAATCTCTTTCCCGTTACAAATTGCTTCAAATCGTTCCGCCAGTCCTTCCTTAGATCGATGCTTTTTGGCCAAGGGCGACATCTCAATGGGATAATCAGTAATATAGGTTGGCTGGATCAGATTGGGCTCTACCTTTTCTCCAAATATCTCATCAATGATTTTGCCTTTACCCATTG
This sequence comes from Cyclobacteriaceae bacterium, assembly GCA_963664285.2. Taxonomy (GTDB): domain Bacteria; phylum Bacteroidota; class Bacteroidia; order Cytophagales; family Cyclobacteriaceae; genus JAJCYL01. The sequence continues at coordinate 124,619 of CAXXNX010000025.1, forward strand.
AATCATCAAGAGGGACCTTGAGCATTTTAGAAGCCTCTCTTAATTCCTTTTCACTCATTTCCGAAATGTCAGTACCGGTGTACTCGAGGATTGCTTCGAACATGGTGAAACGCTTCCATGGTCTCTGAAAATTAATAGTGTTATCCCCGCATTTAACTTCGGTGGTTCCATGTAAGTCAATGGCCACTTTTTCTATCATCTCTTCCACTAAATCCATCATCCATTGATAGTCTTTGTAAGCCACATAAAGCTCTACTTGTGTAAACTCCGGGTTATGGAACCTGGACATCCCTTCGTTTCTAAAATCCTTAGAGAATTCATACACACCATCAAAACCTCCAACAATCAACCTTTTCAAGTACAGTTCATTAGCAATCCTCAGATACAATGTCATATCCAGTGTGTTGTGATGCGTTTTGAAAGGCTTGGCCGCAGCGCCACCATACAAAGGTTGAAGTATTGGTGTTTCTACTTCTAGATAACCTTTATTATTCAGGAATTCTCTCATCGAATTGACAAGATTGGTTCGCTTGATGAAAGTATCCCGAACTCCAGGGTTCACAACGAGATCAACATATCGCTGGCGATACCGTAGTTCCGGGTCTTCAAATGCGTCCCACACTTTTTTCTCTCCGGACTCATCCTTGGCTGACTTCACGATTGGTAGGGGTCTCAGAGATTTCGCAAGTAATTTAAAATCAGTGACATGAATTGATATTTTACCGGTTTGAGTAGTAAAGACATATCCATTAACTCCGATAATATCTCCAATGTCAAGCAATTTCTTGAAGACTGTATTGTACAGCGTTTTGTCCTCATCAGGGCACAAATCATCTCTCCGAAAATAGAGTTGTATCCTTCCCGTTGAATCCTGGATCTCCGCAAAAGACGCCGAACCCATGATCCTTCTACTCATAATTCGACCCGCAATGGAGACACTTTTATAATCGGTCTTACGCTTCTCATAATTTTCAAGGATATCAGCCGCAGTCACATTTACCACAAAAGATTCAGGAGGGTAAGGATTGATACCAAGAGTGGCCAATTCCTTTAGCTCTTCACGCCTCCTAATTTCCTGATCACTTAATGCCATGGCACTCAGCAGTTACTTTTTTTGAAGCTGCAAAGCTAATAATTACTGTCATAGTTAATCACTTATTAATCCGACCAATAAGTCTTTTGAATCTCATTCATAATTTGCCATTATTTCGGAAAGAAAGTACATTTAAGTTCCATCCGAACCAACGAACTCACCAGTTGTTGAAAGTTGATTGAAATTTTGATCACTCGAGAGATTTAAATTAAATTCCAATTATGAAAAATATCCAAAGTATTCTCTGCTTAGTTCTATTCTCAGGATGTTTCCTTGTGACGTCAAATGCTCTGGCACAATACGAAAAAGACCCGAAGAAGGCACAGTTGGCTTATATTGATGGAGACTACGAAGGATCAAATAAAGATATCGATAAAGTCATTGAAAAATCTATCAAAAAAATTGGTGAGAATAATAAGTTTATTCCTATTGCACTAATAAGACAGGCCATTATTCAATCAGCCCTGGGTATCCTGGTGGATGTAATTCCCTTAACCGAGGAAGCAGTTGCCAAGAGTGAGGATATTAATGGAGCCGACTCCCCCTGATCATGCTTTCATTCTGAAGGAAGCCAGTGAAACCATGATCCACTTACGGTAGCTTTCAAAAAGCTGCTGTTTATCTTTCGGGGGCCAGGGAGAGCTTCGAAAAGAGTGCAACAATAAATGAAGACCTTGAGGCAGAGTTAGACGTTCGGGAGGCTCAGATTTTATCAGGAAAAGGTTACAATCGAGCTGCGCTCCAATTAATTGATCGTCAACTTACATACTACAGGAACCAGGCCCTGGCAGACGCGGGGTCTAAAAAGGAAAACAGGGGTGCCGACCGCGATTATGCCATACTGTTGATAACAAAAGCCAACACATTTCGGAAGATGGGTGATTATCTAAGTGCAGATTCAGCTTTCGTTGCATCCGATGCTTGGATACGGGATAACCTGGGGCGGGCTGATTTAACCCGAAAAATTCATAGTAGACAATAAAAAACAGGCATAAATTGCTTATATTGAGATAGTTAGACAACAAAATAAGCAATTAATTTATGCCTGAATATAAGGAAAAAGATACCGTATTTTATCGAGGAAAACAAGCTTTTAAATTTGATTTTTCAGCATCAGCGATTAGCTCAGACGGAGCGATATTGTTAAGTGAAAAAGTAGAGAGAAAGACTGGTCTATTAAAAAGCTTCGCCGCACTGATTCCTGACTATCGAAACCCCTTTTTTATCGAATACACTTATGAAGAAATGCTTCGCCAACGGGTGTTTTTAATGATGCAGGGCTATCAGGATTGCAATGACGAACAAAAACTCCGAGAGGATCCGGTGATCCGTAAAGTACTAGATAGCGGATTATGTTCCCAGCCTACTTTAAGTCGATTTGAAAACAAGGCCGATCGGAGTCTGATCTACCAGATGAGTCAATGGTTTGTAGACCGTTATGTAGAGGAGTTGAAAGAGAAGACTGGTCAAATCATCATTGATGTAGATGGTACCGATGACCCTACTCATGGATCCCAACAACTCAGTTTGTATAATGGCTATTATGGACAGACTATGTACCATGAGTTGTTCTTTAAGGACGGGAACACCGGTCAGGTCATTTTACCAGTACTACGTCCGGGCAATTGTCACTCCAACAAATGGTTTGTGGCCTTATTGAAAAGGATTGTCATTAAAATCAGAAAAAAACTGCCCTCAGTAAAGATCCTTATTCGAGCGGATAGTGGCTTTTCAGGAGCATCTTTTTATCGGATAGCTAAGCAGTTTGACCTTCAATTTTGTTTAGGTATTAGTAGTAATGAAGTTTTAAAGACTTTTACCAAACAGACTATCATTGAAGTAAAAAAGGAATATGCTTCAAAAATCATCAAACATCAAGAGTTTGTTGGCCCGTTTACTTACCAGGCCAAAAGCTGGGATCGTTCTGAAAAGCTGTACGCCAAAGTGGAGTCTACCGGAAAAGGAATGAATGTTCGTTACTTTGTGAGCAACTTTGAAGCGATGACCGCTCAACAGATTTACTTTGATTTTTATGTCAAGCGAGGTGATGCCAGTGAAAATCGAATAAAGGAACTCAAAAACATGACTTATTCCGACCGGCTTTCCTGTCATCGCTACTGGGCCAATTTCATGCGTTTAATCATCGCTACCCTCTGTTATGAAATGTTCCGGCAGATTAAATTATTAATTGCCAAAACAAAACACCACTTTGCTAAACGATGGCAAGTGGACAATATCCGGCTTTACCTGATGAAGGTTGGGGCGTGCCTGAAAGAAAGGAAAAGATCATTGACAATACAATTCTCAAGAGCCTTTAGATATCAATACCTGCTGGGCGATTTGCTTACGGTGAACTGACCGATCAGTTAAACAGTTTGGTTTAATCAAAAAAATGTTCTTCCATAAGAACACAATAGAGCTTTGACTGAAAATTGAAAAATTCTAACAAAAAAACGCTCTAATGTCCTTTGAAATCCAGAAACCTGGTTGATCTTCAAATTAATACATACACTCCAATCAAAAATAGTTAGCAACCCATTATTAATCCCAAAATTGGTGGCCTATGAATAATGCGGGTTAAATTATAGCCTCAATAAATATTATAACACCAGGTTATTGGAAGAAAGTGGGCTGGCGGCTGACGTAGCCATAGACATGTATGAGAAAGCTCATATTCACTTACTCAGACGGTTTCAGCCTTCTCACTGGCTGGCTTTGGAATTGAAAGAAAGAATTACCGCGGGTTACTTAAAGGAAGAGAGAGGACCAAGATACCAAAAAGCCAGGGATGACTACGAGAAAACGACTAAGAAAAATTATCCAAAGAAAAGTGTTCATTTCATCAAAATGGACCTGGTGGAATTTGATCAGCGGATTGCTACAGAGTCCACAAAAAATCTTGACAATAAAGTTCAGGAGCTATTAACACACGAGGCAATGCCAGCGCATCATATCAGGAGGATTGAACTATTGGAGTATGCCTACAATGCTGCCATGTTAAAAAAGAACTACATAAATGCAGAAGCACACCTGACGGAGATTTCGGCAATCAAAATGGAACTATATGGTGCAGATGCTCCGGAATACCATCTTTCAAAACTCAAGCTAGCTAACTTCTATGTAGACTATACTGACAAATTCGCTGAAGCAAGTGACACCTACAGAACCAGTTTTGAAGATTTTGTGGCAAATGAAATTACGGACGGTCATATCGACTATATCGAGATCCTCAATCACATGGCTACTTATTATGAGGCCAATGACTATTACGAGGAAGCCTCTGAAATTCTTGATAGGGCACTCTTGGCCTCCCGAAAAAGGTACGATGATGAAGATATGGCCTATGCCATCGAATTAGAAAAAATAGGGGCTTTACAAATTAACCTGGGCAACTACGATAAGGCGACTGAGAACATTGAGCAGGCTCAAAAGATATTAGGTAGTCGCCGGAGTGAGGCAAACCCGCTTTTCTATGCTAAAACATTAATTACCGAGGCCAAGCTTTTTGCGGTAAAGGGACTTTATGATGAAGCTGCTGATAATCTCAAAGATGCTGAAAAAATTCAAAAAGATGTCGGTGCCAGTATCGAGGTTTTCGCCATATCATCTGATGAGGATCTTGCAGGATTGCTGATCAATGTAGGACGTTTTGGTGATGCAGAAAAGATCCTTCGCAAAAGCCTGAAAAACACAGAAAAAAGATACGGCGCTGAAAGTCGTTTTATGATAACCCCACTCGATCTGATGGGAAGACTCGATTTGCTCAAAGGCGATTATTCTGAAGCGCAAAGAAAGGCCAATCGGGCACTTGGTATTTCGAAGAAAATTTTCAGTGAATATTCTACTAAAAACGTACCTATCATAAAGCTATTGGCCGAAACACATTCTGTTATTGGCGATTATGAAATTGCTGAACAGTATACTCAGGAGTCAATTGATATTCTTAAGGCTCCGCTATGGGGAAGAACACATAGATGTTGCAAATGGCCTGTCACAACTTGCCCTCAATAGACTCTATAGGGGTGAGAGTCTGGAAGTTGTGAGACAACTGTTCAGTGAAGCGGAAAATATAATTGGAACTAAACTTGGCAGTAAGAATCCGACATATGCTGAAATCTTAAAAAACCTCGCCATTCTCTACATAGCAAATGGTGAATATGATGAAGCTTTTGATGCACTTGAAGAAGCGGGTGCAATCTGGCAGGAACGTATTGGCAAAAGAAATAACCTCAACTCAGCCGTGGTCAATGTATTAAAGGGCAACATTTATTATAAAAGGAAACAATACGACAAGGCTGACAACTTCTATAAGAGCGCTAAAAAACGTTACGAGGATTTCTTTAGTACAAAACACCCCGAATATGTAAGAGTAATGTCAAAGTTGAGCCGAACTTATTATATGAGTGGAGATATCAGAAGGGCTGAACGAACCATTGTAGAAGTGCTAAAGAATTACAAAAAATTTATACAGGTCTATTTCCCAGCCTTGAGCGAACGGGGAAAGGCAAAGTTCTGGAATACTATCAAAACCGACTATGAGTTCTTCAACACTATAGCCCTCAAATTGAGCTCTGGTGATAATGACTATATTGGAGAAATCTTCAATAACGCGCTTTTAACAAAAGCGCTACTTCTCAATTCATCCATTAAAATCAAAAAAAGGATTTTGAGCAGTAATGATGAAGAATTGATTAGCATCTACAACGGTTGGCTTGAGAAAAAAGAAATCCTGACTTACGTCCTTTCTATGAGTTCTCAAGAATTAGCTGAAAGTGGTATCAATCAGGAGACGCTGACCAAGGAAGTCGAATCGCTGGAACGGGAGTTGAGTCAACGTTCAGAATTTGGCGGTAAAAGCGAAAGTGTAACATGGGATCTGGTACAAAACGCCCTGCAACCGGGCGAGATAGCCATGGAAATGGTACGATTTCGACATTTTGATCACAATTTTACGGACTCGGTAATGTATGCTGTGCTGTATGTCAGCGATGAGAAGAAATCGAAGCCCCAGATGATTTTACTTAATAATGGGAAAGACCTCGAAACAAGGTATTTGAAGTATTATAGAAATAGCATGAAATTCAGGTTGGAAGACGGCTATTCTTATGAAGCGTTCTGGAAGCCTATTCATGAAAGTCTTCCGGGTACTCCTAAGATATTCCTTTCGCCTGATGGAGTTTATAACCAGGTGAATATTGAGTCAATGAAAAACCCTGAAGGCAATTATTTACTGGATGATGCTAATCTCATCCTGGTAAGTAATACCAAAGACATCTTTAATACGAGGCTTAACCCGAGACAGGTGCAGGAGAAGAAAGGCGAGCTACAATGATTGGTAACCCGACATTCTATATCAAAGATCCGGGCCCATTAACCGCGAGAGCATCAGGCGGTACGCGGGCAAAAGATGCACAGGTAATAACTCAGTTACCCGGAACAGAAAGAGAAATTGTCGAATTACGAGGTATGCTAACTCGTAAAGGCTGGAACATCAGTGATCATTTAGGTCCTGAGGCTACAGAAGAATATGTTAACCCAAAAAATTCATAGTAGACAATAAAAAACAGGCATAAATTGCTTATATTGAGATAGTTAGACAACAAAATAAGCAATTAATTTATGCCTGAATATAAGGAAAAAGATACCGTATTTTATCGAGGAAAACAAGCTTTTAAATTTGATTTTTCAGCATCAGCGATTAGCTCAGACGGAGCGATATTGTTAAGTGAAAAAGTAGAGAGAAAGACTGGTCTATTAAAAAGCTTCGCCGCACTGATTCCTGACTATCGAAACCCCTTTTTTATCGAATACACTTATGAAGAAATGCTTCGCCAACGGGTGTTTTTAATGATGCAGGGCTATCAGGATTGCAATGACGAACAAAAACTCCGAGAGGATCCGGTGATCCGTAAAGTACTAGATAGCGGATTATGTTCCCAGCCTACTTTAAGTCGATTTGAAAACAAGGCCGATCGGAGTCTGATCTACCAGATGAGTCAATGGTTTGTAGACCGTTATGTAGAGGAGTTGAAAGAGAAGACTGGTCAAATCATCATTGATGTAGATGGTACCGATGACCCTACTCATGGATCCCAACAACTCAGTTTGTATAATGGCTATTATGGACAGACTATGTACCATGAGTTGTTCTTTAAGGACGGGAACACCGGTCAGGTCATTTTACCAGTACTACGTCCGGGCAATTGTCACTCCAACAAATGGTTTGTGGCCTTATTGAAAAGGATTGTCATTAAAATCAGAAAAAAACTGCCCTCAGTAAAGATCCTTATTCGAGCGGATAGTGGCTTTTCAGGAGCATCTTTTTATCGGATAGCTAAGCAGTTTGACCTTCAATTTTGTTTAGGTATTAGTAGTAATGAAGTTTTAAAGACTTTTACCAAACAGACTATCATTGAAGTAAAAAAGGAATATGCTTCAAAAATCATCAAACATCAAGAGTTTGTTGGCCCGTTTACTTACCAGGCCAAAAGCTGGGATCGTTCTGAAAAGCTGTACGCCAAAGTGGAGTCTACCGGAAAAGGAATGAATGTCCGTTACTTTGTGAGCAACTTTGAAGCGATGACCGCTCAACAGATTTACTTTGATTTTTATGTCAAGCGAGGTGATGCCAGTGAAAATCGAATAAAGGAACTCAAAAACATGACTTATTCCGACCGGCTTTCCTGTCATCGCTACTGGGCCAATTTCATGCGTTTAATCATCGCTACCCTCTGTTATGAAATGTTCCGGCAGATTAAATTATTAATTGCCAAAACAAAACACCACTTTGCTAAACGATGGCAAGTGGACAATATCCGGCTTTACCTGATGAAGGTTGGGGCGTGCCTGAAAGAAAGGAAAAGATCATTGACAATACAATTCTCAAGAGCCTTTAGATATCAATACCTGCTGGGCGATTTGCTTACGGTGAACTGACCGATCAGTTAAACAGTTTGGTTTAATCAAAAAAATGTTCTTCCATAAGAACACAATAGAGCTTTGACTGAAAATTGAAAAATTCGGCTAAGTTCTAAATAACACAGCAATTATTATTATCTTCGCTATATGATATCAAGTCAAGAGATCAAAAATTTATTTGCACAATTGCCAATAAGTTCCCAAACCGAATTGTTGGATGAGTTGCTCCAGGAGCAGGAATTACAAGGCAAAGTATTGATTGCCGCTCAACAACAAATAGCAGAGAAAAGAAAGAAGAAACCCTGTCCAAATTGCACAAGCGAGAAGGTATATAAGAGGGGCAGACAAAAAGGTGTGCAGATGTATCAGTGCAATGAATGTAAAAGATGGTACAGTGAAACAACAGGGACACCTTTGTATGACATCAAGCTTAAATCAAAATGGCAATCTTATCTGCGCTGTATGGAGCAGGGCATGCCGATAAAAAAGATAGCAAAACAAATCGGAATAAGCATCCAGACAAGCTTCGACTGGCGGCATAAGATATTGAGTTCACTAAATGAGTTTGTTCCCGAACAGTTATCCTCGGAAGTAGAATGTGATGAATTGGAACTGGCACTTAACAACAAGGGCAGTCGAAATTTAGATAGGGCAGCAAGAAAGAGGGGAAACGATTTCATACGGAATATGGGAAAGGAAGAGGTCACAGTTGTCCAGGTAGTAACAGCGGTTGAACGCAAGGGGGAGAAGTACCTTAAAGCTGTTGCATCAAAACGGCTGAGCAAAGAAGAAATTTCAAAGGCATTGGATGGGAAGTTGGCCTACGGTGCAACCTTGATTACAGATAAGCACCCTTCTTATAAGGCTTTTGCCAAAGACAACCCCTCCATAAAGCACAAAGCGCTATTGGCCAAAGATCATGTGGATAGAGATGATAAAACAATCCATCTGCAAAAAGTAAACAATGTTCACACTCAACTTAGGACATTCTTACGCCCATTCAATGGTGTCAGTTCCAAATATTTGCAAAACTACCTGAATTGGTATGCTTATGCTGACCGAATAAGAGAGAGTAAAACAACTTTGAAACAATGGTTTCTGACTATGCTATTAACGGATCAAGCCTATCATCTGTATGAGCTATTTAAACAAAATGCTGTTATAATTAGAACTTAGCTAAAAATTCTAACAAAAAAACGCTCTAATGTCCTTTGAAATCCAGAAACCTGGTTGATCTTCAAATTAATACATACACTCCAATCAAAAATAGTTAGCAACCCATTATTAATCCCAAAATTGGTGGCCTATGAATAATGCGGGTTAAGACTATTGAAAATCCGCGGGTTTTGCACTTTGCTACACATGGGTTTTTCCAAACTGAGAACATCACCGAAGATCAATTAGAATTGAATCAAACGAAAGCCTTTGAAAATCCTTTATTACGAACAGGATTGTTGTTAGCCGGTGCCGGGGACATTTTTAATCAAACTGATATTAATTATAACATTGACGATGGTATTCTGACCGCATATGAAGCAATGAATATGAGCCTTGATAAAACTGAATTGGTGGTATTAAGCGCTTGTGAAACCGGTTGGGTGAAGTACAAGCCGGTGAAGGAGTAATGGGTCTGCAGCGAGCCTTTATGGTTGCCGGAGCCGAAGCAATAATAATGTTATTATTCAAGGTTTCCGACGAGGCCACCCAGCAACTAATGGTTAAATTCTACGAAAAATGGTTGGCCACCGGTAACAAACGTCAGTCGTTCCTGGAGGCTAAGAAAGAAATTCGAGATGAATTCGTTGACCCAATCTTTTGGGGACCTTTCATCATGATCGGAATGACGGAATAACTAGAGACTTTTAAATAAAAAATCAGTCGGTTAATACAAATAGTGGCAGATTACTTTAGAGCTTATCGTGGTTGTATGGCGTAAGAGTCATACTTATAAACTTTACCATTTTTCATCACGAATGTCACGTTCTGGAGTATGCCAATGTCTTGAAGAGGATCGCCATCTACAGCTACAATATCCACATAAACACCGGATTTGAGTGATCCGATCTGATCTTCCATTTCTAGAATTTTGGCATTCACGGATGTTGCTGCCTGGATAGCTTCCATCGGTTTCATTCCACCCTGGACCATCAATTCAAACTCCCTGGCATTTTTACCATGTGGATAAACTGCCGCATCAGTCAGTACCAAATCCAATATTAACACCCGCTTTATAGGCCTTTGCGAATGTGCACTTAATAATTGGTCCAATTTCCCTTGCCTTTTTAGCCACAACTTCCGGGTAATACCCTGGCTTAGCGCCGAACTCAGCTGCACTAACTCCCGCAATAATGGTTGGAATATAATAGGTGCCGTGCTTTTCATCAATTGAAAAGTTTCGTCATCCATATAAGTACCATGCTCAATGGTCTTTACTCCGGCTCTTATTGCCCTTTTCATCCCTTCCACCCCATGTGCATGCGCAGCTACCTGCATGCCAAGGTCATTGGCCGTTTCAACGATTGCCCGAATTTCCTCTTCCGTAAATGAAGGGCCTGATCCATCCCTTGCCACACTCAAAACACCGCCCGTAGCGGTAATTTTAATCCAGTCAGAACCCTCTTTCATGCGCTGGCGAACAGCTTTTCTGGCCTCCCAAGGTCCGTTGACCACACCCACATCTGGCCCCGGATTACCCATCAAATCCCACCTATATCCATTGGTTGGATCTCCATGGGCCCCGGTAATCTTCACTCCCTTTCCGCTGGTTATAATTCTCGGTCCATCAACAATACCCCGATTAATGGACATTCCTCAATGCGATATTTACACCACTGCCGCCCAGATCACGGACGGTGGTAAAACCTGCCATTAGATTTTTTCTTGCATAAACGGTGGAGTTAAAAGCTATATCCGGCGGATTGTCGGTGAAACGTCTCATATAATTCGTCGGGCTACTTTCACTCTCAATATGAACATGCATATCGATAAATCCGGGCATCACAGTTTTACCCTTTAAGTCAATCACCTGATCATTCCGGCCTGGCTTCACATATCCATTCTCAATGCTAGTTATCTTATTATTTTCAACAATAATGCTCTTCTCATTTTGAACATTTCCATTTATGCCATCAATCAAGTTACCCGAATGAATTATAGTTCTTTGGCTGTAAGAAGTCAATGCAAGAAGAACCATCGATATGGTTAATAATATTCTCATTTTTTATTTATTTTATAATTGTTTAAAATCAACCCGTATGGTCAGAAACTACAACCCATTTCCCATTTATTTTTTTGAAGACTAAAGTAAAATATCCTTCCAGGTCTCCGATGGTTCGGGTAAGGTGAAACATTCCAACCACAAAATATGCATCATCCGCAATTCGCTTTGTTTCCTTAATATCAAATTCCAATTCTCCCATAGCCTCTTTGCCCGGATAGCTTTTCTTATACCGCTCAAGTGTTGCCTGCCAACCAAAAACTATACCCTTCCTACCAATAAACATTAGTGAATCTGACTTCCAATAGCCTTCCATAAAACAGTCAATATCTGCTTTATTCCAGCGCTTTTGTTGATCTCCGAGTATTTTCAGAACCAACTCTTTGTCACCCTGACCAAATGCGGAAATGGAAGTGAGGATGGCTAGAATTAGTACAACAATATGTTTCATAGTAGCAATGTTTGGCAACAATTTAAAGGGAAAACAACGCCGGTGCAAGAACATTTATTTAAACTCAAAAAATTTTAAATTAGCTACCCTTTTCGCTTGAGCACTTCTTACCTACTTTTGCACTCCGAATAAACATGACCCATTCTCATGACTATTAAGGAACAATTTGGTATCGATCAAACACTAAGGAATTTAGGTGTAGCGTCCTCAAACACCGGAGCCTCAACGGGCACCAATTCGATCACGACTTCTGGTAAGACCTATGAAATCAAATCTCCGGTTGATGGAGAAATCATCGGTGCGGTAAGTTCAGCAACCACCAAAGATTGGAACCAGGTTGTCAATACAGCTGAAATTGCTTTCAAACAATGGCGAACTATTCCAGCACCTCAAAGAGGCGAAATCGTTCGTCAGATTGGAGAGGCCCTGCGTGAAAAGAAAGTTGATCTTGGAAAACTGGTTTCCTATGAGATGGGTAAATCCTACCAAGAAGGATTAGGTGAGGTCCAGGAGATGATCGACATTGCTGATTTTGCAGTTGGTTTGAGTCGACAACTTTACGGGCTTACCATGCACTCAGAACGCCCATTGCACAGAATGTATGATCAATGGCATCCCCTGGGTTTGGTGGGTATTATTAGTGCATTTAATTTTCCTGTTGCAGTATGGTCGTGGAATGCTTTCATTGCCTGGGTTTGCGGTGATGTCTGCATCTGGAAACCTTCAGAAAAGACACCTCTATCCGCCATTGCTTGCCAAAAGATTGCTTCTGAGGTCTTTGAGAAGAATAATCTTCCTGAGGGCATATCAAATGTAGTTGTGGGTAACTACGAAATAGGGGAATTAATGTCCAACGATACAAGAGTTCCTTTGGTCTCAGCAAACAGGTTCCACCCGGATGGGTAAGGCCGTTGGAGAGGCCGTAGGAAAACGATTGGGTAGGGGGTTGCTCGAACTAGGTGGCAACAATGCCATCATTATATCCAAACACGCTGACCTGAATATGACGATTATTGGTGCGGTATTCGGTGCAGTGGGAACTGCCGGTCAGCGATGTACATCCACACGAAGACTGATCATTCATGAAGAGGTGTGTGAAGAAGTGAAGAACAAATTGGTAAATGCTTATGGTCAACTCAAAATTGGCAGCCCATTGGATGAAAACAATCACGTCGGTCCACTGATTGACACTCAAGCGGTAGAAAACTATAAAGCTGCTATTGTGAAGATAATTGCAGAAGGAGGTGAAGCCATTGTCGAGGGTAAGACATTATCAGGGGAAGGCTATGAATCAGGCTGTTATGTAAAACCAGCCATGTACATGGTCAGTAATGATTATGAGATAGTCTGCAATGAAACCTTCGCCCCAATTCTTTACCTGATCAAGTACAAAGAGATTGAGGAGGCCATTGCCAAGCAAAATGCCGTACCACAAGGATTGTCGTCAGCAATTATGACTACCAATATGCGAGAATCCGAACTTTTCCTTTCTTATGCCGGATCAGATTGCGGCATTGCCAATGTAAATATTGGCACCTCTGGTGCAGAAATTGGTGGCGCTTTCGGTGGAGAAAAAGAGACCGGCGGTGGGCGAGAGTCTGGTTCAGATGCATGGAAAGCCTACATGAGGAGGCAAACCAACACCATCAACTATAGTACGGAGTTGCCACTAGCGCAGGGGATAAAATTTGATTTTTAAGTTTTCAAAATCCCATTAGATACTTATTTGTCGTCAAAGTCTAATGATGTCTGCAATAGGGTTCAATTATATGCCTGGACAAGGACGTGTTATAAATAGATGTGTAAATTTTGAAATTTCTCTCTGCCACATGATGGCAAACCTCCCCAAATATCAATAGAAAGAAAACGATAGAAACCCGTCAAAGCTATCATAATGAAACCCTCTGTTTTTGGGTTAAATCTTGCGGAAAATTCCCCCTCAAACATGTTAAGTTTGGTTCAACAACCGCCATTTAAGGACATTCAGATTAAATCATCTCATTAAATACTCCAGAGAGATCAATTATTTTGAACCCATTTAATAAATCAGGGACTATAGGTTATAAATGAAGAAATCATCAGAAAATATTCTTATCGAATTGTTGGTGATCAATGGTCAGGGAGGAGATACTAGAGCGATCAATCTTTTAGTGAAAAGATGGCATCCTAAATTACTACGCCAGGCCTATCAATGGACAGGTGACAAAGAAGCGGCCAATGACGTAGTTCAGGAAAGTTGGCAAGGAATTATCAAAGGTCTCAAGAAACTTAAAGATCCGGCAGTTTTCCCCGCCTGGGCCTACCAGATTGTGAGCAGAAGGGCGGCCGACTGGATCCGTAAACTACAGAAGGACCGCAAAATTAATGAGATAGGAAAAAACGATTCTTTGGAATGCGAAGAAACTGAAGACCACTTGAAAATATTAAGAGAGGCATTGCGTAAGCTACCAAACGAACAACGCGTAATCCTGGACTTGTTTTACCTGGAAGGGCAGTCAGTGAAAGGCATCAGTAAAATACTTGCCCTTCCGGTCGGTACCATCAAATCAAGACTGTTCTACGCCCGCGAACATTTAAAAAAAAATTATAAACAAATAGAAAAATGAAAAGAAAACAAGAAGAAATCGATGTACTCATTCACGAACTCCTGAGTAAGGAAGAAGCCGAGTTCTATGACAAGCTTGAAGAGGAACAATGTTCGTTAAGGGAGGTAGTTTACAAAGTTAAAGGCACATGCTTTACACTAGATTTAAGCTGAACCTTGTTGATTGTTGTTTCTTCCTTAATTCTTTTTCATTGAAATATCCTAAAAATACATTCCTATAAAACACCTTCCAAATACCATTACCAAGCTCCACAGCAGCCACCTGTCTACCGATTAGCCCTCTTAGTCATGTAAACCCAGAAATAAGACTTCCACCTCACATTACCGTTTTGAGTTACATTCATCACCTTCATGTAAGAAGGATAGTCATATGGCTTTATCTTTTCCGGAAATGGTCTTGTAGAAAAGTCGTGTATTTTACCAGGTGTCTCCATTTCGAGCGCCTCATGTGGACGTTCGTAATTGTACTCTTTGACAAATTGATTGAGTTTGCGCTGTTGGGACTTCAGGTCAAATGCTGAAGGGACAGCACAAGCTGCCTTTAAATCGCGATGCATGCGTTCATGCCTGCCATTTTGTTCAGGGTGGGCAGGGTCAGAAAATACAGGTAAAATTCCCAAGTCAATGAACCAGTATGAAAGCCTGGAGTAACGTTGAATAGCTGTTACAAAACCAAAGGGAACACCATTGTCGGTGTGGACCTGTTGGGGTAGTCCGTATTTGCGAAAAACCCTTTTAAACTCATTTTTAGCTGATTTGTAGTCTTCTTTGTACATAGCCTTTGCAGTGAACAGGAAGCGACTTTTAGAGTCAGCTATGGTCAATGGATGGCAGTAGATTCTATTGCCCATTAGGAACTTTCCCTTGTAGTCAGCAGACCAGACTTCATTGCAATGATGGGGATCGAAAATAGGATATGTTGGCTTGACCCTTCGCAGTCGCTTTTGTGAACATACCAAACCATTCTTAGACAGAATATTGTGTACAGTAACCACCGATGGGATGTCCTCAACGTTACAATGGTTAAACAATAGTCGGTGTAATTTTTTGGCTCCCCAACGAGGGTATTTACCCTTCAATTTCAGTATCTTTTCTTCCACATATTCTTTGGTTCGATTGGGATGATTCCTGGGAGCTGATGATTGATCTCGAATCCCGTTAATGCCTCGGGTTTCATACCGATTAATGAGTCTGTAGGCGGTAGGACGGGATACTCCAAAGGCTTTACTTAATTCGGTGATGGTATACTTTCCGGTTAACCATTCGCAGATAAATTCTACTCTTTGTTCCATAGTCGTTACATTTTTCCAAGGCATATCAATTTGTGTTTTATCACAAATCACTCCTTAAAATGTGTAAACTATGTCCCTTTAAAAGTGTAAACTATGTGCCTTTAACGTACCACAATCCATTTATGACATGGTGACTGGCTTGTTTACCGGTTCTTTTAAATGGCCCGCCATCGCGTCAACTATAGTCTCTATTGTTGCGCTGGGCGTTGGCATTTATTCTGTGATTAAATTCTTTGATACCAATGAGACAAAAGAACTCTTAACCCGCATTATTCATAGGCCACCAATTTTGGGATTAATAATGGGTTGCTAACTATTTTTGATTGGAGTGTATGTATTAATTTGAAGATCAACCAGGTTTCTGGATTTCAAAGGACATTAGAGCGTTTTTTTGTTAGAATTTTTCAATTTTCAGTCAAAGCTCTATTGTGTTCTTATGGAAGAACATTTTTTTGATTAAACTAAACTGTTTAACTGATCGGTCAGTTCACCGTAAGCAAATCGCCCAGCAGGTATTGATATCTAAAGGCTCTTGAGAATTGTATTGTCAATGATCTTTTCCTTTCTTTCAGGCACGCCCCAACCTTCATCAGGTAAAGCCGGATATTGTCCACTTGCCATCGTTTAGCAAAGTGGTGTTTTGTTTTGGCAATTAATAATTTAATCTGCCGGAACATTTCATAACAGAGGGTAGCGATGATTAAACGCATGAAATTGGCCCAGTAGCGATGACAGGAAAGCCGGTCGGAATAAGTCATGTTTTTGAGTTCCTTTATTCGATTTTCACTGGCATCACCTCGCTTGACATAAAAATCAAAGTAAATCTGTTGAGCGGTCATCGCTTCAAAGTTGCTCACAAAGTAACGGACATTCATTCCTTTTCCGGTAGACTCCACTTTGGCGTACAGCTTTTCAGAACGATCCCAGCTTTTGGCCTGGTAAGTAAACGGGCCAACAAACTCTTGATGTTTGATGATTTTTGAAGCATATTCCTTTTTTACTTCAATGATAGTCTGTTTGGTAAAAGTCTTTAAAACTTCATTACTACTAATACCGGCTAAGTTCTAAATAACACAGCAATTATTATTATCTTCGCTATATGATATCAAGTCAAGAGATCAAAAATTTATTTGCACAATTGCCGATAAGTTCCCAAACCGAATTGTTGGATGAGTTGCTCCAGGAGCAGGAATTACAAAGCAAAGTATTGATTGCCGCTCAACAACAAATAGCAGAGAAAAGAAAGAAGAAACCCTGTCCAAATTGCACAAGCGAGAAGGCATATAAGAGGGGCAGACAAAAAGGTGTGCAGATGTATCAGTGCAATGAATGTAAAAGATGGTACAGTGAAACAACAGGGACACCTTTGTATGACATCAAGCTTAAATCAAAATGGCAATCTTATCTGCGCTGCATGGAGCAGGGCATGCCGATAAAAAAGATAGCAAAACAAATCGGAATAAGCATCCAGACAAGCTTCGACTGGCGGCATAAGATATTGAGTTCACTAAATGAGTTTGTTCCCGAACAGTTATCCTCGGAAGTAGAATGTGATGAATTGGAACTGGCACTTAACAACAAGGGCAGTCGAAATTTAGATAGGGCAGCAAGAAAGAGGGGAAACGATTTCATACGGAATATGGGAAAGGAAGAGGTCACAGTTGTCCAGGTAGTAACAGCGGTTGAACGCAAGGGGGAGAAGTACCTTAAAGCTGTTGCATCAAAACGGCTGAGCAAAGAAGAAATTTCAAAGGCATTGGATGGGAAGTTGGCCTACGGTGCAACCTTGATTACAGATAAGCACCCTTCTTATAAGGCTTTTGCCAAAGACAACCCCTCCATAAAGCACAAAGCGCTATTGGCCAAAGATCATGTGGATAGAGATGATAAAACAATCCATCTGCAAAAAGTAAACAATGTTCACACTCAACTTAGGACATTCTTACGCCCATTCAATGGTGTCAGTTCCAAATATTTGCAAAACTACCTGAATTGGTATGCTTATGCTGACCGAATAAGAGAGAGTAAAACAACTTTGAAACAATGGTTTCTGACTATGCTATTAACGGATCAAGCCTATCATCTGTATGAGCTATTTAAACAAAATGCTGTTATAATTAGAACTTAGCTCTAATACCTAAACAAAATTGAAGGTCAAACTGCTTAGCTATCCGATAAAAAGATGCTCCTGAAAAGCCACTATCCGCTCGAATAAGGATCTTTACTGAGGGCAGTTTTTTTCTGATTTTAATAACAATCCTTTTCAATAAGGCCACAAACCATTTGTTGGAGTGACAATTGCCCGGACGTAGTACTGGTAAAATGACCTGACCGGTGTTCCCGTCCTTAAAGAACAACTCAAAAGTCTGTCCATAATAGCCATTATACAAACTGAGTTGTTGGGATCCATGTAGGGTCCGGTACCATCTACATCAATGATGTGACCAGTCTTCTCTTTCAACTCCTCCATAACGGTCTACAAACCATTGACTCATCTGGTAGATCAGACTCCGATCGGCCTTGTTTTCAAATCGACTTAAAGTAGGCTTCATAATCCGCTATCTAAACGGATCACCGATCCTCTCGGATCGCATTGCAATCCTGATAGCCCTGCATCATTAAAAACACCCGTTAGCATTTCTTCATAAGTGTATTCGATAAAAAAGGGGTTTTGATAGTCAGGAATCAGTGCGGCGAAGCTTTTTAATAGACCAGTCTTTCTCTCTACTTTTTCACTTAACAATATCGCTCCGTCTGAGCTAATCGCTGATGCTGAAAAATCAAATTTAAAAGCTTGTTTTCCTCGATTGTATCTTTTTCCTTATATTCAGGCATAAATTAATTGCTTATTTTGTTGTCTAACTATCTCAATATAAGCAATTTAATTGTCTACTATGAATTTTTTGGGTTAACATGGCTTGGAGTATTCCTATTTTGCTGTCTCGTGACGATACAAAATAAATTATTGCATTGGAATCAAATTTCCGTTAATACCATATAACGGGAAACTAAACGAATTGAGTTACAGATCGCGGTTTTGGCCAAATCGATCAATGAAGCAAAGGAAAAATAATCAGGCAATTTTCTCCTTGTTTTTTATCCTGGCAATGCCATCGAGTGCAATTTTATTATTTTGATCAAAGATCTGTGTTTTGATAGATGCTATATGCTTACCTTCTAAGGTTTCAAGAACCTCCAGCTCCGCCCTATATTCGTGTCCTACATATACTGGCCTTTTAAAATCCAGGTCCTGACCCAGGTATATAGTGCCAGTTCCCGGAAACTCCATTCCAATTATTTGAGAAAAGATACTGATAGTAAGGACCCCATGAACTATCGTTTTACCAAATGAACTGTTGGCTGTATACTCAGTATCAATATGCAATGGATTCTTATCACCAGTCAGTTCTGCAAAAAGATTGACCTGGTCTTGTGAAAACCTGAATTTTTTTTCAAATCGATCGCCTGATTTTAGCATAGGTATAGTGAGATTAGGTGCAACTTGCTTCAAATTATCAGCATCTTACGGATATAGTGGACTTTTGTAAAAGATCATGATAACTTTCTATAAGAACAAAATCTACAGTAATCTCCCTAAACAGATTAAAAACACCTGATATCAATTATCAAATAGTTCTTTGTACCTAAAACAATCAATCGTGTGGTCATTAACCAGGCCCACGGCTTGCATATATGCATAGATAATTGTGCTACCTACAAATTTGAAACCACGTTTCTTGAGATCTTTACTTAAAAGATCTGATTCCCTAGTGGTAGCTGGTATCTCACCCATGCTTGTCAAATGATTGACGATTGGTTTACCACCCACAAATGACCAAATGTATTCATCGAATGATCCAATTTCTTGCTGTACTTTAATAAAGGATTGGGCATTGGTCACAGTTGCATTCACTTTTAACTTGTTTCTTATAATGCCAGGATCCTGAAGCAATTGATTAATCTTATTCTGGTCATACCGGGCCACTTTCTCTACTTCAAAATTGGCAAAAGCCTTCAGATATCCCTCTCTTCTTTTAAGTATTGTACTCCAACTGAGACCAGCTTGTGCTCCCTCGAGAATGAGGAATTCAAAGTGAGTTCTATCGTCATGAACAGGTATACCCCACTCCTCATCGTGGTATTTAATATATTCCGGAAAAGAGTTCTCCACCCATTGACATCTTTTCATATCGATTTTAATTATTGGAAAATTCTCTGAGATCCTTTTGATCTAATTTAAGTACGAAATCCGTTAGGATTTCGGCTACTTTACTAAAAAATTTAAAATCTGTTTTATCATAAGTATCGGTCGCCTTATGGTAATCGGCATGATCTTCAACACCAAAATAAAGATAAGGTATACCCCGTTTGTGAAATGCGGCATGATCTGATGAATTAGTCCAATCATTTCCAGGATCACCTGGATTATCATGACCCATTCGGATCTTTATGGGGTATTCGTCCCGCCATAGTCTAACATCTTCCTTCAGTTTTGGATAATGATAGGTTCCACTGGCATATAATTCATCGCTTTTATTCTTGCTTACCATATCCATATTCAAATTGAAAACTATCCTTTCAATAGGTATCGGTGGATTTTTAATAAAAGAATGAGCTCCCAGCAGACCCTGCTCCTCAGCGTCGAATGCCACAAAAATTACAGTATGTTTCAAATTTAAATCTTTGATTTTGCTGGCAATAAAAAGCAATACAGCAACACCGGAAGCATTGTCATCACTTCCATTGAATACTTGTTTATTCTTAATACCCAAATGATCATAATGTGCTGATATAACTATGCCCTTTTCAGAAGCTCCCGGCAAATAGCCTATGATGTTATAGCCACGCCTGGATTTAATACTTATATTTTCCGGAATCTCAAATTCCCTGAGATACTCCCCATCAAATGGACTTACACCTATGGATTCAAATCTGCTAACAATATATTTCCTGGCCTTTGCATTACCGCGAGTGCCTGTTTTGCGACCTTCCATATCATCGGCGGAAAGTATTTGCAGATCTTCCAATAAATTACCGGGTTCTTCCGAATTCTGCGCCACTGTAAGCCAAGGCACCAGGAAAATAATCAGTGTTAGTATTAATCTCATATCAGAAAAATCAACGTTTAATTCGCGTCCGATGACAATTAGAGATTACCGAGTTCAAATTTATCATGAACATAGTTACTATTTAGCCATCTTTGCTTAATACAGTTCGATATTTCCATTTGATGAAAAAAGTTGTTTCCCTTGTTTTTTTTTTAACACTAAGTCTTGGTTCATGGTCTCAAACACTCCCGGGAGGGTTGGATGAATTCAAGTTGTTGGAACCCCGTAATGAGTTACCAACAAATTTACTCTCCAGTAGATCTGTTGTGTACATCCAGCTCCCTAATAAAAAAGGTAAATATCCGGTGAGGAGAGATTGGAAAGCATTTGCCACTGAGGCACACAAAGGATTTAGAAAGATGGGGATTGATGTAGTTGCCTACTACAATTGGGGTGACCTGAAAGCCGGTATCGATGCAGTCAGTGGTTTTACCGATCCATTGGAGAATAGACAAATTGAAAATCTCATCTTCTTAAATAAAAATGAAACCATTCTAGGAACAGAAGTAGTATTGCTGATCACCAAACGCACCACAGGAGCGTTACTCAAAGTCAATCAACCAACTTATCGCATTAAGCGGAATGCCTTCAGAGAAATAGCGGCTCAACTTGGAAGGGATATCTACGTTGATAAACTAGTCAATTCGAATTTTATGATATTGGATAGGCCGGAATTCTTTACTGACACTGATGTTGTGAAGGGAAGAAGATATGAATCATTTAATAGTGATCTTAAAATTGGCAAACTTGCGGTACCTCTTTTTTCAGTTTACAAATTAGCGGAAAATGTTGATTCCTCATCAGTCTCCGGAGATAAGATGTCCTTGATCATTCAATACAATGAGAAAGTTGTAAAAGCCAATCAAAGGTTGAGTGAAATCATGACAATGTATCCGTATAAGTATGAGTTGGTAAATTACTCGCAGGGTGAAGAACATCTTTATAGAAGAGAGTTCAGTTATGTGCTGATGTTTTTGCATTCTACAGGTAGAACGGTCAAAGAATTGTTGAATTATGATGTTGATTATAATGAAACTGACTACATAACACTCAAGACCATCCAGGAAGGAATAACCACATTGGAACAATTCCCTATAAATACTTCGGTTTACAAATTTTATATGAAACAACTGGTCAATAAGGAAATCTATTTAGGTAATCAATGGGATGCCGATTTGTCATGGGAAGAAGCTCTAATCAACCATTTGAATAACTTCAAAGAAGCTTTGGAAAGCAAGAGCAATTAAAAAAATGGATAATTCAGAATTATTTAATAACTTATAACTGAATTTTCCATAATGAATACGAATTGGATATACCCCGAGGCCATTGATGATCTGATAGTCACCTCATTATCTAATAACATAAACGTCAATCGATCACTAGCAACGATTTTGGTTCGACGCGGGATTACCAATTTCGACCAAGCCAAAACATTTTTTCGGCCAAACCTTAGTGATTTACCTGATCCTTTTTTGATGGCCGACATGGCAAAGGCAGTCGAGCGCTTGAATGATGCGCTTTTTAAAAAAGAAAAAGTCCTTATTTATGGAGATTACGACGTTGATGGAACAACTGCGGTAGCTCTCATTTACCTGTTTCTGATTAGCCATGGTCACACTTCGGTTTCCTACTACGTTCCAGATCGCTATGATGAAGGGTATGGCATATCAGAGCGAGGTATCAGATGGGCCGCTGATAACAATTTTAGTTTAGTAATTGCTCTTGATTGTGGGATTAAAGCATTCAAAAATGCACGACTAGCTAAGGAATTGGGAATTGATCTGATCATTTGTGATCACCACCTACCTGGTGAGGAGTTACCGGAGGCCTATGCAATTCTGGATCCCAAAAGACACGATTGCCAATATCCGTTTGAAGGGCTATCAGGTTGTGGTGTTGGGTTCAAATTACTACAGGCTTTTTGTGAGCAAAATACCATCGACCCAAATGAATTGTATGAGTATTTGGATTTGCTGGCGGTTAGTATTGCCTCAGATTTGGTACCAATTACAGACGAAAACAGAGTTCTTGCCTACTACGGGCTAAAAAAACTCAGCTCCAAGCCATCTATCGGGTTGATGGCGCTAAAAGAAATAAGCGGATCAAAATCAAAGGAGATGGACATTCAGGGAATAGTTTTTAGAATTGGGCCAAGGATAAATGCAGCCGGCAGAATCGATCATGCTAAAAGTGCAGTTCAGCTTTTAGTAGCTGAGAATGAAATTGAAGCAAGGGCATTGGCTGATCAGATTAATAAAAATAATATGAGGCGAAAAGATTATGATAAGAACATAACTCAGGAAGCTCTTGCAAACATTGAAAGTGAAATCGATTTGAACAAACGATCTACGGTGCTATTCAATAGTGAGTGGCACAAGGGAGTAATAGGAATTGTAGCCTCCAGATGTATTAAAAGCTATTATCGCCCCACTATCATCCTCACAGAATCTAAAGGCAAGGCCACAGGTTCCGCTCGTTCAGTCGATGGATTTGATATTTATGAAGCGATTTCCTCATGCGCTGAATTACTTGAACAGTATGGTGGGCATAAGTACGCTGCCGGGTTAACCATGCCGCTCGAAAACATCAAGCCATTTCAAGACAAATTTGAGGAAACTGTGCGTACGACTATTTCTGAAGAATCATTATTCCCAAAAATCAAAATCGATCTCGAGCTACCACTAGAAGCAATCAACTTTAAATTCTATCAAATTTTAGCCCAGATGGCGCCTTTCGGACCCGGAAATCATGAGCCATTGTTTTCTTCCTCTGACCTGGTACTTGTAGGCGAGCCGAGAGTAATGAAAGAATTGCACTTGAAATTTTATGTTCGTCAAAACAGTAGTAAGCAATCTTATGAAGTTCTGGCCTTCAATCACGCTTCATATAAAGATCAAATTATTGAGGCCGACCAAATAAGTTTAGCTTATCATCTTCAGCATACAACCTATAGAGGAGAAAAGTCATTACAACTCAATGTGAAAGCCATCCGCTTTGATTGATTAGATTTGCGGCCCAATGTTGCTCAAAGCAGAACACCTTGTCAAGAAATACAAAGGAAGGAAAGTCGTTAATGACGTCTCGGTAGAAGTTCGTCAAGGCGAGATCGTTGGACTATTGGGACCTAATGGAGCCGGGAAGACTACCTCATTTTACATGATCGTGGGATTGATCAAACCAAATGCAGGTCGTATTTTCCTGGAGGGTGAAGACCTCACAAGGCTACCAATGTACAGGCGTGCCAAAAAAGGGATTGGCTACCTGGCCCAGGAAGCCTCTGTTTTCAGAAAACTTACTGTTGAGGAAAATCTACAGGCCGTTTTGGAAATGACCAAACTATCAAAAAAAGAGCAGCGGGAAAAGATAGAGTCGTTACTTGAAGAATTCAGTCTCACACTTGTTCGTAAAAATCTGGGTATGATCCTTTCCGGTGGTGAAAGAAGGCGAACTGAAATAGCAAGAGCTTTAGCTGTTAATCCAAAATTTGTTCTTCTTGACGAACCTTTTGCCGGTGTTGATCCGATAGCTGTAGAAGAAATCCAGGCTATAGTTAGTCAACTCAAAACGAAAAACATCGGTATTCTTATAACAGACCACAATGTCAACGAAACCCTGTCCATTACAGATAGAGCGTATTTGATGTTTGAAGGTAAACTACTCAAAGCCGGTACAGCTGAAGAACTTGCAGCCGATGAGCAGGTACGCCGCGTCTACCTCGGCAAACACTTCGAATTAAAAAGAAAGGTTTAACCCGGAATTGTCATTAAAAAAATTTACTGCGCCTAAGTTACTGCAATTCAGGCACTTGCTCGAATTTCGATGCTCATCATAATGATACTATGCCTCCACATCGAAATCCTGCTGTGCCTTCGCGAAGCCGCTACAGCGAAGCACGGTGCGAGTACTGTCTCACAGCAACTTAGACTACTCGTTACAAAGTCCAATGACAAATCAGGGTATAATTAAGCTCTTGAGTTATCGGATTATCGCGGTAATTGATATATTAGCTATTCAGCATATTAAGGAACTAACTGAGTTTTGGAGATACTTAATTCCATCCTGACATGGGTAATGAAGAAGCGCATTCATCAGATTGAGCTTTTTATGAAGTACCCGCATGAAGTGCAGGAGGAATTGTTCCAAAAACTTTTGAGATCGGGGGAGCTAACTGAATATGGGCAGAAATATGGTTTTTCTGAAATCGAAAGCCGGGAACAGTTCATCCGAAATGTACCAATCGTAACCTACGAAGAATTATATCCCTATATCGAAAGACTTATGGCCGGAGAGCAGAGAGTGCTCTGGCCTTCCGATGTGAAATGGTTTGCTAAATCTTCCGGTACCACCAATGCCAAAAGTAAATTTATCCCGGTATCGCCGGAAGCCCTAGACGACTGCCACTTTAAAGGAGGAAAAGACCTTATATCCATTTACGTTAATAATTATCCGGACTCCAGTCTTTTTAGTGGTAAAGGATTAACCATAGGTGGTAGCCAGCAAATCAATCAATTTGACAAAAATTCCAACTCCTACTATGGCGATGTCTCTGCGATTATTATCAAAAATTTACCCCTTTGGGCTCAGTTTGTGAGTACTCCAAGTATAGAGATAGCTCTCATGGAAGAATGGGAAGAAAAAATTGAAAAAATGGCCCGGGTGACAGCCAGAGAGAATGTCACCAGTATCTCAGGAGTTCCCACATGGACGGTAGTTCTACTGCAGAAGATACTGGAAAATGAAGGCAAGGACAGTATTTTGGAAATATGGCCAAACCTGGAAGTATTTGTCCACGGGGCAGTAGCCTTTACACCTTATGAAACCCTTTTCAGGCAATTGATCCCATCACAGAGTATGCGTTACATGGAAACATACAACGCCTCTGAAGGATTCTTTGGTATTCAGGACCAGACTGACGACAGGGACATGTTGCTAATGCTCGATTATGGCATCTATTACGAATTCATTCCTTTCAATGAACTGGATAGTAATGATCCTAAAACAATAGGGTTACATGAAGTTGAAATAGGTAAAAACTATGCAATGGTTATCACTACTAACGCAGGTTTATGGCGATACAAAATTGGTGATACAGTGAAGTTTACATCGGTGGATCCCTATCGTATTATGATCACCGGGCGGACCAAACACTTTATCAATGCTTTTGGTGAAGAACTAATAATTGAAAATGCAGAATCTGCAATTACAACCACATGCGAAATGACCGGAGCCATTGTCAATAATTTTACTGCCGGGCCTCGCTATCTCGAAGCCGCTTCAAAAGGCGGTCATGAATGGATTATTGAGTTCAAAAAATCACCAGATGATCTGGCAGAGTTTGGACGACTTTTGGATGTACATTTGCAGAAACTAAATTCAGATTACGAGGCTAAAAGGCATAAGGGTCTCGCACTAGAAGAACCTCTCATTCATTCCGTCAGAGAAGGTACATTTCATAATTGGCTCAAAAGAAAGGGAAAACTTGGTGGTCAGCATAAAGTCCCCAGACTCGCCAATGACAGAGAATTTCTTGAGGATATTCTTAGCAGTATGGAAGTAGTTGAAGCTAATTGATCACCAGGTATTCGTAAGTCAACAATAGACAGGCGCCATGTATTAATTGATCGAATCCAATTCCAGAATAATACCATTTCTTATCTTCCCGTTCATATAGACTTGCGTTCAGTTTACTGGTAAAGAAATCTGTTACCAAATGCATCCCTCCATTTATTAATGCATAAACAATAGCTACTTCAGTCCCGAAAAGGATCATACTGCCAAAAAAAGGATTACGGTATAGACACTGACATGAATGGACAACCATTTTATACTTTTCACTTTATTGACTGCCATATCCGTTGATTGAAATAGGAAATCACCAATAAAGTGAATCAGTAGAAGCAAAACCGCAACTTTCAGTGCTGAATCGATAGGGACCATTGATTCAATAGCCAAGCCCTGGCTGGTTTAGTTGCTATCAAAATAACGGTTTAGATAGGTAACAACAAATAAAAATTGATAAAATAAGCCGATAGAGCAACACAACCAAATCAGCCCACGAACTCGCATTCTAAAACCGGGCGTCTTTGAATAAATTAAGATTCTGATAATCAAAGAGTTAAAAGAGGTTTGAAAGGATAAAGAACCCCGAAATCGGCCGAATAGGGCTTTTTTCGGGGTTTTTGTTTTGCTAGATTGTGGTGTAGAACACATCTAACACCACAAATTAGAATGCAAAAAAGGCTTTTCCAACCCGAATATGGTTTAACTCCAAAATGGTATTTGTTTAAGAGCAGTAAATTGGGTGCAGTTTATGATAGTCTACCGTGGAATCAGTTAGCGGACTGCCTGCCTGAAGAAAATAACGGACCTGGTGCTCCCCGGTGGTTTTCCTCAAAAGGGATGTTTGCGCTGATGTTTCTTAAGTCCTACCTGAGTATCAGTGATGAGAAACTAATAGAACGCTTTAACTCCGATTGGAGCCTACAGTTGTTCTGTGGCAAAATGTTATCAGACACAGAGAAGATTCGAGACAATGCTATCGTAAGCCGCATCCGCAGTTATCTGGCTGAGCATACAGACTGGCAACAGCTCCAACAAATATTGATCGAACATTGGAAAAGAGACATGAATAATACCCATGTGCTTTTAATGGACGCTACCTGTTATGAGAGTTATATCCGTTTTCCTACTGATGTAAAGCTGTTATGGGAATGCTGCCATTGGGTGTTTGAAAAGCAATTGTTCCGATGGTGTAAAGTAGTGAGAAAGAAAAGGCCTCGCTCCAAATATGTTGAACAAAAGCGCAGACAACGCGATTATGAGAAAAGACGCAGGAAGACCTATAAAGAAGGACGTAAGCGTAAAAAAGCCCTGTTGTATCTGCTACACAAGGGGTTGATCCAACTTCAACAAGTTCTCAACGATGCTAAACTGCCACTGCTTAATGAGCAGGAAAGAGATTACCTGAGAACCATCAAAAAAGTACTTGAACAACAGCAGTTCCTACAAACCCACCCGGCCAAAGAGTTAAAAAACCGCATCGTATCATTGGCAAAACCCTATGTCAGGCCGATAGTCAGGGGAAAAGAGAACAAAAGAGTTGAGTTTGGCATGAAGGTACATATGCTGCAAGTGGATGGAATCTGCATGATTGAGTGTATGAATTTCAACGCTTTCAATGAATCCACCCGGCTCAAGATTAGTACTGTAAAGCACAAACGACACTTTGGAGCACTTAATCAATTGGGAGCTGACCTGATCTATGCCACAAATGCCAATCGAAGATTTTGCACCAAAAAGAAAATCTTCACTTGCTTTCCTAAGAAAGGCCCCCAACCTCTTACTAAACAAGACAGTCGGCTCAGTGGACTCATCGCCAATCAAAGGGCTTACAGTGATGGAAGGCAGCTTCGGTGACCACAAAACTCATTACGGGACCAACAGGATTAAAGTTAAAGGAGAGAAAAATGAAAGACTGTTTGTCTTTTTTGCTGTGATGACCGCTAACGCAGTAAAAATTAGTAAAAGAAAACTATTGCTAAATACAGTTGATCCACCATTCCAACAGGCCGCATAACTAAAAAACAAAAGTTCGTTTTCTACTTCAAAGGAAGCACTATGTCTATACACCAAAAACGCACTTTCAAACTCTATTTTGTAACAAAAATTGTACTCTTTCAAGAGCAGGTAATCAGTATGATGATCAATCTCTCCTCTATTGAAAATCCTGATCCCATTTTTAACCCCTCTTTCTTCTCGCTGAACTAATTTTCAAGGACGCCCTAAAACCGGAATAGTTCCTCAATCTTAAACCCGAAATTGTCATTAGAAATTTGAAATTTTTAGGGTTATAACATCTATCTGCTCAGTTTAACCGATGCCCTCTTACATTCTCCACCCACAGGTGGATTTAGTTTTGAAACTTTCACTGAGGCCTTTTCCAGGTTGGGATAGCGATCAAGCAGGGCATCCAGTATTTTGTTCGCGATATGTTCCAATAGATAGCTTGATCCTTTTAATTGCTTCTGCACAATTTTATAGACCTCCTCGTAATCTACTGTAAGATTAACGTCGTCCTTCTCAGCCGCTTGTTGAAAATCGACTTCAAGTTCAAGGTCTATCTCGAATGAATTACCATTCTTCCGTTCGGACTCATGAACTCCGTGGTAGCCATGAAATTTAAGGCCTTCCAGAGCAATTGTTCCCATTCGCTATTTCAACTCATCGAAGAAGGATTGCTCTCCAGGGTTCTTAACTTCAGTTATTCCCGGTTCCTCCCGGGTCTTCTTCTCGCTTCCATTCTCAGCATTATTACCTTTTTCTGAAGAGATCGGAATATCTTCTGCTACTGAATTTTTTCGCTTTGGTGGTTCCGGTGATCGCCTGGGACGTGATAGTTCGACCGGATTTTTTGTATTTTCCTTCTTATGGCTACTCGCTTCGTAATCTTCTTCCTTCTTTCTCGACAATTCTCTGGCCTTTCTAATTTGAGGTCCAATATTTATTTCGCCGCTTTTCTTCGAAATCCGCTCTAATTTATCGGTTATGTCGTGGGACAGTAATTTCAATTCCGTCACCAAATTCTCTCTCTGGTTCTCTATAGCCTTATATTGATGCTCCATCTTTTTTAGCTCATCTTCCATCTCCTCTATAATTTCTCTTGTCTCCAACTCCGCTTTTTCAATCATGGCCCTGGCTTTTAATTTAGCGTCATTCAACAGTGCCTCGGAATTGGTATGAGCTTCTTTCAAGTGAAGTTCAGCGGCCTTGTTAGCCTGTTCTATCATATTAGCCCCTGTATCTTCTGCTGTCTTAAGTGTTTTGAATAACGAGCTCTCTACTTCTCTGAGTTTCTCCACCTCCTTTTGTGAAGCGTCAAGTTTGATAACCAACTCCTTTTTTTCATCCATTACTTTCTCCCATTCCTGGGATAGCGTCAATAGAAAAGCATTAACTTCATCTTTGTCATACCCACGAAGTTTCTTTTCAAACTGCTTCTGACGTATTTCTAAGGGTGTAATTTTCATGATGTCCTAATCTCGATGTAATAAAGTGCAAATTTAAAGCAGTAATCACTGAAAATCAGTGATTTGGAGTCATAATTTCCGCAAATCCCAATGCTTTTTATGAAAACTCCAAATCCCATATAGATATTGTCCTGTCGTCGCTACAGGATATCAGTTGATTATTGTAAGGTGACCAGAATAATTTGTTGACAGAAGTGCCGTGACCCGCATGGCGTGATTTGTCTATCACTTTTATCAGCTTAAGGCTGGAATAATCCCATACCTTGATGGATTTATCCATGCTACAAGTTACAAAATGTTTTCCATTTGGGCTAAAGGCTAAATCGTTGAGGGTATATAAATGCGCTACTATAGCCTCCTGAAGGCTATACTTATCTGTGTCCCAGACCTTAAGCTGGGCATCGCGGCTTCCACTTAAAAGAAACTTTCCATCCGGTGAATACCGAACGGTAAAAACGGAGTTAACGTGGGCATCAATTTCCTGTTTGAATGAAAAATTATCAAAATCAAATATCCTGATCTTGCTATCGCTGTATCCAATTGCAAACTCATTTCGTTCCTTGCAGATCGCTACCGCCCTGGCACTTTCACGAGAAAAGTCCAGTCTCTTGACCGGTGTTATTGGATCCATTTTCACTATCAAAACAAGCCCTGTCTTTAAACCAACTATCAGATGATTATTAATTTTCTCAATGGAGAAGATAGCTTCATTCTCAATTTTCATTGAGTGTTCGATTCTTTTCCTATCAACATCAATCAACTGAAGTCCCTCAAAATTCTGACCTACAACTAAAGTATTGGACTCCTCAATGAATTTCATTGCGTACACAGATGTTGGTACTTGAGCCAACAATTCACCTTCATCAGGATTGTCTAAGTTCCACCTCACTACCATACCGTCCGCACCAGAGGAAAAGAAATGCTCCTCATTTGAACCCGTCAATGCGTAGACACAATCTCTATGGCCTGTACAGCTATTTGTTTTGGATACCGTAACTTTCATCATGTTGCTGAAAATTGCTAGCTAAAGTATGCCAATTGTCTACCAGAAAGAAGCTAGCCAGAATGTAAAACTGGCTGTATGGTATATAGAAGAAACAGCCCCAGAAATTCTTCCGCTTGTGTTTACTGAAGACAGAAATGATATTACAGAACCACTGCTGGAAAAAAAGAAACTGGAAATAATTGCTACCCGCCTAATACTTAAGAACCTGGTTGAAAAAGAAGGCCTTCAATATCATGGCATTTCGAAGGATCAGCATGGGAAACCGCATTTGAAAGGTATCACCGGAATTCATATCTCAATTTCTCACGCTTACCCCTATGCTGCTGCAATATTAGACCGATCCGGATCAACGGGAATAGATATAGAAGCTCCTCGTGATCAAATACATCGTATCAAGCATAAATTTCTCTCAGAAGGGGAATTAAAGGCAACCGCTAGCGCAAATCATTTGACAATATTGTGGGCGGCAAAGGAATGCCTCTACAAAATTCACGGGAGAAAGCAGCTTATATTCAAAAAGCACTTATCCGTGGAATTCCAGAATGATCAATTACTGACAGGTGAAATCAGGATTAATGACCTTTTGGAGAGGTTTAATCTAAGATTTGAAAAGATTGAAGCTCAGTGGTTGGTTTATAAAGAACACGCACTGAAACTTACTTGAGTGCGCCTCTAACCCCTAGGCGGTCTCAGCGAGACAGGGAGGCGCCCTTGATTGTTTTATTTTGAATTCCTACTTTCAATATAAAGAAATCCTATGAGGGCCATAGCACTTTCACTATTTATTATTCTCAACCTTCGCCTAGGTGCTCAAACAATATCCGATTTCTCCTTAACAAACGCTGTAGATGAATCTATTGTCTCTTTATCAAGCTTCAATGGAGCAAAAGGAATAGCCTTAATCTTTACCAGTAATAATTGTCCTTACGCAAAACTCTATG
This sequence comes from Cyclobacteriaceae bacterium, assembly GCA_963664285.2. Taxonomy (GTDB): domain Bacteria; phylum Bacteroidota; class Bacteroidia; order Cytophagales; family Cyclobacteriaceae; genus JAJCYL01. Next base: position 156,279 of record CAXXNX010000025.1, read on the forward strand.
AGGATCGAATACTGGACTTGTATAGAAAATATGTCGATTCCGGGTTAAAAATTCTGCTCATTAATTCGAACAACCCGGAGTCAAGTCCTGAAGATGAACTCTCGAAAATGAAAACTAAAGCTATGTCTAAGGGCTATCCATTTCCCTATCTCGCAGATAAAAGTCAGGAGATTAGTAAACTACTCGGAGCCAGAAAGAATCCGGAGGTATTTCTATTAAAGCCGGCCGGGTCTCAATACAAGGTGGTGTACAAGGGCTCAATTGATGACAATCCCCAGAACGCAGATGATGTCACCGATTCTTATCTCAAAGAGGCTATTGAATTGTTAATACGAAACAAACCTGTTCCTAAAATTAATAACAGACCCGTGGGATGCATGATTAAGACCTAAATCATACTCTCGTCACTAATGGAGTTCAATAGAATTTTAATTTCCTCCATTTTGTGATATTCCCCTAGCTTTTCAAAGGCCACTACTAAGTTTCTAAAAGATCTTTTGACAAATTCAATATTGTCACATGGTTCATAAAACCTGGCATGAGAATTTAAATTGAGATTCTTTAGATAATGATCTATATCCTCTTTAGTGAAGACTACTCCTCGATTAAAAGCATTAATATAAAATGTAATGCCCTCAGTTCTATAAGTGAGAATAAACATATTAGGCAGATTAACTCCGAAAACCGGCATGTTCAGTTTGGCTGCCACTAACATGTAAACCGTACAAAGCGTGATTGGATTACCTCTTTTAGACTCCAATACAACATTGAGCATTGAATTGGATGGTGAATGAAAATTCTTGGTATTGGCTCGAAATTTTAATTTGCTGAATAAGACGCCATTCAGGATTTTAATTTGATCTATAGGGCTAAGATCATTCTTGAACTCCAGCCAGATTTCGTAATAGATCTGCTCTATCTCTTGCTTTAACAAGCCCAATTCAAGATCCGGATAAAGATAGGTGGATACTATCCACATGCCCTCTATTAGGTCTTGTTCTTCTGATTCAGACCACTTAATTAAGCGCTCCTTTAAAAGTGTGAATTGCAGGTTATGGACCAGGTCTTCGATCCTACGCTGGATCAAAGGATTGAAACTTTTTTCCCATTGCTCTTCTAAAAAAGGTATGATGTCGGTACCTAGGGAGATGATCTGTTCTTCAACATGCGATGATACCTCAGCATCGTCGTCATCGAGTAAAGAAACCAGGGCTTTCAACTCATTCTCCTGCATATAAACAAGTTACGAAATAATTGAGTATCGAATCAGTTTTACGTTTGTATTACGCCCGGGTTAAACCTCTTTTTTATTGGGGCATGATTGGCAGCTTCGATTCCCATAGAAATTGTTTTTCTGGTTTCACTTGGATCAATAATACCATCAATCCAGAGTCGGGAAGCAGCATAATAAGGGCTTAGTTGCTCATTATATTTTTCGGTGATTCCATCCAGCAATTTCTTCTCTTCTTTGGGAGTTATTTCTTTTCCCTGGGCTTTTAAAGTAGAGACTTTAATTTGTAATAAGGTCTTTGCGGCAGAACCTCCGCTCATAACCGCAATCTTGGCAGTCGGCCAGGCAAAAATCAACCTTGGATCATACGCTTTGCCGCACATAGCATAGTTACCAGCTCCATAAGAATTGCCCAACACAACTGTAAATTTTGGGACCACGGAATTGGCCACCGCATTAACCATCTTAGCTCCATCTTTAATGATCCCTCCATGTTCAGCTCGACTACCCACCATAAATCCACTAACATCGTGAAGGAAAAGAAGTGGTATTTTCCTCTGATTACAATTCATAACAAACCTGGCCGCCTTATCTGCACTATCAGAGTAGATCACCCCGCCCATTTGCATTTCACCTTTCCTCGTTTTCACAATTTTCCGTTGATTGGCCACAATCCCCACTGACCAGCCATCTATTCGGGCATAACAGCACAAAAGAGTCTTCCCATATTGAGCTTTATATTCCTGTACATCTGAATCATCAACCAACCGCTTAATGATTTCCATCATATTATAGGGCCTGGACCTGTCTAACGGGAACAATCCATAAATCTCATTGGGATCTAATTTCGGAGGCTTTGACTCAATTCGATCAAATCCCGCCTTATCTTCGTGACCAAGCTTATCGAATAGGTTTTTGATAGCATCTAGGCACTCTTCATCTGAATCGTATTTATTATCAGTAATTCCCGAAATTTCACAATGAGTTGTTGCTCCTCCCAACGTTTCATTATCGATGTCCTCACCGATTGCGGCCTTTACAAGATAATTTCCAGCTAAAAATATCGATCCCGTCTTATCTACAATCAAGGCCTCATCAGACATGATAGGTAGGTAGGCGCCACCGGCTACACAACTACCCAATATTGCCGCAATCTGAACAATTCCTTCTGATGACATCACAGCATTGTTTCGAAACTGCCTGCCAAAATGGAACTTGTCAGGAAAGATCTCGTCCTGCATCGGAAGAAATACCCCGGCACTGTCAACAAGGTAAACAATTGGCAGCCTGTTTTCCATTGCAATTTCCTGCGCCCGCAAATTTTTCTTGGCAGTAATAGGAAACCAGGCTCCAGCTTTCACTGTAGCGTCATTAGCTACGATTACGCACGGTCTTCCTTTGATGTAACCAATACCGCAAACCACCCCCTCCAGATGGGCAACCACCAATGTCCGTGTACATGCCGTCACCGGCTAAGAGACCAATTTCAAGAAAATCAGATCTAGGATCCCTTAAAAAATCAACACGTTCTCTTGCAGTGAGCTTACCTTTCTTATGATGAGATTCTATCTTGCCCTTACCACCACCCAACTTGGTTTCGTCCGACTTAACAATCAACTGAGAGAGCAGCCGATTAAATTCATCCTCATTCTTGTTATACTCCAAATTCATTTATTATCAATCTAAAATGACCCGGGAGCCTGAAATTAGACGAATTTCACCTATTTGAAAAGTTTAATAGTATCAATTAGGGGTGAAAAGGCCGTATTTGCCTTTCCCCTGGTTTGTGCTTTAAGTAACACACACCACGGTTAGAGATTATGAAATTTAAAAACTTTATAGGCGCTGGAAACAGCGCCTTTTTTCACAAGATTAATTTGTCACTTTTTTCTTCCTGCCTCTACCTTTAAAAACAGTGGTTGCTTTAAATCCGTTTTTGTAACGTTTCTTTCTCACCTTCCACACTTCATAGTTGTCTTTATTCCCAACTTTGAATTGGAACAACATGTGAGCTGAAGGTGTTACCCACTCAAGATTAGTGGAGTCGTTATTTCGCGGATTGTTGTCATTGTGAATGATCATTGTGTTGTTCTTTGCATCAGCGTTGATACAAAACGCGAGTGCAACTTCTTTATGAGGATAGACGGTCCTTCTTTTACCACCATCATCCATCAAATCCATGAAATAGCATTTGCACAGCTTATTCCATCGCTGTTTCATAACCCTGCCCTTAATGTTCATGTAGGTTTTACTCCCCGAGTGCCAGGATTTCCTGTCCGTACTTCTGATTTTACCGGTATTGGAAACTTCATAGTTTTTGAAACCCTTAATCGTTTTCCATACCTCTTCCTCTCTAATTACTTTTTGAGTTGCCATTAGTTATAACATTTGAGGTAACAAAAAAAAACAATACTTCAATCTCGTACGCCCAATTGTACTCGATTGTTGATAGAGAAAAATATCCCTTAGTAAAAGGTATATTCAAAGCCCAATCAAATATAGCCCATTTTAAATTAAGTTGCCCGTAACGTCAGACATTTCGTTTGTTTAAAGTCATTATTTTCGTGTAATCGGAGGTGTCGTAAAGCAATTCGGAGTAATATTACTTAGGAGGTTGAAAAGAATTTTACCTTTTTATTTCAATCTCACTCAAAATTGAATGAGCTAATGCAACCTCTCAATCATTCAATGCATCTACTCTTTGTAAGGCTTCAAAATGAAATTGACCATTAAAAAGTCAATAAATGATGACGAGATCATACAGGGATGTCTTCGTGGCAAACGTGATGCGCAACAATCCTTATACGAGAAATATGCTGCCAAGATGCTTGGCGTTTGTTGCCGTTATCTAAAAGATCGTGATGAAGCCGAAGATGTAATGATTGCTTCGCTAATGAAGGTTTTTGAAAAATTAGAACAATTTAAAGGAGAAGGAAGCTTTGAAGGCTGGGTCCGGAGATTGGTGATCAATGAATGCCTGAGCTACCTAAGAAAAAATAAGAGCATATTCATGGCAGTAGATGTTGAAAAGGCCGAAAGAGAACCTGATTATCATGCTTTAAGTGACAAACTAGAGGAGAATGATCTTCTAATATTTGTTAAGTCACTACCAATCGGCTATAGGACTGTTTTTAATCTTTATGCCATTGAGGGTTATTCGCACAAAGAAATCGCAGATAATCTCAATATCAGCGTGAATACTTCCAAATCTCAGTTAAGCAGAGCCCGTGTAGTGCTTCAACATAAGATAATTGAAGCAGAAAAAATTGTTGACTCTAAACTCTTGACTAATGACTAAACATAAATTGGATCAACTATTTAAAGACAAACTGGAACATACTACAGTTGAGCCAAGTTCCATGGCTTTCGAAAAATTTCAGAATCAAATTTCCGGAAAAAAGAAACCACTGGCTTGGTTTTACATCGCTGCTTCGGTGAGTTTAATACTCGGCGTATCAACCTGGTTCTGGACTAAGAATTATGAGGAGAGTGTCGATATTGCTTCAACTGAAGCAAATATTGTCGATCCTATTTATGATCTAGATGGATGGGCTGAAGATGTTCAACAATCTAATTCAGCTTTAACCCTGGAACAGGTACCGAACGCTAGCGTACCAGGGTCCGCCGCTCCCTTGGTTGCAGACACCAAGGAAGTACCGAGTACCGTCAATGTCACAATTGCTCAAAAGGAAACCAGTCCCGCCCTAGAGATAATAGCAGTCGCACAATCTAAAGATCTGAGAGCCAAAGAGGTCATTGACAAGGAAGAATCAGAGGCTTTAAAGGAAATACCTGAGTTAGATCTGGAATCAGATCATCCAGTACTGGTAGTCGCAACAAATGAAATCGAAGAAATTAGGGAACCTACTGTTAAACCTTTACCAAAGGTGAAAATTACCTTTATCTCCGGTAAGAAAAAGAGGAAGTCGCTAATAGCTGAAGCCAATATGAGCGCCGATTCAACCAATGTAAAAGATGGCACTTTTAATAAAATTCTGAATTCAGCTCGTAGTCTGGCCAATGGTTCACTGATTGCAGATCTGAGGGATGTCAAGGAAAATTTTTTCAATAAGAACGATGATTAGGCAAACTGCCTGCCCAAGGGCAAGACTCAAAATAAAAAGGACATGAAAACTATTATTACACTTAAAAAAATTGCCATAACAGGTGTTGGATGTTTATGCCTGTTTAGCGCCAATGCTTCAGAGTATGCTGCGGTGACAGATACAATAATCCTGGAATTCGGCAACAATAGTAAGATACTGATACTGATTGAGGATCAGGAGGACTTGAAATTACTTCAGAGCTACGATATCAATCAGATGCTAGAGGATCTGGCAGTCTCAATTGATTCAGCTGGTGATGATGTCGATTATCTTACCATTGAAGACAATGAAGGTGATCATTACTTAAGGGATACAACCATAATTGTTCGCCATAGAAATAGAAATTCTGTTCGTAATGAAACAAGGATACGAAACGGAGTAAGCATAAGGGTGGCCAACTATGAAATTGCCACCGATAATCTAGAAGACCTTGCGGACGATTTGGATGACTTAGATCCCTTAGATTTCTCTGATTATCGTAAATATGAACGTATTGAAAAGAGAAGCTGGGGTACAAGGCATTCCTTCAATCTAGAATTGGGTTTAAGTAACTGGTTAGAAGACGGTGAATTTCCTGATGCCAGCAATGCACAATACACAATTAAACCATGGGGTTCCTGGTATGTTGGTTTATCCTCAACTCACAAAACGTCGATCGGTGGTCCGTTGTTTCTTGAATGGGGCGGTCATCTCAGCTGGTATAATTGGAAATTCGATGACACCAATACAAGAATCAGTAAAGAAGATACCCAGGTAGTTTTCTCTGCAGATAATTCAGTCAATGGTATCAAAAGTAAGTTGTCTGCTACCTACATCAATGCTCATTTGGTACCCATGTTTGATTTTAGCTATGGCAGCAGGCAGGTAAAAACGATGGAGAAGGGCTCTATTCGGCTTACAAAATATAAAAGAAGAGGCTTTCGAATTGGAGGCGGTGTTTATGGAGGATATAGACTCGGCAGTCGCTCCAAAGCGGTTTTTAAAGAGGATGGCGATCGAGAAAAGGATAAAGAACGTAATAATTACTTTATGAACAACTTCCGCTACGGACTACGTGGACAGGTTGGTTACAAGGGATTTGATTTCTTCCTCAACTATGATCTCAATGAAGTATTTATTGACAACAGGGGGCCTTCTTTAAATGCGATTAGTTTTGGAATAATTCTTTAAATAATGCTCAAAGGGTCATCGCTCATATGATGACCCCGCATTCTCCAGTTAAAATAGAATACCATTCCCTAAAAGGTCCAGTTGGCGGGCCAATTGAACCATACCGATAAGGCTTGCTAATTGATCCCCACTTTTGATACTCTTTATAAAAATTGATAGGTACACACGTATGCTTTATAAAGCCGGTAGCAGTTTTATAATCTTTTTCACTTAAATCACGGGCAATCATTTAGTGATTGGCATCAGGTAGAAAACAATACGGTTATTTTTATTTAATAAAGTTTTTAGTATTACTGACATCAATCGTCCGGATTATTAATTTAAATCCTAAAATTACAGATGATATATTTGGCTAAGTTCTAAATAACACAGCAATTATTATTATCTTCGCTATATGATATCAAGTCAAGAGATCAAAAATTTATTTGCACAATTGCCGATAAGTTCCCAAACCGAATTGTTGGATGAGTTGCTCCAGGAGCAGGAATTACAAGGCAAAGTATTGATTGCCGCTCAACAACAAATAGCAGAGAAAAGAAAGAAGAAACCCTGTCCAAATTGCACAAGCGAGAAGGTATATAAGAGGGGCAGACAAAAAGGTGTGCAGATGTATCAGTGCAATGAATGTAAAAGATGGTACAGTGAAACAACAGGGACACCTTTGTATGACATCAAGCTTAAATCAAAATGGCAATCTTATCTGCGCTGCATGGAGCAGGGCATGCCGATAAAAAAGATAGCAAAACAAATCGGAATAAGCATCCAGACAAGCTTCGACTGGCGGCATAAGATATTGAGTTCACTAAATGAGTTTGTTCCCGAACAGTTATCCTCGGAAGTAGAATGTGATGAATTGGAACTGGCACTTAACAACAAGGGCAGTCGAAATTTAGATAGGGCAGCAAGAAAGAGGGGAAACGATTTCATACGGAATATGGGAAAGGAAGAGGTCACAGTTGTCCAGGTAGTAACAGCGGTTGAACGCAAGGGGGAGAAGTACCTTAAAGCTGTTGCATCAAAACGGCTGAGCAAAGAAGAAATTTCAAAGGCATTGGATGGGAAGTTGGCCTACGGTGCAACCTTGATTACAGATAAGCACCCTTCTTATAAGGCTTTTGCCAAAGACAACCCCTCCATAAAGCACAAAGCGCTATTGGCCAAAGATCATGTGGATAGAGATGATAAAACAATCCATCTGCAAAAAGTAAACAATGTTCACACTCAACTTAGGACATTCTTACGCCCATTCATTGGTGTCAGTTCCAAATATTTGCAAAACTACCTGAATTGGTATGCTTATGCTGACCGAATAAGAGAGTAAAACAACTTTGAAACAATGGTTTCTGACTATGCTATTAACGGATCAAGCCTATCATCTGTATGAGCTATTTAAACAAAATGCTGTTATAATTAGAACTTAGCTATATATTTTAATTACTTTACCCTCAGTATGCATTGATATGAATTTGTTTTACAGAGAATTTGGAGATGGGGAACCATTAATTATTCTTCATGGATTGATGGGCTCATCTGATAATTGGGTAACGCTCGCGAAAGAATTTGCAAAGCAATTTCATGTGATCATACCCGATCAAAGAAATCATGGCCAGTCATTTCATAGTGATGAATTTAACTATGACCTCTTGACTGCGGATCTGAACAGATTTGTAGCTGCATACTCCACAGGTCCAGTGTCCCTGTTGGGTCATTCCATGGGTGGTAAAGTGGCAATGCAGTACACCTTGGAGAATCCGCAAAGAGTGAACAAACTTGTGGTGGCCGACATGGCACCCAAAAACTATAAGGTAGAATACGACCTCATTTTCGCTGCTCTGAACGCCGTAGACCTTGGCAAGCTTGCTTCAAGAAGCGAAGCAGAAAAAATTGTCGCCGGCTACATTGATGATTTCGTTATGCGACAATTCCTGCTTAAAAATCTTACGCGTTCTGGTGAAACATATAGATGGAAAGCCAATCTAAAATCGATCGAAACTAATATCCAACAAATGGGTCATTGGTCATCCACTAATAGTCAATTCGATGGTCCTTCGTTGTTCATTTCGGGTGATAAATCAGGTTATGTAAAAACGGACGACCAAACTACTATTACTGGCCTTTTCACTCAGGCAGTATTTAAATCCCTTGATGCAGGTCACTGGCTGCATGCGGAGAAACCAAATGATTTTATGGAGGCCATATTGGGATTTCTTAATTAATAATTAGTCATCCCGATAACAGTAAAGACTTGCCCTTCTCTGTCTTATTTCAACTTGTTAATCAAAAATAGAATTAGCGTTAATATCAGGCTTATCAAAATACTGGTAGCAAGTGGAAAATAAAAAGTGAAATTCTCTCTTTTGATTATAATGTCTCCCGGTAGTTTACCAATTAAAGGAAATTTTTGAGAATAGGTTAGAATGGTTCCCAAAAGGATCAATACTATGCCTATAATTATTAATGTTCTTCCTATCATTGACCAGTGAAACACCCAGGTAAACTATACCTTATTCCATCTCCGTTGGCTCCGGAAACAACACAAGTTATTCCGGAGCATACAAAATTAATAATTAAGGAATTAAACTATTATTTGGTGGAGAATGTAAGGACCGCCCGCCGTTATATCAGTTCCCTTAAGTTGGGCGTATCAATAGAAAGCTTGCATTTTGAACTATATGATAAACGCACCAGTTTCGAAGAGATAATTGATCTGCTAACGCCAATATCTTCAGGTGAGGATGGAGGTATCATGTCAGAAGCCGGATGCCCTGGAATTGCAGATCCAGGTGCGCTAGCAGTACAAGCCGCTCACCAGTTGAAAATTCCGGTAGTTCCATTAGTCGGCCCCTCTTCCATATTAATGGCATTAATAGCCTCAGGGTTTAAAGGACAATCATTTACTTTTCACGGGTATCTGCCAATCGATAAACAGGAACGAAAGAAAAAAATCAAGTCTTTGGAATCAATGGCATTGAAAAGTGGTCACTGTCAAATCTTCATGGAAACACCTTATCGCAATGAATCTCTTTTTCAGTCGCTAAAGGAAGTATGTCATCCAAACACCAGGTTATGTGTTGCAGCTGGTATGACCTCATCACTGGAAGCGATCCAAACGCTATCAATTAATACCTGGAAGAAAACAACCATCAAAATTCACAAAATCCCCTGCATTTTTATTATTGGCACTTAAGCTCATTAGTGTTCTAATTTTATGCACCCTAGCGTCCATAGTTGGACAATATCAATATAACTGGAGTTTAACTCATTGATAATGAGATGTTTATTTTTCTGGCATGATTTTGACTTTAATAGAATTGGTCAATTGCTCAAAATAAACCGGACTAATCATTTTCATAAAAACTATTAGAAACTTCATTATTTAATTAGAACATGCGGGGTAATGCCCCAACTAAGTTGTTAAATGGATATATAGTTTACGGTTGGTTGATGAAAAGGGGGTTTCGGCCCTCTTTTTTTTGCCTTTCACGGAAGAGGCAGATATAAAAAAGCAGAAGTCACCCTAGGTGACTCCTGTCTTCCATGAAAGAAGCTGGCTCGGACTTAGCTCTTTCACTTAACCTCCATAGCAGAATCCAATATAATAGTTATCTTTTTAAAAAGTAAAAAAAACTTGAATTAATGCAATTTATTTTGAGATAGCCAGTAGTAGGTATCAAACTGTGCTCGTATCTTCTTATTAACATCTAGGTCTATTTCGATATTTTCAATATCCGAATTCAAAAGCGATGCTTTGACATTGTCCCTTAGTTGAAAATCTATGATCTGCTTAACCCGAAAAATTCATAGTAGACAATAAAAAACAGGCATAAATTGCTTATATTGAGATAGTTAGACAACAAAATAAGCAATTAATTTATGCCTGAATATAAGGAAAAAGATACCGTATTTTATCGAGGAAAACAAGCTTTTAAATTTGATTTTTCAGCATCAGCGATTAGCTCAGACGGAGCGATATTGTTAAGTGAAAAAGTAGAGAGAAAGACTGGTCTATTAAAAAGCTTCGCCGCACTGATTCCTGACTATCGAAACCCCTTTTTTATCGAATACACTTATGAAGAAATGCTTCGCCAACGGGTGTTTTTAATGATGCAGGGCTATCAGGATTGCAATGACGAACAAAAACTCCGAGAGGATCCGGTGATCCGTAAAGTACTAGATAGCGGATTATGTTCCCAGCCTACTTTAAGTCGATTTGAAAACAAGGCCGATCGGAGTCTGATCTACCAGATGAGTCAATGGTTTGTAGACCGTTATGTAGAGGAGTTGAAAGAGAAGACTGGTCAAATCATCATTGATGTAGATGGTACCGATGACCCTACTCATGGATCCCAACAACTCAGTTTGTATAATGGCTATTATGGACAGACTATGTACCATGAGTTGTTCTTTAAGGACGGGAACACCGGTCAGGTCATTTTACCAGTACTACGTCCGGGCAATTGTCACTCCAACAAATGGTTTGTGGCCTTATTGAAAAGGATTGTCATTAAAATCAGAAAAAAACTGCCCTCAGTAAAGATCCTTATTCGAGCGGATAGTGGCTTTTCAGGAGCATCTTTTTATCGGATAGCTAAGCAGTTTGACCTTCAATTTTGTTTAGGTATTAGTAGTAATGAAGTTTTAAAGACTTTTACCAAACAGACTATCATTGAAGTAAAAAAGGAATATGCTTCAAAAATCATCAAACATCAAGAGTTTGTTGGCCCGTTTACTTACCAGGCCAAAAGCTGGGATCGTTCTGAAAAGCTGTACGCCAAAGTGGAGTCTACCGGAAAAGGAATGAATGTCCGTTACTTTGTGAGCAACTTTGAAGCGATGACCGCTCAACAGATTTACTTTGATTTTTATGTCAAGCGAGGTGATGCCAGTGAAAATCGAATAAAGGAACTCAAAAACATGACTTATTCCGACCGGCTTTCCTGTCATCGCTACTGGGCCAATTTCATGCGTTTAATCATCGCTACCCTCTGTTATGAAATGTTCCGGCAGATTAAATTATTAATTGCCAAAACAAAACACCACTTTGCTAAACGATGGCAAGTGGACAATATCCGGCTTTACCTGATGAAGGTTGGGGCGTGCCTGAAAGAAAGGAAAAGATCATTGACAATACAATTCTCAAGAGCCTTTAGATATCAATACCTGCTGGGCGATTTGCTTACGGTGAACTGACCGATCAGTTAAACAGTTTGGTTTAATCAAAAAAATGTTCTTCCATAAGAACACAATAGAGCTTTGACTGAAAATTGAAAAATTCTAACAAAAAAACGCTCTAATGTCCTTTGAAATCCAGAAACCTGGTTGATCTTCAAATTAATACATACACTCCAATCAAAAATAGTTAGCAACCCATTATTAATCCCAAAATTGGTGGCCTATGAATAATGCGGGTTAATCTCTTCCCGTGCTTGTTTGCTGGTTATTGGAAAAAGACACCTCAATACGACTGTGAAGATTCCTGTTCATCCAGTCCGGCTGATCCCAGGTAGATAAGTTCTTTGCCACCATGATGGAATATGAATACCCTGGCGTGCTCCAGATATCGATCTACTATTCTTCTGATTGTTATATTCTCACTTAACCCCGCAACACCCGGTCTCAAACAACATATTCCCCTGACTATCATTCTTATTTCTACACCCGCCTGGCTAGCTTCATATAATTTGTCGATCATAGTCTTTTCTTCCAGGTTGTTAAGTTTAATTGTGATGCCCGATGACTTTCCACTGCTTGCTTCAGCTATTTCATAATCAATGAGTTCAATGAATTTCTCCGTCATATTAAATTGACTCACCAACAATTTTTGAAACGGCTTCGGCTGAGTTCTTTTATAATGAAATTTGAATACTCCTTCCAATTCTTTAGTCAGAACTTTATCTGTCGTCAACAACCCGTGATCTGAATATATCTTTGCTGTCTTTTCGTTAAGATTCCCTGTGCCGAAAAAAGCATAACACTGCCTCTTCACCGCTACTGAACCCTTAGTTATCAGGGCTATCTTGGCATGCACTTTTAATCCCGGTATCGAATAGATCACTTTTACTCCGGCATCCTGGAAACGTTTGGTCCATTTCAAATTGTTCTTCTCATCAAATCTTGCCTTCACTTCCATAAATACCATCACCTCTTTGCCATTTCTGGCTGCACTGATTAATGCCTCACCAATAAAAGAATTTGCAGCCATTCGATAAAATGCCACTTTAATCTCCGTTATCTCAGGATGGATCGCAGCTTCATTAAAGAATTGCAATACATAGTCATAGCTCTGGTAGGGAAAGTGAAATAGATAATCTGAATGATCTGTTGCCTCCAAAATTGATTCCTCACTTTTCAATGTTGGGTGTTGCAAACTCTTAAAAGAAGGATATTCCAAATGAGGGCCTATGGGATTAGATATTTCAAAGTAATCATTCAGATTATGTGCATTACCGCCAGGTATCAGATCATCTTCATGAAGATCAAACTTTCTAATGAGCCATTGCATCATTTCAGGTGAAATGTCCTGATCGAAAAGTAATCTTGAGGGAATTCCCAGGTTACGTTTTTCAATTTGATTACTGATTTTCTCTACCAAGTCACCACTGTATTCATCTTCAATATGCAAATCGGCATCCTTATTTAATTTAATTGCACGACATTCTTCGACAAAATAAGCCGGAAAAATTCTTTTCATGTGGCATTTGATCACATCATCCAACATTATAAAGGCATGTTTTTCATCTATCCTGGACAATGGGTAGAAGCGGGATAATTTATCAGATGGAATATTTAAATAACCAAAGTGCACATCCCCATTTTGACTCTCCTTAAGTTTTAGACAGAAGTAAAGCGCCTGATTGTCTAAGAATGCTTTTCTCTTAGATATTCCTTCGATAAAAGGCTGAAGATATGACATCACTTTGGTATGAAAATAATCTCCCACTTCACTGGCATGCTGATCGCACAATTGTTGGTCGGAGTAAATTACAATGCCTTCATTCTCTAAAGCAGGGAGAACCTCTTCCCGAAGAACTTGACCATATAGGTTAAGCTGGCTATTAACTTCCTCGTTAATGAGCTTCAATACTTTTTTAGGTTTGATATCAATTGACTTATTGATCTTCTTTTTGTCAATTCTTATGAGGCTACGGATATCGGCTACCCTAACCCGAGAAAATTCATCTAGATTTGAAGAGTAAATCGCCAAAAATCGCAGCCTTTCTAATAATGGAACTTCTTTATCCATAGCCTCCATCAGTACGCGATAGTTGAAGGACAACCAGCTGATATCCCTCAGGATGTACTTATCATTTTTCATCTGTATATAATGATTAAAGTCATACGAAGTTCGGCATCTAAATCACAAATACATGTTAATAATATGACATTAGTTTAGCATAGAATAAATTCAGGTTTCCAAAATACGTATCCACGAATTAGAAAGAACAAAAAACCCCAACGATTATTCGTTAGGGTTTTCTACTATACTCTTAAACCAATTTCTAACTCCCACACACTTCGCAGTCATCAGGATCATCAATCGAACAAGCGATTGCGGCTTGATCCTCTGCCCTTTGTACTTCCGTAGTTTGGACCACTGCCACAGTATCTTTTGCGTTTTGCTTTACCGCTGTTGGTTCAGACTGTTTCAAGGCTTCCTTATTTACAGTAAACTTAATAGCATCTGCTGCCGCTTTAGTTCTCAGGTAATACATACCGGTTTTCAAACCACTCTTCCAGGCATGGAAATGCATAGAAGTGATCTTACCAAAATTTGGTTCCTGTATGTGTATGTTCATGCTCTGACTCTGATCGATGTACGCTCCACGGTCAGCTGCCATTTCAATGATAGATTTCTGGGAGATTTCCCAAACTGTTTGGTAAAGCTTCTTGATACTATCAGGGATCTCCGGAATGTTTTGTATGGACCCATTTTCTGACATCAGCCTGTTCTTCATACTCTCATTCCATAGGCCTAACTCAATCAGGTCTTTCAACAAATGCTTGTTCACTACAATAAACTCACCTGACAATGTTCTCCGGGTATAAATGTTCGAGGTATAGGGTTCGAAGCACTCATTGTTACCAAGGATCTGAGACGTTGAGGCGGTAGGCATTGGAGCAAGAAGTAAGGAGTTTCGAACCCCATTCTTCTTCACCTCACGTTTGAGTTTGTCCCAATCCCAACGTCCGGAATCAGGAGTCACTCCCCACATATCGAACTGGAAAATGCCTTTCGATACAGGTGATTCTTTAAATGTCTTATACGAACCATCGGCTTTAGCCAGTTCCATAGATGCTTCCATGGCGCCATAGTAGATGGTTTCGTGAATTTCCTTATTTAGTTTCTTCGCCTCAGGAGAATCGAATGGCAATCTTAACAATAGGAAGGCATCAGCCAGTCCCTGGACACCAATACCGATAGGGCGGTGCCTCATATTAGAGTTACGGGCTTCCTCAACGGGATAGTAATTGATGTCGATCACCTTATTGAGGTTCCTGGTGACCACCTTGGTGATCTTATATAGCTGTTGGTGATCAAATTCTCCTTCTTCATTAATAAATTTAGGAAGGGCGATGGATGCCAGGTTACAAACCGCTATTTCGTCCGGTGCAGTATACTCTATAATTTCAGTGCAGAGATTACTTGACTTGATTACACCAAGGTTCTTTTGATTGGACTTCTTGTTACAGGCATCTTTATAAAGCATATAAGGCGTTCCGGTCTCAATTTGAGACTCAACAACTTCAAACCAAAGGTCCTGAGCCTTTATAGTTTGCCTCGCACGACCTTCCTTCTCATATTTTTCATAAAGTCTTTCAAATTCTTCACCATAACACTCATGCAGTCCCGGTGCTTCATTAGGACAGAATAGTGACCACTCTCCGTTTTCCTCCACTCGTTTCATGAACAGGTCAGGAATCCAAAGTGCATAGAATAAATCTCTTGCCCTAAGCTCCTCCTTGCCGTGATTTTTCTTTAAGTCAAGGAACTGGAAGATATCCGCATGCCATGGTTCAATATACATGGCGAAGCTTCCTTTTCTCTTGCCTCCTCCCTGGTCAACATAACGGGCAGTCATATCGAAATTCCTAAGCATGGGAACGATACCATTGGACGTTCCATTGGTGCCTTTTATGTATGAACCGGTTGCCCTTATGTTATGAATGCTCAAACCAATTCCTCCTGCAGATTGAGAAATCTTGGCGCATTGCTTCAAGGTATCGTAAATGCCATCAATGCTGTCATCTTTTACCTGTAACAGGAAACAAGAAGATAACTGCGGTTTTGGTGTACCTGCATTGAAAAGGGTCGGTGTAGCATGAGTAAACCACTTTTGTGATAGCAGGTTGTAAGTTTCAATCGCAGCATCAATATCCTCCATGTGAATACCAATGGCCACCCTCATCAACATGTGTTGTGGTCTTTCAATCACCTTACCGTCGATCTTCATCAGGTAAGAGCGCTCAAGCGTCTTGAATCCGAAATAATCGTAGCTATAATCGCGGTCATAAATGATAGTGGAATCCAGTAATGCGGCATGCTTCTTTATCTCACCATAGACTTCCTTAGATATCAACGAAGCATTTTCTCCGGTTTTAAGATCGACAAAGGTGTAAAGTCGTTTCATCGTGTTGGAAAACGACTTACTGGTCACCTTGTGAAGGTTTGATATAGCGATCCTGGCCGCAAGAATTGCATAATCAGGATGCCTGGTAGTCATGGTTGCCGCTGTTTCAGCAGCCAGGTTATCCAACTCTACAGTAGTAACTCCATCGTAAATTCCGTTAATTACCTTTTTGGCTATTTCAACAGGCTCAACATATTGGGTATTCAGGCCATAACAAAGCTTTTCAATCCGAGCGGTTATCTTGTCAAATTTTACCGATTCCCGGCGTCCGTCTCTTTTAATTACTAGCATTGATTTACACGATTTTTAGGTAGGTGGATTAACAACAAATTTACGATTTTTTGATCAGAAGTCTTCATCCACAGAGAATTTATGTGACTCATTATCAGCCTGTTCGTTCATAACTCCTGCTTTCTGGTATTCTGCCACACGTTTCTCAAAGAAGTTGGTTTTACCCTGCAGAGATATCATATCCATGAAGTCGAATGGGTTGGTAGAATTGTAAATTTTCTTGCACCCCAATTCGGTCAATAGCCGATCGGCAACGAATTCAATGTATTGACACATCAGATCTGCATTCATTCCGATTAATTTCACTGGCAATGAATCAGTGACGAATTCCTGTTCAATTGAAACTGCATCTCTGATAATTTCCTGTACCGTTTCAACCGGTAGTTTAGTCTTCAAATGATTATTATAAAGCAAACAGGCAAAATCACAGTGCAACCCTTCATCTCTTGAGATCAATTCGTTAGAGAAAGTCAGTCCTGGCATCAGGCCCCTTTTCTTTAACCAGAAAATCGAACAGAAGCTTCCGGAAAAGAAAATACCTTCTACAGCAGCAAATGCAATTAGTCTTTCCTGGAAAGAGCCTTCGTCAATCCATTTTAATGCCCACTCCGCCTTTTTTTTCACGCAGTCCATAGTATCCATAGCATTCAACAGACTGTCCTTCTCTTTAGCATCTTTTATATAGGTATCAATTAACAAAGAATAAGTTTCCGAATGAATGTTTTCTATGGCAATCTGGAAGCCGTAAAAAAACTTGGCTTCGGTATACTGAACTTCGGATACAAAATGCTCAGCTAAATTTTCATTTACGATACCGTCACTGGCAGCAAAAAAGGCAAGAACGTGACTAATAAAATGTCTTTCACCATCATTCAGGTTAGCCCAATCTTTTAAGTCCTGACTGAGGTCGATTTCTTCAGCGGTCCAAAAGCTGGCTTCGGCTTTTTTATAGAATTTCCAAATGTCATGATGCTCGATTGGAAACAGGACAAAACGGTTCTTGTTTTCCTGCAAAATTGGTTCGGCTAATTCCTGAACGACGTTACTCATAAGTTTTACTGTTGATCTTAATATACTAACGAATTCTAAAGCCCAAAGATACCCCATTTGAAAGAGCTAAAGCCCTTTCAATTAACTGAAAGTTACCTTTTTTGAATATCTGCTGGTTTACTTGTTCCGACCGAACCCCGACCCCTTAAAGAAGTCATACAAATATGTTGAATCAGCGTCAAAAAATCAAAGCGTAAATGCGAAGAATTCCAGGTGGGTTAATGAGTAAAATAGCCACTCATAAATGGTTATTTTTGAGACCATTACGTCTTGAATTTGCAACGATTACTTCATCGTTTCTTGAGGATAAATGGGGGTAAAAAAAATGATAAAAAAATGATAATAATTAATAAATCAGTAGTGTCCGGTAAAAGATTATAAAAAGTAGCAGGTAGGGAATTTCCTACCTGCAAATGCATTAGTTTTTCGAGTGAGTAAAAACGAAAAACGTCGCATGAATAAAAGTACAAATTTTACCGGACAGCCAATCTTTGCCCAACTGCTTTCACTGATAGACAAAAGCTCGGTTTCACGGATAACCAGAAAGTACCAATCAGACAGATATTGTAAATATTTTAAGACATGGGATCATCTGGTTACCATGCTGTACAGTACATTATGCGGGGCAACAGCACTCAGAGAGCTTACAACAGGCCTTTTGGCTGGCGAGGGAAAGCTCCGGCACCTGGGATTGATGCGTAGCTGTCGTCGATCAACCCTTTCTGATAGTAATAAAAGAAGAAGCAGTGAAGTGTTTCGGGAGGTTTATATGGATCTTTATCGAAAGTGGCACCATGTTTTATCGGACAGCCGAATAGAATTAGAACTGTTCAAGCAGCTTTACATAGTGGATTCAACTGTTTTCTCTTTGTTCAAAGACATTTTGAAGGTGGCCGGTAGGCCCCCGAAGGGATGGCCGTAGCAAGGGAGGGATCAAAGCCCACACCCTGGTGCATGCCATTGAGTTGATGCCCTGTTTGGTCAGATTTACAGCCGCTACAACACACGATCACACTTTCTTACAGCATATAAACTTGCCAGAAGGCTCTTACATCGTGATGGACAAAGGGTATGTTGATTATCACCAATACCAGCTTTGGAGCAATACAGGTGTCTATTACATCACCCGGATGAGAGATAATGCCCTATACCAATCCATAGAAGAGTTTGACATTCCAGACCATGTCGATGAAGGGGTCATTAAGGATGAAAAAGTAATTGTCCAATATCTGGTAGAAGGCAAAAAGTATGACCACTTACAGCGAAGGGTTGCCTACTGGGATGATAAAAACCAGCGGTTGTTCATTTTTATTACTAACGATATGCAAACCGATGCAGGCACAATCGCATTAATCCGCATTATTCATAGGCCACCAATTTTGGGATTAATAATGGGTTGCTAACTATTTTTGATTGGAGTGTATGTATTAATTTGAAGATCAACCAGGTTTCTGGATTTCAAAGGACATTAGAGCGTTTTTTTGTTAGAATTTTTCAATTTTCAGTCAAAGCTCTATTGTGTTCTTATGGAAGAACATTTTTTTGATTAAACCAAACTGTTTAACTGATCGGTCAGTTCACCGTAAGCAAATCGCCCAGCAGGTATTGATATCTAAAGGCTCTTGAGAATTGTATTGTCAATGATCTTTTCCTTTCTTTCAGGCACGCCCCAACCTTCATCAGGTAAAGCCGGATATTGTCCACTTGCCATCGTTTAGCAAAGTGGTGTTTTGTTTTGGCAATTAATAATTTAATCTGCCGGAACATTTCATAACAGAGGGTAGCGATGATTAAACGCATGAAATTGGCCCAGTAGCGATGACAGGAAAGCCGGTCGGAATAAGTCATGTTTTTGAGTTCCTTTATTCGATTTTCACTGGCATCACCTCGCTTGACATAAAAATCAAAGTAAATCTGTTGAGCGGTCATCGCTTCAAAGTTGCTCACAAAGTAACGGACATTCATTCCTTTTCCGGTAGACTCCACTTTGGCGTACAGCTTTTCAGAACGATCCCAGCTTTTGGCCTGGTAAGTAAACGGGCCAACAAACTCTTGATGTTTGATGATTTTTGAAGCATATTCCTTTTTTACTTCAATGATAGTCTGTTTGGTAAAAGTCTTTAAAACTTCATTACTACTAATACCTAAACAAAATTGAAGGTCAAACTGCTTAGCTATCCGATAAAAAGATGCTCCTGAAAAGCCACTATCCGCTCGAATAAGGATCTTTACTGAGGGCAGTTTTTTTCTGATTTTAATGACAATCCTTTTCAATAAGGCCACAAACCATTTGTTGGAGTGACAATTGCCCGGACGTAGTACTGGTAAAATGACCTGACCGGTGTTCCCGTCCTTAAAGAACAACTCATGGTACATAGTCTGTCCATAATAGCCATTATACAAACTGAGTTGTTGGGATCCATGAGTAGGGTCATCGGTACCATCTACATCAATGATGATTTGACCAGTCTTCTCTTTCAACTCCTCTACATAACGGTCTACAAACCATTGACTCATCTGGTAGATCAGA
Organism: Cyclobacteriaceae bacterium; assembly: GCA_963664285.2. Classification (GTDB taxonomy): domain Bacteria; phylum Bacteroidota; class Bacteroidia; order Cytophagales; family Cyclobacteriaceae; genus JAJCYL01. The sequence goes on from CAXXNX010000025.1 coordinate 176,286, forward strand.
CTCCGATCGGCCTTGTTTTCAAATCGACTTAAAGTAGGCTGGGAACATAATCCGCTATCTAGTACTTTACGGATCACCGGATCCTCTCGGAGTTTTTGTTCGTCATTGCAATCCTGATAGCCCTGCATCATTAAAAACACCCGTTGGCGAAGCATTTCTTCATAAGTGTATTCGATAAAAAAGGGGTTTCGATAGTCAGGAATCAGTGCGGCGAAGCTTTTTAATAGACCAGTCTTTCTCTCTACTTTTTCACTTAACAATATCGCTCCGTCTGAGCTAATCGCTGATGCTGAAAAATCAAATTTAAAAGCTTGTTTTCCTCGATAAAATACGGTATCTTTTTCCTTATATTCAGGCATAAATTAATTGCTTATTTTGTTGTCTAACTATCTCAATATGAGCAATTTATGCCTGTTTTTTATTGTCTACTATGAATTTTTCGGGTTAATCTATAAATACCGATGGCAAATTGAGCTGCTTTTTAAAAAATTGAAGCAAAATTTCCCCGTCAAATATTTCTTAGGAGATAATGTCAACGCCATTGAGATACAATTATGGACTTCTATGATTGCCATGTTGCTGTTAGAGGTAGTCAAAAGGCAATTGAAAAGAAAATGGGCCTATTCAAACATGGTGGCACTTGTCCGCTTCCATCTGATGGCATACATCTCATTGTTTGATTTCCTTAATGATCCTGAAAAAACTCTGATTAAAAACAATCAAAAGCTACTGCCATCTTTATTCCCAACTTAAATGGGGGCCTGCTTTTCGATAGTACATTGATTTGGCCGATTATTTGACTAATAGCCACTTCTCAATATGCTTCCTTATTTTTACCGGACACTACTGTTAATAAATTTAAACATGTCCCCGTGGGGTTTGTAAGTTATAAGTATCATTTTATCTTTGCACTCCATTTTTCGAAATTATTTAGAAATGTACGCAATTGTAGATATCGCGGGAAAACAGTTCAAGGTTGAGAAGGATCAGTCCATTTTCGCTCCCAGGTTAGAGGGTGAAGAAGGATCTGCTGTTGAATTCAAAAATGTACTGTTAGTAGATAATGACGGCAAGGTGAAGATAGGATCCCCCACTGTCAAAGGATTAAAAGTTTCAGGTAAGATCCTGGAACATGTCAAAGGTGACAAAGTAATCGTCTTCAAGAAGAAAAAGCGTAAAGGTTATAAGAAGAAGAACGGTCACCGTCAGCAATTCACAAAAGTTTTAGTAGAAAGTATAGCATAATTATTCAACCATGGCACATAAGAAAGGAGCCGGCAGTTCCAATAATGGAAGGGAATCAGAAAGTAAGCGTCTCGGCGTAAAAATATATGGTGGACAGAAGGTTATAGCTGGAAATATTATCATTCGTCAGAGAGGCACGAAACACCATCCGGGAACTAATGTTGGTATGGGCAAAGACCATACACTTTTTGCATTGGTTAATGGAACGGTTGAGTTCAAAAAAAGGAGACAAAACAGATCTTTTGTATCTGTAGTTGCAGAATAGAAATTAATGACTTTGAAAAAAGCGCCATTCGAAAGGATAGCACTTTTTTTAGCTTGTCTTCTTGGAGACAATGATAAGGCAGTGACTTTTTATTATTGGACCGTTAAAAAAAATCTAGGTGGTCTTTTAGACAGAATTTAGTAACATAAACTTTTAAAGTCAAAACAAGCTGAACCTTGTCAACTGCTCAATGAATTCAACCAAAAATACAGGTCTTAGGATTGTTGTAAATGCCATACCGAACAGTGCCCCATACAAATGGGCGTCATGATTGATATTATCTGACATATTCTTGCCCCAATAAAGAGAATAGACAAGGTATAATGCTCCCAAAACAAAACCCGGCAAACAAATGAAGAAGTAAAGACAGATCTCCATTAAAGGGTTAACCAAAATACTGCTGAACAACACTGCACTCACTCCACCAGAAGCGCCAATGGCACTGTAATTCACATTGGTTCGATGCTTGTAATAAGAAGGAATGTCCGAAACGATGATTCCTAAAATGTACATCGCAACAAAAAAATATCCTCCCCATTCTCCCAGGTAAACGTTAAAGGCTTGTTCAACAAACCTTCCAAAAAAAAAGAAAGTGATCATGTTAAAAGCCAGGTGTCCGTAACCACTATGAATTAATCCGGAGGTAATAAATCGATAATATTGTCCGGATTGATAGATCTGGTAGGGATGCATCATCCACTTCAGGAAAATATTGGAGTTGTTCCAGGCGTAAATACTTGCACCGACAGTGATAATAATTATAAGAAGTGTGAAACTCATTACTTAGAGATTGTGCAATAATAAGGTTTATAACCTGAGATCGGGATTAGCAAAATAAACAAAACCACTTAAACGTCACTCAGAGCAATTTTTAGACGAAGTGTGATGGGAAAATTGCGTGAGAGTCTCCTAAATAGGAGATTCCTACGGCTTCTTCCCTTACATATCAGCCCTGAAGCCTACCGATGACGTATTTTTCAAACTACTTGATTTACAGTGAGTTGATAGCCCATGTCTTTAGCAGTTTTTACTAGCCATCTTTCACGTTGCATATTGACTCGAGCTTCATAGTCTTTTATTCCCCTTTCAGTATAATCCAGACCTTTGACCATTAACCTCCAGTAAAGTGTGGCCAGTTTTCTGGCCGTTGCCTTCACTGCTATACCAGGACCTCTTTTGGCTTTCAACTTTCTACCGAAAGCCCCAATAGCTATTTTTTTGCTTTCAATTAGACTCTGTGAGATTTGCCTGAATATTTGTCCTGCTTTTGGCCTGTACTTTTATTCCTTGTCTTTTTCAGTTTGCCAGACTGATGTTGGCCTGGGGCAAGGCCCAACCATGAAGTAAAATGCTTTTCTGTAGGCCATTTGTTAAGATCATTTCCGGTTTCTGAGTAGAGTTGTAGCCACGTATAATCAGTAATGCCCGGCAAGTCTGTGGCATCTTTACCGGTAAATATCTTGAGCAGGTGTCCACCTAAGTGATCTACCTGTGGCTTGTTGTGCCTTACCGGCTTGCGTCCTTTGACAGATTCTATCTCCTTTTTGGCAATATCGTCCTGATCATAAAGATTTACCCTCTCCATGGCCTGTTGGATTTTTTTATCACATTCCCTGATCTGTTGCTGGTAAAACAGATAGCCCTGATAGGCCTGCTGTAGAGCAAACAATCCTGCTTCTGTGTAATGCCCTTCCATAGCTTTCAATACCAAGTGGGCTTTTTTCTCTTTGATGCTTTTATGACAAAGGCCCAAAAGTACCTGAGGATTCCACTCACCGTCCAGGATAGCCTTTACAATGGCCATACCACTTGACCCATGGACCTGGCTCAATACCTCTTTAAGTCGGATGTTCATCTCGGTCAGGGCTTTTTGCATATGGTTTATATGCATGGCCGCTGTTCTGATATGGTCTTCACGTATCCGTTGATAAGCCCTGATTTCTTTGACTTGATCATTAGGAACAAAGCAACGGTTGAGCAACCCATAACTATGAAGTTGCTGTATCCACTGGCAATCTTTAACATCGGTCTTGCGGCCGGGCACTTGTTTTGTTTGCCTGCCATCGACCAACCATACATCAAGCCCGGCATTTTCAAGCATCTCATATAGGATTACCCAATAAACTCCGGTAGCCTCCATAGCCACGGTTTGAACCCCTTTTGA
>CAXXNX010000026.1:0-27985 GCA_963664285.2 Cyclobacteriaceae bacterium
TCGGCAGTCGGGATGAAGAACCCGCTCAACAAGGGTTAGCTCATTTTTGGGAGCACATGGCTTTTAAGGGCACCAGGAAAAGAAACGCTTATCATATAATTGACAGCCTCGAATCAGTGGGAGGTGAGCTTAATGCTTATACTACAAAAGAGAAAATATGCTTCTACGCGGCTGTTCTCGATAAACAAATAGATCGAGCATTTGATGTAATTACTGATATTACCTTTAATTCGGTTTTCCCCGAGAAGCAAATTGAAAAGGAAAGAGGGGTCATATTGGAAGAAATGGCCATGTACTTTGATTCGCCGGAAGATGCTATCCAGGACGATTTTGATGAAGTAATTTTTGATGGTCATCAATTAGGAAAAAATATCCTGGGAACTAACCAAAGTGTGAAAAGCTTTCATCAATGGCACTTCAAGGAATTCCTGGAACTGAATCTGCATTCCGATAGGATAGTTTTTATAAGCGTAGGTAATGTTCCCTTCAAGAAGGTTTTGAACCTGACTCAAAAAAGACTTGAAGGCATCAAGAAGTATACAGCCAAGCGCAGTAGATCAAATTTTACATCTTACGAACCAAAAAAACGGGAAGTTCACCGGTCAATTACACAAGCGCAATGTGCCTTGGGATCAACGGCATTCCCCCTATCAGATAAACGAAGATTGCCTTTTTTCATGCTTTTGAACATTCTCGGTGGACCGGGTTTGAATTCTCGCCTCAATATGATATTGAGAGAGAAATACGGACTGGTTTATTCTGTTGATGCAGCCTATACACCCTTTACTGATACCGGATCAATGGGAATATTTTTTGGCACCGAACCCAAAAAAGTGGACAGGAGCATCAAACTGGTGCTTAAAGAATTAAAAAAATTGAGAGAGCTTAAATTAGGAACATTGCAACTACACAAGGCCAAAGAACAAATAATGGGCCAACTGGCAATGTCCGAAGAGAACAATAGTAGCCTCATGTTGATGATGGGTAAAAGCATCCTTGACCTGGACAAAATTCAACCTTTGGAAGAAATTTTTGAGGAAGTAAAAAAAATATCGAGTACAGATTTGAGAGAAATAGCCAACCAGACCTTGGAAGAAAAGAATCTCAGTATTTTGACATTCCTTCCCAATTGATGAACTTTATATCCCATTAAAAGGAACCACTTTATTTCCGGTTAATGGACATAATCGACTCACAAATTCAGGACTATGCTGAAGCTCATACTTCTCCCGAAGACGCTCTGCTCCAAAAAATAAACCGCGAAACCAACGCCAACTTCCTTTATCCAAGGATGCTCTCCGGGCATTTACAAGGCAGAATACTATCCATACTTTCACGGATGATCAAACCACGCTATATCCTTGAAGTGGGTACTTTTACCGGATACTCGGCACTTTCACTAGTAGAGGGGTTACAACCTGATGGTAAATTGATAACCATCGATATTAACGAAGAACTGGAAGGCAAAATCTCCGCGTTTTTTGCAGAATCAAATTACTCAGCACTTATTGATTTCATAATTGGTGATGCCCAGGTGGTCATTCCCCAATTGGACTACCGTTTTGATCTGGTTTTTATAGATGCAGATAAGGAAAACTACTGGAATTACTATGAATTGGCCCTTGACAAGATGCCTATTGGAGGTTACATCATAGCGGACAATGTGCTCTGGACCGGTAAAGTATTAACAAAACCAGAAAAAACAGACACTGAAACGCAGGCCATTCGGAAATTTAATGACTTTGTTCAAAATGATGTTCGTGTTGAAAACGTTATGCTTCCGGTCAGGGATGGTTTAATGATAATGAGAAAAAAAGAATGATACGATTATTTGGCATAATCTTCCTACAACTGGTCTTTTTGGCTGCTCATGGATTGGACAATCCTCGAGTACCTTCGGAAATGAAACTCGGCAGCCTCAAGTTAAAAATCACCGAAGCCGCCCGTCGGGAAATTCAAAAAGATGTGACTGCGCTTCGGGCAAGTCCAAAGTACTTTCAGGTCAAGGTTGATCGTATGAACCTTTACTTCCCTATCATCGAAAGGATTTTTAAAGAAGAAAAAGTTCCGGATGAATTCAAGTACCTGGCAATCCAGGAAAGTGCACTTATTTCAGATGCAGTATCCTCCGCCAATGCTGTAGGTTTCTGGCAATTCAAAGAACCTGCCGGTCGTGAAGTCGGCCTCCGTATCGACCGGTATGTGGATGAGAGACTCAATATAGTTGCTGCATCAAGAGGTGCGGCAAAGTACCTCAAGCGAATGAATTTCTATTTTAACAATTGGGCTTATGCATGTCTCGCATACAATCAAGGTCCCGGTGGAGCTAAGAAATATGTTAGCGAAAAGGAATTTGGGGTCAAGAGAATGACCATAGATAAAGGCACTTTCTGGTATGTCAAGAAATTCATAGCTCACTATGTTGCTTTTAAAGATGAGGTCGGAAAACCACATACTGAAGGACTTTCTCTAATCAAATATGATGACGGGGCCAATAAAAGTTTGCGACAGGTGGCTAGAGAACTCAAAGCTGATGAAGGGCTGGTATATCAATACAATAAATGGCTAAAGAGGGGGAATATACCGGGTGAGAAGATTTACCCCGTTGTTGTGCCATTCAAAGGCAGGAAATCCATTGTAATTGCCAGTAAATCAGAACCTAAAAAGGATGATGGACCCAAGGTAGAGATCTATCCTGACATCGTAAGTGAAACTGCGGTAAGTAAGAACCTCATAGTCAAGGTCAATAACATTAAGGCGATCGTTGCCGCCTCTGGTGATAAAATAGCTAGTCTCGCTCAAAAAGGTGGAATCCAAACTCATCATTTAATCAAATTCAATGATCTGGGGCCTACAGATCGGATCGAGACCGGTGAGATCTATTACCTGCGGAGTAAAAAGGGTAAATCTTCAATTTATTATCATACTGTAGAGAAAGGGGAAACTACCTGGGACGTTTCTCAGAAATACGGGATTAAGCTGAAAAAACTTCTGGCAAAAAATAGAATGTCTGAGGATGAGGAATTGGAACCAGGCCGGATTTTATGGCTTGGTAAGAAAAGACCAAAGAATGTAGTTGTAGCGTATATCAAAGATAGAAAGCCGGAAGCCGCCGTACAGATAACTCAAAACGAAATTGGCACAATTGAACTCCAAGAGAAAATTCAGGGAGTAGACACGAAAATATTTACAATCGAAGAAATACCAGATCAATTTGTGACCGAAGAAAATAAAGTCCTAGACACCATTGAAGATAGGGTTCCTGACGAAGTAGAAGAAAAGCCAACAGAAATTTCCTATCACCTGGTGAGGAAAGGTGAGACACTTTACGCCATTTCAAGGATGTATGGGGTGTCAATTGATGATATTAAAAATTGGAACGAACTAAACTCCAATGACCTCAAACCTGGAATGAACCTGCAGGTTCTCGCTAGGCAGGCAGTTATTATAGAGAACCCTGCGACAATGGAAGAGACTAAAGTTTCTATTCATGAAGTAGCGCCCGGAGAGACACTCTATGGGATCTCCCGCAAATACAATCTCTCCGTCAGTGATCTGATAGAAATCAATTTGATAGAAGATGGTGATTCTCTCGCTGTCGGACAAAAACTTCAGCTTAAAAAAGGAGAAGATCCTGAATTTAAAGAGAGGGTTAATAACCCGCAGTTCCATACCGTAGTTTCTGGTGACACTATGTACAGCATTGCCAAAAGGTTCAATCTTGGCTTAAAAGAGCTTATGGAGATGAACAGGAAAACTAACACTGACTTGTCTATTGGTGAGTACTTGAAGGTTTCTCAATAATGAATGTTTATCATCCCAGGGTTTGGATTCAATAATGTTCATGTTGAAGATGCTTGAACTTTTCAATAATTATATAATTAGTGTCTCTAAGAAAACACACCTAAATTAAAAATTATTCTTATGGTCGATCTTTCCATTTTTTCTAATCGATTGATACTCAGGTATTAACTCATAGAAAGAAAATGAAAATCTCATCCATAATAATTCATTTTATAAAAAAAGGGCTGTTTTCTTAGAGACACTAATTAACCATTCTGGTTCTACCATTAATTTAGTGGAAATGGTCTGTTTTTGTTGGATATACAGGTCGAGTGTAAAGTATTTTTTCATTGCCTGATAAAATTGAGCAATCTTCTTATAATAAGCGGTTTAGTTATCTCTTTTATTGCAGTTCCTCTATTAACGTATCAATTTATCTGATCCAATTTCACAATCACACAGATTTAAACTTCTGGCTTAGATCTTCCCGCTACCGACTTTTGCATCTCATTAAATTAGAGTAGAACCAGAATTCTTAAAACTCTATTTCATCAGGGGCTGAGATCAACTAATAAGTGCAATTGAAGGATGAAAAAGCTTTTAAGGGCTTTTTCATCCTTCAAAAGCCTGAGCAGTGCAATCTTTGGATTGCAAAATGTCAAAAAACTACACACATCTCAGTATTGATCAAAGGTATCAAATTGAAGCATTATTGAAAACAGGAGCTACTCAAAAGGAGATTGCCTGTATCGTTCATTTTCACCCGTCTACGATCTCACGTGAGCTTAAGCGAAATGTGGGTTCAAGAGGTAGGGGAGCTGGTGTCTATCGAACAGCAAATGCACAAAGGAGGACCAATCTTCGTCATCAAGAAAAGCCAAAAAGAGTGATTTTCACCAAACCCATGAAAGACTGGATAGTTAACCGGCTCCAAGAAGATAGATGGAGTCCTGAATTGATCAGCCATCAGGGAAAGAAAACGAGAGAATGTCCACTTAGCCATGAATGGATTTACCAATGGATATGGGAATGTAAGCACACCAACCGCCAGGAGAACCAAGAATACAAACAACTATACACATATCTAAAACATGGCAAACGAAGGCGCAAACGAGGAAACAGAAAAGATCGTAGAGGTATTATCCCGAATAGGGTATCAATTGAACAGCGACCCCAGATCATTAACAAAAGGGAACGATTGGGAGATATAGAAGTCGATTTAATGATGGGTAAAAACCACAAAGGCTCTTTGTTGGTGATGACAGACCGAGCAAGTCTTTTTACCAGAATCAGAAAGATGCACAGTAAAAATGCCGATCAAATGGCCGAAGCTATTGTGGAGGAACTCTCTCAGGATAAACACAAACTGGAAACACTCACTTTTGATAATGATATGGCATTTTCTAAACATGAGTTGATTGCTCAATCCCTTGATGTGGATGCCTATTTCACTCGTCCCTATACTAGTCAGGATAAAGGGACAGTTGAAAATAGGATTGGGGTAATCAGAAGGTTTTATCCTAAGAAAACAGATATTAGATTTGTTACAGAGGAGCAAATCAAAGTTGTTGAAAACAAAATCAATGAACGCCCTGTTAGAAAATTTAATTACCTAAACGCAAAGCAAGTGCTACAAAGGAAAATTGCACTTATTACTTGAACTTACAATGGCTTATTATATGAATTATGAATGGGGCCTTACATCTTATATGACCGGTCCGGTGGTTTATAGTGCAATTATTTATTTTCTCAGTTTTTATTTTCTCAGGAATCATTCATTATTCACACAGGAATCAAAACCTAAGTACAGGAACATCCAACTGTCTGAAGAAGAGGTTGAAACTTATTCACGAAAAGTAAAAAGGGTAATTGATGAGGAGAAGCTTTACCTGAATCCAGACTTTGCTCTATCCCAGCTTTCAATAAAGACCGGAATTGCCAAACACTTAATCTCTAATCTTTTTAATGTCCATTTGAAAGTCAGTTTTACCGACTATACCAATCAATACCGAATTACCAGGGCCATTGAATTACTCGAAGGTGGAGCGTACGACAACCTTAAGATATCGGCCATCGCTTATGAATGCGGCTTTAATACTTTATCAGCATTTAATGCGGCCTTTAGGAAAAATACTAGCAGGACTCCTTCTGAGTACAAAAAGAAACTATCTGAGAAGTTTTGAATATCGTAAGAACCAAATGTGTCTAATACTATTCTCATGGAAACAAAAGCCGGGCTATAAACTAATATTAGCTGCCAATAGAGATGAGTTTTATGAAAGGCCAACTCAAGAAGCCGGTTTTTGGAAAGATCACCCTGAAATTTTGGCCGGTAGGGACCTTGAGGCCGGTGGAACATGGATGGGAATCACCAGGTATGGCAGATTTGCTGCCGTAACCAATTACAGAGACCCAGGTATTGAAAGAGACAACACACCCTCTCGTGGTCACCTTACGGCCGACTTTCTTAAGAGCGATCTTACCCCGGAGGTTTATCTAAGGACTATTAGCAAAAAGGGAGACGCCTATTACGGCTTCAACCTATTGGTTGGCAATCCTGATGAGATGTGGTACTATAATAACATTAATCACGAAATGAGGGAATTGCCGCCCGGATCTTATGGGTTAAGTAATGCATTACTGGATACTTCCTGGCCAAAGGTTCAGTTGGGAAAGGAAATGTTTGAAAAAGTTTCACAATTGGGAGCGATTAGCGAGGAGGCCTTTTTGGGTATTATGCAAAATTCACAGAAAGCCGAAGATCACGATTTACCCTCCACCGGCGTTTCTTATGAATTGGAAAAGGCAATTAGTTCTATGTTTATTGAGACAGAAACCTATGGCACATGTTGTTCAACAATTATGACGATTGACAATGACCATCATATAAGGTTAGTTGAAAAGAGCTATCCTGTGGGGAAGCGAACAGAGCGGACGAAACAATTTGAAATCCAGCTTGGATTGCATTAAGTCGCCGCCTATGTATAACTTTTATTTTTGAAAGATGAGATTAAGAGAAACCCATTAATCACTATATCTCATGGAGAGTAACCGTTTTTCACAAAAAGAAACCGCTTTTCATGATAAAACGATGCTTCTGTTGCAATAGAAGGGGTATACCCACCAGTTCATTGCGGTTACGACCCAGGTAGCAAAGCCCCTAAAAAACTAAATCGATAAGTAAATTTCAGGAGAAAGATATTGTGGAGGGTCGCCGGTTCTAATGCGGGATGAAGTACAATTTCCCTCTTTGGAGTGGTTAGGGTAGGTTAGAATCTATTTTCCTGGATTTAAAATGTCTCTTTGAATCTCCTTCTAGGCGGAATCTATCCATTGTCCTTCTAATTCACGAACTCATGCTATCTTGGGAACTAATACTTTTAGAAATTCTGAATCGCAAATACTTATCAATTCTTCTTGGGCCAATTAGTTTTACCCTGATACTGTTCATGGGCCCCGGCCCCGGTATGTCTACTGAGGCTCATGCGATATTGGCTTCAACGGTATGGGTTGCCATTTGGTGGATCACCGAAGCTATTCCCATTCCAGTAACCTCATTGCTGCCCATCGTGCTTTTCCCTTTAACGGGCGGGCTCGCGTTGAGTACCACAACTGCCGCATTCGGACATCGCCTCATTTTTCTTTATATAGGAGGATTCATTATAGCCATAGCCATAGAAAAGTGGAATCTCCATCGCCGCATTGCCCTCAATGTTATTTCCATCATTGGCACCGATATGAGTAAAATGGTTTTGGGGTTCATGATCGCCACGGCTTTCCTATCCATGTGGATTTCCAACACTGCAACCAGTGTAATGATGCTGCCCATTGGTATGGCGATAGTTTCACAACTTCAAGGGTCAGATAAGGACCAGTTTCAGTCCTTTGGTAAAGTGTTGATGCTGTCAATAGCTTATTCGGCTTCCATTGGAGGTATTGCGACGCTAATTGGGACGCCTCCCAACCTGGTATTGGCAGCAGTCATCCAGGAATTCTACAGTATTGATCTGGGTTTTGTAGAGTGGTTCAAATTTGGATTTCCTATTTCAATAGTCTTGCTATTTATCACCTGGAATTATCTGGTGAAAGTTGCCTATCCACTCAAGGGACAATCTTTCCCGGGAGGAAGACAGGAAATTGAAAAGCAGTTGATAGCCATAGGCAAAATGACATTTCCGGAAAAGATGGTGCTGATCGTTTTCCTTACCACCGCTTTTGCGTGGATTTCAAGATCATTCCTATTGTCAAAATTCCTTCCCGGCATTGATGATGCAGTGATTGCCATATTTGGTGCTATTTTCTTGTTTTTATTACCAAGTGGTCAAGGCAAGGGATCTAAGCTACTGGATTGGGAATCGGCGGTTAAAATTCCCTGGGGTATCATTCTGCTGTTTGGAGGAGGATTGGCTATAGCTGCAGGATTTAAAGAAAGTGGGCTGGCAGACTGGATTGGAGGTCAGATGACACTTTTGCAAGGTGTTTCGCTGGTGATCATTCTGTTGGTGGTCATAGCCTCAGTTAATTTTTTGACGGAGATTACCTCAAACCTAGCCACCACCTCAATGATATTGCCCATTCTAGCTGCGATTGCATTGGCTATTGGTATTCACCCCTATGCCTTGATGGTTAGCGCAACAGTGGCTGCCTCATGTGCTTTTATGTTGCCGGTGGCGACTCCTCCTAATGCGGTAGTATTTGGTTCCGGTTACTTGCGCATGAGGGACATGATTCGCGCTGGTTTTGCATTGAATATCATCTCAATCCTGGTGATCCTATTGTTTGTGTATTTTCTATTGCCTTACCTGTGGGGCCTGGATCTGAATCAATATCCCAATTCATTTAGATGAACTGCTGTTTATCTGTCCGGGAAGGACACTGCAGATCACAATGTTTTACTGTCCTATAAAATCTTGAGCGGCAATGAAGGACCTTATCAAACATAAAATCCATAGCCGCAACTATCGAGGTGGAAAGCGATTTTTACGGTCAGGGTAAGAACGACTTCTAACAATAATGGCAGTTATATTATTTTTGATAGAGCACCTAAAGATTTTACTGATTGGCAAAATTATCCAATCTATGTTTGTCAAGAAATAGATTGTAGCTGGACAAATCCTGCTCTTCACAAAACACCATGGTAAACCTTGGTATTTTGACTATCCAAATCCAATAAACAATAAAGAAATATTTTACGCATGGTGGTTACCTCTTGGTAAAAATGGAGCTATCACAAACATTGATATATGGAAAGTAAAATATAATAAAGACCAGTGGGGTGAACCCGAAAAACTACCTTATCCCGAAAAATTCATAGTAGACAATAAAAAACAGGCATAAATTGCTTATATTGAGATAGTTAGACAACAAAATAAGCAATTAATTTATGCCTGAATATAAGGAAAAAGATACCGTATTTTATCGAGGAAAACAAGCGCTGAGATCAACTAATAAGTGCTTTTGAAGGATGAAAAAGCTTTTAAGGGCTTTTTCATCCTTCAAAAGCCTGAGCAGTGCAATCTTTGGATTGCAAAATGTCAAAAAACTACACACATCTCAGTATTGATCAAAGGTATCAAATTGAAGCATTATTGAAAACAGGAGCTACTCAAAAGGAGATTGCCTGTATCGTTCATTTTCACCCGTCTACGATCTCACGTGAGCTTAAGCGAAATGTGGGTTCAAGAGGTAGGGGAGCTGGTGTCTATCGAACAGCAAATGCACAAAGGAGGACCAATCTTCGTCATCAAGAAAAGCCAAAAAGAGTGATTTTCACCAAACCCATGAAAGACTGGATAGTTAACCGGCTCCAAGAAGATAGGTGGAGTCCTGAATTGATCAGCCATCAGGGAAAGAAAACGAGAGAATGTCCACTTAGCCATGAATGGATTTACCAATGGATATGGGAATGTAAGCACACCAACCACCAGGAGAACCAAGAATACAAACAACTATACACATATCTAAAACATGGCAAACGAAGGCGCAAACGAGGAAACAGAAAAGATCGTAGAGGTATTATCCCGAATAGGGTATCAATTGAACAGCGACCCCAGATCATTAACAAAAGGGAACGATTGGGAGATATAGAAGTCGATTTAATGATGGGTAAAAACCACAAAGGCTCTTTGTTGGTGATGACAGACCGAGCAAGTCTTTTTACCAGAATCAGAAAGATGCACAGTAAAAATGCCGATCAAATGGCCGAAGCTATTGTGGAGGAACTCTCTCAGGATAAACACAAACTGGAAACACTCACTTTTGATAATGATATGGCATTTTCTAAACATGAGTTGATTGCTCAATCCCTTGATGTGGATGCCTATTTCACTCGTCCCTATACTAGTCAGGATAAAGGGACAGTTGAAAATAGGATTGGGGTAATCAGAAGGTTTTATCCTAAGAAAACAGATATTAGATTTGTTACAGAGGAGCAAATCAAAGTTGTTGAAAACAAAATCAATGAACGCCCTGTTAGAAAATTTAATTACCTAAACGCAAAGCAAGTGCTACAAAGGAAAATTGCACTTATTACTTGAACTTACAGGGAAAAATAATCTCAAATCCTTTATTTTCGCTGATCGTTATGGATTACAGTTTAAAGAGACTCTTTTGAACATTCAGCATTCACCCAAGACTCCACCAGGGAAACCCCAGTTTCTCATCCGGAACTTATTGAAGGGTTTCCTATGGTTTGCTGCATTGATTTTGGTGTTTATCTGGGCCAAAAATGAATTAAGTGACGGCTACTATAAGTGGCTCGAACCCATTTATGACAAACCATTTGCCATTTTTTCTATCTTTCTTGGGTCAGAGATTTTGATAGGTATCATCCCACCGGAACTCTTTATGATATGGGCCAGTAGAAATGAGATCGTAAGCGACTATGTTGGCAATATTGTATTGTTGGCATCAATTTCATACCTCGCCGGAATGGTGGGACACTGGATAGGGAGCTATCTCAATCAAAGTAAATTCTACCGGCTAATGAAAAGGAACTTTTTTGGCAAATACGAGAAGTATATCCATGATTTCGGGGGGTTCATCATTATCGTCGCAGCGCTAACTCCCGTTCCTTTCTCCGGAATTGCCATGTTGATGGGTTCCATTAGATATCCAATGAAGAGATTTTTGATGTTTGCCCTTTTCCGATTCCTGCGCTTCGGCGTTTATTCAGCAATTATCTGGCAGGCAAATGTGCTCTGACCGAAAAGACAGTTTTAAATGACGGTTAATTTGGCAGTAGATTTTGATGCAGGTCAAGGCGCAAAAAAATGATCATAATCGTAGCCATAACTGGCCTTTGTGACGTAGAGATATTTTAAAGAAACCCCGAGTTACCCGCAGGTTTAGGCTCGTCTTGACACTAAGTAAGTCTCTTTTTCTTCATGACCCTCACCATAATCACAATCCCCAACATCACCATCGGGATGCTTAATAACTGACCCATATTAAAAATTAGACCCTCTTCCCAAGGTTCCTGATTCTCTTTAAAAAACTCATCGATGAATCGCAGTGTCCACAAAAGGGCCATGAGTAATCCAAAAATGAAGCCTTCGGGCAACTTTTGCCGATGCCAATACCAAATATGAAACAGGAGGAGAAATAGAATAACGCAATAAAATGCCTCATAAAGCTGGGCCGGATGTCTGGCTATCCCATAGAAGTCCATTTCTCCGTAAGCCACTCCATTCGATTGGTAGGTACGATAATTGAGGTCGTTATTTTCTAAAGTGACATGATTAGAATAGTAGGAATCCTGAAGAAATGACCTCTTGATACGATTTATATTGAGACTCCCATCGCCCATATTGGTTTTGAATTTAATCACCGCTGTCATCGGTTCCACACCCGATGGTAGGTCTTTAGCTTCAGGATTAGCTCGAAATTCTATGTCTTCAATTTGATTATTAGTATACATCAGACCCTGCTTCACCTGGTGGGCAAAAACTACCCCGGTGAAGAAATCTGTTTTAGTGCCAAGTATTTCAGAATTCATGAAATTACCCGTCCTTATACAAGCCCCAACCAGACAAACCACGATCGCAATGCGGTCAAGTATCCAGATGTAGGTCATTTTCTTCATCTTTCGGGCGAAAACCCAAAGCACGATAAGTATACCAATAGCCCCCCCGTGACTGGCCAAACCGCCCTCCCAAATAAAAAGGATCTTGTGAGGATTTAATAAGTAGAAAACCGGATCATAAAACAAACAATGCCCAAGCCTCGCTCCGACAACTACACCTATAACCATGTACATGGTAACCATCTCCACTTCTTTAACATTCCTTCCGTCTTTTTTAAAGATATAAAACATCACTTGCTGACTTAATATAAAACCAAGGGCAAACAAGAAGCCGTACCACCTGGGAATATCCCAACCAGGTACCATGTTTGGATCAGCGCTCCAGATAATAAAACTCAAGAAATTCATGATATGATATTGAGAAATGAATAATTAATGTCGTCTCCAGAAATAGGGCGTAAAGAGAATTAAAACGGTAAACAATTCCAAGCGACCCAAAAGCATCAATCCGGAGAGAAACCATTTGACCTGATCCGGTAAATGAGCATAATTGCTACCTGGTCCTACTGATGCAATTCCTGGGCCTACATTGCCCAGTGCGGCTGCGACTGACCCCAAGGCAGTTTCGAATTCCACACCCATCATAGACACAATAATGGACCCCAATGCAAAAATGCTGATATAGATCATGATGAAAGCCAGTACAGTGAATGTAATGTCCCTATCAACGGCTTTCTTATTCAACCGAACCGGCAATACCGCGGTTGGGTGAATTTGCCTTTTAAATTCAAGAATACTGTTTTTCATAAGCACCACATGTCTCACAATTTTCACACCGCCTGATGTAGAACCAGCACAACCACCAATGAACATTAGAATAAAAAAGATAACTGTGATGAAGGACGACCACGCAGTATAATCCGCTGTGACGTACCCAGTAGTTGTGGTAATTGAGACCACCTGGAAAAGACCATTTCTGATAGCTTTCTCAACCGGACTGTTTGAGATAATTAGAATACCGATGGCGACAGTCAAGCCAATGGCCAGACAGAAGCCTGCATAAAATCGAAATTCCTCATTCTTAATTGCTTTTTCAAACTCCCCATGTAAGGCCAGATAGATAATAGTAAAATTGGTGCCACCCAGAAACATAAATAATATGATCACATAGTGAGTAAAAGGGGATGAAAAATAAGCAATGCTGGCGTTTTTGGTGGAGAAGCCTCCAGTGGCAGTTGTTGTGAAGGCATGATTTATCGCATCGTAAAAATCCATTTCTCCCGCCCAGAGCAGTAGTGTTTCTATTACAGTTAATCCGATGTAAATCAGCCACAACCTTTTAGCGGTCTCTTTAATTCTTGGTTGCAGCTTATCAGGAGATATACCGGGCGCTTCAGCAACAAATAACTGCATCCCGCCAATCCCTAATAATGGAAGTATTGCAATTGTTAGCACTATAATTCCCATACCACCAATCCATTGGGACATGCTCCTCCAAAAGAGGATCCCTTTGTGAACTGATTCAATGTCATACAGTATAGTAGCACCTGTCGTTGAATAGCCGGAGACGGTTTCAAAAAATGCATCTGTTATGTTGGGAATTGTTCCACTTAACAGATAAGGCAAGGTGCCAAAAAAAGACATGATCAACCACCCCAGGGTTACAATAAGGTAACCATCCTTCTTACTCAATTCCTTTGAATTAGGATTTCTAGTGATCGCCACCAGAAGCGCACCACTAGCTAGCGTAATCAAGGCTGAACCTAGAATTGCCAAGTGATCACCTTCATTATAATGCACCGAGAAAGGCAGGCAGGCAAGCATGAAAACGCCATTCAATAAAAGAAGGTAACCAAGCAGATTGGCAATTACCGTATAGTTAAATCTCATTTAAAGAATCCTTCAACGGTGTGGATACACTCCGGTTTGGCTAGGACAACTACGCGATCTTTTGGTTCGAACATGAAATTTCCTCTGACCGCATATCCTGCACCATTTCTTATCACTCCACCAATGATTGCAGTTTTTGGAAACCTCAGGTTTCTCAGTTGTTGTTCAGTTATCTTTGAATTTGGGGTTACTTCGAACTCCAAAATTTCCGCATCCACACCATGAAGGCTGGTAATGTGTAGTACTTCACCTTTCCTGATA
Source organism: Cyclobacteriaceae bacterium (assembly GCA_963664285.2). Lineage (GTDB taxonomy): Bacteria > Bacteroidota > Bacteroidia > Cytophagales > Cyclobacteriaceae > JAJCYL01. The sequence continues at coordinate 13,958 of CAXXNX010000026.1, forward strand.
TACCTAAAAATAAAGTTCGCAGCGATCAACTTCTTATTGATCAAAGTATCAACCCCAATATTCTGTGAGAGGTGGATGTAATCAATATTCTCCACCAATGCAATTGTCTTCCTTACATTGTAGTTCTTGGCAACCAATGATGTAATCATATTTGTTTCCGAATTTCCGGTCACAGCTATAAATGCATCCATGTCTTTAATACCTTCCTCTTGAAGCAAATCTACATCACGCCCATCGCCATTAATTATTAAAGTGTCGGGAAGATCATCCGCTAATTCGAAACCCTTGTCCTTGTTTTTTTCTATCAACTTGATATTGTAAGTCTTGCCGAGTCTTCTGGCCGTATGTATTCCTACCCGACTTCCACCGAGGATCATTACATTTTTAATCGGAAAGGATGGTTTTTTAGATAGTTTTAAAACACGCTCAACACCGTCAGGCTGCGCTATGAAATAAGCGTGATCATTGACCATGAACCTATTATTGCCGTGTGGAATAATGGTCTCATTATCCCTCAATATTGCCACTGTAGTAAAACTATGATTCGGGTTGAGGTATGCGGTATCGGTCAGGAGTTTATCTTTCAATTCACTCTCTTCATCGACGGCAATACCAACCAATGTTAGTTTTCCATTTTCGAATTCGAACGAATCGGTCAGTTTTGCCTGACCCAATAGTCTTTTGATCTCTTTGGCCGCTAAAGTTTCAGGTGAAATAATCTCATCTATACCCAGATCCTTTAGATCCAGAATATCTCTATCCAACAAAAACTCAGGGTTACTTATTCGAGCAACCGTTTTCTTTGCTCCAAGATTCTTACCAATGATAGCAGCGGCAATATTGGTCTCTTCCGCATCTGTAACTGCAATCATCAGGTCTGCCTTGCCAATCTTAGCCTCTTTTAAAACTGAAAATGAGGTGACGCTGCCTCTAATAGTAGCAACATCAAGATGGTTCGAAACATACCGAAGCCTTTCCTGGTTGAGATCAAGTAAAACAATGTCCTGCTCTTCGTAGGCCAAAAGTTTGGCTAGATGAAATCCGACATCTCCTGCGCCTGCTATAATAATCCGCATCTCCCCAGGGAAAATTGAGGGGGCAAATATAATGCTATTTGAAAGTTTCTATAACCACCGGAACTGAATTCATGAACCCACTAAACATAAAGAATCAAAAACTCTATTTGATTTTAGTGCGGGAGAACCAGAATTAAAGTCGATTTCACACTTTGTTGGGCTTAATCAAGGCTGTATTGGCAAGAAAAAACAACCTTTTTGTATGAATCAGGCCAAATAAGGGCCCTAAAGCCAGAAAAATTAGAATTGCAGGATGATGATATACAGAAATCAAATAGTTGGCCAGGTAAATACTGGGGATTGTTAGAGCAAAACCAATGCTATTCATTATAGTCAGCGCTGAACCCACCCATTCAGGAGGTGCAGTTTTGGCAGCCAGAGTTGAAAATTGTGGAGAATCCCCAACGACAAAAGCTCCCCAAAAAATCAGGTAGATAACGAATGTCCAAGCAGGCATAAAATCAATCAGGAGAATCAGTAAAATACAAACCAAAGAGCCAGCTAATTGAATAAAAGCTACCTGGCAGATCCCTTTTTTAATGCAATTAGCCCTCCTATACTGCAACTGAGAAAGCCAGCGCCAATTACGATGAAGGAGAACATCGAGATATTCAAATCTTCACTTTTAGACTGATTGAAATAAGCAATGATCACGGGAATAAAAGCCAAACGGTGTATAGTTCCCACATATGACCGAAATAGCCAAATGCAACAGATCTTAGTTCCTTATTTTGAAACAAAACTAAAATCGCCTCAGGCTGAAACCCTGAACTCTTGTGACGATATGGCCCATCCGGAACAAATAGTAATATGAGCAACCCCCCTAGAAATGCGATTCCAGACACCGTGCTGAGAATAAAAGTCCAATGAAAAGATGCTCCTAGCCCCCTGATAAGATGTGGAAATGAAGTTCCTATTACCAATGCGCCAATTAAAAAACCGATAGCCCTACCCAAATCCTTCTGGAACCAGTCTGCTGATAATTTCATTCCTACAGGATAAATCCCCGCAAGGAGAAATCCGACCAAAAAACGAAGAGTAACTAGGTTGGTAAGTGTAACTGGAATAAAGAGGATCAGGATATTAGTTAAAGCTCCCAGGAGTGAACACCAGAAAAATATCTTCGATGGGCTAAACTTGTCCGCCATGGTAAATATTGCAAATATCAAAGTCCCAATAATAAATCCGAACTGAACGCTGGAAGTAACTGTTCCCAAATCGTCAGATTCAAAACCATGTAGCGTTATCAGATCAGGGAGAATGGCATTGCCCGCAAACCACAAAGAAGTTCCAGCAAACTGTGCAACAATGATCACAGGCAAAATATACCGGGGTGGCCTCATGGGAATACAAACATATAAGCATAGGAGTCAAAGTTTCCATTCATTATAAAATATATCTTTAAACCAAAAAAAGTCATTTAAGAGTTTTGGGAGACTCAAGATGCCCGCCTGACTGGGCGAGGCGTCTGGCTGGCAGGCAAGAACAAAGATTGATAGACTTAGATTTAGCCTAATTAATAAGTCTATATTGTCTGCAAGTTTTTCTGACAATTGTTAATTAAATTAATAATTAACAGAAAGAGATTTTAACCCATTGACTATCAAGTCCTATATTTTTGGTTCTGAGAACTATTAATCTCCCGAATGAATTCGGGTTTAAGCGATGAAGAAATGCCTCTCGGTTTTACTTATTCTAGCTGCCTTCAGAATTAATGCTCAGGATATATCAGCTAGGAATTTCAAGCAAGATTTCTTCTTAACTTTGGACAATGATGCATTCCTGGCGCAAACTGTGGACCGCTACTATAGCAGCGGGATATTTTTCAGATACCGGCGTGTAATACCCCCAAACTCAGCGCTTACACGACTTGGAGGTCAAAAGATTGATAAAACATTTTATTCCATTGGGTTTAGTCATCTCTTTTTTACTCCCAGTGATTTAAAACTTCGTACCATAGATCAATTGGACAGACCATATGCCGGTGTGATTTCGTTTAATTTCGGGGTGAATTTTTTGAGAAATTCCCATAGCCTGATATCCATGAAGTTAGACGCAGGAATTTTGGGCCCGGGAGCCGGCATGAGTGGACTACAGGAATGGTATCATGATATCATTGGAGCAAAAAAACCACGAGGGTGGCAATACCAAATTGAAAATTCCCCTTTAGTAACTTTAAGTTTCGATTATTTGAGATCCTTATTAAAAACGGGAAAATTTGAGTTTTTTTCTGAAGGTAGCCTGGCTGGCGGGACAGTATTCAATTTTATCAAACCAGGACTTTCTTTCAGATGGGGTAAATACCAACCGTTGGAGAACTCCACCTACGTCCGGTCGCGATTGGGATCAATTGGCCATGATATGGAGAAATCTAAATGGAAAGAATCGTATTTTTTCATTAAGGCTTATATGTCATATGTTCCATATGATGCTACTATAGAAGGCAACTTTCTTGGGAAGAAAAGTATCCACACAGAAAGTGCTCAACGCTTGAGATACCATATAAAATATGGGTGGAATTTGGGGCTCAAACGTTGGGATTTCGGTCTGGCATTTAACAACGTGCGGAGAGAAACGAAAGAAGCAAAGGATCATTACTATATCACAATAGATGTTCTCTTGAGGATTTAACAGATGCACTCAAATTACTATCGAAGAAATTTGAGGTACATAATCGTGTGAAATATCAGCTAAGTTCTGGGAAGTGAATTTGACCAATGCTAAAACTATTTGCTCTCACTGTTCATCTGCTTCACAATTTTCTTGTGTTTCTTACCTAATGGAGCAAAAAAATGTTTGGGATACTGGTTCAAATGATTGAACAAACTGTCCATGTCAACCAACATCTTATTTAAATTATTATATAAAGAGTCTTCGGACATCAGCTTATTGATACTCCCTTCACTCTCATTGAATTTCTCAAGCGTAGTATTAAGGGTTGCCGCCAGTTCCTGGAAGCGCTCGAGTGTTTCTTCTATCTCCAGGTTATTGACCTTATCCAAAGAACTGTTGGCATTGTCGAGAAAAGTTCCAATTTGCCCGCCTAACTTGCTCAAATCGGCCGATAGGTTTTTGAAACTCTCAAATGTTTCACTGATCTTATTCTCATTCTGATCAATCGCAGCATTAATCCGGTTCAGCGTTCCTTTAAAGGCAATAATACTTTCCTTGATTTCCTCGCCACTACCTTGCATACCAAGCAAAATATCATTTATCCTGTTAATGGTCAGGCCGAGGTTGTCGATTTGGGTCTCAGCAATCTCGCTAATACCACCTTCTAATTCTGAGAACAAGGTATCTCCGTCATTCAAATCGCCATCAATCCGTTTAATATCTAGTTGAATTCCTTTGCTGCCGAGGAAATCAACATTAAACAACAAGGCTTTCGTAGAGTCCCCCAGTACTACCTGATCATCAACTTCTAACTCAACCAATATTTTATTGTCTTTTTCCTGTAGAATAATTATTCTGCTTACCCTTCCAACCGAAAACCCATTTACAATAACATCATTGGATACCTGCAGGCCATCAATATTCTCGTACACAGCATAGTACTTATTCGTTTTTGAAAAAAAATCAACTCCCTTAAGGAAATTAAAACCATAGTACAACATTACTCCTGCTAACAATGCCAGGATACCAACTTTAAATTCTTTGGATAATTTCACGCCTTCGTTTTAGTTCGTTGATTCAATTTCGATCTTGTAATCACGAAAGGCTCTGAAAATGCCCGAAGCAATGTAAGTCTGGACCAACTCATCATTAAGTTCACGCTCCTCCCGTTCGTTGCTAAGATAGCCCGTTTCGACTAAAATACTAGGCATGGAGGTGCGCCACAGAACTATAAATCCGGCACTTTTTACTCCACGACTGCGTCGCCCGGCTCTTTCCCGGAATTGCTTTTCGACATTCTCAGCTATCAACAAACTATTGTTCAGATAGGCATTTTGAGTTAATGAAAATAGTATGTATGATTCCGGAGAGTTTGGATCGAATCCATCATAGTTTTCATCAGCATTTTCTTCAAGCTCTATGACGGAGTTTTCCCTCATAGCCACCTCAAGATTGGCTTCTGTCTTATGCAATCCCATCACATAGGTCTCAGTTCCATTAATCTTCGGATTGCTAATCCAATTCGCATGAATGGAAATAAATAAATCGGCACCTTTTTTGTTCGCCAAATCAGCTCTCTCATACAATCCCGGAAAACTATCATCATTCCTGGTATATATTACCTCTACATCTGGCATGTATTTTTCAATAATCCCTCCAAGTTCCAATGCAATATCTAATGCCACGTCTTTCTCATGGGATAATCGACCGGACGTGCCAGGATCTTTCCCACCATGACCTGCGTCGATAACAATTTTGTTTACGATATAATTCCTGTTGTGTATGGTACCAAAAGAGGCCAGAATAAGGAATATGGCCATACTTGAAGCAACTATAATATTTCTCACGGCATTACAGTTGTTTGAGGTAATGGGGATAAATTTGCCACAAAAATTGGGAAATTTTCATAGAAATAGAAAAAATTGGTGATCAAAATGAAATATGCTGTTATACAGCTAATGACATTTTTTGTCATCAATATTGCTAGTGCACAAGACAATAATGATACCACTGTTGTCAACTCCCCCCAAGCTACATTAAAAAACGATTCCATTCGGGTTACTCTTGAATCTCTCATTGAATCGGACTCTCTCAGTCTACCGTTCCGTCCAGATTTGAGACCACTCACACCTGGAAAAGACAGCCTTTTCTTGATACCCTCGGACTCTCTTAACGCACCTGATTCTGTTTTATTGGTGGATACCGTAAGGATTACGACACCGAACAGCAGCATAGAAACGACTATATTTTATTCTTCTAAAGACTCGATCTATTTCGATGTAGTAAATCAACAAGTCTATTTGTATGGTGATTCCAAAATTGTTTATGGTAATATCACTCTTGAGGCTGACCGCATTGATATCGACTGGACAACGGACCTTCTGAAAGCTACTTATTCAACCGATTCCGCCGGTAATAAAGTAGGTGTTCCGGTGTTTACGCAAGGCGCTGAATCCTATGAAGCACAAGACATGACCTACAATTTCGTCACGCGTAAAGCCGTAATAAACGGCATCGTCACTCAACAGGGAGAGGCCTTCATGCATGGCAATAAAGTGAAGAAGAATGAAAATGATGAAATGTTTATCCGGGGAGCTAAATATACTACTTGTAATTTAGCAAATCCTCATTTCCATATCGCCTCAAGTAAGCTTAAGGTCATCCCAGGCAATAAAGTAGTTACCGGTCCTTTCAATCTTCATTTTGGTGATATTCCAACACCGTTAGGGTTTTTCTTTGGAATGTTCCCTGAGCCCAAAAAGAAAGCCTCCGGAGTGATTTTCCCGGCCTATGGCGAAGAACGCAGGAGGGGGTTTTTCCTAAAAAATGGAGGCTACTACTTCGCACTCAATGACTATATAGATCTGGAAGCGACTGGTGATATCTATTCTAAAGGTGGTTTCGGTCTGCAATTCAACAGTCAATACAAAAAGAGATACGAATACAATGGTGGTGTTAATATTACCTATAATCAGTTCAAATCCGGCACTGAAGAAGATTCATTGTCATCCAAAGATTTTTGGATACGATGGAATCACTCACCCAATTCTAAAGGAAGAAACAGCCGTATATCGGCCTCTGTAAATGCCGGTACATCTTCTTTCAATTCTAACCGTACGAACAGCGACATCCGTGTAAATCAAACTGCCCAGTTCAGCTCCAATGTCGCATACTCCAAGACCTTTCCCGGTACTCCGTTTAATATGACAGCTAGTATGCGTCATAATCAGAACGTTCAAAGTAAAGTAGTGAGACTCACGTTTCCCGAATTTGCCTTTAATACCAGCAGGCTCTCCCCTTTTGCGAAAAAAGGTAGCACAGGGAAAAATGTGTTCCAGAAAATTAGTTTATCACATAATTTCAATTTTCGAAATGAATTGTCAAATTCTGCTGCACCACAAGCCAGTTTTCCCGTATCAAATCGAAGCGAACAAGATGATAGCCTCGTCTCATTCTCACCAAAGAATTTTAGCATACTCATCGATCGGGCCAAAATTGGTGGACGGCATTCTATTCCGGTTTCAACTTCTTTCTCACTATTCAAGTATTTTACCGTTAGTCCCTCCATCCGCTATACAGAACTGTGGTATCCACGTGAACTCAGGTATACCTGGGAGGAAGAAAACCAGGCTGTCCGAATTGATACACTGAGAAAATTTTCTCGCACGGGTTTCTATAGTACTGGTGCTGGGATGTCAACCAGATTATATGGTTTTTATCCAATAAATGGCAAGAAAATCCTGGCTGTCCGCCACGTCATGACTCCCACCATAAGCATGAGTTACACCCCCGATTTCACAAAAGGTAATTTCCAGGAAGTCCAGATCAATGAAGATGGGACAACCAGGTTCTTATCGAAATATGAAGGGTTTGCATTTGGCAGCCCATCGCGTAATGCAGCAGCAAGTCTGGGCTTCTCCCTGCAAAATAATATTGAAATGAAAGTGCGAACTAAGAGTGATAGTTCGGAAAGCACCAAAAAGATAAAACTACTCGATAACCTATCTTTCTCCAGTGGATACAACTTTCTTGCGGACTCCTTCAAACTAAGTGATATCAAGATATCTACGCGAACCAGTATTTTCAATAATCTTTTATCTATAAGTGCCAGTGGCTCAATTGACCCATATATCTATGTCCTGGATAGCGCTGTTGAAACGAACACCGGTACCAGGATATTTCAACGACAAATAAATGAATTCACCTGGAACCGTGGAAAGGGAATAGGACAGCTTTCTACCGGTTCGATTTCAGCTGACATCAGGCTAAATCCAAAAAGTCTGAGTGGAAGGAACAACGACCGCGGTAGGGAGAGAGAAGAGAGAACTAGCCAATACGGCACAGAAGAAGAGCTGGAATATATCAATGATAATCCTGCTGAATATGTAGACTGGAGCGTTCCCTGGAGCCTGAATGTGGGATACAATATGAACTATAGGAAACGAGGTTTTGAAGAATCTCGAATCATACAAACCTTAAGGTTCAGTGGTGACTTAAGTATTACTGAAAAGACAAAAATTAATTTCTCCTCCGGTTATGACGTAAAAAACAATGAATTCACATCTACAAGGCTGGGTGCCAGTCGGGATTTACACTGCTGGGTGCTCAACTTCAACTGGGTCCCATTTGGAAGGTATCAAAGTTTTTTAGTGGAGATCAGAGTAAGGTCTTCTGTGCTTCAGGATTTAAAACTTGATAAAAAGAATCAGTTCTTTTGATCATATAAGTTCAGCAAGAACTGTCTTTCCCGCTCTGGTCTTATCTCCAATCCTGACTTTGATTTCAAACTCATTGGGTAATAGTACATCCACTCGTGATCCAAATTTTATGAACCCAAACTCGTTGCCCTGTTCAACAGTGTCTCCCTCCATGACATAAAACTTAATCCTTCTGGCAACTGCTCCGGCAATCTGTCTAAACATTACCTCAAGATCGTTCTTCATTCTGACCACTACAGTAGTACGCTCGTTTTCAGTACTGCTCTTGGGATGCCAAGCTACCAGATATTTACCAGGATGGTATTTGAGATAACTAACTATTCCAGATACCGGGTTCCTGTTAACGTGAACATTAATTGGAGACATGAAAATTGAGATTTGTGTTTTTGAAGATTTAAAATACTCATCCTCAACAACATCCTCAATCGCTACAACTTTACCATCCGCGGGAGCCAGAACGTGGTTGTCATTCTTGACAGACAGAACCTGTGGATTCCTAAAGAATTGTAATACCAACAAAAAAAGTATGAAGCTGGCACCAATTGTAAGTTGAATTATTATATCGTTTTTAATCAGGTAGCTGAGGGCAACACTTAATGCCACCAAGATCAGAAATAGTGCAGTCAGTAACTTTCTCCCTTCCTTATGTATAGTCATTCTAAAATCCTCCACGATACTTATAGGTCATGGCCACTTTATCGATCGCCACTATATAAGCTGCAATTCTCAAGGACACATCATATTTTTGAGCCGTTTCGTAGACCTTATTGAAAGCATCCTTCATAATCCTATCACTTCTTCGGTTAACTCTTTCAGCAGTCCACTTGTAACCCAACCTGTTTTGAACCCATTCGAAATAGGAAACCGTTGCACCCCCGGCGTTAGCGAGAATAACCGGTACGGCCATGATGCCATTATTTACCAGGATCTTGTCCGCTTTGGCAGATGTGGGACCATTTGCTCCTTCAACAATTAGTTTAGCTTTTATTTTCTCGGCATTATGGCTGGTAATCACATCCTCCAGAGCAGCCGGCACCAAAACGTCCACATCAAGCAACAATAGCTCATCTCCCTCAATTCTTTCAGCTCCCTTATATCCTTCCAGCGAATTATTGTTGTTGGCCCTGTACTCACTGGCTTCTTTAATGTCAATTCCCTTTTCATTGTAATAACCGCCTGAAATATCGCTTATTGCAGCTATCGCTACACCTCGTTCCTCCATTAATGAAGCAACCCAGGATCCCACATTGCCAAATCCCTGGATGGCACATTTTGCCTGGAACGGATTTATTTGGAGTTTCTCCATGGCTGATAGTGCAGTAATCATCACACCGCGACCGGTGGCTTCAGTTCTCCCTAATGATCCGCCTAATACCAATGGCTTACCGGTAACAACGGCATTTACTGTCATACCTTTGGATCTTGAGTATTCGTCCATGAGCCAAGCCATTTCCTGGGGTCCTGTACCCATGTCAGGGGCAGGTATATCCATATCCGGCCCAAGAATATGGTGCATGGCTTGAGTATATGCTCTTGTGAGCCGCTCAACCTCTCCCCGGCTCATCTCTCTGAGGGTTACATGAAATACCTCCCTTGGCGCCGCCATAGGGAATGTCAACCACTGCACATTTCCAGGTTATCCAAGCTGCTAACGCTTTGATCTCATCGATATTTACATGTTTGTCATATCTAATACCTCCCTTTGAGGGACCCAGAATGTTGGAATGAATTACCCTATATCCCTCAAATACTTCAATTTTACCACTGTCAAGGGTAATTGGAAGTGAGACGATAACCTGTTTGACTGGCGATTTTAGGACATTATATATCTGTTCGTCCAGCCCTAAGATTTCAGCAGCTATATTAAACCGCGACATCATGGATTCAAAAGGATTCTCTTTATCCTTTATTGGGGCGGGTTCAATGTATCCCATAAGAAATAAATTGTGGAGTTAATGTTGTTATGAATATTGGCTGTGCAAAGCTAATAAGAGTTTATCTCTAATTACTAGGAATCTTTACATCGAACTGATCATAGAATCTTTAGAAACACAAGAATAAATGGCACGGACAATAGAAGCCCATCAAATCGATCCAAAAAGCCACCGTGACCAATCAAAGCATGGCCTGAATCCTTAATTTCCATACTTCTTTTAAAAAGTGACTCTACAAGATCGCCATAGGTGCCTGTTATTACAATTATCCCGGAAATGATGAGCCACTCTACAAGAAGAATATCCTTGAAATAGATAGCAAAAACATAGGCAAAACATAAGGACAAAGCAGCTCCCCCAAGGCTACCTTCCCATGACTTTTTAGGTGAAACACGTTCAAATAGTTTGGTCTTACCAAATTTTGTGCCTGCAAAGTAAGCCCCGGTATCGCTGGCCCATAGCAGAAACAGCATACCCACCACGGGTTCAAAATTGTATGTTCCTTTAATAAAGGCAATCACATTAATTAATGAGAATGGGACCGCCACATAAATAATTCCCAGGAAAGTAAAAGCAATATTAGTAAATGGTCTGGTCTCATTTTTTTTGTAGAGCTTAATGAAATAAATGATGGAGACCAACGGGAAAATGGCAAAGAACCAGTTATAATGTAGTATCTGTTGTTCAATAAGGAAGGTAAGTGAAAAGGTGACAGCACCGGCAATAGTTCCCAGATACTTCAATGGAACTATTCCATGTATTTTGATTAGGTTGTAAAATTCAAACTGAGTACAAATGGTTAAAAACAGGAAAACCACAAAGTAACTCCAGGGACCCCATAATATGGCACCCACCACAACCACCGTACCTGCAAGGGCAGTAATTATTCTTTGTGTCAGGTTGTTATATTTACTTAAAATCAATCTCGTCCTGAATAATTTTTAATGCTCGAATGATGTTATCCGGCGCCACATGAACTTCGAATGATCCGAATTGGTAGTTCGTGTCTTTCTTGTTAACAATAACCGGATCCAGATCGTACTCGGCCAGAATCGACTTCACAATAGAAGCCCGGTATTCCTGATTGTCTTCATAGACTTTTTGCCAATTACTCATTTGCCAGTGACTGGTGCTTGATGACCTTAAAAAAATAATAGAGCAGCAACCCGAAAAACAGCCCAAAAACTGCAACAGTGGTTGATGAGATTTCAGAGGTGCCTTCAATATCAAAACCTACCAAGTCTTGCTGATATAGATATACCATTATAAGAGTGAACCCATTATTGAATAAATGCGCCACAATTGCCAACATCAAACTGCCAGACCACCAGTAAAGATACCCAAATAATACGCCCAAAAGCATTCGGGGGACAAGACCATAAAATTGAAAATGAAAAAGCCCGAAAAGAAACCCGGCTACCCAAATGCCTGCGTGAGGGTTTCTGAATATTGCTATCAATTTATCTTGAATGAGGCCTCTGAACAGGAGTTCTTCACCAATGCCAGGGATCACTGCAATTACTATAAGTCCTAAAACAAGTTGAGGCAAACTGTCAAACTGAGTGACATATTTTGTAATCTTCATCAGGTACTGCTCTTGTTGTTGTGCATAGCTTTCGAAAGAACTCATGAAGTCCGGAAAGTCGATATTCATATTCCACTCAATGATCGGGGAATTGACGAACATGAAAGCCTGACTAATTAAAACTGTTAGCAATAGTGCGGGCCACAACGGTGAGGCGGTGCTTAAATATTTTCCCCTGCTTTTTCTTTCATAGTAATAGAGATATAATAATGGAGCAAGAATAAAAGCAAACAAAGAGGTAACTCCCTGCACCAATAATAAAGGAGTACGACCTGTTTCATCACCTATAGGGTTTGCCAAAAAGTTCATGGCCTTGTTGATATCGAAGTCATAAAATGGTAAAACCGTTACTTGGCCGGCAAAAATTCCAATGAATAAGCCGACAAGGGCAAAAACAATAATTATAACAAACGAGAACAGGGGACTACGACTATCTGAGGAGGTGGCTGAATGGTTATTCTCCATATTTGGGATAAATTTACGGCAAAATTCGGGATTGCAAATTGATCAAAATTGGCAATATAGAACTAGGTGATTTTCCGCTTTTACTGGCTCCTATGGAAGATGTAAGTGATCCTCCATTTCGGGCTGTTTGTAAAGAGCAAGGTGTTGATCTGATGTATACGGAATTCATCTCATCTGAAGGCTTGATCCGTGATGCCATCAAGAGTATTGAGAAACTAGATATCTATGATTATGAGCGTCCCATAGGCATCCAGATATTCGGTGATAAAATCGAATCAATGCGAGAGGCGGCAGCTATTGCCGAAGAGGCCAACCCGGAAATCATAGATATCAACTATGGATGTCCTGTTAAGAAAGTAGCATGCAAAGGAGCCGGAGCCGGAATTTTGCTTGATCTCCCTAAGATGCAAAAAATGTCCGAGGAGATTGTTAATAGGGTGAATAAGCCGGTTACTGTAAAGACAAGATTGGGCTGGGATGATCACTCCATAAAAATTGTGGAAGTAGCTCAAAGACTGCAGGACGTCGGAATACAAGCGCTAAGCATTCATGGCCGAACCCGGAAGCAGATGTATAAAGGTGAAGCCAATTGGAACTTCATTGCCGAGGTTAAGAATCATCCGGATGTGCAAATACCCATATTTGGCAATGGTGACATTGATAGCCCCGAAAAGGCATTGGAGTATCACCAAAAATATGGTGTGGATGGCATTATGATAGGAAGAGCCTCTATTGGTTATCCGTGGATCTTCAATGAGATTAAACACTTCCTCAAAACCGGAGAACATTTACCTCCACCGGATTTGGCCGAGAGAATTAGGATTACAAAAAAACACCTTGAGTTCTCTATAGAATGGAAAGGTGAACGAAAAGGGATTAATGAAATGAAACGTCATTACACCAATTATTTCCGCGGCATTCCCAACTTCAAATCTTACCGCATGCGATTGGTCACCAGTAGCAAATATGAAGAAATAGTGGCTACACTTGCCGAAATTGAGAATCAATTTGAAGAAACCCTCACTCCTGTTTGATGAGTGATAACACCAATCGGCCAGATTTACTAGCCTGGTCTCTCCTGGTAGTCCTTTCTTTAATTTGGGGAACCTCTTTCATTCTAATCAAAAAAGGGTTGCTAGTACTAACCTCAGGTGAGGTAGGTGCCCTGAGAATTGTTACGGCTTCATTCTTCTTATTACCAATTGCCCTAAGAAATATTGGCAAAATCTCCAGTAAAGATTGGAAGTTGCTGTTTATTATAGGAATGGCTAGCATATTTATTCCTGCCTTTCTATTTGCAAAAGCTCAAACCCAGCTTGACAGCTCATTGACAGGAGTCTTCAATGCCCTTACTCCACTTTGGGTTTTATTAGTGGGAGCATTATTCTTCAATCACATCATGAAATGGAGGCATGTCATGGGAGTAACATTAGGATTTATTGGTTCTGTGATGCTCATTCTTTCTGGAGCGGAAGGGAATTTTGAAAACATCAATTACTATGCCTTGTATGTCATTGTGGCAACAATACTGTATGGAATTAATCTCAACATTATCAAATATTTCATGGGTCATCTAAAAGCAACCGTTATTACCTCTGTATCGGTGCTTTTGGTCGGACCCTTTGCGCTTATATACT
>CAXXNX010000027.1:0-11971 GCA_963664285.2 Cyclobacteriaceae bacterium
CAATGGTGTCAGTTCCAAATATTTGCAAAACTACCTGAATTGGTATGCTTATGCTGACCGAATAAGAGAGTAAAACAACTTTGAAACAATGGTTTCTGACTATGCTATTAACGGATCAAGCCTATCATCTGTATGAGCTATTTAAACAAAATGCTGTTATAATTATAACTTAGCTGTTTCTTAGTACAAGGCTAATGGCAATTTGATTTGATAGGCTCGCAATTATTCCGCCTATTGCACCGGTACCACCAGATTTGGAAATAGCTGCCTCTCCAAAGAAGTTCAGATTCTGCCACAGGAAATTTGAGAAAAGACCTGTAGAATAGTTGCTATTACCCTGAAATTCGAATTGATTGTAGTTGTTCGGCCTTTTAATAATTGGGACATCATACCTAGTATTGACAAAAGTTAAACCCATTGACCAATTTCCATTCCCAGAACGGTATGTTACATTTGTCCCAATCACCTGCTCCCTGACCTGGTCTTTATTGTTCAGTTCTGTGTCCGTACGATGAAATCCTGTAGCCTGGATGGATGATACGAATTCATCGAAATCACTAATTGTGGTATCATTTTGTGTACCTGCATCCACAAATTGATGAGAATAAAATTCCATGATGTCAAAAGATCCCATCGAATAGGTCGCCGCCCCTCCTCGAAAAAATCCTGACTCCAAAATAGAAGAATAGGGTCGAATTCCGGTGCTACTTCTTCTGATTGTAGTAATTGTCTCTGATCCCTTGCCAGGATTGAACCCGGCACCCAGAATGAGGCCCTGGCCCAATTGTATTTGATAGTCTCCAATAGCTAATGACTTCCACTTGCGTTGATTTTCAAGAACCAAGTGATAACTGAGAAAGTCAGGTCCATAACTCTTAACTTTATTATTGAAATTGATCCGCTCACCAGCATCCTTTTCCATAGTAACGCCGATGCTAAAATCTTTTGATCTACTGATTCGGAACCTTGAATAAACTTTATTACGGTTTCCGGAATACCTTGGGGATAAATCACCTCTCGAATTTGTATCTGCCGGCTGGAAACCTTTAGACTTCTCAACGGTTCTCTCCATTCTTACCAATAGAAAATTGTTCTTTTCTTCAATAATTCTCTGAAGAAGCGGACGAGTGTCTGATCTCATTTCGTCAATTGCCACAAATGGCAATATCTTCCGAATTGTAAATACGTCAAATCCAGGGATTGCCTGAAGTTCATAAATGGAAAGTAATTGACCATTTTCAGTTCTATAATCCAAAAAGTTATTAACCTGCTCCAGATTGAGTATATAAAGAGCCAAGAGGTCTTCAGAAGTGGCTGCATTGAGGTTTAAAGGATTGGTATAAAGAGCTAAGTTCTAATTATAACAGCATTTTGTTTAAATAGCTCATACAGATGATAGGCTTGATCCGTTAATAGCATAGTCAGAAACCATTGTTTCAAAGTTGTTTTACTCTCTCTTATTCGGTCAGCATAAGCATACCAATTCAGGTAGTTTTGCAAATATTTGGAACTGACACCATTGAATGGGCGTAAGAATGTCCTAAGTTGAGTGTGAACATTGTTTACTTTTTGCAGATGGATTGTTTTATCATCTCTATCCACATGATCTTTGGCCAATAGCGCTTTGTGCTTTATGGAGGGGTTGTCTTTGGCAAAAGCCTTATAAGAAGGGTGCTTATCTGTAATCAAGGTTGCACCGTAGGCCAACTTCCCATCCAATGCCTTTGAAATTTCTTCTTTGCTCAGCCGTTTTGATGCAACAGCTTTAAGGTACTTCTCCCCCTTGCGTTCAACCGCTGTTACTACCTGGACAACTGTGACCTCTTCCTTTCCCATATTCCGTATGAAATCGTTTCCCCTCTTTCTTGCTGCCCTATCTAAATTTCGACTGCCCTTGTTGTTAAGTGCCAGTTCCAATTCATCACATTCTACTTCCGAGGATAACTGTTCGGGAACAAACTCATTTAGTGAACTCAATATCTTATGCCGCCAGTCGAAGCTTGTCTGGATGCTTATTCCGATTTGTTTTGCTATCTTTTTTATCGGCATGCCCTGCTCCATGCAGCGCAGATAAGATTGCCATTTTGATTTAAGCTTGATGTCATACAAAGGTGTCCCTGTTGTTTCACTGTACCATCTTTTACATTCATTGCACTGATACATCTGCACACCTTTTTGTCTGCCCCTCTTATATACCTTCTCGCTTGTGCAATTTGGACAGGGTTTCTTCTTTCTTTTCTCTGCTATTTGTTGTTGAGCGGCAATCAATACTTTGCCTTGTAATTCCTGCTCCTGGAGCAACTCATCCAACAATTCGGTTTGGGAACTTATCGGCAATTGTGCAAATAAATTTTTGATCTCTTGACTTGATATCATATAGCGAAGATAATAATAATTGCTGTGTTATTTAGAACTTAGCCGTATAAAGCAATAAAAGTGATTCGTATAAGTCCTCATAATTGAGATCTTCATCCTACACTTGAAAAACCTCCTCAACGAAAGATTGAAGATCAATTTCCTTCAAATTGCTTTGTCCGAATATATGCAGGTGAGTCAAAATAAAGGCTATTACAAGAATATACTTCATGACTTTTTCTGGAATAAATAAGCCACTGATAACTCGTGAATATCTCCCAGGTTAGGATTATTGCTGAAAGTATAGTCAATTGTAATTTTTTTGGGTCTGAACCCAAGGCCGAAACTTGCCGAAAAAGGCTGAGTATGAAACCCTGTTCTCGCGTAAAACTGTTTATAAAATTTATACTCAACCCCTGTTTTAAAACGCTCTTTAAAATCAAGATCTTTTTCTATTTCAGCATTAAGCATCAGGCCATCAACGGGTAAATAAGAAAAACCAACTTTCATAATTGTGGATAAATTCTCATTTTCGAAATTTGTAAGTTCAAGTAATAAGTGCAATTTTCCTTTGTAGCACTTGCTTTGCGTTTAGGTAATTAAATTTTCTAACAGGGCGTTCATTGATTTTGTTTTCAACAACTTTGATTTGCTCCTCTGTAACAAATCTAATATCTGTTTTCTTAGGATAAAACCTTCTGATTACCCCAATCCTATTTTCAACTGTCCCTTTATCCTGACTAGTATAGGGACGAGTGAAATAGGCATCCACATCAAGGGATTGAGCAATCAACTCATGTTTAGAAAATGCCATATCATTATCAAAAGTGAGTGTTTCCAGTTTGTGTTTATCCTGAGAGAGTTCCTCCACAATAGCTTCGGCCATTTGATCGGCATTTTTACTGTGCATCTTTCTGATTCTGGTAAAAAGACTTGCTCGGTCTGTCATCACCAACAAAGAGCCTTTGTGGTTTTTACCCATCATTAAATCGACTTCTATATCTCCCAATCGTTCCCTTTTGTTAATGATCTGGGGTCGCTGTTCAATTGATACCCTATTCGGGATAATACCTCTACGATCTTTTCTGTTTCCTCGTTTGCGCCTTCGTTTGCCATGTTTTAGATATGTGTATAGTTGTTTGTATTCTTGGTTCTCCTGGCGGTTGGTGTGCTTACATTCCTATATCCATTGGTAAATCCATTCATGGCTAAGTGGACATTCTCTCGTTTTCTTTCCCTGATGGCTGATCAATTCAGGACTCCATCTATCTTCTTGGAGCCGGTTAACTATCCAGTCTTTCATGGGTTTGGTGAAAATCACTCTTTTTGGCTTTTCTTGATGACGAAGATTGGTCCTCCTTTGTGCATTTGCTGTTCGATAGACACCAGCTCCCCTACCTCTTGAACCCACATTTCGCTTAAGCTCACGTGAGATCGTAGACGGGTGAAAATGAACGATACAGGCAATCTCCT
Source organism: Cyclobacteriaceae bacterium (assembly GCA_963664285.2). Taxonomy (GTDB): domain Bacteria; phylum Bacteroidota; class Bacteroidia; order Cytophagales; family Cyclobacteriaceae; genus JAJCYL01. The sequence continues at coordinate 3,829 of CAXXNX010000027.1, forward strand.
TTTGAGTAGCTCCTGTTTTCAATAATGCTTCAATTTGATACCTTTGATCAATACTGAGATGTGTGTAGTTTTTTGACATTTTGCAATCCAAAGATTGCACTGCTCAGGCTTTTGAAGGATGAAAAAGCCCTTAAAAGCTTTTTCATCCTTCAATTGCACTTATTAGTTGATCTCAGCATTTATGATCCTCGCTTGGTTAATATTAGATATATATGCTCCGAAAAAGAACCGTTCTCCAAAAGAAACAACACCTCCAAAATCTATGGAGATTAAGCCCTTAGAACCAAGGCCTTCGATCCGAAATTGAACATAGTTTAAAGTGGTCCCTAGTGAGACAAATCCAATTTTATCTGCAAAAGAAAGACTGAGTTTTTGTTCACTAAATAGATCATCACCAAACCTGTAGGCAGAAATACCGGCTGTGCCAAAAGACAGAGGTTGTATAAATGCTGCTCCGAATGTACTGAGAGCCGAAATGGCATATTTGTTTTGATATGAGAACAACGCAGAAGGGGACTTTATTTCGGCAATTCCTGCAACATTATTGAAAACAGCCCAAGGATCTGAAATCGAAACTGAAGATTCACCCATGGCTGCTGAACGAGCTCCTAAGTTATAATTGCCATTTTGACTATGAGCACTTTGAAAACTAACACCGATTAGCATCAAGATGAAGAAATTGCTCCGAGTGACTATCTTCATCCTAATCCTTTTCAAATAATTTTATGAATAACTGTTACCTTTTCTAATCTAATTCATTAGTACGTTATTTGAAAGTATCTGGTACAAATCATTGTCCTTTATAAGCTAAGTCCAGGGAGTTATTTTGTCAGTGTGCTTTATCTTGGATCAAGATTACGCGGAGTCGAGTAGGTAAAGGGGAATTTCACCCCTAAACCTCTCACAGAACCGTACGTGAACCTCTCAATTCATACGGCTCTTCATAATCAAACCTAGGGCGTAAATCCATGCCGCCAGTGTGGAAACAAATAGGCATAATCATTGGCGATCTGCCTAAGCCACAGTTTGGCGAACAATACGGTTTTACGCCTCTTAAAACGCTTATACTTGTTAAATGCCCACTTGGACAATCTACGGTTGAGATAGATGAATACCAGCTTTAAACCCGACTTATGGAATTTACCATAATAGTAGATCCAACCTCTGATTTTGGCTGAAAGTGCTTTGGGCACCTGAAAGATATCCATCCTCACCCAGCGATGGAATTTCAGTTTCCGCATCTCACCAACGATCCGCTTCACTGATTTCCTGCTGATAGATGGACTGAACCCATACATCAGGTTTCCATCCTTAGTCAGCACTTTCCTTGGCCGGAACGTAAAGCCCAGAAAGTCAAACTGTCGTTCTTTCGCCTCTTTGCGCTTGCGCCTCCCTTTCCTGTCGCAATAGACCAACTTGGTCTTTTCGGGATGAAGTTCAAGTTTGCACTCATCCATTCGTTCCCGCACTGCTTTCAGGACTCGTTTGGCGTAACGCTCATTCTTCACATGGATGATGATATCATCCGCATATCGTTCAAACGGACAGTTAGCAAAGTGCTTTTCCATCCATTTGTCAAACACGCAGTGAAGAAAGATATTGGCTATCACTGGACTGATCACACCTCCTTGCGGCGTACCTCGCTCAGTATTCTGAACCAGAGTACCGTCCATTAATTGGACCGGTGCTTTCATCCAGCGTTTAGCATAGGTGATGATGTGCTTTGCGTCTGTAAAATGACGCAAGGATCGTATCATCAAGCCATGGTCTATATTATCAAAGAACCCTTTGATGTCCATGTCTATGACCCATGCATAATCCCAACAGTTCTTTCTGGCTTGCTCTATGGCTTGGTGCGCACTCTTGTTTGGACGATAACCAAATGAACTGTCTGAAAAGTGGGGCTCCACGATCGCTTCCAGTTCTTTAGTTATGACCATCTGTGCCACACGGTCTTTGACCGTGGGTACTCCTAGCATTCGTACCTTGCCTTTGTCCTTGGGTATCTCCACCCGCTTTACTGCTGGTGGAAAATAACTGCCACTTGACAGTCGATTCCACACCGGATACAGGTGTTTCTTCGGACTGTTCTCCACGGGGTTTCAATGGTCATGCCATCAACACCTGGTGAACCTCCTTTCGACTTTACAAGTTTAAACGCCTCCCACACCTGTTCTTTGGTAATGGGATACGGTCTTGGCTTCTCTCCTAAATTCATCCTTTCAAATCGTTTGATTTTAAGTTGGTCTACAAGTAAACCTGATTATGTCAGCCCCTTCGCTCCTTCCTGATTTCTCAGGATATCATCACTAATACGAGCTGATCCGCCACTCACTGTGAACATCAGTATTCCCTTTACCCATCTAGGCTTATAGGTTTCCTTCAGGCATTCACAGCAAGCTTCCCCTGTTTCGTAATTGAGCCCAGTCTAAGGTCATGCCATCTTTATACCGGTAGCCTGTCATGACAGCTCGTAGGATTACACATTTACATGACTTGTCCCATTGGGTCGCTGACCCCTCCGGTTTTGAGCTACAACAGAGTTAGTTACGATACCTCTACGATGGTTCACTCTCATCTCATTCATCTCCTTAGACCTTACCTGACAGAGTCCTTAAAAAAAAGTCTCTGTCTTTTCCACAACGCTCAGTACCAGACCGTGAAAGCCAAGCACCTTGTGGCGGTTTGATAAGTGAGCCTACCCTCTCCTTATTGAAGGGCCATGCTGACTGAAAACATCAGCACTCCTTCATCTCAACTACAACATTGTCCATCTTCAAAGAACTATTTATCTTGTACCCTTGATGGACATTCAGGGCACACAACTCCGAATCAACAAATGCAATTCCTTCCTCCTCTTCGAACAATTTGCCTTCATCATAAGTTAGTGAGAAAACCCCCGTCCGAGGATACTGTACAAGGGCTGCGGAGATTACTTCGGGAAAATCCTCCTTCATCGCTTCACGGGCAGTCTAAAGGGGCAGGCAGGTGTATGAAAGACACCAGTTGGCCTTTTTGAATGGAGATTCAACCGGTAGATGTTGTCATAATTCTTATGGTATTTATCGAAACTCAGTTCGTATTGGACCACAATAAAAATGAGGATACTGGAAGCGATTCCAAGTGAAAGTCCAAGCACATTAATAAAGACAAAGACCTTGTTTTTGGAAAAATTCCTGAGTGCAGAATTTAGATAGAGTTTGAGCATTTGACCTTGGGTTTGTGTTAATTCCGCCAAAGTAGACGAACTGCAGAGAAGATGTTGTTAAAAACCGGTTAAAAGAGGTTAAAGGATGTTAAGGTTTTTAAGTTTCGAAGAGACTGTTTCAGGGCCTCACCCGATATAGTACTAAAGTTAGGCTCAGCGCCAGTTGAATTAATCACTTTCCAGAAATGAATAAAGCGAACAAATTACCAACAAATAATCGATAATCCTGGATGCATTATTAAAGTTAGGAGTCACTTTGAGGTAATTGAAATAAACATTTTAGATTTGCACTCCGATTTTCAAGACCAATACAGAGGAGTGGCAGAGTGGTCGAATGCGGCGGTCTTGAAAACCGTTGTACCGCGAGGTACCGGGGGTTCGAATCCCTCCTCCTCTGCCATAAAAGCCCTACATTATCATTAAAGGGCTTTTATGTTTAAATGGGGTATGGCATGGGGTATTACCACCACAAAGCCAACACCCTTTTTTGCCTAGTTTCAGGCCCGTAGCGACATTATCAGCTAAACATTGGAATATCTACCCTTAATGAAAATATAAAGCCTTGTAACAGGCTTATTTCAAGTCAACAATTACTGCCCACAATATATCAATTGACGGCCACGAAAGGCGGAATTTTGCTGGCCTCGTGCTGTGCCGTTACTTTCCCAACCAATCACTTATACCCTGCCACCCTTTGTTTTTATAAGTCTTTTGTGGACTAGCAGGAATGTCATCAGGCTTGTTACCTGATTTGCAGTATTCTTGCCATTGTTTTAAACCTATTAAGCCCAATTTTTGCACAAAATTTCTAGCTTCTTTGAATGATCTAAATTCTCTATCCTTAGTTGCAATAGTCCCTATACCTAGCCAATTACTAAATCCTATCCACCCTTTGTTTTTATATGCACGATGTGGGTTAAAAGGAATATCAACAGGTTTGTTTCCTGACTTACAGTATTCTCGCCAGGTGTTCCAACTTTTTAAGCCCAATTTATGAACAAAGGTTCTAGCTTCTTCGAATGGTCTAAATTCTCTATCCTGACTTGCAATAGTTCCCGTTCCCAGCCAATCACCAAAGCCTTGCCACCCTTCGCTTTTATAAGTTCTTTCTGGCTTTTGAGGAATGTCATCAGGTTTGTTTCCTGATTTACAGTATTCTCTCCATTCCTTCTGATTTTCCAAGTTAAGATTGCGTATAAATTTTCTAGCATCTTTGAATGATATATATACTCTATCCTGACTTGCAATAATTCCCGTTCCCAGCCAATCACCCATTCCATTCCATCCATCATTTGAATAGGTTCTTTCTGGACTAGCAGGAATATCATCAGGTTGGTTTCCTGATTTATTGTATTCCCCCCATTCCTTCTGATTTTCCAAGTTAAGATTGCGTATAAATTTTCTAGCATCTTTGAATGGTCTATATACTCTATCCTGAGCTGCAATAGTTCCCGTTCCTAGCCAATCACCAACTCCATTCCACCCAGAGTTTTCATAAACGTAATGTGGTGTGAAAGGAATATCATCAGGCTTGTTTCCTGATTCACAGTATTTTTCCCATTCACTCCTGTTTTTCAAGCCCAAAGTCCTCACAAAGTCCCTTGCCTCTTCAAATGGCCTCCAACTTATCTTTGCCAGCTTATTCCAGATTTGAAGTTCGAGGTTATTGGTCAGTTTTGTAATGTCGATTTTGTCTGCGAGTTTTTCATCAATATCAAATTTCAGAATACCCTTGTTTACTCTTTTGTAAGTTCAAGTAATAAGTGCAATTTTCCTTTGTAGCACTTGCTTTGCGTTTAGGTAATTAAATTTTCTAACAGGGCGTTCATTGATTTTGTTTTCAACAACTTTGATTTGCTCCTCTGTAACAAATCTAATATCTGTTTTCTTAGGATAAAACCTTCTGATTACCCCAATCCTATTTTCAACTGTCCCTTTATCCTGACTAGTATAGGGACGAGTGAAATAGGCATCCACATCAAGGGATTGAGCAATCAACTCATGTTTAGAAAATGCCATATCATTATCAAAAGTGAGTGTTTCCAGTTTGTGTTTATCCTGAGAGAGTTCCTCCACAATAGCTTCGGCCATTTGATCGGCATTTTTACTGTGCATCTTTCTGATTCTGGTAAAAAGACTTGCTCGGTCTGTCATCACCAACAAAGAGCCTTTGTGGTTTTTACCCATCATTAAATCGACTTCTATATCTCCCAATCGTTCCCTTTTGTTAATGATCTGGGGTCGCTGTTCAATTGATACCCTATTCGGGATAATGCCTCTACGATCTTTTCTGTTTCCTCGTTTGCGCCTTCGTTTGCCATGTTTTAGATATGTGTATAGTTGTTTGTATTCTTGGTTCTCCTGGTGGTTGGTGTGCTTACATTCCCATATCCATTGGTAAATCCATTCATGGCTAAGTGGACATTCTCTCGTTTTCTTTCCCCGATGGCTGATCAATTCAGGACTCCATCTATCTTCTTGGAGCCGGTTAACTATCCAGTCTTTCATGGGTTTGGTGAAAATCACTCTTTTTGGCTTTTCTTGATGACGAAGATTGGTCCTCCTTTGTGCATTTGCTGTTCGATAGACACCAGCTCCCCTACCTCTTGAACCCACATTTCGCTTAAGCTCACGTGAGATCGTAGACGGGTGAAAATGAACGATACAGGCAATCTCCTTTTGAGTAGCTCCTGTTTTCAATAATGCTTCAATTTGATACCTTTGATCAATACTGAGATGTGTGTAGTTTTTTGACATTTTGCAATCCAAAGATTGCACTGCTCAGGCTTTTGAAGGATGAAAAAGCCCTTAAAAGCTTTTTCATCCTTCAATTGCACTTATTAGTTGATCTCAGCTTTTCTTATTCGCAATCGCCCTAAATTCTTCGACAATACGGTCGTCATTGGAAGCAAGCGCACGCACTACCGAAATAATCTCTGAAAAGTCATTTTCCTCAATCTCCAATTCTTCTCCCCTGACGATAATTGGCAGAATAATATAGCCGTATTCTTTGCCTTCAAAGAGCCGTAAGGCACGGCCAACGGCCTGCACTATATCTATTGTACTCTTCCTGGGATCAGCAAAAAGAACACAGTCTATATTTGGCACATCCACACCCTCTGTAAGGCATTTTGCATTGGTAATTAATGCTCTTTCAGCATCTGTAAATTCCTTTATGATCCGTGCTCTAATGGAAGTAGGAATAGCACCTGTAACATGGTATTGATTAATCGGCTTGAATTGAGGAAAGGAGTTGGTTATTTTTTCCTGACTTTGCTCAAATGCCTTGGCTTTCGATATGCTCCCATGAAAGGAAACAGCGTGCTTAATCGGGTATTTGGTCATGGCTTTGCGGAGGCCAATAAGTGATGCCAATGTTCTTGCTTCTATGTCATCCGTCCAGTTTCCTTTATCAGGCTTCACATACGCATTACTATTGATCAACTCTTCGATCTCCTCCTCGCTTACACTGATCGTTATGATCTGGTAATCTGATAGTATTGGAGGCTCTAACTCCAATGCCTCTTTAAAGGACAGTAATTCAAACGTATCACCATAAATGCTATGATCATCCATTGAGGAGATTTCATCGCTCATACCCTTGTATCGACGCTCCGTGGCTGTCATGAAAAGTCGCTGACGGATATCGATATTCTCTTCAAAAAGCAACCTGCTAAACATTTTATCTTTTCTTCCTACTGTCTTATGAGCTTCATCAAAAATGGCCAGGTCAAAGATTGTGTTACTTTGTTTTGAAGCAGTTGAGATCACTTCACCACTTTGATAGGTTGTGAATACCACTTTCTTCCCTGATCCATCTTTCAGCCACCTGGATATTTTAGCAATATCCGTAGTTACGGGTACTCCCAAATCCTTGGTATAAACGGCAACATCGTCACTCTTTCCGATTGATACGTCACTGCAAATACAAATCCAATCTATACGAATTTTAGTAGCCACACTTTCCCTTAACCAGGTGTCGAGAGTTTGCTTTATCAAGGCTAAACTCGGAACGCATACAAGGACAGTCTGGCATCAAATTTTTGCGAGAGCCAGTAGCCAGCCAGGCTCTTGCCAGACCCACATGGAAAGATCAATTTCCCTCTTTCATTTCCTTCTTTGATGAAATGCTTAACCCCATTTTTAATGGCTCTCTTCTGGTGGGGAAAGGGTTTATACGGTTTAGGGTCTTTCAGCTTTTGACCCAATAAATCTTTTCGGATATTTTCAAAAAAGTCCTTATCCAGGGAAGAGTAAAAATCATTACAGGCAAAGCTGATCCTCTCAACATCAGCATAATATTTGGAATATCGGTTTGCATTACTGCACACAAGACCAAACGAGAAATGTTTGCTCCTGACGAAAGCATCTGACAGGAAGGTTGATAACTCAGAATGAGTAAGTGATCTGTCTTCATCACCATGGTACTTGCATTGTATTGCCCAATACTCACCAGAATTTGTTTGAGCAATTATGTCTGTACCAATATCTACAATGGCTTGATTAAGGTACTCTCGCTCATAAGTAGGTAATTCATGATTCAGCCAAACATTTTTCAGTTGAGATTTGTATTTGTGGTCAAGCCTTAAAGCATATTTCGTGAGCAGTTCAAAGCAATCTCCTTTTTCTTTCTCGGTCTTTGTTTGGAGTACGGAATGTAAATCACGCCACGAATGTACCTCTTTGAAATATTGAAGGAAATCCATCTTATGTGCTGGCTGCTGGTGCCATGGAATGAAGTTAAGAAATCGCTGGCTGAAGTCATACCACCTCCCCCAATTTCCCCTCATCCCCTCCAGACATACTTAGCTCTATCCTTACACAGGGTACCCGAAAACTTCACTAAGGGGTCGGCTATCTTTTCTAAAAGGTGTCTAAGGTCATCTCAACAACAAAGGCGTCACCCTGAAGCATTCTCAATGTTTAACTGACTCG
>CAXXNX010000028.1:0-19160 GCA_963664285.2 Cyclobacteriaceae bacterium
AACTCGTTAATCAGTAACCGAGTTAGAGTATTCAAAGGTGGATCATGGAAGGATGTGGCCTATTGGATGTCGCCTGGAACACGTAGATACCTGGAGGAAGATTCATCAACTGCGGACATCGGGTTTAGATGTGCCATGATCAGAGCAGGTACTAATTACTAGAACTTAATCTTTCAAAAAAAAATATTGAGCCTCCATGTGGGAGGCTCTTTTTTTTGCCTATTTCTTAACCTGGTAATTACGCGAAAAATATGTTCCCCTTCCTCCCACCTCAATTTTTTCAATTGGCCCACCTGTGTGAAAACATTTTGCATCCGTTTTTTTCCGAATATGTATAAAGAAATAGTCCGGGAATCGATTGAAGTCCGCGTCTTCATTCACAGCAACTTCTAAAATATGTTGCATTTTGTTATAAATATTCTTCAAATCTTCATCAGAAAGATTTTCAACTAATGACTCGGGGTGTAGCTGGCTTTGATACAAAATCTCATCGGCTATCCAATTACCAATTCCAGCCAGTAATTTCTGATCCATCAATTTTGGTTTGATAAAGGATTTTCGCTTTCTGAATTTCTCATAAAAGTCTTTGTAAGAGATTTGTTGTGCATCCGGCCCCAATCCTCTCGCTTTCCGATATGCTTCTACATCATCAGTGAGATCAAGCCAGCCAAATTTCCCGCATGTTCACGAAGGCCAATTTAAATCCATTGTCAAAATGGAATAATATCCTGGTAAATCTGGGTGTGTCCTCATCGTCATTGAAATAATAGAAGCTGCCAGTAAGGCCGAAATGAAAAACAATTACTTTACCTGAGCTCGTATGTGCAAAGAAGAACTTCCCAATCCTACTAGAATGCGTAAAACTTTTACCCTTGAGTGCATTAATGAAATTGTCATTCGGATGTTTAACCAGTTTGGGGTCGTCAATTGCTATCGAAATAATCTTATGATTGAGAGACGTTCCATCAAAATATTTTTTGTAAACCTCTACTTCTGGAAGTTCAGGCATTGTGTCCCTTCTTTTTTGTCCTGCAATTTTTGCAACTCAAAGAGCTCATCACGCAATCTCGCAGCTTCATTAAAGTCCAGATCTTTTGCCGCCTTCTCCATATTCCTCTTAGTATTCCCAACCAATTTCTCTAATTCCTCAGTGGTCATATACCTCACAACAGGATCTGCGGCAATACTTGGATTTTCATCTTCAGTGTAATAATTCACTGATGATTTCTTGGAATCTGCCACCTTTGTCTGCCCTAAAATTGATACCTTGGATTTGGTCACCGTTTTGGGTGTGATGTTATTCTTTATATTGTATTCCAGCTGAATGCTTCTCCTGCGGTTGGTTTCATCAATTGCCACTCTCATAGATTCAGTGATTTTATCAGCATACATGATGACGAGACCATTAATATTGCGGGCCGCTCTTCCAATAGTTTGTACAAGAGATCTAACATTTCTCAAAAATCCTTCCTTGTCGGCATCTAAAATTGCAACTAATGATACTTCAGGTAAGTCCAATCCCTCTCTTAATAGGTTGACACCCACAAGCACATCAAAAACTCCAAGCCTTAATTCTCTCAATATTTCCACGCGATCCAAAACATTTACCTCGGAGTGAATGTATCGGCATTTTATACCAATATTTTCAAGGTATTTAGTGAGTTCCTCGGCCATACGTTTTGTAAGGGTGGTCACTAAAACTCTTTCATTTACATCAGCCCGTTTGTGAATTTTTTCAAATCAAATCATCGATTTGATTAAGACTGGGTCGAACATCAATTTTAGGATCTAATAACCCTGTCGGCCGTATGAGCTGTTCGACAACAATTCCTTCTGACCTTCTCAATTCGTATTCACTTGGAGTTGCGCTTACAAATACCACCTGGTTTACCATTTCCTCAAACTCATTGAAGGTTAGGGGTCGGTTGTCGAGAGCTGAGGGAAGCCTGAAACCATAATCAACCAAATTTACTTTCCTTGACCGGTCACCCCCCCACATTGCTCTTACCTGTGGTACAGTAACATGACTTTCATCAATCACCATTAGAAAATCCTCCGGGAAATAATCCAAGAGACAGAATGGTCTTTCACCCCGAATTGCGTCTGTCAAAATATCGCGAATAGTTCTCTACACCGGAACAATATCCCAATTCACGGATCATTTCCATATCGAACTCTGTTCTCTCCTTAATCCTTTTAGCTTCAAGAAATCTCCTGTCTGTTTCAAAAAAATTGATCTGGTTGACCAGGTCGTCCTGAATTTCCCTGATTGCTAAATCAATCACCTCTCTCCCGGTAACAAAAAGATTGGCCGGGAAAATAGCAACTATCTTTTCATCACCTAATTTCTTCCCCGTTGCAGGATCTACTCTATGTATGGCTTCAATTTCATCCCGAAAAAATATATCCGGTATGCGAAATCATCGTAAGCGATGAAAATATCAACTGTATCCCCCTTTACTCTAAAGTTTCCTCTCTTAAAATCGGCCTCTGTACGACTGTACAAAATATCAACCAATTGAAAAAGCAATTGATTCCTCGAAACCACATCTCCTTCCTGGAGGGTGAATTATATTTTTCCCAAATTCTTCGGGATTACCAATTCCATAAATGCATGAGACAGAAGCCACAACAATAACATCTCGTCGACCAGTAAGTAAAGCAGATGTGGCGCTCAACCTTAACTTTTCAATTTCCTCATTAATCGAAAGATCTTTTTCTATGTAAAGGTTAGTTGAGGGAAGAAATGCTTCAGGCTGATAGTAGTCGTAGTAAGAGATGAAATATTCGACTGCATTTTCGGGAAAAAATTGTTTGAACTCACCGTAAAGCTGTGCGGCTAATGTTTTATTGTGACTTAAAACAAGGGTGGGTTTGTTGACCTTTCTAATGGCGTTGGCAATAGTAAAGGTCTTTCCGGAACCTGTAACACCTAATAGTGTTTGAGCTGCTTCACCATTTAATATGCCCTCTGAAAGTTGAGCTATTGCTTGAGGCTGATCCCCTGTCGGGCTGAAATCTGAATGGATTTTGAATTCCAAAATGCTTACCGGTTATCAATAATCTTATACTCAAAATGCTGTCAACTGTTCCAAATTTCCCAGGATTTCTCAGCCTGCAAATAAAGCATTTCTAATCCATTTTTTACTTGAGCGCCATTTTCCTGGCCAAATCGCATAAAGCTCGTTAACTCCGGATTGTACACAAGATCATAAAGAAAATGATCACCTGTCAATAAACGATATTGTAATTGTGGTTTCGAAACCACCTCAGGAAACATTCCCAATGGTGTCGTATTTACAATGAGCTGAAATTCTTTTATTATTTGTTCATTCAAGCTGTCATAGTCAAGTGTATTGCCAACAGAATTTCTCGTTACCATCTTTTTGCTAATTCCTAGATCATCTAACACGGCACAAACGGCCTTTGATGCCCCTCCTGTACCAAGTACCAGGCTCTTCAAACTTTGAATTTTATCCTTACCCAACCAGTTGATCAGCGATTGTTGGAACCCATAATAGTCTGAGTTGTAGCCAATCAAGCGATCTTGCTGAAAGCTTATCACATTTACGGCGCCAACTTTCCGGGCACTATCATCCAAATCATTTAACAGGGGGATAACTTCTGTTTTGTAAGGTACGGTTACATTAAGACCGGTAATATATAGATTGGCCTTGATCAAATCTTTTAATTCTGAGATTTCCGCCAATTCATAAAGATTGTATTCACAATCTCGAATTTCCTCTTTTTCAAATTTTGATGTGAAGTAGTCCTTCGAAAATGAGTGCGATAGTTTCTTGCCAATAAGCCCAAAAACTCTATGCATTACCTTTATTTTTAACGGCCAGAGCAATTTTCTCAATGATCACTATTGTAAAGAAACCAATAGCCATAAAGAATACCGAATAGAGAATGAGTGGTTGGTTTCCTGTCAATTCCATGTATTCCGTCGGCAGTATATTCTCTTCAAGGAAAGGAACTTGATCCCCAGCACTATTGACCCTGTATTGCACAATTAATTTCCATGGCCAAATCTTATTCAATGATCCTATCATAAAACCGCCAAGCATAGCAATAGTCAGATCATGTTGTTTGTTAAGTAGCCATGAAATCAGACGGGCGGATGAAAGAATGCCTATTATGCAACCAAGAACAAAAGTCAAAATAATAGTAAGTTCAATGTCTTTGAGGGCGTTAAGAATGTATTCGTATTTCCCAAAAATTAAAAGCACAAAACTTCCTGATATACCGGGTAGTATCATAGCACATATCGCCACCATTCCACATATGAGAATGAACCACAAGTCCTCCGGTGTAACAGCTGGAGTAGCTGAAGTAATTCCATAGGCAATTGCGAAACCCAAAAGTCCTGAAATTACTGAAATCCAATTCTTCTTCCGAATTTGGGTTCCTACTGACAATGCGGAAATGATTATAAGCCCAAAGAAAAATGACCATACCTGAATAGGAAATTCCTGTAACAAGAAAGTGATAAGCTTAGCCAGTGATACTATGCTGGTTCCAATTCCTAATACCAGGACCAATAAAAAAGACCCGTTGATCGCTGACCAAAACTCCCTGAACTGAAATTTTAACAATAACCTTATCGCGGAAAGGTCCAATGACTTGATGGAGTGAATAAGTTCTTCGTAAATTCCTGAAATAAATGCAATTGTACCACCTGACACTCCAGGTACTACGTCGGCGCCACCCATCCCCATTCCTTTGAGATAAAGTACAAACCAATCTTTGAAGGTTCTCACGTCAGAAACTCCATCAATTGTTTAAAAAATGATGAAATGTGTCTCCTCTCAAGCCGAGGCGTACCGTTTCTAATGAAATGATTTCAGTTGGAGCGATATTTCCCAAATTGACATTGGCGCCTAACAATTTCACAAACCAGACTTGCTGTTCTTTTTGAGGCGCTTCCCATATTATTTGTTCATTTGGAATTTTAGTCAGGATTTCCTGCACTAAGCCCGCACGTACTTCGCCAGTTGACCTAAATAAACCAACATTTCCGGATTCTCTAGCTTCACCTATAACCTTCCAGGCACCAGCCTCCAGTTCAGCCCTCATTAATTCGATCCACTGATATGGAGGAATTATTTTTTCGGCATCTTTAGAGCCAACCTCTGAAAGCACAATAACCTGGCTTGACAAGGTTTGAATAATTTCACACTTTTTGTCATGATCGATTTCAATGGAACCGTCCGATACTTCCGCATACTCCAATTGATATTTATCAAGCACTTTTCGAAAGTTATCCAATTGATCTCTAATAATGAATGCCTCAAAAAGGGTTCCTCCTAAATAAACTGGAATATTGGCTGAACGGTAAAGCTCAATTTTTTCCTTAAGTTTTGGAGTAACATATGAAGTAGCCCATCCAAGTTTGACAATGTCTGTATAGTCACTTGCTACATCGATAAAATCTTCTACCTCCCGAAGGCTCAGGCCTTTATCCATAGCCATGGTATAACCTACCTGCCGAGGTTTCTTTGTCCTCTCAGGAAGATCCGTAAGCACATAATTCATTTAGAATTCTTTTTTCTGTATTGATCGATGATTCTGAACAATGCTTTTTGAGTCTCGAGTTTGGGGAAAAACTCAAATAGGACTGTATGATTATCAAAGTCCAAAACTAAAGCATTTTCTAAAAAGTTAAAGGCTTGTTTGTATTTACCGTCAGCAATTAAATAAGCAGTAATTCTGTAATAGATGTTTGAGTCTTCGGCACACTCTTCAATACCATTGAGGGCCAACTCGACAGCTCGATTATAATCGCCTTGCTCATAATATATCCAGGACCATTTCAGCCATATCTCTGCGTTCGCCGGATTAAGCTGACTTGCCTCCTCAAAGGCATCCTGGGCTGATACCAGGTTGCCAATCTTATATTCTGAAATTGCTAATGCTAACCAATACTCGGCATTCTCAATATTGAATTTTATCGCTTTATTTATGAAGTGGATAGCTTCATGAAATTTCTCCTGCATAGACAGGCAATAACCAATTCCAAACCAGGCTTCTCCATAAAATGGATTGATCTTGGCAGCTTTCCGGAAATAACGTATGGCTAATTCGTATTGCTCTAACTTTTCATAGGCTTCGGCAATGCAATAGTATGATTCTGCGCTCGTTCCTTCTTTTTTGATGGTGTTTTTGTAAGCATCGATTGCTTCTGTATATCGTTCAAGGCTCATCAAGGCATTAGCCATATTGAAATAGGCAGAACTAAATTCTTCGTCAATAGCAATTGCATATTCATATGCCTCCACGGCATCCTTAAATCGCTCCAACTTGCTCAGCACAATTCCGAGATTATACCAGGCAAATTCAGAATAAGGATCCTCATCTATGAATTTCTCATAATAGGAAAGACTTGTTTCCAGCTCACCAAGCGCTTCGAGACAAAAGGCCAATTCATACAGCGCATTTTCATGATAAAGATTGGTGTTAATAGCGTTTTTATAGAAACCAACTGCAGTCCTATAATCACCCTTACTTTGGTAGGCTATACCTATATTATAGTTAATTTCGTCCGGCTCTGAAGTAAATATTAGGGCTTGTTCAAAGTCACTAATTGCTTCATCAAATTGCTCAAGGTCAAGTTGTACATTACCTCTTAAGCAAAGCACATCAGGGTCATTTGGCTGAATCCTGAGAATGTCCTCTATGATTGCAAGCGCTTCATTACTCTTATGCATATCTGACAGTATCTGTGCCCGCAGTAACATTAACTCTGCTGAAAAAGGAAACTGTTCTATTGATATGCCACTGGCCTGCAGCGCTTCGCTTACTTTTCCATTATTTAAATAAAAGTTGATGATCTCTTCAAAAGCCTCTGAGTCAAAATAGTGGCTTTCCCTGTTATTGAGATGAGCTTCAAATTTTCTTATCAATTCTGAATACTTCTCCCGCTTGAAATCTTCTGCCATTAATAGATTGTTGTATCCGTGATGAAAATAGGTAATTAAGTATAGGCAGGCAATCCTACCTCATCATTTTTTTTCAATAATTTTGAAAGCTTAAATAAACTTCCGTTTTGCAAACCAGAGTCCTCTTCGTAGTAGCCATTGCCATGGCCGTAACCGTAGCCACTTCCATATCCATACCCTCTTGCATGCCTGATAGAATTAACAATTACGGATAAATTCCGGAATTGGTTGGTCTTTGCCAAATTGTTCAAACTGCTTATGAATGATTTTGTAAGTTCAAGTAATAAGTGCAATTTTCCTTTGTAGCACTTGCTTTGCGTTTAGGTAATTAAATTTTCTAACAGGGCGTTCATTGATTTTGTTTTCAACAACTTTGATTTGCTCCTCTGTAACAAATCTAATATCTGTTTTCTTAGGATAAAACCTTCTGATTACCCCAATTGCCATTCTCTTCACCAAATGCCAGATGAACTTTCGGTTTTCTCATGTCAAGATCAACGACCACAACTTTTTTGTTTGAAATTGCCAGGATTGCACCAAGATTGACTGAAATGAATGTCTTGCCCTCACCACTGATGGTAGAAGTAATTGATATTATACTTTTTGATTGATCCGGATTGAGAAACTCAATATTGGTACGAATCGCCCGTAAGGCTTCACTCAGGCCTGATTTCGCATTTTGATTTATCACCAGTTTTGTTTCCGAACTTCCGTTGCCCTTGAAATACGGAACAGATCCCAAAATGGGGGCGTGAATGGTCCCTTCCAATTCCGTGACACTATTGATCTTGTTGTGTAGCAGGTACCTAATGAGAACAAATACAACGCTTAGCACCAGACCCGCTACAATCCCAATTCCGTAAATAAGGAATTTTTGAGGTTCGACCGGGACTGAAGGATTAGATGCCGGTGACAAGATGACAAAGTTTGTCACCGTACCAGCCCGGGCAATTTCCAATTCTGACTTGCTCCTTACCAGTTGCAAGTATGTTTCATCGTGAAGGTTATAAAATCGCCGGTTCTTCCTGAATTCCGTTCCCATGGAGGGGAGTAATACAAAAGTGCTTTCCAGCGCTTTTCTCCTTGAATCAATTGAAATGACCTGCCCTTGAAGCGTGTTGCGGTACTCGGTGAAAAGCTTTTTCACATCGGCTTCAACATTTTCCAACCGCTGATCAATGCGTTGAATAACGAAAGTATTCTCATTGTACGAGGCAAGTTTTACTTCTCTTTCACTTCTCAGTTTATTGTATTCTGATAAAATAGTATTCAAAACCTGGGGCAGCGATGACGTTGTGAGCGGACTGATGATCATGGGCTGACCTGATTCGATTTGATTTACGATCAAATCAAGATGGGTAAGAGCCGTTTTGAGACTCACATACTGTGTATCCAAAACCTCCAACATTGCAATTGTCTTCCCCAGGTCATTTTCCAGATTGGTAGTGCGATGCTTAATAGTGAAATCTTCGAAATAATCTTCGTATTCCTCCAGCTTCTGATTGGTTAGATCCAGCTGATTGTTCAAAAACCTGATCTTTTGTTCAATTGCTTTGTTTTTAGCCTCCTTGGTATAAGCGAGGTACAGCGTATCTATCGCAGTAATAAAATCACGGGCCTTGTATTTATTGTGATCCTTCAATGTAATTTTAATGGTTTTGGCATTAAAATTCAGGGGTTCAACAATTATATTATCTCTGAAGTAACCATTTAGCGCAACATCACTGTTGATGATAAAATAGTACATTCCAATTCCATTCGAAGGATTGAATGAGGACGTTTTTTCAATCAACAAATTGAAAAATTCATTCTGGATCTCATCCCCAAACTGGTATGTGTTATTGTAGGATTCTTCCCCAAACTCAAAGGATAAAGTAATTGTCTTGTCATCTAGAACTTCAAGATTGATTGGTTTGTCATAGAACGCATTATTCTTGAGCTTATAGCTAACTATGAAGGGAGAATTCTTGTATCTTTCTTCTGTTAGGATCTTTCCGTAGTAATAGTAAGAGATATCATAATTGATGGCGTTTACTACACGATCAAAGAATAGATTTGATTTTAACAACTCAATCTCACCGGACAATCCACTTATGCCGGAGTTTTGCAATGGATTGCTAATGCCAATAATACTGGCCTCATTCTGGATGTCTAGTTTTATGACAGACTCGGATTCGTAAACAGGTTTGGTATACCTGACATAGAGGTAAGCTGCAGAACAGGTGATCGAAATGATGATCACCAACCAGGGAATGCTTTTTCGGAGCACAGCATAAATCTTATCCAGATCAATGTTGTTCAGGAAATCTTCCTGTTCATACCCATTTTGTTGCTGGGCATAAAGATCAAAATTACTACCCTCCTTCACCTAATCTTAAAGATTCGCAATTATAAAGGCCAAAGTTAAGAGGCTGGTAACCAAACTCAAAATTGGCGTAACGTCGCTAAGCGCTTCGAAGAAAACTCTCCGTCTAGGTTCAAGATAAATGATATCTCCCGGTTCGACATTAAGAATCGAAGCTTTCATACCGGCAATGGTTCCTAAATCAATCAAAAACACAGTCGGGTTGTTTAAGTCTCCTCGAATTAATCGGACATTATGTGCCTTCCCATCCTGGTTGATACCACCTGCTAATGCTATTACTTCAACCAATGATATGTTTTCGTTATTCAGAGGTATGACCTTGACCACCTGATGCTCCTAATACAATAACTCTTTTACTATTGTACCTTAATTTCAAATAGGAGTCCTTATAGTATTCGTCATACCTTTCTTCCAACGTAGTTTCCGCTTCCTGAAGAGTCATCCCTTCAAGCCTGACCAGATCCAGGATAGGAAGTTTAATATTCCCGTCAACCTGTACAAGGTAATCAAATTCGCGCTGCTGATTTCTTACATTCTGGCCACCTTGCCCAAACCCAAGTTCAAAATTTGGGTCAATAATCCGCTCTCCCTTGTTAGTGAATACATCCACTGTCAGTAAGTCATTCACTTGTATAGCGTAATTTTTCTCAGCTTCGGCAATTACTTGGGATAGTTGCTCCGCTTCATAACCTTTGTCGATCTTAAACATTATATCCTGTTTGTAAGACTTACAGCCAATCAGGAAACCTATCTGAAGAATTAATTGAAAATGAATTGTTGCTCTCCGCAATCGTTATCAAATTTTTTAACAGATGCAAATTTCAACAACACGCATCTAAATTACTAATTGGGCGGGTTTGTTATAAGTTAATTGTCGCAGCTCTGGAATGAATTGCTTTGGTCTTTATTTGCTTTTCCCTGGCAGTTTCAACAGAATTATTCACGACTTCATTTAAAGCAGATTGGTATTTGTCGATTACTATCTTCTCGTCATACCTCTCCATAATAAGTTTGCGACTATTTTGCCCCATTGCATCAATTCGGTCGACAGGCAAAGACAATAATTCTTCCATTTTCATCGCCAGATCTGTCGAGTCTTTTACATCACACAAAAGACCATTGAAACCATTGATTACAACATTATTACATCCTGGAACATCAGTTGCAATCAGGGGTTTAGCCATACTTCCGCCTTCTAATAATGTTCTTGGAGTACCTTCCCGGTAAGATGGCAATACTACACAATCAGAATGTCCGATAAACTCCCGGATATTATCAGTGACTCCCATGTACTCAATAATGCCCTCTTTAGCCCAAGAACTAACCTTATCGATTGAGATAGCTCTTTTGTGATTGGCTTCAATATTACCAAAAAGCAAATACCTCGCTTTAATTCCTTTCTTTCTTAATATCCTTACTGCCTCAACAAACTCCTCTATACCCTTATCAATTAATAGCCTTGCAATCATTACGAATGTAAAATCCTCATTCTTCATATGACCATTCGGCATAAAAGTTGAAACATTTATTCCTGAACCAGGTAAAATCTCTGTCCTCAGATTTTGAATCCCTACTTCCCGTATAAAATGCTTTTCATCATCTTTGTTCTGGAAAAACACAAAATCTGCTGACTTAAAGGCGATTTTGTACATCCATAGCGCTACTTTTGAAGTAAAGTTATCCCACAGAAAAACAGTTCCCAGGCCACTTACATTGTTTATTACAGGGATATTTAGCATTCTGGCAGCCAGCGTGCCATAAATGTTTGGCTTTATAGTAAAGTGTAATATTACATCAGGTCTTATCCGTCTGTATATTCTATAAAGTTCTACAGTTAAGGCCGCATCCTTAATTGGATTGACACCTCTACTGTCCATGGTTAGATTTATGTATTTACATCCGGCAGCAACTATATTTGCAGAATAGGCATCTTTGGGTGCTATGCCGATCACTTCGTGACCTGATTCGATCAGTTGCTTGATAAGCCCCATTCGGAAATTGTAAATATTCCATGATGTATTAACGACTACTGCAATTCTCAAAACCCCAAAATTTGATAAAGTCAATAAATTAATGAAATAATTCAATTTTTACAATGGCAGGCACAAAAGATTTATAAATATTCGATCAGTACTTAGTTTTCTTCGATCAAAATAACATTGTACTGATTTAAAAAACTTATACTCAAATATACACGAATTGGGATCATTAAACGGATTAGCAAAATATGAGGACGCCCTACTCATTGGTTTGAAGATAGGCAACCAGCCTCAAACTCAGGTTGAAGAGTTTCTTGACGAGCTGGACTTCCTAGCCAGATCGCTGGGAATCAGGACAGTAAGAAGGTTTTCACAAGGGCTACAACAACCGGACACCCGGTATTTCTTAGGAAGTGGTAAACTTCATGAAGTCAAAAATTTTGCAACCTCTCATCATGTTGAGACATTCATATTTGATGATGACCTATCCCCTTCCCAATTAAGGAATATTGAAAGAGAGTTGAAAGGCAAAATATATGACCGCAGTCTCCTGATACTTGATATATTCCTTAAAAGGGCTCAAACTGCCCAGGCAAAGGTGCAAGTGGAATTGGCCAGGTATTGAAATACCTATTACCCAGGTTAACCCGCATGTGTGGACTCACCTCGAACGCCAGAGGGGAGGTACAGCTACTAGAGGAGGAGCAGGAGAAAAGGAAATAGAAACAGACAAGCGAATAATCCGCAACCAGATCACTTTGCTTAAAGAAAGACTCATCAAAATAGAAAAGCAATCGCAGACCCAACGTAAGAATCGCAGTTCCGTAGTCCGGGTCTCCTTAGTTGGCTACACTAATGCGGGCAAATCGACACTGATGAACCTGCTTACCAAAGAAAAATTGCTAGTAGCGAATAAACTATTTGCTACAGTGGATTCTACCGTGAGGAAAGTAGTTATAGGTAATATTCCCTTTTTGTTGTCAGATACTGTAGGATTTATCAGGAAATTGCCTCACAGTTTAATTGAATCTTTCAAGTCTACTTTAGACGAAGTACGTGAAGCTGACATCCTGATTCACGTGGTCGATATGTCTCATCCCGCCTACGAGGCGCATATTAAGACTGTCGATGATACACTTACCGAAATCGGAAGCGTAGGAAAACCGACCATTACAGTCTTCAATAAGACCGACGTTGCCGCAAACCCAGATAGCGTTCATCACTCTGCTTCCAAAGCAAATAAGTCCGTATTTATTTCAGCAAAAAAGAAAGAGAATATTGATCTTTTGAAGGAAATGATCCATCAGGAAGTACTGAAGAAGCACATTACTATCTTCCCCAATTACTTGAAAAGGGAAATGTACTAATAGTTTTGTCTGCTAATTTTTGGCCTCTGGGTTCAATAGATACCCGCCCGTACCAAACGGTACATTCGGGCCGGGAATAGGGGTTTGATATGTATTTCGCATATGTTCTTCAAAGCTTAAAATCCCACCGTTATTATAAAGGTTCTTGTCATGATTTGCAATTCGGACTCAAGGCACATAATTATGGTAAAACAAAGTCTACAAGACCATTTGCTCCCTGGAAGATAGTTTACTTTGAAACATTTGATATTTTTGCGGAAGCCAGAGCAAGAGAAAAAATATTTTAAAACAGCTGCTGGCAGAAGGTTTTAAAAAATAAAATTCTGGCCTCGTAGTTCAATGGATAGAATAGGAGTTTCCTAAACTCTAGATGCAGGTTCGATTCCTGCCGAGGCTACTATAATCGCTTGATTATCAGTTAGTTAACTGATAATTTAGATAGATGTGTATTGTGAAGTGTCTATCTAACAAAACGTAATTGTAAGCAGTTGAGTGATTAATAAATTTTAATTCCTACTCATTACCAAAGCTTCAGTCATTTGATTCCTGAGCTTCTCTGTCGAACCTACATGATAGAAATGATCATAAGTTTTGATATTATTCCCATCCCAATGAGTCTCAATATGATCGTTTTTTCTGTATTTATTCTCCAACCACATAGATCAAGCAAATTGACAATTCAAATTATTTGTAGATGTAGATAAATCAATCGCATCTTCGTCTGTCCATGAATTAAAATAATCAGTATGTCTGCCTACATATGGAGGATCTAAGTAAACAAAGTCTTCTTCATTCGCTACTCTAAGAGTCTCCCTCCAATCGTTGCAAAAAAATTCCCAATCTTTATCACTAAGTATCTCTGTAATTGAGTTCACTTGGTTGACAATTTTCGTAATATAAGCTTTAGAAATCTTAAAAGCTTATGTCCAAAAGGAACATTAAATCCCCCTTTGGAATTAAATCTCATTACTCCATTAAAACAAGATCTATTGAGAAAAAGAAACTTAATCGAATCTTCCGCATTATTGAATTCTTCTCTTATCTGATAGTAATATTCACCACTAGATTTAGACAAAATGTCCCCCATATATTCGAGTGATTCTCTTACTATTTGCCCATTTAGTTCACCATTCTGGATTCTTCTATAAAAGTTTATTATATGAAGATTAGTATCTGATAGAATTGCTCTTGGATGATTCATATCGAAAGCAACTACTCCAGAGCCAAGAAATGGTTCTATCCATCTGCCTTCTTCTCCACTTCACTCAATACTACTTGCTATAAACTTTACCAACTTGGTCTTAATGTACGTTTCTGATTAATGACTCTTTTGGTTCCTGCTTCTAATCGGGTTGTTATATAATTAGACATTATATTAAGTAGTCGCTCAGGCCAGCGCCGGTACTTGCGCTCACCCGTGCCCTGATCCCGAGCGCCTATTCTTTTTGATTCGAATAGGCCTTGGTTTAGAGACTTAGAAAATAAATAAGAGTTTTATCATAATCCCTTTTAATAGCCCTATATTAAAAGAGTTCAATAATTCCTATCAGAATCTTTTATTGATTTATAAGGCTAAGTTCTAAATAACACAGCAATTATTATTATCTTCGCTATATGATATCAAGTCAAGAGATCAAAAATTTATTTGCACAATTGCCGATAAGTTCCCAAACCGAATTGTTGGATGAGTTGCTCCAGGAGCAGGAATTACAAGGCAAAGTATTGATTGCCGCTCAACAACAAATAGCAGAGAAAAGAAAGAAGAAACCCTGTCCAAATTGCACAAGCGAGAAGGCATATAAGAGGGGCAGACAAAAAGGTGTGCAGATGTATCAGTGCAATGAATGTAAAAGATGGTACAGTGAAACAACAGGGACACCTTTGTATGACATCAAGCTTAAATCAAAATGGCAATCTTATCTGCGCTGCATGGAGCAGGGCATGCCGATAAAAAGATAGCAAAACAAATCGGAATAAGCATCCAGACAAGCTTCGACTGGCGGCATAAGATATTGAGTTCACTAAATGAGTTTGTTCCCGAACAGTTATCCTCGGAAGTAGAATGTGATGAATTGGAACTGGCACTTAACAACAAGGGCAGTCGAAATTTAGATAGGGCAGCAAGAAAGAGGGGAAACGATTTCATACGGAATATGGGAAAGGAAGAGGTCACAGTTGTCCAGGTAGTAACAGCGGTTGAACGCAAGGGGGAGAAGTACCTTAAAGCTGTTGCATCAAAACGGCTGAGCAAAGAAGAAATTTCAAAGGCATTGGATGGGAAGTTGGCCTACGGTGCAACCTTGATTACAGATAAGCACCCTTCTTATAAGGCTTTTGCCAAAGACAACCCCTCCATAAAGCACAAAGCGCTATTGGCCAAAGATCATGTGGATAGAGATGATAAAACAATCCATCTGCAAAAAGTAAACAATGTTCACACTCAACTTAGGACATTCTTACGCCCATTCAATGGTGTCAGTTCCAAATATTTGCAAAACTACCTGAATTGGTATGCTTATGCTGACCGAATAAGAGAGAGTAAAACAACTTTGAAACAATGGTTTCTGACTATGCTATTAACGGATCAAGCCTATCATCTGTATGAGCTATTTAAACAAAATGCTGTTATAATTAGAACTTAGCTATTTATAATTACAGTTCTGAATAATGCATCAATTATAGAATCAATCAATTAATGTGATAACAAATGAAAACAACAGCGGTAGTATATTGTGACAATCAATTTGGAAAGATTGATGGAAAAGTCGCAAATGGACTTGTTAGGCATTCTAAAAAATATGAGATAGTTGGTATTATCGATAGTTCAAAAGTCGGTTTGGATGCAGGTGAATATCTTGACGGAATAACAAACAGAATCCCAATATTCCATGACCTCGACGCTGCGATCGAAAGCTTAAAAGAACTTCCAGTTTGTTTTATCTATGGCGTAGCTCCCTTAGAGGCCTTTCTTAACAACGAACAGCGTAAGATCTTACTTAGTGCAATTGAAAAGAGATTGGATATCGTTAACGGTTTACATGAATTCTTGACTGAGGATAAAGAATTTATCCAAAAAGCTAAAAAATATGGTGTTGCGATATATGATATTAGAAAACCACCGGCAAAAAAAGATCTTCATCTATTTTCCGGACGTATTTTAAATATTAAGATACCCATAGTAACCGTACTTGGTACAGATGGAGCAGTGGGAAAAAGAACTACTTCCATTCGACTTGTGAAAGCATTGAAAAAAGTAGGCTTGAATGTTGCATTTGTATCAACCGGCCAGACCGGCTTGATTCAAGGTTCAAAGTATGGCATTGCCCTTGATGCAATTGTTGAGGAGTTTATGACAGGTGAGATGGAAAATGCAGTGGTGGAAGCCTATGAAACCGAACATCCTGATATAATTATCGTGGAAGGCCAGGGCGCATTAAGCCATCCGGCCTATCTGAGTTCATGCGCAATTATAAGGGGCGCCAGACCAAAAGCAATTATCGTTCAACACCCACCGAAAAGAAAAACCATTTGTAATTTTCCCTATATGGCGATGCCAACATTAGAAAGTGAAATAGAATTATTGGAAGTCTTTTCGAAGGTTAAGGTCATTGCTTTAACACTCAATCATGAAGATATGACGGATACTGAGATTGAAGAGACCATAGAAGATTATGAACTTCGGTTCCGTCTTCCAACAACGGATGCACTCAAGTATGGATGTGAAAAGCTTGTGAAAAGAATCATCGAAGTTTTTCCAGAATTGAAGGTTAAACTGCCTGCCAAATTGATCCATAGTGATTAGCGTGAAAAGTACAACAACACCCAGGCTTGAAATTAATACCACAAAAATTACACATAATGCAATAGAATTGAAGAAATTATATGGCTCAAAAGGCATTGAAATTATCGCAGTAACAAAAGGTGTTTGTGGCGATCCTGTTATTGTTGATGCTTTGCTTAAAAGCGGTATAACTATGCTAGCCGATTCAAGAATAAGTAATATTCGTAGAATGCGTAATACCGGTATTGAAGCGCAATACATGCTTTTAAGAACTCCACTGCTTAGCCAGATTGACGACGTGATTAGTTATACAGATATCAGTCTGAATTCAGAACTTTCTGTGATTAAGGCACTTTCAAAAATTGCCCTTAAGCAAAAAAAAATATATAAAATTGTATTAATGGTGGAATTAGGTGATCTGAGAGAAGGTATTTTACCTGCAGATCTAGACGATATCGTGCAGTTGGTAATTAAGCTAGATGGGATTGATCTTGTCGGCATTGGAGCAAATCTAGCTTGTCTTAGTGGAATCAAACCTGATACGCAAAAAATGGACTATTTGTCTTCACTATCTATTGATCTTGAAACAAAATTCGGACTAAAATTAGAGTTTGTTTCAGGAGGGAATTCTGCCAATTATACTTGGTTTAAATCAACAGAGAATATCGGTAGGATTAATAGCTTTCGTTTGGGTGAATCTATTTATTTAGGCTGTGAAACACTCTACAGGGAACCAATTTCAGGCCTTTTCACGGATGCATTTAGATTAGTTACGGAAGTGATTGAATCAAAAATTAAACCATCAATTCCCGATGGTGAAATTGGTCAGGATGCCTTTGGCCATGTACCGTCTTTCCAAGATAAAGGGGATCGCTTACGTAGTATTTTGGCCATTGGTAAACAAGATGTGTCAATTGCTGACCTCACACCATTAGATGACATTGAAATTATTGCATCCGGTAGTGACCATCTTGTTGTTGATGCATCAAATGTGAATCTTAAGGTTGGAGATAATGTGGCATTTCAATTAAATTACGGTGCACTTATAAGTGCAATGGTTTCTCCATATATAGCGAAAGTATTCTTATCATAAATCTTCACATTTTAGAGAAAACAATTGAGAAAAATCTTAGCCATCGGTGGGGGTAATATTGGTCGTGACGATAAGCGTATAAATACGACCTTATTTGATCGTGAAATTATTCGCTTAACAGAAAAGAAAAATCCCAAATTTTTATTTGTACCAACTGCCACTGCAGGCTGTAATCGTTATTGTGAAGCGATATATAAACAGTTTAGTAAGAAACTAGGTTGTACGGTTGATATATTACTCTTAATAGCTAAGTTCTAATTATAACAGCATTTTGTTTAAATAGCTCATACAGATGATAGGCTTGATCCGTTAATAGCATAGTCAGAAACCATTGTTTCAAAGTTGTTTTACTCTCTCTTATTCGGTCAGCATAAGCATACCAATTCAGGTAGTTTTGCAAATATTTGGAACTGACACCATTGAATGGGCGTAAGAATGTCCTAAGTTGAGTGTGAACATTGTTTACTTTTTGCAGATGGATTGTTTTATCATCTCTATCCACATGATCTTTGGCCAATAGCGCTTTGTGCTTTATGGAGGGGTTGTCTTTGGCAAAAGCCTTATAAGAAGGGTGCTTATCTGTAATCAAGGTTGCACCGTAGGCCAACTTCCCATCCAATGCCTTTGAAATTTCTTCTTTGCTCAGCCGTTTTGATGCAACAGCTTTAAGGTACTTCTCCCCCTTGCGTTCAACCGCTGTTACTACCTGGACAACTGTGACCTCTTCCTTTCCCATATTCCGTATGAAATCGTTTCCCCTCTTTCTTGCTGCCCTATCTAAATTTCGACTGCCCTTGTTGTTAAGTGCCAGTTCCAATTCATCACATTCTACTTCCGAGGATAACTGTTCGGGAACAAACTCATTTAGTGAACTCAATATCTTATGCCGCCAGTCGAAGCTTGTCTGGATGCTTATTCCGATTTGTTTTGCTATCTTTTTTATCGGCATGCCCTGCTCCATGCAGCGCAGATAAGATTGCCATTTTGATTTAAGCTTGATGTCATACAAAGGTGTCCCTGTTGTTTCACTGTACCATCTTTTACATTCATTGCACTGATACATCTGCACACCTTTTTGTCTGCCCCTCTTATATACCTTCTCGCTTGTGCAATTTGGACAGGGTTTCTTCTTTCTTTTCTCTGCTATTTGTTGTTGAGCGGCAATCAATACTTTGCCTTGTAATTCCTGCTCCTGGAGCAACTCATCCAACAATTCGGTTTGGGAACTTATCGGCAATTGTGCAAATAAATTTTTGATCTCTTGACTTGATATCATATAGCGAAGATAATAATAATTGCTGTGTTATTTAGAACTTAGCCCTCTTAATTAATAAAGATCCGATTTCATGGGTGATTAAAGATAAGATTGGCCATGCCGATATTATCTATGTCGGTGAAGGAAATACGTATCAGATGATGAAGTATTGGCGCAAACATGGCGTCGATATGAAAACGGGTCTGGATAATGGAGCCGTTTTATGTGGATCCAGTGCTGGATCAATCGCCTGGTTTCATGCAGGACTTAGTAATTCATGGAAATCAGAAAAAAATCCGGAAAAATTAATTAAGGTAAATGGTTTAAATTATATAGATGCTCTGCTTTGTCCCCATTATAACACAGAAATACATCGACA
>CAXXNX010000029.1:0-50692 GCA_963664285.2 Cyclobacteriaceae bacterium
TCTTATTACGACGAAAATTACAATCGAGTTGTTGTTCTCACAGATGCAGGCTGGAATTGGATAGATGATAATGATAGTATATTTCAGTTAGAAGAAGAAATAAATATTTCTGATGAAAATCTTCCTTAGACGCTTCCCTAAAGAAGCACATATAGCGCAAGAGGACGGCCCTGAAACGCTCCCGACGTGTAGGGATACAGTTTCACGTCCACGAAACACGCCAGAAACGGCCCGAAGGCGCGCAACTGGCGGAACGTCCCTTAACCACTGTATACCCTTGTACGCCTCCATATGCTCCTGACGGGAGGAAAGGTTCCTTCCAATAAAGCGTTCCTATGGCGTTGCCAGACACGTTTAACGGGACGTAGCGGGACAATGCAGCGTAGCACAGGGAAACACGCGGGTACGTGCCTACTGGCGCGTTCGGCCCTACTGTTAAGCAGCGCGAACGCGGATTGAAATTTCTGTTTTCAGGCGTATTTCCTCTTGACGTTTACGTTTCTATGTGTTTATCATGGCTTCCGCGTTCCGATAATCAAAAGCAAATCCGTTATCGGAATCTGGCAAAACCCTCTGGTAGGGATTCCCTTCGGGTTCCCTTAATTACGGACCACTTCTTGTCTGGAAACGGCTTGTACAATGATCAAACCCGCATCATTACGTGCACGATATAAGCGTTGGACGGAGAAGGGCGTTCCTATCCCCGGAGTGCCGGTACATGAGGTTGTCGAGATACACCGGCGCACCAAGGCGAAGTGGGTTAGCCTTTTGCATAATATGGCGAACATGTTGCCGGTTCACACCGTGAACTCTTGCCGCCTTATACCGGAGCGTCCTGCACACGAGAACATCTCGGAGGTTGTCGAGCAATACCGGGCGGATGTAGAAAAGGGGGATTTGTCCGACTGGCTTCCCCTTGTAGTAGAGGGATTTCCTACCGTTGGCGACCTGCAAGTGGTGGACGGCAATCATAGAACATGCGCATTAGAAGGGCGCAACGTAGCGGTGCGGGTTGTCTTCGCAAGGCATATGCTGATCCGGCCCTAACGCTCGTAAATTGGCTGCATTGCAGCCCATGGAAGGGGACCGAAGAAAATAGCCGTCCTGAAACGCGGATACTTAAGATTGACGCTACGCCGGAGTATCTGGCGAAGGCGATATTTGCGGCTGCGAAGCCGCCCGATCCCTCGAAAAGGATCACTCCGAAGAAATAGAGCTTGATACTGAAGGGAATGTACCTTAATATTGGGACTGTTATCACTGGGCGAATAGGCCGGTGCAATACCCACTACCCAATAACCCCACTAAACCATGAGTAATTTGCCTGAATATCTTGATCGTGGCGAAAGGGCCCGTCTTTTCCCCGTATTAGCGGATACCTCAAAAGAAGGACGCTGCACCTCAATTTTTCTTTCGTGCCTGTCCCATACCCACGAGTTCGGCGAACAGATGTTAAAGTCTGTTGGTCAACGTGTGGGGAAACTCGCAAAAATTGAAACGTATACAGAAATTGCTTTTGCCGGAGAAAACGATGATAGGCCGGATGGTTTGATTGTGCTAAAAATCGGTCAACGCGAAAAATGGAAAGCTCTCGTTGAAACAAAAGTCCATAATAATAAATTAGACGAAAAACAAATTTCTGCCTACGTAAATTTAGCCAGAGGAAATAATATTGATGCGGTCATAACTATCTCAAATCAATTTACATCGAAACCGGATCATCATCCGGTAAGCTTATCCTCAAAAATAAAAAAGGTACAAGTATATCATTGGTCATGGTGGTACATAGTTACTCAGGCGTATTTACTTATTTCTAATGCCGATATTGAAGACGAAGATCAACATTTGATCTTAGAAGAATACTTACACTTTTTGGAACACGAAAGCACGGGAGTAAAAAGGTTTGACAGTATGCCTTCCGAATGGAAAAGTGTCGTGCAGAAAATAGCAAATGGTTCTCCGCTTCAAAAGAAAGTCGATGATCTGGACAACATCATATCTTCTTGGCATCAAGAAATTCAAGATATTGACTTGATGTTAAGCCGTAAAGCTAACGTTAAGGTTAAAACCAAATTATCACGTACTCATGCTTCGGATCCGACGATTCGCATAAAAGACGATATCGACGATCTGGTTAAGGAGCATTCACTAACTGCTACATTGGAGGTGCCTGACGCTGCCGCAGTAATTGAAATAAACGCGGATATTAAAACAAAGGCAATAAGTGCTTCTATGGTACTAATAGCACCAGTCGATAAGAAGACGAACGCTTCTCGCCTTAACTGGTTGCTACGTCAATTACGCAAATCTTCCGAGACGGATGTCCATGTAGGGCTTCATTGGCCGGGCCGTAAACCTAAAACGCAGTATGCTTTGAGTAAATTGAACGAAACCCCTAAAATTGCTTTGGGGGATAATCAAAACAAGGTTATCAGATTTGAAGTCTCTATGATACGACATTTAGGCAAACGATTTGGGCAACCAAGAACCTTTATTACCGATTTGGAACAATTAGTATCCGATTTTTATGAAAACGTAGGCCAACATCTACGTGCTTATCAGCCACCGGCTCCCCAAATTCAGAAAGACAGAAGCGATCTTGAAGGTGTTGTGCCTGAAGAATTTTTGGATAATGCTGGAAATTAGAAAAAATTTATAAACTTGCCGGATTACAGGAACATATTTTTGGTAATTCTGGTATATAATTCCCCTCCGAAGAAATAGGGCTTGATCCCTGCCAACCTTTTTCGCGCCCATAACCTACAAAACGAAACTCCATGAAACGCATTATTTTCCTTGTCGTTGCTATCCTGGCCGCTCCTGTTCTCGCGCAAGAACGGGCTGAATTATTTATTCAGGCTCTTGAAGCAGATACACAAGCATTAGAGACTTCCTTTCAGGCTATGGAAACGGCCGCATTGGCTCTTGATGTATGGAGCGAAGTCGGTGGAGAGTACGCCGATGAGTACGAAAATTGCCACA
Source organism: Cyclobacteriaceae bacterium (assembly GCA_963664285.2). GTDB lineage: Bacteria > Bacteroidota > Bacteroidia > Cytophagales > Cyclobacteriaceae > JAJCYL01. The sequence goes on from CAXXNX010000029.1 coordinate 2,983, forward strand.
AGCAGGCGGAATTTTACAGAGAGGTAGCAAATGGCATCAGAGAAGGGGCGCAAACTGTAGGGGCTTTCGTGCAATATGCGCAAAACGATACAACCATATTAACGGATGAGGTATACCTGTCTTTACCCCCCTTGGTAAAAGAGCAGGAAGCGCGCACCCAAATCAATACCGCTAAAGAGAATGAAACCTTTTCTAAAAACAGCGCCGAACAAGCCCGCAATGCTGCGTGGGTAGAAGCAGCCGAAGCGCATCATCGCGCTTTCGAAGCATGGACATTATCCGTAGGGGCATGGACGGAATCCGCAGAAGCATGGAAATATTTAGCAGAATACGATTCAGGAAAAACGACCGATACAGGGCCTTTTGGAATTAATATGGGTGATCCTGTTTCAAGGGTCGTCAGTCCTACCCATTCCTATTGTAGACGTGTGAGTACTCGGAGGGAAAGCTTATTGACAATTAGCGGGCTAAGGCTTAGAGAAGAATTCTACGAAGAATACGAGCCGGTTATACATGTTTGCACAGGAGAGGCTATGCCTAATCCTCATTCCGATTTCGACGACTACGTGTTGCGAAGTACGGAAGAAACAGGCATTTTCAGGATTGATGCCAGAAAATTCTTGGACTATAATGAAACATATGCAATCGAATTCACGACTAAAATAGCAAATCAGCTAAGCAAAAAATACGAAAATTGGGATAACTATGTTGAGGAAGTCCAAGCACTGGAATGTATTAATAAAACTCCCCGTTATCCTAATGATGGATACTGGTTAAATATGAGTAGACGAGAACGGAGCACCAATTCCTCTTCGTCGAAGGTGTCCTGCTACGAACGTTTGGTTTATACATGGAGCAGGAATGAGGCGAGGGTTTCCGATGTTTTAGAAATAAAATTATACACCGATGAACATTCCGTACAGGCGAATTTGATCTTCTGGTTCAGAAATAAGGATGTAGCAGATAAGATGCTGGAAGAGCGTCTATTAGAAGCAGCGCGAGAGATGGTAGAGGAGGAACCGGAACAAGAGAAAGAAGACGAACAATCTTTCTGATACATTATGCCGCACCTCAAAAACGATAAAACGCAGGGGTATGTCCAATACGAAAAATTTTTAACGACTTGCTGAATTTTGGGAACATAAGTTTTGCAATTTGCGTTATAACGTCATATTACGTTCCGATTTTTTGAGAATGATCGGGAAATATAAATAATATTAGGTGCTTTAAATGGAAATAACTATGGATACTTAAGGAGATTATATACTTAACTGAAACCGGGCGCTGAGAGGCCCCGCCGTTGCTGTTCTGAAACCGGATCCGTAAAATACGCAAGCCCTGCCCCTCTACGGCGACCAACCTTCCGAGAGACAGGGCTTCGCGGTACTACAACCTAACAGAGAAATACCATGCATGTACCAGATCCACCATCACAAGGCAACTACATTTTAGCCTCTAAAGATGGGAAGGCAGGATGGCTTCCCGCTGAAGTCAAAGGACTTCCCCCAAACATGAGTTCAGACCTCGGAAAGGACTGGCAACTTGTTTTTGTGCAAGCAGAACCAGCCAAATGATAAAATGGGGGCAGCAATAAGGTTGCCCCCATTGCTTCAATTCCACTCAATAGAGGTTCCTCGCGGGAATAATATGATGTCTCCCTGAAATTCAATAGAGATTCCTCGTGTCATTCGAATTTCCATGTTGTTAGCCTCCGTGCCCTTCGGCACTATTAGATTTCTTTTTCAGTTAAGTATATAAGCCTCAAATATTGGGAGCATGAAGGAGAGCGTTAATTTTTATACCGACATGTTAGGTTCTTTGTGCGATAACCCCACTACCTATGACACCTTTCCCCAAAAATAAATCTCAAAAAAAGCTTGACTTCCCAAATTTTTGTAAGAAGTGGTCCGAAAAAACTGGACAGTTTTTTTCGTGTATTTAAGTGTACTGTCGCGTCGGGTCATGCCGCTTTGGGCAGCGATAGCCTTTCCCTACATACGACAGAGACAGAGGGCGCGTATAGCCTTGTGTTAACGGGAGCGAGGAAGGACACGCAGCCCGCAAGCGTAAGTGCTACGGCTTGCGGTAAGCATTCCTGTTTTTTGTTTTTGTTTTGTAATCCTATACCTATTACATAAAACCCTGAATATCATGCCATATAAAGCCATTATAGCCCTGTGCGCCGATCTGGGGCGATACGATCGGAAATAGGCATCCTACTACCTATTTAGGGCATAAACCCTTAAAACGGCTGTTTGACGAGAAAAATTCCGATCTACTGAATAGAAGCAAATAGGGAGCAGTAAGGCATGGAAACGAGAAAGTCAAATATGAATTTTACGGTTTACGTAAGAAAGACCTTGACTTTTACGCTTGTATGTGTTTATCCTTGCTTTCGCGTTCCGATAATCGAAAGGCAATCCCTTATCGGAATCTGGCAAATCCCTCGAAAAAGGGTTCCCTTCGCGTTCCGAATATGTTGTTTCCTGGAATGCATCTGATGTAATTCCAAACAAGCCAGGTTGGCGAGCCAGACCGGGGAGGCATCGGAAGTGGGTACAATGTAGTCTTTCTTTTCCTTACCCAGCTGCACATATTCAATCCATTCTGGCGCCCAATCGGGCCGGTTCTTCTGGTAAAAAGTTTCGCCATAAATCCCGTCAGGAAAGCGAACCAAAGTTAGTGGCCGGCCTTTAAGGTGGGATAGAATGGTTGGCGCAATTTTGAGGTAGTATTCAATGATCTCTGCCTTGAGGACACCATCATCGGGATAGAGCTCTTTATCCAGGTTCGAAAGCTCTACCTTGTACTTTCCGATATTTACCCATTGTGCTTTTCTGGCCATTATTAGATTTATTAAACTGGGTCGAGGAACATTCCTCTGAATCTCCCTTCGATGGGAGAGCTGATTATAGCTTAATTGAACTAGATCAACTCCCCCTTTGAAGGGGGTCAGGGGGATGTTTCCGATTGATATCGATCATTTGAGTAGTTAATCGACACCATTTTCTGAAATATTCTCGTCAAATGTTCATTCATCTTTATATTCGATTGTCAATTTAACTAAAACACGAAACTCAAGTGAAAAATATTGCACAATCTATTTTCGGTGTAGCGTTGGCGCTTCTTGTTGCATGTGATGCTAAAGTTACTGTTGAAACAGAAACTGCCTCTGATGCATCTACCGGTGATGAGGTGGTTTTCGATAAAGAGCTGGCTGAAAAACTAGGTGCAGATGAATATGGCATGAGAATGTATGTCATGGCTTTCCTCAAAGAGGGTCCTAATCGGGATCAGGACTCTACAGCCAGGGCAAATTTGCAAAGACAGCACCTCGATAATATCGTTAGAATGGCTGAAGAAGGGAAGCTCTCAATAGCTGGTCCATTTGCTGCTGATGGAAATCCTGTCCGCGGGATATATATCTTTAATGTAGAAACCATCGAAGAGGCGAGGGCACTTACTGAAACTGATCCTGCGATAATAGCAGGTAGCCTGGTAATGGAGTTGAGACTGTGGAACGGTTCTGCTGCTTTGCAATTAGTGAATGAGCAGCATTTAAAGATTGCTGAAGAAAAAATTTAACCCGTGGGCTTAAAGCTCGACTTCCAGAAGCATACTTTACAATTCAAATTCGATGCGGGAACATCCAGGGGTGTACTCCGAGAGAAGGATTCGTGGATTGTTAAAGTCTATGAATCCGGGAGCGAAGTTTATGGATTAGGAGAATGTAGCCCATTGAAAGGGCTTAGTTCTGAAACTCCTGATGAGATAGAAGAGGAATTAAGGAGACTCCAATTAATTTTAAAGAAAGCAGAAACTCCAGGTGGCAACCAGGGGCTTGATCTTGCTGCCCAACTCACGATCATGCCATCTGTAAGGTTTGCGCTTGAAACAGCCTTTCTTGATTTAGTGAATGGCGGTCGACGGATAATCTTTGACAATGCTTTCAGCAGGGGTGAAGCCAGTATACCGATTAATGGATTGGTATGGATGAGGGATAAGCCTTTCATGAAGGCTCAAATTGATGCTAAAATCAGGAGCAGATTTACCTGCATCAAGATTAAGATCGGCGCTATTGACTTTGATGAGGAGCTATCATTGCTGCAATATATCAGGCAAGAATATGCAGATCATGGACTTACCATTCGGGTAGATGCCAATGGGGCTTTTGCGACAGAAAATGCGCTTGACAAACTTAAGACCCTAAGCCAATTTGATATTCATTCTATTGAGCAACCCATTGCCGTGGGTCAGGTGGAGGCTATGCATGATCTGTGCGAAAGAACACCAATACCCATAGCGCTCGATGAAGAATTGATCGGTATCGAGGATATAACAGATAAGGCATCTTTGCTCGATCGTGTAAGACCTCAGTTTATCATTTTGAAACCTTCATTGCTTGGTGGCATCAGGTCGACGGTTGAGTGGATCAACCTTGCGCAGGAGAAGGATATCGGCTGGTGGGTGACATCAGCATTGGAATCAAATATCGGACTGAATGCCATCGCCCAACTAACGGCACAATATACCGTTACGATTCCACAGGGTTTAGGCACCGGAAAGCTTTACCACAACAATTTTGACTCCCCGCTAACCATAACAAAAGGTGTACTTGAATACGATCATCTTAAGCGTTGGAACTACAGCTACTTAAGTGATATTCTTTAAACCTTGCTAAGAAGCGCCTCGGAATAATACAATTTTTTCCGTAATTTTATAAAACCTTGATTTATAAGCAGTTACAAGTGAATTATTAAAGTTTAAAGTATTGGTTTAATTAGTAAAATCCTATTATTTCAGGCTAATTTTCGTTAACTTGCGCCAGTTTTTGGAATACCTGGAATCCAAGGAATATTTAAAAGCATTTTATGGCAGACGGCGACAAGGAAAACGTATCGGGCGGACAGACGATAATACCCATTAACATAGAGGATGAAATGAGAGGTGCATACATCGATTATTCGATGTCTGTAATCATTTCCAGAGCCTTACCGGACGTGAGGGATGGCCTTAAACCGGTACATCGAAGGATCCTCTATGCGATGCAGGAATTGGGGCTTGTCCATAATAAAGCACACAAGAAATCAGCAAGAATAGTAGGAGAAGTGCTAGGTAAATACCACCCACATGGTGATACTGCGGTCTACGATGCCATGGTGCGCATGGCCCAGGAGTGGTCATTACGATATCCGTTGGTTGACGGGCAGGGTAACTTTGGGTCAGTGGATGGTGATCCACCGGCAGCGATGCGTTATACGGAGGCGAGACTGAAGCGGGTGGCCGAGGAGATGTTGACTGATATCAACAAGAACACAGTTGATTTTCAGTCGAACTTCGATGACTCTACAGAAGAGCCCACGGTACTGCCCGGGAAAATGCCCAACCTGCTATTAAATGGTTCTTCAGGTATTGCGGTGGGTATGGCTACCAATATGGCCCCACATAACCTGTCGGAAGTGGTAGATGGCATCATTGCTTATATCAGCAACAATGAAATAACCATTCCGGAACTTATGGAGCATATTAAAGCTCCGGATTTCCCTACCGGTGGTCTGATTTACGGCTATTCTGGTGTGAAATTGGCATTGGAGACGGGTAGGGGAAGAGTGGTTATGAGAGCTAAGGCCAACTTTGACACCACTAAGTCCGGCAAAGAACAGATCATCGTAACCGAGATCCCCTACATGGTGAATAAGGCCAGTATGATAGAGAAGACGGCCCAATTGATCGCTGAAAAGAAAATTGAAGGTATCTCTGATATCAGGGATGAATCAGACAGGGATGGATTGAGGGTAGTATATGATCTGAAGAAAGACGCAATTCCCAACATCATACTGAACAACTTATATAAATACACAGCGCTACAATCTTCATTTAGTGTGAATAATGTGGCGCTGGTTAAGGGAAGGCCTTCTTATACACTAAACCTCAAGGACCTGGTAAAACACTTTGTAAACCACCGTCATGAGGTAGTGACCCGGCGTACGGAATACGAGCTTGATGAAGCGCAACGTAGATCGCATATCCTGCAGGGTTACCTAATCGCCCTGGACAACCTGGATGAGGTGATTGCCTTGATTAGGAATTCACGAGATGCGGAAATTGCCAAGACCGGGTTAATGAGGAAGTTTAAACTTTCAGAGATCCAGGCCAAGGCCATTCTGGAGATGAGATTGCAGCGACTGACCGGTTTGGAACGCGAAAAAATCGTTAAAGAATACGAGGAAGTAGTTGCGATTATAGAGAAGTTGAAGGAGATCCTTGGGAAAGAAGAGTTGCGAATGGGTATCATCAAAGATGAATTAACCGATATCAAAGAGCGCTACGGAGATGAGCGTAGGACAACCATCGAGATTTCCGGTGAAGATTTCGCCGATGAGGACATGATCCCTGATGAGGAGATGGTGATCACTCTTAGCCACCAGGGCTATATCAAAAGGTCACCGCTGGTGGAATACCGCACGCAAGGCAGGGGGGGCGTTGGTTCCCGAGGGGTGGCCACAAAGGATGACGACTTTACAGAACATTTGTTCATCGCTACCTCGCACAATTACCTGCTCATCTTTACCGAATTTGGTAAAGTATTTTGGAAAAAGGTATACCAAATACCGGAGGGAGGTAAGGTTTCCAAAGGCAGGGCCATTCAGAACATGATCAACATAGAAAAGGAAGACTCTGTGAGGGTTATCATTAATGTAAAAACACTTACGGATGCAGATTACATTAATAACAATTACCTGGTTATGTGTACTCAAAGGGGTATCATTAAAAAGACAACATTAGAAGCTTATTCCAGACCACGTCAGAATGGAATTAATGCCATCACTATCAACGAAGGTGATAAATTGTTGGAGGTCAGGCTTACCAATGGCAATAACCACATCGTAATTGCCAAGAGTTCCGGAAAAGCCATTCATTTCCATGAATCGGATGTAAGGGCTATGGGAAGAGTAGCCGCGGGTGTGCGGGGTGTTAGGTTGGAAGGAGCTGACGATCGCGTTATCGGTATTGTATGTGTAGCCCGAGAAGATTCTGACTTACTGGTAGTTTCCGAGAAAGGATATGGCAAGCGTTCATCCATTGGAGATTACCGTATCACGAGGAGAGGAGGCAAAGGTGTAAAGACCATCAATGTGACTGACAAGACAGGTAAACTGGTAGCCATCAAGGAAGTAATTGATTCGGATGACCTAATGATCATCAATAAATCTGGCATTACCATTAGGATGGCTGTGGAGAATCTACGGGTTATGGGCAGGGCCACACAGGGTGTGAGACTGATCAAACTTAATGAGGATGACGAAATTTCATCGGTTGAAAAGATTGAACGCATTGAAGAAACTGAAAACGGTGAAGACGCACCGGAAAACACGGCAGAAAAGCCCGATAGCGATGCTGAAATCAAAGAATAATCAACAAAATAATTAATTTTGTCATGGAATTTCCGGAAAACCGGCACATTTATAGAATCACCAATCACTGATAAATGATTAGAAAATGAAACGATTACTACTACTTACACTGTCTTTTCTTGTTGTAGGAATGATTTATGCCCAAAAACCGCCTAAGGGTAGTCCTATGAAGGCTGAGAGTTATTTGGCCAAGAATGAATTAGAAAATGCTAAAGCAGAGATTGATAAGGCCGTAACTCTTGAAAAACATTCGAGCAAACAGGATGTGTGGATAACCAGAGCTAAAGTTTACCAGGCGATTGCCGTGGCAGGTGGTGATGAGGCCATTGGCATCGCTATGGAATCATACACTAAAGCAAAAGAAATTGATCCCGAAAGTAATGCGGCACAACTACTTGATCTTCAGAATATTTCACAATTCCACGGCAATTATTTCAATATAGCATCTGAAGCCTATAATGCGGAAGATTACGACAAGTCTTTGAATAACTTCAGAAAGGCATTAATGGTGATTCCTGATGATTCGACAACCTTATATTATGCAGCATTGGCGGCATACCAGGGAGACAATCAGGAGGTAACACTGGATTTGTATGAAGTGATAATTGAAATGAATTACGCTGACAAGGAGTTATATGGCAGCGCTATTTACATCGCAAAAGAGACACTTAAAGATACAGACAGGGCAATGATACTAATCAAGCAAGGACAAACGGCTTATCCGGATCATAACCAGTTTAAGTATGATGAGATTAACATTTACATAACACTGGGAAATGATGAAGAAGCCCTTAAACAATTAGAAGCAGCCGTACTGAAAGATCCGGGAAATTCATCCCTTCATATTCAATTAGGTTTGTTTAAGGACAATACCGGATATAACCTGATGATTGAGAAGAAGTGGGACGAGGCAAGACCTAAATATGAAGCGGCAAAAGGTCATTATGAGAACGCCCTGGAAATAAAGCCGGATGATTTTATCGTGAACTACAACCTGGGCGTAATATATGTTAACCTCGCTAAAGAGCATTATGACATAGTGCGGGATATGGACATTAAAACTTACAATAAGTCAGGCAAAGAAGTGATGGCTAAAGGAAATTCGATTATAGTGAAAGCAATTCCATATATCGAAAAATCGACGCAGCTCAATGACAAAGATGTGGATGCCTGGAAAGCATTGCAGCAGATCTATACTCAGTTAAAGATGAATGATAAAGCAGAAGCTGCATTTAATAAGGTAGAAGAGTTGGAGGCAGCTGAGCAAGGACAATAAGATATTAAGATAGGTAGCTTTGTAAATAGGGCTACCTACTACTTTAAACATTCTATTTAACATAATATAAATTATATAACATTATTAGTTACATAATTTGCATTATACTAAATAGCTAAATAAACGTTTGAGAAACTTGATATGTAGCAGATAATTGGAATTGTCTTCTGGATACTTAAAGATGTCTTGAGCATCTGTGCTTACTTTTAAAGAAACTTCATGAAATTTCAGTTAGTTACTAAATGAGATTCATTGGTCTCGTATTTAAATCACGGTTAAAAATTATGAATCTCTATTTTCTTGCCACTTTTCTGGGTATGTTCCAATGCATTTTTTGTGCCCCTTGATTTTCCATCCCAGAAAGCAACAATCAATTCCGATGAATTTACAATATGCTTATTTCTAATCAGAGGAGCTCCACGACCAAATTGATTATAATCTGGTTTAAATATGAGGGTATCAATATTATGCTGCTTGGCGAATTCTTCTGCCATTTGATCTGCTCCCTTAGCACCTCCGGATATGATGAGCTCAATATTATTAATTCCACTTAGAATACTAAAAAGTAGCTGTTTATCTGAGAAAGATCTTGATCCAATGACTGCCAATTTCATATTATCACTTAACTGAGTTTACCTGATACACAATAGAATCCAATAAGAGCAATAATTATCATTGTAGTTCATGCGCCTCTTAGGCTTGTTCTAATGCCAATACAGTCGGCATGGTCAAATCGGTAGCAATACCCGGAGCTCCCTCCTATACCTCTTTCAGTTAAATGAGAAACATTTAAATTAAATCATTTTGTTAAAACTCGATTCTGTTCACCATATTCTACCTTTATTGACATACGTTGTCCTTCGGTCAACAGATCTTTGAAATGATCGTCAAACTCTCCCTTTAAAAAACTTTGCCAACCTGAAGAATCTTCATCAATTGATTCAACTGATACAAGTAATTGATCAATCTTTTTGAGTGCATTTAAAATCTTCAAATTTAGCAATATGGAAGCTCTGAATTAGTCGACTCACATATGTCTTCAAATCAATCATTAAACGTCCCTTTTTTCATTACTCAATTTAGTCAACTTCTCATCGAACACCACTCACGCTCCTATTCATTTTCTCTCCTTTCTTTTATTATCCTCACAGCCCTGGTAACTGTCAGAAAGCCTCCTTACTATACTTACACTGCGGTTATTTAGAAATTTTGCTACCTTTTGTGCTTCAAAGTTGCTGGTTAGTAACTCAACAGCCAATTCTCGCTGGCTGCTTGATAATCATGAGACTTTCCCCTGCCAACTAATTGTTTATAATCGACCCCGTACTTCTTAGCTATTCGTTTGGCTGTTGATTCCATGTAACCCTTACTCAATCGGTTGTTAGGAAAGCAGGGGTTTTACTTGCTTCATACTCCACACTTATCTTCCCAGTTTCAAAACCAGAATAAAAGGCAATAGCAGCCGAGATGAGCCAGAAGGCTATGCAGAAATAGAACCTTCTGGTTCGCTGTTTTTCTTCCAGATTGGTCATGGTTAAAGTTTTAATGTGATCTTAGAAAGATAGGGTTTCAATAGTCGCTCGCTCCGAAAGGACTTTATCTTCTTGACTTCATTGTCTCTTGAGTCATAAAGGATTTCGATATAGAAGTTTCCGAGTGAATAGAGGTTGTATTTCTTTATCTTATTAACTGTTCGTGAGGCTAAATGAGTGCCTTCTGTCCAAACTGTTTTAGCCTGGTCGGTTGAATTGAGAAGTGCAAATTCGTAGATGCCCATAAAACGATATTAAATATAGCGAAATCAGTTATCTTTAACTTGAAGCCCAGCCCAACTGGTTTGCGCTTGACTAAATTTGGACTTAGACCGTTTTCACTTGATATGGCGATAGTTATATTATAGCGATTACGGTTTTTTTATCTTGGACGCTGAGTATTAATGGGAATATTATGAAATTCATTACAATAGACGCGAGAGAAAAATACGATTATACTTCAATAGTGGCGTCTTGTCTAAAGCTGCGGACTAATTCTCCATCTTTAACATATCCAAGTTGATTGGTATGAAACCAGGTGTTCTCAATTTGAAAGGCTTCCTGGTTAAAGTGATTATGACCATAGATCCAATGATCAACCTTCCATTTCTTCAACTTTTTTGATAAATCTACGTGAAAAAATTCCTGCAAACGACGATCATGTTCATAATCACAATAGCTATCACCGAACGGCACGCTATGAGAAATCACAATAGTTGAGCCATCAAAGTTTATGGCTAATTCTTTGTCTAAAAATTCCAGGCTTTGCCGGTGGCATTCATTGTGATGTTTAGGTTGGTAGCGAATCCACTCCTTTTCATCATACATGCAACCATGAAAATCCGATATCCCTTGCTTAATCATCTGGATATTGACGATTTCAGTCCATAGAGAAGTAAAGACTAGCCTAACATTCTCATGGATGACGATCTGGTTGTTCAGGTATTCAATATTGTCGCTCACTTTCAGTCTGAAAGCTGGAAGTACTTTATTGATGGGAAAACAGCCCTGATAGAATTCGTGATTCCCTGGAATCAAATAGACATGGTCAAAATCCCCTGAAAGCCTGTGGAACAATTCGCTTTGCAAACAATCATCTTTTAAATAGGTGATGTCACCGGCCAGTAGCAGAATATCTGCAACTAGCTTAAGCGGTTTCATTTTCAGAAAAACCTCGTTGTGTTCAAATTCCTGATGAAGATCCGAAGCGAACTGAAATTTCATTTCTGGTATTCTAAGGTAGAAAATAAATGTCAGTTCATTTATCAATTGGTTCTTCCACTTGAGTTTCTCTATCTGAAAACTGAACATAGAAAGGATCATAGTATCTTAATCTACCATCAGCTAATTCTATTAGGGCTTGAGTTGCACTATATTGAGTTGAAAATGAATAGATGAATCGATGAAAGTATCCTTTTACTTGTTTTCCATCGATATTTACTATGACGGGTCTTAAGTCATATTTTTTAGACATGTTGGTTCACATTATAATAAAAAACTAGCTGCCCAATCTTTTTAAGATATCATTCTTAATCTCTTCTTGATGTTCAGTTTTCCAATGACTGAGGATATTAAAGATCAAATCTGATAAAGCCAGGTTATAGTGATTCGCTGTTTGCTTGAAGAATAAGTGAAGATCTTCATCAATATTAAGAGTTCTATACTTGTTATTCCTTGACCCGGATCGATCTCTTATAAATTGGTCTAATTTCATTAAAATTTGTTCTGCTCTAAATGCGCTCAATATATAAAAACTAAATTACATCTTGCCCTTTAGGCTATGGCAAGAGCCTCTCATAAGATTCAATTTGCTCTCTGTGATAGAAGAGCAAGTCATAAAGGCATTTGGTCGAGTTTTAAGAGAGCATCGTATAAGTAAAGGGCTTTCGCAAGAGACATTAGCACATGCAATTCAATCCCATGCTACCCACATCTCGAGGCTAGAGAATGGCCATAAACAGCCAACCCTTATTACTCTATTTAAGCTTGCTGAGAAGCTTGGATTAGATCCCGAGGAATTGATTTCAAAAACGAAATCAGCAGCAAAATAATTTTATTAGACATTATTATAAGTTCTGATGGATGCAAAAAACAATTGGGGCCTTCATATGTAAGAAAGCTCCAACTGATCAAAACATCAAATTTTGCGTACATTTGTTACATAACATATGTAACAAATGTAATATGGCGAGAGGAAAATCTGGGAGAATCGTAATTGAAGCTGATCCGAAACTTAAGAGTGATTTATATCTGGCTTTGGCAAAAAATGACATGACTCTGAAAGACTGGTTTTTGAAGCAAGCTGAGGACTTTATTAAAAATAATGATCAAATTAAACTTTTCAATTAAGTATGAGGTTCTCAGGCCACGAATCATTTCACTGCCGGTCTCTTTGGCTTAAAAAGGGATACGATCATCTCAAATCTGGCAACGATTTCAAGGATGAAGCACCTATCCTTCTTGGGGTTGGTAAGAATATGGTCACTTCTATTAGATATTGGGTCAGGTCTTTCGGACTTGTTGATATTGATATTGAAGATATCAAGCCAGTTGCTGACAGAATCTTTATGGAGAATGGTTGGGATCCTTATCTAGAAGATCAGGGTACATTGTGGTTGCTTCATTATTGTATTGTCAATGATCTTTTCCTTTCTTTCAGGCACGCCCCAACCTTCATCAGGTAAAGCCGGATATTGTCCACTTGCCATCGTTTAGCAAAGTGGTGTTTTGTTTTGGCAATTAATAATTTAATCTGCCGGAACATTTCATAACAGAGGGTAGCGATGATTAAACGCATGAAATTGGCCCAGTAGCGATGACAGGAAAGCCGGTCGGAATAAGTCATGTTTTTGAGTTCCTTTATTCGATTTTCACTGGCATCACCTCGCTTGACATAAAAATCAAAGTAAATCTGTTGAGCGGTCATCGCTTCAAAGTTGCTCACAAAGTAACGGACATTCATTCCTTTTCCGGTAGACTCCACTTTGGCGTACAGCTTTTCAGAACGATCCCAGCTTTTGGCCTGGTAAGTAAACGGGCCAACAAACTCTTGATGTTTGATGATTTTTGAAGCATATTCCTTTTTTACTTCAATGATAGTCTGTTTGGTAAAAGTCTTTAAAACTTCATTACTACTAATACCTAAACAAAATTGAAGGTCAAACTGCTTAGCTATCCGATAAAAAGATGCTCCTGAAAAGCCACTATCCGCTCGAATAAGGATCTTTACTGAGGGCAGTTTTTTTCTGATTTTAATGACAATCCTTTTCAATAAGGCCACAAACCATTTGTTGGAGTGACAATTGCCCGGACGTAGTACTGGTAAAATGACCTGACCGGTGTTCCCGTCCTTAAAGAACAACTCATGGTACATAGTCTGTCCATAATAGCCATTATACAAACTGAGTTGTTGGGATCCATGAGTAGGGTCATCGGTACCATCTACATCAATGATGATTTGACCAGTCTTCTCTTTCAACTCCTCTACATAACGGTCTACAAACCATTGACTCATCTGGTAGATCAGACTCCGATCGGCCTTGTTTTCAAATCGACTTAAAGTAGGCTGGGAACATAATCCGCTATCTAGTACTTTACGGATCACCGGATCCTCTCGGAGTTTTTGTTCGTCATTGCAATCCTGATAGCCCTGCATCATTAAAAACACCCGTTGGCGAAGCATTTCTTCATAAGTGTATTCGATAAAAAAGGGGTTTCGATAGTCAGGAATCAGTGCGGCGAAGCTTTTTAATAGACCAGTCTTTCTCTCTACTTTTTCACTTAACAATATCGCTCCGTCTGAGCTAATCGCTGATGCTGAAAAATCAAATTTAAAAGCTTGTTTTCCTCGATAAAATACGGTATCTTTTTCCTTATATTCAGGCATAAATTAATTGCTTATTTTGTTGTCTAACTATCTCAATATAAGCAATTTATGCCTGTTTTTTATTGTCTACTATGAATTTTTCGGGTTAAGCTCACGTGAGATCGTAGACGGGTGAAAATGAACGATACAGGCAATCTCCTTTTGAGTAGCTCCTGTTTTCAATAATGCTTCAATTTGATACCTTTGATCAATACTGAGATGTGTGTAGTTTTTTGACATTTTGCAATCCAAAGATTGCACTGCTCAGGCTTTTGAAGGATGAAAAAGCCCTTAAAAACTTTTTCATCCTTCAATTGCACTTATTAGTTGATCTCAGCGTCTATTTAAATCATGGGGTTTTAGCATATATAACAATATGTCTAAACATGAAAAAATGATGGAATATAACAAGCAGCATTTAGATAAGGTATTAGAGAGGACTAATGATCTAAATGAAAAGCATTCTCATTTTTTCATGAGATTTGATCACACTCCAAAAAATTTCAATTTAAATATTCTAATTTATTTTTTGAATGATCTCCTTAATATGAGAGTAGCCTCCAAACGGCTGGACGACTTCACAATGCTATATATCTTGATATTTTTTTATGGATTTGACCTCGTAGAACTTTTTGAATTAAAACTTGAACATCTATCCAAATTTGTTTCTAAAAACTATAGCGGCACTGTAATTGGTTTGTGCAATTATACCAGGTTAGAGAATTTTATTAAAAGTTATATTGAAAAGTATAGACATAATTTCAATGATTTAAATGAAATCTTAGAGGAAGTTATAGAATTAGAGTCTCTCAATTCAGGAAAAGCATTTAATGAAAGACTTGAAAGGTTAATGAAATTTATGGGCTACACCTGCCAAATCAAATATGAAGACCATAGAAATATTTTCTGTTTGCTAACGATACATCTCTCCAGAAATACACAAAGGAGCATGGATTACATATCAAAAACCTTTGGCTATACATTAGAAGATCTCAATTTAATGACCTTAAATCAAGTTTACTGCAAAGTACAACTGCCAGGTAGGCTAGAACAAAAGATTGTCTATTAAAAGGAGAATAATGTAGCCGTACCACAGCAATGGCTTCTAAAACCAAAGCAGGGAGATTATTGAGATACATCCTGAGTAGAAATTAGTTTGAAAGTTTATAATGACATTTTTAAGTAACCCCTTTTCATATAAAAGACATTTCTCTTAGCCTTGTAGGCTCAATAAGACATTTTTAAATATCTGCTACAGATATATTGTGCTATTTAGCCCTTTTCAGTTCTTCTAGTAATTTCTTTGGATCTTGGCGATTATCCCAAAATGCAGTGATTATGATAACTCCTTGGTCAATCTTATAATAAATTCCGAAATGTCCCATTGAAGCCACTCTGGTATCTGGATATTCTGAAAGTCTATACATTTCAGGATTCCTAGCAATGAGTTTCGTCTTTTTATTACTAAGCTCGAGTAGTTTTATTGAATAAGAGTTTGATTTATTGTGTTTGACCCAGTATCGTAATATGCTATTTCTTTGTTTGGCAGCAGTTTCTGTCCAGATTACTCTTTTGTGAGCCATTCAAGTTCATTTTCGTTGAGGGCCTCTTGATCGATTACTCTTCCTTTGTGGATATCATCATCGCTCATTACCAACATCGCCTTTTGTTCTTCGGTTAAATGTATTTTTTGCTTTTGAACATTTGAAGATTCTATCATTTTCTCAAGGGCTTGGAGATAATCAGGATTGTCTATAGCCATCAGACTATCTATCAATCTATTTCGTATTTCACTTGTGGTTGCCATATTTCAAAGATACTATAAAATCAAGAAGTCAATCTTTCCTTTTCACACCCATTTGCCTCCCCTTTTCCTTCCCTCATACCAAAAATGGCAAAAGCGTGTTCCATGAGAACCAAGAATTGAAGTAAGAAAAACTCTTTCCCCTCTCTAAAGGAAAAAATTAAGGCTCCAGGAACCCGAAGCTAGATTGAACATAACACAGGACATCATATAACAAACCCATAGGAAGTGACGGTCCCACCCGGGAAATGTGGCCAGCTTGCTGGTTAACTATAAAATCAGTTATCGGACTTCAGTACGATAACGGTACTGATTTTATGTTAAAGTATTTCCCAGCAGGTGCTCGCTCTATTCGCTCAAGCCGCTGGGCTCATCCTTTTTCAATCGATAAAAAGGATGCAAAAATCTTGGCAAAGATACGTTATCCACCCACCAGGCTTCGTCACGCCCACATTTTTGCCCTGCCACGCTCATACATTAATTGTCCGGTGACAATTTAAGGTCTAAATCTTTTTAAATTGATATTAAAAAAAAACAGAAAAATCAAATAACCAAATCCGGTTAGAAAAGCAGCCATTGGAATGCCCTCTACTACTTTCAATAAGTAATATTCAAATATTGTTTCCCCGCCAAAACCAAATAGTCCTCCATAGAAATACCACGTAAATACGAAAACAATAATGAACAACATCGCAAGTGATTTGAAGTTGTTCCTTTGCAATTTATCCCAGAAATTTGTTTTTCTAAGGACACTTCTCATTTCACGAAGAATTATAATTTTTTTTCCATCCCTCTCAGCTTTGTAATAACCAGCTTCAGATTCCTCTGATAAAATGTCCAAAAAATACCCTCCCAATCGATCAAAATAGTTGTTCTTGATAAACGCTTCATTAGATATCAGTAAAGATCTCATCGAATTCTTTTGCGACTTAATTTCACTTCCATAATCTTCAACAGCTTCTACTGAAAGGCGATTCTTTAATTCATCCATTTTGTCAAGCATCTCCCAACTTGTTTTATATTCTTTTTCGTCCCTCCTTTCCCGTGCCATCTCTTCAGTGTTATTATCGAATACGTTTCTTATATCTTCATTTTCTTTTTCTCGTTGTGCCTTTAATTTCTCTAAGGCTTTTCCTAATTCATTTATCTTGTCCAAAACTTCATGATCATCCTTTTCTTGGGGATCATAGAGATTTAGTTTTAGAATTTCTGAATTTAGTCTCTGATCATAATCCTCCTGGTTAAACTGAATTACTGAACTAGTTTTTCCAATAATTTTCCGTACTTCATCGCTGGAATACCCGATTGATGTAAAAATTATATCCGTCTCTTTCCAATATTGTAAAATGAATTTATTGAAGTAGGCATATAATAAATAATGATTTTGACTCTAAAAACAGCTTGAAATACTTTGTTAAGTCACTGATATTCAGTATATTAATATCAATTAAGAGTAAAAGTTAAATTTCAAGATATGGAGAAAAAGTATGAAAGTCTAACACTTTTCGAGTTTCAGGAGAAATTCCCCGATAACGACAGTTGCCAAGAATACCTGGCCGAATTGAAATGGCCCAAAGGGTTTAAATGTGAGAGGTGTGGCCATGACCGGTATTGCGGTGGGAAGCTGCAGCATACACGGCAATGCACTAAATGCAAGTATCAGGCTACTCCCACTAGTAGCACCCTATTCCACAAGGTTAAATTCCCACTTTTAAAGGCTTTTTATATTGTTTACTACATGAGTACAAATAAAAAAGGAATTGCTTCTACTGAACTGAGCCGAAAACTGGGGTTGCGCCAAAAAACCTGCTGGCTGTTCCAACACAAGGTTATGAAAGCAATGGCCAGCAGTGGCAAATACCCGCTAATGGGCAAAGTAGAAGTCGATGAAACGGTAGTAGGAGAACAGGAAGAAGGTGTTGTAGGGCGTCAGAATAACCGAAAAAGGCAGGTTTTAGTTGCAATTGAGAAGAAAGGCAGAGGAGTTAGCCGAATGTATGCCAGGATAATTGACAATGCAGGTACCAGGCAGCTAAAGCCTTTTTTCGAAGATCATATATCCTGTCGGGCTAATATCAAAACCGATAAGTGGAGGGGATACATGCCCTTAAAAAATAAATACAGCCTCCTGGTTCAAACCGACAGTGGAAAGAAGGGTAAGAACTTCCCAGACTTACACAGGACAATTATGATGTTCAAGGCCTGGCTTAGAGGTATCCATCATTCCGTAGATAACCTTCAGGCATACATTGACCAATATTGTTATAGGTTTAACCGCAGTCAGATGAAAGGTGGAATATTTGATAATCTGTTGGACAGAATGGTGAATCATAAGCCTTGTCCTTATAAAATGATTTGTATTTATTAAATGCCTACTTCAATGAATTTATTTATCTCTTTGACTTTTTCAGCCGAGTCTACCTCCGATATTTTATCGGTTGCTTTGAGCACTACTAGTGCTAATTGGTTTTTGCCATTAATATTGACGACTCTGTCAATGGTGCTGTTATCTCCAGCAGACACCTCATTTATAACTTGACCATATTTCTTTAAAACAGCATCCGCTTGATTAAGGAGAAGATTAAGTTGATCGTCAATGGGTCCCGACTTTTTACTACTCTCGATCAAAATATCTTGATCTGTATTTTTCAAAATACCTTTAACCTGCTCATAAGCATAATAACAAATCCTAATCACCTCACGAGGAATCCCACCTGATAACCTATGGATGTCTTTTATTGATTCCTTACTAAACCTATCGGTATTTTTAGTGTAAGAATTGATTAATGCTTTAGTCTCTTTTGAATCTAAATTGCCGACTAAAATGGGTTCTCGATTGTGTAATCTGGGGGTTACATCCCTACGGAGATTGTCCCAGGAAAGGTGGTTTCCGGCAATTATTAATAAAGTCTTTTGCCGGCTTAAATTTTCAATGAACTTTTTTATCAGTGAATTCAAACTCTCCAGGCGTGATGGATTACCCTGGGAATTCATTAATACTTCAAACTGGTCTAAAAAGATTATCAAAGGTTTTTCTGCTACTTGGTGTAGGGCGGCTAAAGTTTCTAATGCATTTATCGCGATATAATCAGTTTCAGTTTCAGTTTCGTTATTGGTTGAAATTTCTCTTAAATTATATTCGACACCCAAATCTGATAACGATTCTTTGTCTAGGTCTCTTCCACTGATCCAATTAAAAACGATGCTTCCTAATTCAGGATTTATCAATTGTAATAGCACACTAATAATTTCATCGGGAACTTTAGAATCAACTAGAAGCTTTTGTAAAGAGCCCATTAACTCTTCGGGATCAATTTCTCCTTCCTTGATGAGTTTTTGATAATTTTCTTCAGAGTCTATTTCATCTGATAGTTCTTCCGTTACCTTGGCTCTTTCCAAATGATTTTTTGCTCTTTTTCTTAAAGAGATCCAAATGAGATCCTCTAAAGATTCTCTTCTTAAATTTTCATTTGAGGTGTATTGCTTGTACAAAGCAAAGAATTTTGTTGAATCTGCTTTGGCATAGAGAATAGTAGGATCAGAGGTTTCTAGGCTAGCCGCTTTTTGTGCAAGCCAGCTTAAAATATGGGTTTTACCAGAGCCATGAGCACCTTTTATACCTACTGCCTTACCAGAATCTTTAGACGCGTAGTTTATTAAGTAATTATTCATCTCATTTAAGACCGTATCCATATAGAGTAGATTCTCATAGGTTACGATTGGGGAACCGTATGTAACCACCGCCTGCGGATGAAATGGATTCGAAGGTTTTTCCATTTTTTGAAATGAGTTAAATTTTCCTGATACTTCTGGCAATATTCACGTCGATAGTCCCATTGGGAATTTCTCCTAGTTTATATTTCTCCTCGCATTTTATCAAATGCTGAGATCAACTAATAAGTGCAATTGAAGGATGAAAAAGCTTTTAAGGGCTTTTTCATCCTTCAAAAGCCTGAGCAGTGCAATCTTTGGATTGCACTTATTAGTTGATCTCAGCATTTGATAAAAATAGGCCAACATACTTAAACACGATCAAACCCTTGATAATGGATCTTATCTTTCGATGGATATTCCTAATTTCTAAATGATGTTTGTTTAAGAAACCGACAGAGCATTAAATCGACCGATGGGTCTTACCCAGGCAGGCAGATAATTCGACTCTGTCGGTGTTGACTTTTTTCAAAGTTATCCACAAGTTATCAGTCTCCCCCCAGGCCCCCTCATAGCGTACCGTTAATAACAACAATATTAGAATCATTATATCATACAAGTCTAAAGGGCAGGCAGGTGGTGGTCACCTTTCCCTGCTTCTTTAATCTGAACAGTTCATTAGGCCTTTAAGCCTGTATTAGGATGTGAGATTTAAAAGAAGCATATTCTTCTAAACCTCTGTTCAATTTAAAGTTACTAATTATGGAGCACAAATATGTAGGTATTAATGTAGCAAAAGATGACTTCGTGGTTGTCAATAGATCGCTGAATCAGAAAGCATTGACATTTCAAAATAATGCTAAAGGTATTAATCGATTTATCAAACAGTTACCATCCGATGCTTGGTGCACCATGGAAGCCACTGGTGTATACAGTGTGCGGCATGCGTTGACCTTAGATCAGAAGGGATTTAAGGTTTCTGTAATCAACCCTCTGCAGATAAAGCGTTTCGCTCAAACCAAACTAAAAAGGGCCAAAAACGGATAACGTAGACGCTGCTTATTGCCGAATATGGAGATAAAATGCAACCCGATCTCTTCAAGCCTGCTCCTGCTTTTATTGGCCAGTTACAGCAAAAACGGGCCTTAGCAAGGCAATTGATCAAATCCAGGACCGCATTGATTAATCAACAGAAAGCCTTCAAACACCTGCCAGATCCGGATAAACAAACACTCAATAGTTGTAAGTCTATGATCAACAAATTCACTCTTGAAATAAAAAAAATCGAGTTGCAAATGGAGCAGTTGGCTAATCTTCATTGCCAGCAATTATTCTCTCAACTGAAGACTATTCCTGGGATAAGTACAAAAGCGGCTCTTGAATTAATCATTGTATCCGGAATGTTCCGAAACTTGTCAGCCTGATTAACATAAAATCAGATATATAAGCTGCGCTGAGGTTTGCGTGTCGAGCCCTAAAGCCAGCAGCTAAATAAAAAGATGGAGGAGCCAACTCGACAGTTTGAATGTAGAATATTGGGCAACATTCGTTTGGGCTATCTATGTCCGTTTCCTGATGATTAAAGTAGTAAAAACTCTTTTTTTAAATCACATCTGCCTTCTTCGACGGCCGAAGCCTTTGGCGTTGGACTTGTCGAAGGTGACCCCCCTTGGACGCCGAAGTCTTGACAAAGGCGCTCTTAGTCCCCGAAGCCCCTTGCTTCGCCGTAGCTGCGGGAAGGCAACAGTCAGCCAAGGTGACCTCCTTTTTAGTCGCCCAAAGCTTCAGCCAAGGTTTAGTCTTATGAAATTCTGATGTATTTTGTGAAGAGTTCCTTTCAGAAGGGATTATTGATGAAAGCATTGCCCACACCAAAGCTTAAAAAACTGCTTATTGGCGCCATATCAATTTTGATTGTTCTTGGATTGGCTTTTGTAGGGACTCTAAAACTGGGCCGATATTATTCCAGTCACATCTTATATCAACTAGTAAAGCGGGAAACCAATGGTTATTACCAATTGTCTTTCGAAGAATTAGATTTCGATTTATGGGAAAAAGTTATAAGCGTCGATAAACTCCTACTAAATCCGGACTCGACAAAAGATTTTGATTCCAAAAGTTTTAATCATCTATATGCCCTGGAACTGTCAGGTTTACTGATCAACCTGGAATCCATTTCAAGTATATACCTTGACAGAGAGCTGGTCATTAAGAACGTGCGCATTATCGACCCAAAAATCAACATGGTACGCAATGAGAATGCACCTCCCCAAAGTTTTAGCTTTCAAACGGGCAATTTGTACAAAGAAATTTCCGATTACTTAAAAGTACTGCGTATAGACTATTTCAAGGCTCAGAACGGAGTGTTCGAACACTTCCCCAGCCGCTTCTCACTAGGCAATATTGATTTTTTTATAATGAATTTATTAATGGACTCAACTTCCAGGCCAGATCAGAGATTTTTTTCAGAAAATATTGAGCTAGAAATCCGAGACCAAACCTTTTGCCTGGATGACAGCATACACCAGGTGACTTTCGATCGCTTTTTGCTGTCCACCGCAGACTCTGTACTTAGTTTTGAAAATTTAGTTATAAATCCTGATTCGCTTTCCCTTCTAAATTTTGAGGACTCTAGTGATTATGTTGTTTATGATATCACCATTCCACAATTAATACTTAAAGGGGTTGATTATTTCTCTGCTTATCGGAAAAATCATCTTGAGATGGAGGAACTGGCGATTATCAACTCCCAGATATTTATTGACGATAAGACCTATGCCAGCCCTAAAAAAAGTGACACAGACAATTCATTATTGAAACAACTTATTGATGTCTTTGATAAGGTCCGTATTGGACGGTTGAGATCTATAAATACTGTTCTGGACCTGAAAACCAATCAAAATTATATTTATATTTTTCAGGATATTAAGGTCGAGAGAGCGGATATAGTTTTATACAATGTAGATCTGAACAATAGTAACTATCGCTTTGATGATAGAAAAAAGTATTTCGATGATGTGGATATGATCATAAAGGATTATTACTCCCAGCTCGCTGATAGCATCCATACCCTGAACTTCGATCTGCTACAATTAAGCTCATTTGATTCTTCCCTGGTATTTGAGGGTTTTGCTATTAGTAATAATGGATCGGAAGAGGATCCGGTTACGTTATTTTCTCTTAACCTGCCGTTATTTATTCTAAGAGGTATCGACTACCAAGAGGCCCTGGTTCAGGAAAAGTTATTTATCGACGAGGTTGAGGTGCAAAATCCCGAGTTCGATCTTAAGAGAAGTCATCAAAACGAACCGCAATCTAGCCTGGCACTAAGTGAAATTTATTGGTCCCAATCGTTAGTTAAAACTATGCACTTTTAGTGCAAGACTTTAGTTGCTACACACTTTAGTAAATTTAACTCATGAGTGAAAAGCAACGACTTGGAAGCCATACTGTTACGTGGTTGACAGCTCATATAGTATGGGTTACAAAATATCGCTATGATGTTTTGAAAGGAGATATTCAAGAAAGATGTAGAGAATTGGTACGCCAAATATGTGAATCGGAAGATGTCAAAATATTGAAAGGTGTAGTGAGCAAAGATCACGTTCATATTCACATTGAATATCCCCCATCCATCTCTATAAGTAACGTTGTGAAGCGGTTGAAAGGCAGAACTTCTCGTCGTATTCAAGAAGAGTTTCCTGCGCTTAGGAAACAATATTGGGTCGGCATTTTTGGGCTGTTGGATATGGAGCCTGGAGTACGGGAAATATAACAGACAAAATGGTGGATGAATACCTTGAACATCACCGTAGTCCGACAGATCCTGGCAGTGATAATTTTATAATTGAATAAGAATTTCATTCTTATTCCTATTTTTAAAAACCTATGCACTTTCAGTGCATAGTGGTTCAGTCTCTGTTCGAGGATTACTTCAAGCTTATCAGCGTAAAGAATTTATATCTGAACCGCGGAAAATTATCTCTAAAACCGCAATTGAGTGTTGGAAATATAGACTTGGAGGTTTCCGAACTGTACATTGATGACCAGACCAACTCCTGGTATAATCTATTTGAAGAGGTTAAACTAGGCGCACATCAAATAGCGTTCACAGACAAGGATATTGAATTGCGAGGTAATGCGCTGCAAGTGGGTCGAAGATTTGACCAAGTGAATCTAAGTGATTGGGATTTTAAATATCGAGATCATGATCAAGTGGTTGATGGGAATTTTGATAGCCTGCAATTTTCAGGTATCCATTTAGACAGCATTTTGGCTGGTAGCTATACTTCGTTTGATTCTGTTCGAATAGTCAATCCACAGATTAAAATGGAATTATCTATCTCAAATGGAAACACACCGAAGAACAATGGCTTTACTGACAAATACTTAGAGGTTGTAAATGGTCAGCTTGAGGCGATCATCAACGATTCCTCATTTTTTAGGGCTGAGAAGATCAATACCGCACTGACCATAGGAGATACGAATCATATCTATTACGGACAATTCGATCAAATTGATATTAACTCGCCACCAATCGGTCATCGCATTAAAGCCGGGAGTCTGACCATTGAGGAATCCCAAGAATTGCACCTGGAGGCTATTGAAATTGAGGGCATCAAAAAACTCCAGGCGTTTCAGTTAAATGGTAAAATTCCTTTTGTGGACATCTATGGGCTTGATCAAACAGCGTTTTGGAAGGATGACCATCTCGAAGCAGATAGTCTTATAATTGTGAAGCCTGGTATCAATTTGAAATTGGCTGAACGTATGGCCGAGCATGAAAAAAACAATCGATATGAGATACGGCTTGGCAAGATCGTCCTTGAGAAGGCTAATCTGATTTTTTCTGATGAAAATCAAGAAGTTTTTAAACAGATCGAAGTATCTGAACTCTCGGCGGTTTTGGTAGATTTCGATTATCCTAACAAATCTATGGTTAGCGAGGATGTCTTACTCTATGCGGATGATCTGAGATTAGACATCAAATATTTACATCCGGTAATGGAAAACGGTGATTCGGTATTAATCAAAAACCTGGCTTTCAGAAAAAAAATAACGTTATTCTAGCAGATACGGTCTTGTATACGAAGGCAGATCAAACTACTTCTTTCCTTATACCTGAAGTAAGAATGGCTGGCTTCGACCTGAATGCCTTTGTAAATCATGATCAAATAAGTGTCGACAGCGTCCAATTTGTTGCCGCGAATGTTTCAATCGCTGGTTCCTTTAAAAACTATAATCAGGCCCCGGGTGATGTGATGCTTGGACCGATGGAGTTAGGATATTTTTCTGCTAGCGACACTGAGATCAATTTCAAAGACACCCTCAATCAGGTAAGCTATACTGTTCATCGAGGAAATTTTCAAATTAGCGAGTTTTCTTCTCCTGACCCCTTCAATTGGAATAACCTCCTGAATTATGCGCAATCTGCTTCTTTAGACGGGGCCGATCTGACAATTCCATTGCCTGATGGCTACAAACTCAATGTTGCTCAATACAATTTCCAACATCCTGAGAGCACTTTGGAATTGGTGAACATCGGCTTATCATCCGACTTCACGGCCAATGAATATAGTAAAAGGTTGACCTTCCAAAAGGATTGGTTCGATCTAAAAGTTGATAGTGTGTATTTCAGCGGATTGGACCTGCAGGGATGGCTGAATACAGATCAGTATCGCATCCGGAAAATTGCCCTTGATGGACTGGACGCTTTAATCTATCGCGACAAGTCCATTCCATTTCCGGCGGACAAGGTTAGAGGCCTTCCGCAAAACATTTTGCGCAATCTCAAATCTTGGATCTACCTGGACACCTTGCAAGTTAAGGGTGATATCACTTACATGGAAAAACGAACCGAGTATGGAGAAGTCGGAGAAATTAGTTTCAACAATCTTGATGCCTATTTATTCAACATTACATCAGTGGACAGTATGGCCAGGAAACCCATGCGGCTTATATCCAAGGGCAAGCTCATGAATACTGCAAATTTTGAGATTGCAGTGTTATTCAATATGAAAGATCCCAAGGATCAATTCGCTTTTGTTGGAGAAGTTAATAATCTACCCCTGGATTCAATGAACCGGCTATTGAACCCTGTAGCGAGTATCAATATTAAAAGCGGCCATAGCAAAAAGATTTGGTTCAACGTCAGCGCAAACAATGAACTGGCAAAGGGGGAAATGAAACTTCGTTATAGTGATTTAAAAATTCAAATCCTCAATCCTGAAACCCATGACACGAAAGGTTTGGGCCAGGGTATCAAAACATTTTTTGCTAATACCTTTGTGGTAAAAAGCAACAATCCAACCTTTTTACTGCTCAGGAATGGTAAAGTTTTCTACGAAAGAGATCCCTCCCGTGCTATTTTTCATTTCTGTGGGAAGGCATTGCTTAGTGGAGCGGTGAGTAGTGTGGGTATCAATAAGAGTGCGAAGGCCGAAAGGCATTATAGCAAAGAATCAGGGGATAATTAATGGGAACCGCGTAACACCATTAGGGTCGGCTCTCGACAGTACGCGGTACTCAGCTCTGATCCCTACGTGTCAGGTCTCATTGTTGGTCCCAAAGGCCGCACAAAGAAGCGCCTCCTTCCCCCGCGTTAGCCTTAGTCTTCCGAAGGGACTAAGGCTCCCTAATGAGAAACAGAGTCTTTGACTCGTGAAATTTGAGTCAGTTTACTTAATGTCAATTAACCGATGACAAAAGTGTACCAAATAAATGATCCGGATGGGATTTATTTTGTTACCTTCGCGACAGTCGAATGGGTCGATGTTTTCACAAGACAAGTTTATAGAGATATTCTAATCAAAAACTGAATTATATTCATAACAAATCCTGTGCAAGCCGGTTTAGTTTACGAACCTGAACATTACATCTATTCGAGGGCCCGTGATTAATCAAACATGCCAGGATTATTAAAAATTGATTTCTTGGATTGAATTAATTGATAAAGCATCGGGTCTAAGACCCGAGATTATTAAAGACCTTAGTCTCCTTCAGAAAACTAAGGTCAACGAGAGCCAGGGATCGCAGGGGTAGCCCATTAATCAATTAGAACATTCCAACCCCAAATAACTCACAGTCAGCCACGCATAGTTTTCAGTACTTCTCTTGGCTACATTGTTAGAAGCTGCGGCTTTTTTGGCGGCCCAGCAGTTATGGATATTTCTGTGAAAGAGTATCCCTGCTTCATGTCCTAGTTCATGGATTATGATTTTCTCCTGCAAGTAAACACTGTTGAAGAAGTTCCCGCACAACCTGATTCTAATTTTACCAAAAGGAATTGCCCAGGCACCGGTCCAACGATTGCATTTTCCCTTATCCTCCCTGGTTGCGACCAGAATGAGGTTCTTTTGAAACTTAGCATGTATCCTCCTTATCTTTCTACGCACCATTCCTATTTTCTCCGGCTGACCTAGCCAGGTCACAAAAGCTTCCTCATCTAACCAATTCTGCTGGCGTAGGGCTTTCTTAATTTGACCTGTTTGAGGTTCGACCTTCCAGATTGCATTTATTACATTGAGTAATTGATGTGCAGCATCATGGGCACTAAAGTACGCTTTGGTGATTTGAATTGAATCTGATCTTGAATAATCGCCCCTCAATAGCAACTCACCGGTTGACTGTCCCTTACAGATCACGTAAAACACAGTAAGAAGGATGGTCATCCATTGCCTCATAATCCGAAATAGATTAGAAATTGCTAACCTAACTGAATGAGGATTTTCAGTCAAATAAATTTGGATGAATTAAACCCGGAATTGTCATTAGAAATTTACTGCGCAGCCTAATTTAACCCGCATTATTCATAGGCCACCAATTTTGGGATTAATAATGGGTTGCTAACTATTTTTGATTGGAGTGTATGTATTAATTTGAAGATCAACCAGGTTTCTGGATTTCAAAGGACATTAGAGCGTTTTTTTGTTAGAATTTTTCAATTTTCAGTCAAAGCTCTATGTAAGTTCAAGTAATAAGTGCAATTTTCCTTTGTAGCACTTGCTTTGCGTTTAGGTAATTAAATTTTCTAACAGGGCGTTCATTGATTTTGTTTTCAACAACTTTGATTTGCTCCTCTGTAACAAATCTAATATCTGTTTTCTTAGGATAAAACCTTCTGATTACCCCAATCCTATTTTCAACTGTCCCTTTATCCTGACTAGTATAGGGACGAGTGAAATAGGCATCCACATCAAGGGATTGAGCAATCAACTCATGTTTAGAAAATGCCATATCATTATCAAAAGTGAGTGTTTCCAGTTTGTGTTTATCCTGAGAGAGTTCCTCCACAATAGCTTCGGCCATTTGATCGGCATTTTTACTGTGCATCTTTCTGATTCTGGTAAAAAGACTTGCTCGGTCTGTCATCACCAACAAAGAGCCTTTGTGGTTTTTACCCATCATTAAATCGACTTCTATATCTCCCAATCGTTCCCTTTTGTTAATGATCTGGGGTCGCTGTTCAATTGATACCCTATTCGGGATAATACCTCTACGATCTTTTCTGTTTCCTCGTTTGCGCCTTCGTTTGCCATGTTTTAGATATGTGTATAGTTGTTTGTATTCTTGGTTCTCCTGGCGGTTGGTGTGCTTACATTCCCATATCCATTGGTAAATCCATTCATGGCTAAGTGGACATTCTCTCGTTTTCTTTCCCTGATGGCTGATCAATTCAGGACTCCATCTATCTTCTTGGAGCCGGTTAACTATCCAGTCTTTCATGGGTTTGGTGAAAATCACTCTTTTTGGCTTTTCTTGATGACGAAGATTGGTCCTCCTTTGTGCATTTGCTGTTCGATAGACACCAGCTCCCCTACCTCTTGAACCCACATTTCGCTTAAGCTCACGTGAGATCGTAGACGGGTGAAAATGAACGATACAGGCAATCTCCTTTTGAGTAGCTCCTGTTTTCAATAATGCTTCAATTTGATACCTTTGATCAATACTGAGATGTGTGTAGTTTTTTGACATTTTGCAATCCAAAGATTGCACTGCTCAGGCTTTTGAAGGATGAAAAAGCCCTTAAAAGCTTTTTCATCCTTCAATTGCACTTATTAGTTGATCTCAGCCTATTGTGTTCTTATGGAAGAACATTTTTTTGATTAAATCAAACTGTTTAACTGATCGGTCAGTTCACCGTAAGCAAATCGCCCAGCAGGTATTGATATCTAAAGGCTCTTGAGAATTGTATTGTCAATGATCTTTTCCTTTCTTTCAGGCACGCCCCAACCTTCATCAGGTAAAGCCGGATATTGTCCACTTGCCATCGTTTAGCAAAGTGGTGTTTTGTTTTGGCAATTAATAATTTAATCTGCCGGAACATTTCATAACAGAGGGTAGCGATGATTAAACGCATGAAATTGGCCCAGTAGCGATGACAGGAAAGCCGGTCGGAATAAGTCATGTTTTTGAGTTCCTTTATTCGATTTTCACTGGCATCACCTCGCTTGACATAAAAATCAAAGTAAATCTGTTGAGCGGTCATCGCTTCAAAGTTGCTCACAAAGTAACGGACATTCATTCCTTTTCCGGTAGACTCCACTTTGGCGTACAGCTTTTCAGAACGATCCCAGCTTTTGGCCTGGTAAGTAAACGGGCCAACAAACTCTTGATGTTTGATGATTTTTGAAGCATATTCCTTTTTTACTTCAATGATAGTCTGTTTGGTAAAAGTCTTTAAAACTTCATTACTACTAATACCTAAACAAAATTGAAGGTCAAACTGCTTAGCTATCCGATAAAAAGATGCTCCTGAAAAGCCACTATCCGCTCGAATAAGGATCTTTACTGAGGGCAGTTTTTTTCTGATTTTAATGACAATCCTTTTCAATAAGGCCACAAACCATTTGTTGGAGTGACAATTGCCCGGACGTAGTACTGGTAAAATGACCTGACCGGTGTTCCCGTCCTTAAAGAACAACTCATGGTACATAGTCTGTCCATAATAGCCATTATACAAACTGAGTTGTTGGGATCCATGAGTAGGGTCATCGGTACCATCTACATCAATGATGATTTGACCAGTCTTCTCTTTCAACTCCTCTACATAACGGTCTACAAACCATTGACTCATCTGGTAGATCAGACTCCGATCGGCCTTGTTTTCAAATCGACTTAAAGTAGGCTGGGAACATAATCCGCTATCTAGTACTTTACGGATCACCGGATCCTCTCGGAGTTTTTGTTCGTCATTGCAATCCTGATAGCCCTGCATCATTAAAAACACCCGTTGGCGAAGCATTTCTTCATAAGTGTATTCGATAAAAAAGGGGTTTCGATAGTCAGGAATCAGTGCGGCGAAGCTTTTTAATAGACCAGTCTTTCTCTCTACTTTTTCACTTAACAATATCGCTCCGTCTGAGCTAATCGCTGATGCTGAAAAATCAAATTTAAAAGCTTGTTTTCCTCGATAAAATACGGTATCTTTTTCCTTATATTCAGGCATAAATTAATTGCTTATTTTGTTGTCTAACTATCTCAATATAAGCAATTTATGCCTGTTTTTTATTGTCTACTATGAATTTTTCGGGTTAACAATATCGCTCCGTCTGAGCTATCGCTGATGCTGAAAAATCAAATTTAAAAGCTTGTTTTCCTCGATAAAATACGGTATCTTTTTCCTTATATTCAGGCATAAATTAATTGCTTATTTTGTTGTCTAACTATCTCAATATAAGCAATTTATGCCTGTTTTTTATTGTCTACTATGAATTTTTCGGGTTAAAGCAATTCAGGCACTTGCTCGAATTTCGATGCTCACCATTATGAGACTATGCCTCCACGTCGAAATCCTGTGCGAGCACCTGTCTCACAGCAACTTAGGCTGCTCGCTACAAAGTCCAATAACAAATCCGGGTTAAAAAAATGATATAGCCATTTCTTTCAGACGGTGATTATAACTTTTCCCAAAGTGTGTCCTGCCCCAAGATACCGGAGAGCTTCAGCAGTCTCACTTAAGGGAAATTGTTTATCTATGACAGGTAGTACTTTTCCAGCTTCGTGAAGCTCTGTCATATAAGTCAAATCTTTTTGATTCTGTTTATGTGCCAGAATACCCATTTTCTTACTACTGGTCATTGATATCCATGGTCCCAGGAATAGCGTCTGTAAAATTCGAGCCACGGAACCCCCGACAATGACATAAACTCCCTTAGGACTTAGCGCTCGCTTAACATCGAAAATGGAATGTTGAGCCACAAGATCAAGAATCAAGTCATAGCGCTGCCCATTTTTGGTGTAATCATCTTGAGTGTAATCAACAACGTGGTCAGCATCAATTGAACGCATCATGTCCAACTTCCTCGTGCTGTCCACGCCAGTCACTTCGGCACCAAACATTTTGGCAAGCTGCACTGCAAACGTACCTGCACCACCACCTGCACCATTAATCAATACTTTCTGACCAGACTGAATCTGTCCTTTATCGCGGAGACCCTGCAACGCAACAACTCCAGCTTGCGGTATGGCTGCCACTTCCTTGAATGTCATACTTGATGGTTTTAGCACCAATAAATCTTCACTGGCACATACATACTCTGCAAAACCTCCCCAGGAATACATGATGTCACCAAATACCTCATCACCTGGTAGAAACTGCTTTACGTTTCTGCCGACTGCTTCAACCTGTCCAGCTATGTCAGATCCGAGTATCTTGTATTTTGGTTTTAGAAGCCCCCACATCCGAATATATAAAGGCGTACCTCTCAAAAATTCCCAATCCGATGAATTTAAGGATACGGCATGAACTTTTATTAGTACTTCATTGTCCCGGGGCGTAGGTTTTTCGAC
Organism: Cyclobacteriaceae bacterium; assembly: GCA_963664285.2. Classification (GTDB taxonomy): domain Bacteria; phylum Bacteroidota; class Bacteroidia; order Cytophagales; family Cyclobacteriaceae; genus JAJCYL01. The sequence continues at coordinate 34,316 of CAXXNX010000029.1, forward strand.
TTCTTTGAGCTGAAGAACATCCGGTGACCCATATTTTTCATATATGACCGCCTTCATTTTATCTCTTTATGGTAATGACCACATTTCCCACTTTTTCTCCGCCTTCAACATATCTGTGAGCCTCGGACATTTGTTCCAAAGGATAGCTCCTGTCTATAACCGCTTTTAATTTCCCTGCTTCAATAAGCTCTTTTAGGTAAACCAGATCTTCAGTTCTGTCTCTCGCTAATTCAAATATGAATTTCTTGCTACTTGTCATCGAACTCCAAAGTCCTTGAAGTACCTGAATCACCCAGGACGTGGCTAAAATATAGCGACCGTTTGGCTTTAGCGATTTCATTGCCCGCGAGACGGATCCTTTCCCAACCACGTCAAAAATAACATCATAGGTCTCACCGTTTTTGGTATAATCCTCCTGTGTATAATCAATTACATGGTCCGCGCCAAGAGAGCGTAGTGCATCTAATTTTCTTGTGCTGTCCACCCCAGTCACTTCAGCCCCAAATATTTTGGCAATCTGCACTCCGTAAGTACCGAAACATCCTGCAGCACCATTGATCAAAACCTTTTGTCCGGGCTCAATATTCCCTTTTCTTAGATAATGTAAAGCATTAATCCCCGCTGTAGGAACAGTGGCTGCTTCTTCAAAGGTCATATTGGCTGGTTTTATGGCCATTTGGGAGGTAGCCCTGTAACATTTGTATTCAGCATAAGCACCAAAACTTAACCCGGTACCAGCAAATACCTGGTCACCTTTCTGAAAAAGCTTTACATCTTTGCCCACATTTTCAATTTCCCCGGCTAACTCCATACCAAGAATTGGCCGTTTTGGCTTGCTAATACCCATATATATGCGCAAGGGAAGCCAGAATAATACGTGCATCTTAAACCTTCTCATTTCACAGTCCCCCGGTGTAACTGTTGCTGCGTAGGTACGAATTAATACTTCATCGTCTTTAAGAGTCGGTTTTTCTACATCTCCCAACTTTAAAAGGTCAGGAGCCCCATATTTTGTCCATAAAATTGCTTTCATGCATATGATTGTTTAAATGTCACATTAATCCGGAGCCGGTGTGCATCTACTCATCTCGATTTCATTTTATTTGATAATTCTTAATCTGTCAAAGTTTCGCAGTAAAAACCGCATGTTCTCATCAGGGTTATTATATCTTTCTCCTCTAATTGCTCATCAACGGTTTCAATTCTCAATACATTGTATATATCTTCTACGTCTATAGACCAGTTAGCAATTATGGGATTATTATTGAAGATTGGCTTTACAACTTTAACTTTTTTCCTTGTTTTTATATCCGTTCGAAATATTAGCAAATTCATGTGTAGACTTTTGGATTTCTTTTTAATATCCAATAATTAGCAGGGTGCATATTTTAGTTTTAAGATAGTTTTATTTGCGTATTACTAACACAAATATAATAGTTATGTTTGATAACTTCCAACTATAATTGCGTATTTCTTACGCATATTTTGTATCTATCTGATAATTAACACTATAATAATATTTATATTTGTATTTCATCGGTTGATTTGTATATTATATTTAGGATATACTATCTTTATTGCGTGAAAACGACACAAAATATTCAAGTAGCAGTAGATGCAATCGTTTTCGGGTACAGCAAGGAGGAAGGAGTATCCATCCTTCTTATCAAAAGGAAATACGAACCCTTTAAAGGATCATGGGCAATTCCAGGTGGTTTTGTGTTAGATCATGAATCATTGGAAGATTCAGTGGCACGAGAACTTCAGGAAGAAACAGGAATTAAGATCAACTACCTGGAGCAACTTTATACCTTTGGAAAACCAGACCGCGACCCACGAACCAGAATTCTATCTGTGGCTTATTTTGGACTGGTTAAGTCTAACCAATTCGAAAAACTAAAAGCAACCACCGATGCCGAAGCTGCAGAGTGGTTTAATTTCAAACACCTTCCAAGACTCGCCTTTGACCACAAAAAGATCTTGAATGTCGCTATACATAGACTTAGAGGAAAAATAGTCTATCAGCCCATCGGTTTTGAATTACTGGACAAAAAATTCCTATTCTCCGACTTTGAGCACCTCTACTCTACTTTGCTGGATAGACCTATTGACAGGCGGAATTTCAAGAAGAAGGTAATGAGCCTTGGTATTCTTGACGAATTGGATGAAAAAGCAAAATCAACCGGAGCGGGAAGGCCGGGAAATTTGTTTCAATTTAATAAGACTACCTACAACCGATTACTCAAAAGTGGTATGCATTTCGAAGTCTAAGGCAGTCTAAATTTCCTTATTTTACATTTGCATATAATTAGGGTGAAACATTTATCAGTCCCCTACTCCACTTTCAATCCATTCAGGGATTAAATTACAGCACCTTTCGGATCTGAGTGGAGACCAGTGCCAATAAAACAACAATCATATTCAATAAAATCTTTTTCCTCCAAACGACTTATTTCCTTCTGTATTTTCAAGCCATATACCTCATCGTCCAATATCAAAATAGATAGTAAACGATTCTGAAATTCTCCTAAGTTACAAGTGTAGATCAAGTGAGCTGGGAATAAAAATGTTTAGAGACAATTCCATGACTACTTTTAGTCATCAGTTTTTCCGAGACCTCGTTAACATAAAATTCTTTTTTAAGTAAGTTTAGTGGCGCCTTTAACAATGTCAATGTCGAAGCCACTATCGCCTCTTACTTCTGTAATTCTCTCCTCGACAGCATTCTTTGAGTCCAATTGGCATTGACGCTCAACTCCCAGTTCACCTTTGATTCCGGTAGTAAATTGAGAACCCTCTATTAATAGGTTGAAATTATTTACTTCACCAAATCGATTAAACAACAAATCCCACACTTTTGACTTGCTGACATTGACTATAATCTCTCTTTGTACATTCTTCATGATCTCCTTTTTATCGTAAATGAAATATTTGATTATAGAACAAATATCCAACGATCAGGAGTAGTATTCTTTGGTAATGAGTCCAAATACTTTTCAATTTAGGTCAACTCTATACTGCTTGGGTGATTTTCCAAATCGATCATGAAAGGAGGCGCTGAAATGAGCTGCATTTTCAAAGCCACAGTTCCAGGCAATTTCACTTATCTGATGATTTGTAGTTTTCAAGAATTCAACTGCTTTGTCCAGTTTCTTCTTTTTGAAATACCTGGCAGGACTTACATGATACCACTTTTTAAAATCGCGTTTAAATGTAGATTCACTGCGGTTTGTGAACATGGCCAACTCTCCAATTGAAAGTTTGTTATACAGATTGCCTTCAACTACTTTCTCAAATTCGATTTCAGCTGGTGTATATAAGGTGCCAATGATCTGACTGGCTAGCATATTCTTGCCGTTTTCACAGAGGATAAGTACTAATTCTTGCAGCTTCACCGCCAACAGGGATTCAGTTACTAGTTCAGGGTTTTCCAGGTAATTGATGATAGAAGTCATAAAACTCTCTAGTAATTGATTAGGGGCTATCTTAAGTGCAGAACCTCTTACTTCATGTATATTTCCAACCCGTAAAAAGTCAAGCTCACGATTTCCAAAGGCCTTTTTAATGGCTTTAGGGTCTAGGTGAAATACAACACTTTTGAATTCGGAGATAGGAGAAGCGCCTATGACGTTGGCAATATAATTCCCGCATTTCATCAATATTGCTTCATTATCACTAACCCTTATTTTTTCTGACGGCGATAAAACTTCTTCCACTCCTTGCTGCACATAAATGAAACAGGCATCATCCTGCATTTGACTATTAATCCGGAATGCTTCACTAATGGCTACACATTGAACAAATGGGTGGCCGTAAAGTTCGAACATAGTGGTTACCTGCATTACAACTCAATTTGGAACGCGAAATTACACTTACTAAAGTTAATAGACTTTTCAAATTAGGTCATGTCCTATTGAATTTAGGCCAAAAGTACGGACAAGATGGTCCTAACCAGATAACTATTAATTTTTGTTATGAGGCTTGTCTGTTAAAATGGATAAAATACAAATTTTACTTGAAATAAGACAACAATTTCCTTCAAGTTACGTTAGATATAAAAGATGATAAGTTTTAATCAGTTAAATACTATCCGATATAAAATGCTGGGGAGCCTGCTGATGTTTTTCTGTTTAGGTCAGAATGCTTTTAGCCAGGAATATGACTTTAGGGTTATGGTAAGCAAGGGTAATAACCGTCTGATAATTGCTGATAGTCAGGAATCTAAAGATCTGGAGGCAGGTGATTTAGTGCAGGTTGGCGATGAAGTAATTGCGTCAGAAGATGGTTATATAGGTTTTGTACATCGCAACGGCCAGACATTGGAGCTAATGGAGCCTGGAAGGTATCTAGTTAATGATCTTATTGCCGAAATTAGCGGGCAGAAAAACCTGGCAACAAGATCACTTAATTTTCTCTGGGACAAAGTATATGAATCTTTGCTTGAAACTAAAAATAATACCGCAAAGAACCTTGATTTAAACCTAGAACTGAGCGGTCTAAATAATGGTAAAATCCAAGTACTGGCAGTTAATCATCAAAAATTAAACCCTGTTTTTGGCGATAAAGCAGAAATAAGATGGATAGGTGGCGACACTTCATCGGATGATCAATACGTGGTTAATTTAATGAATCTATATGATCAGGTGCTGTTCTCAGAAATGGTATCTCAACCTGAATTTACTTTAAAACTTTCAGATGAAAGACTTCTTAAGAATGAAATATTTTCCAGCACCAAAATTCTGTGTCTTATAGTATACTCTGCCAATAATATGGAAACAAGCTCCTGGCGTTATGGAATCACTCCTATTAAAAAATCAGACCATGAAGTCGTTACCGCCGAAGTACAGTTCTATAAAGATGTGCTTGCTCCCATGTCTAAAGTGGATAGACTGGTGATTGCGCAATATTATGAAGAAAAGGGACTTCTTTTGGATGCACTGACAGTTTATGAAGGCCTTGTGCGAGAAGCGCCGGAATTGAATGATTTTCAACTGCTCTACAATGCCTTTATCAAGCGAAACCTGGAAAAAACCATTGGTCGGGAACTATAAAATTCCAGTTCTTCCATTTCCAGCAATGTGAATTGAGACCAAGTCATCTCTGCATAGTCATATACCTTCTTGATATCATTAATCTTACAAGAAAAACTGGGACAAACTAAGGCTAGTAGCTCACGAACATATACCCAAAATCTGTGCAGGATACGATCTAGTATATGTTTATAATAATAATCACACTAGCGCACGTTCCAACTGAAGGCAGGTAGGTCTAGGTAATTTAAGAGCCTTCTCAGCCCAACCATGTCGCATGTCATGATTGCAGGGATATAAATTAAATTGCCGTACAATAGCTAGCGTTTTGAAGAATTATTTGCTGATAAGTGAATAGACTGATATTGGGGCGAATTACTCGCATTTCAAACTATCTACCGGGTTGTGAGTGGCAGCCCGCAATGACTTAAAACTTATGGTAATAAAAGAGATCGAAACTATGGTTACTACGGACAGAAAGATAACAGTAACATCTACATTTACCCGATAAGTAAAGTTATCAAGCCAGTAATTCATTCCCAGATATGCAATCGGTACACCAATAAATATGGCTGGAATTATGGTTCTTATGTATTGCCACCCCAGCAAACGTAAAATGCCTGATATAGAACATCCCAGAACTTTTCGTATTCCAATCTCTTTTTTCCGTAATTCTGAAATAAACACGGTTAAGGCAAAAAGACCTAGAAGTGCAATAACTACGGCTAGCCCCGAAAAGATAGGAATCAGTTTGCCCAAACGGTCTTCCTGACTGTATAGCCGATTAAATTCCTTATCCAGAAACCAGTATTCAAATGGTCTTCCCGGGTAGATCTCATTCCAGCTTTCTCTCAATTGAGACAATTAGACCTGTTTATCTCCCTCACTGAGCTTTACGGATAGAACACCTCCAACCGCATTATTTGCGCAAAGACCAGTGGTTCTATTTGCTCCTTAATTGACTTATAAGCAAAGTCCTCCACCACCCCAATGATCAACCCATGTGAGTCCCAGAAAACGTAGTTAATACTATCTTCCCTAAGGTACATGCCAATGGCATCTTCGGGTTGGACATTCAATGCTTTAATTGCTGATTCGTTGACGATTAGGGCATTGGATTCTATATTTCGCCTAAAATCTCTTCCGGCAATTAAATTCAGATCATATGTCTCAAGAAATCCACCATCGGCATCGAACTTATTCCAATATAAAGGTTCATCTCCTAATTCATTCGCGAAATACCGTGTATTTATCCGTCCAAAATCACTTTGACGGGGGAGATGCATACCCAGTGTATTTCCCAACACACCTGGGATAGATGCAATCATCGTTTTGTAGCGCTGAGCCTGGATGGAATCACCCATCCGTGAAGTCCGGATTCCTATTACTAATTCGCGGCTTTTTCCAAGATACCCGTTGTTGATCAATTGCAGCTGGTTGAAGACAGTCACAGTGCAAATGATTAGAGTAATGGCTACAGTGAATTGAATAATTACTAAGATATTCCTGCCCGGTGAATTAACTTTTTCCTTCAGGAAAAATTGATTCATATTAAAGGATTTACTAATTCTTCGCGTAAAATATATTGCAGGCAGTACCCCTGAAAATATTAATATGGCCATGACTATCGGAATAGAAATCATTAAGAATCCTTTTGAAGATATAGTGTCCAGAAAGTCAATATTCTTATCGATCAGCTGATTGAAATCCGGTACGAGCAGGTATGTAATCACTAATGCTGAAAGAGCGCTGACTAACACAACTAATCCGGATTCAATGAAAAACTGCATTTTTAACTGTTGTTTTGTACTGCCAAGCGTCTTTCGAAGACCAATCTCTTTCTGCCTTTTACTTCCCTGGGCAGTGGTAAGGTTAACAAAATTGGTCAGGGCTATAAGTAGTATGAATGCACCAACGATGATCAAGCCATAGATGTAACTCATATCAATGGGTGTGTCTATTTCCCATCTCATAGGCGGATTGAAATAAATAGTTGTCAGAGGTGTCAGCAGTGGTTTGATTTTCTGTGATCTGTCCGGGATTACCTCGTTCCAGATGTTGCTCATTTCAGCTTCAACTACTTTCAAAACGGAGGGATCATTGATCTTAAGGTATGTGAATATATATCCCGGTGAAGGATTTTGATCTATCCAACGGAGCGATCTACCTATGCCGTTCTCCGTAAATCCCTTGTATTGACTGAATGTGTGCGATATAGTCAGGCTGAAAAAGACTGTTAGATGGTGGATCTTAAATTACGCCAGTCACTACGAAATTTACCTCATGACTGGTACGTCTGTACTTTAGATTTTTGCCAATCGGATTTTCTTCCTCGAAGATCTTTTGAGCGGTAGTTTCGGTAAGAATAATTGAATTAAGATTTTGGAGTTGTGCTTCTGCTTGTCCATATTTTAATGGGAAATTCAGGAATTCTAAAAAATTCGGATCAGACCAATAGATGCCTTCTTCATAAAAGGATTGATCGGATTGTGGGTTATAAATATATCCATAAGACAATGTGAGGAAACGAAAATTCTCCTCAATGGCAGGAATCCGGGGAGTCAGCATATCCACCCACATTCCGGAGAAAAAAGCCCTGTCTTGCACCTTCCCGCTTTCTTCTGCAAAGCTATAGGAAAGCCGATAAATCTTATCTGCATCGGGATGATGTTGTTCAAAGCTCAATTCATCATGAATGAACAATCCAATAAACAGGATGGCACAAAATGCAGTGGTAAGGCCGATTAAATTAATACCGCTAGTTAGCCGGTTTTTTTTAAACTGCCTGCCTCCTATTTTCATGAAATTGCTTAGCAATCCCGGCAGAAAAAGCCAGTCATAGTGAGCACTTAACGCTCGTTTTTCTTCTTCATCAACCGCTGTCATGCTGCCCAGCTGTTCTACGGCTATCTCAAATGCTTCAGATTTCGAATATCCCTGATCAACTAAGTTTTCTATCTCGTCCCTAAGATGATCCTCCAATTCAGCAATGATGCCGTCTTCGAGGTGATCATGCATGTGAAGAAGCTGCGCCCATTGATTGATACGTTCTTCTAGGTTCATGGGATTTTAATTTGTGGTAGAAGGATTAATGGACCATAAATTGAGCATTATTTCATGCATACTCATCCAGTGGGCTTTCTCCTGATAAAGTGCTTGTTTTCCAAACTCAGTAATGGAGTAGTATTTTCGGTGCCGGCCTTCTTTTGACTGTTCCCATTTTGAAGTGATCATGTTTTCCTTCTCCAGGCGATGAAGTACTGGATACATCATACCATCAGCCCATTCCATTTTACCATTGGAAATTTTCTTTATCCGCTGGCTAATCTTGTAACCATAGAGTGGGCCTCCCTGTAGTATTCCAAGAATAAGTGGCTTTGAAGAAGCGGCTACCAGGGATTTTGAGAATGTGGTCATACTTAAAAGAGCTATATACATAGATTTGCTATGTATTAACGAAAGTTACTATGGAGTGTTTCAATTATCCATTAGTGAGTTAAAAAAAATGGTAACTGTAGCGTGAGTTAGGTCTGCTCCCTGGAGGCACTTTTGCCAAATGTTTAAACGGAGAAGCAGTATCAGTATAATTTGGATAACACCTGTAAGCCTTTTTCCAGTGAGTTGAGTAAAGATCTTACTCTAACTGGATCTTGACAATAGTATCAACTGGTTTCCTTTTATCGTCCGGAATACGGAGCAATAAACCGAAGTCCGTTTGTTCATATTTAACATTGGAGCATCATCGAAGAAGCTGATCTTCTTAGGTTTGACTTCATAATCAGGAATTAGAAGTACATTTTCATTCAGATTCAGGACATGAACATAAACGATCTTGTCCTTTACTTTGGCTGTTGTTGCCCCCAACTTTTAGGTGAAACAGATCCTTTTACGGTTCCATAAATAGTTTCTCCGTATTTGTCAAGCCATGATCCAATCACCTTCAAAGTATCAACATTTTCAGGTTGAAGTTTTCCGTTAGGCATTGGCCCCGTATTCAATAGAAAGTTTGCCCCAAATCCAACTGCTTTAACCATAGTGTGAATCAAAGTCTTTGAGGACTTAAATCGGCGATCTTTAATGTTATAACCCCAGGACCCATTCATCGTTTCACACATTTCCAATGGCAGTGAGGAAATGGACGAGGTTTGGTTGAACCCCATAGTATTCTCACCTGGCAGGTCTCGCTCAAACATTTGAAAATCTTCTCCGGGAAATGGCGCCTTATGATGATTGCTACCCACTAATGCCGATGACTGCAATTTATGGATCAGGGAATAGGTTTTTTCTAACCCCCAGTCAGCACCCCACTGGTCCCGCATGCCATCAAACCAAATACCACCAATTTCGCCATAGTTAGTTAGCAATTCCGAAAGTTGTGCGTTCATGTAGTCAATGTATTTATTCCAGTCACCAGACTCCGGTCGGCCGGTATATCCCTGCCCGGTCCTACCTCTGGGGTAGTAATCAGGATGATGCCAATCCAATTGGGAATAATAGAAGAAGAGCTTTAACCCGAAAAATTTATAGTAGACAATAAAAAACAGGCATAAATTGCTTATATTGAGATAGTTAGACAACAAAATAAGCAATTAATTTATGCCTGAATATAAGGAAAAAGATACCGTATTTTATCGAGGAAAACAAGCTTTTAAATTTGATTTTTCAGCATCAGCGATTAGCTCAGACGGAGCGATATTGTTAAGTGAAAAAGTAGAGAGAAAGACTGGTCTATTAAAAAGCTTCGCCGCACTGATTCCTGACTATCGAAACCCCTTTTTTATCGAATACACTTATGAAGAAATGCTTCGCCAACGGGTGTTTTTAATGATGCAGGGCTATCAGGATTGCAATGACGAACAAAAACTCCGAGAGGATCCGGTGATCCGTAAAGTACTAGATAGCGGATTATGTTCCCAGCCTACTTTAAGTCGATTTGAAAACAAGGCCGATCGGAGTCTGATCTACCAGATGAGTCAATGGTTTGTAGACCGTTATGTAGAGGAGTTGAAAGAGAAGACTGGTCAAATCATCATTGATGTAGATGGTACCGATGACCCTACTCATGGATCCCAACAACTCAGTTTGTATAATGGCTATTATGGACAGACTATGTACCATGAGTTGTTCTTTAAGGACGGGAACACCGGTCAGGTCATTTTACCAGTACTACGTCCGGGCAATTGTCACTCCAACAAATGGTTTGTGGCCTTATTGAAAAGGATTGTCATTAAAATCAGAAAAAAACTGCCCTCAGTAAAGATCCTTATTCGAGCGGATAGTGGCTTTTCAGGAGCATCTTTTTATCGGATAGCTAAGCAGTTTGACCTTCAATTTTGTTTAGGTATTAGTAGTAATGAAGTTTTAAAGACTTTTACCAAACAGACTATCATTGAAGTAAAAAGGAATATGCTTCAAAAATCATCAAACATCAAGAGTTTGTTGGCCCGTTTACTTACCAGGCCAAAAGCTGGGATCGTTCTGAAAAGCTGTACGCCAAAGTGGAGTCTACCGGAAAAGGAATGAATGTCCGTTACTTTGTGAGCAACTTTGAAGCGATGACCGCTCAACAGATTTACTTTGATTTTTATGTCAAGCGAGGTGATGCCAGTGAAAATCGAATAAAGGAACTCAAAAACATGACTTATTCCGACCGGCTTTCCTGTCATCGCTACTGGGCCAATTTCATGCGTTTAATCATCGCTACCCTCTGTTATGAAATGTTCCGGCAGATTAAATTATTAATTGCCAAAACAAAACACCACTTTGCTAAACGATGGCAAGTGGACAATATCCGGCTTTACCTGATGAAGGTTGGGGCGTGCCTGAAAGAAAGGAAAAGATCATTGACAATACAATTCTCAAGAGCCTTTAGATATCAATACCTGCTGGGCGATTTGCTTACGGTGAACTGACCGATCAGTTAAACAGTTTGGTTTAATCAAAAAAATGTTCTTCCATAAGAACACAATAGAGCTTTGACTGAAAATTGAAAAATTCTAACAAAAAAACGCTCTAATGTCCTTTGAAATCCAGAAACCTGGTTGATCTTCAAATTAATACATACACTCCAATCAAAAATAGTTAGCAACCCATTATTAATCCCAAAATTGGGGGCCTATGAATAATGCGGGTTAAGCCATGTTTATCACAAGCCTCTTTCAATTGCTTCAATACGTCCTTTCCGTATGGTGTTCTCTCAACGATATCATAATCACTCACCTTGGAGTCGTACATGGCGAAACCGTCATGGTGCTTGCTGGTGATCGTGATATATTTCATACCAGCATTTTTAGCAATATTTACCCACTCATTAGCATCAAACTGTGTTGGATTGAAAAAAGTGGGCAGCATTTCGTAAGGTTCGATGGGTATTTCCTTTTGTTGCATGATCCATTCGGCGATACCCATATTACCGCCACCTGCCATTTGACTATACACTCCCCAATGGATAAAGAGTCCGAATTTGGCATTTCGAAATCATTCCCTGGCTTCAATATTCTTTTTAGTAGCTGATAATCTTTTTGAGATAAAACAGGAGAAGAGCTCAGGGCAAAAAGAATAATCAAGAAGTATTGAATGATCCTAAAATGGTTATTATTCATAATACAATTGATTTGATTTAATCCGGAATTGTCATTAGAAATTTACTGCGCAGACTAATTTACTGCAATTCAGGCACTTGCCTGCCTGACGGTAAGGCAGGCTCGAATTTCGATGCTCACCATAATAACCGAAATATTTCAAAACATTTAAAAGACTTGAATAATAAAAGAAGGCAAATTGAGCCTCCTACAGGATTTGAACCTGCGACCCACGCTTTACGAAAGCGTTGCTCTACCAACTGAGCTAAGGAGGCATGCCATTAATAGATATAGAAAGCAGACCAGTTAGCTTACCTGCCCACCGGAATTAGAGCGGTGAACGGGATTCGAACCCGCGGCCTTTAGCTTGGGAAGCTAATGCTCTACCAACTGAGCTATCACCGCTTGAGTAGTGTTAATGTAGTCATTTACTGGGTTTACGTATACATTAACTAGGTTAATGTCAACATTTACTCCTTCAAGATTCCCGAGTACTCCATTAAAACTACATCAAAACTTTTTATAAAAATTTTTTTCATGCAAGTGTACGGGCGGGCTAACTGTATCCCCCCCCCCCCCCACTTTTACCGATTGGGAAACCGGATCTCAAAGGAGGTGGGGGTCGATCCTGGTGCGATCGAATTGGCTCATATTGTGCTTAGGTTAACTGTCTATTAACCTACAATCGCTGCTTAATCGCTCTCAGGCCACTATTTCAATCACTTTGTACCGATTGGTGCCCCTTACAGGGGTGGGAAACTGGCTATATTCATTGGAATAGTGCAACGTTAGATCGTCTAATCGTCTTTTGATCTCCCCTTTCTTGGAATAATGTAAATACCGATTTGCTCTATACATGGCTTAAAATGGCTATTTTTGAGAGTATGAATTCAGTAAGCACCCCTATAAACATACAAGCGGGGAAGAACCCACAGGTAAGTAACAGGAAAAAAGAGTACTTCCGGGACCGAAAAAGTCAAATCATGGAGATCAAAGCCAAGGATTCTCATGTTTGCTGAAAAGTACTTACCAGGTATCAAGAATTAGATAAGACCTCACTAGAAATATTGTTTTTGGGAGCATTGGTCAGCAAGAGTTATGGAGGTTATTTCACTAAGGCAGAGGTCACAAAAGAAAGTGGATACCATCCTGATTCAGTCAAAATTGCTCTAAAGAACTAATTCAAAGCAGCTTCATTGATTTTTGGGAACCAAAAAGAGCCTATCACAAGATCAAATATTGTTTAACATTTAAAGGCAGTATTGTGATTAAGTTATACAATAGAATAATGATCAATGGCCTGGATACAGGCTCATTTACCTACATGCCTGGCTAACTCTTTATTGGTCCCAATCGTTAGTTAAAACTATGCACTTTTAGTGCAAGACTTTAGTTGCTACACACTTTAGTAAATTTAACTCATGAGTGAAAAGCAACGACTTGGAAGCCATACTGTTACGTGGTTGACAGCTCATATAGTATGGGTTACGAAATATCGCTATGATGTTTTGAAAGGAGATATTCAAGAAAGATGTAGAGAATTGGTACGCCAAATATGTGAATCGGAAGATGTCAAAATATTGAAAGGTGTAGTGAGCAAAGATCACGTTCATATTCACATTGAATATCCCCCATCCATCTCTATAAGTAACGTTGTGAAGCGGTTGAAAGGCAGAACTTCTCGTCGTATTCAAGAAGAGTTTCCTGCGCTTAGGAAACAATATTGGGGTCGGCATTTTTGGGCTGTTGGATATGGAGCCTGGAGTACGGGAAATATAACAGACAAAATGGTGGATGAATACCTTGAACATCACCGTAGTCCGACAGATCCTGGCAGTGATAATTTTATAATTGAATAAGAATTTCATTCTTATGCCTATTTTTAAAAACCTATGCACTTTCAGTGCATAGTGGTTCAGTTTGTTTTCCTCTCCCCTTCCCTCTCCTCCCCCTGAACTCGTCTAAATGGGGGCGTTCGATGTTTTCAGTGACGAATATTAATTGTTTATTTGTTGGCGCTGATTGACTGTTGCTGAGATGGGCTAAAACGATTGTCATCGAAAAGAAATGGGATACTGAAACTTCCTTTACAGTTCAACAGCGTTTTGTTAGCTCATTAGATCATCGCTTTATCGCACGAATCTGTGCCGCACGCCGTTCCAACTTCTTGGCCTCCTTAATTCGCTTCGTGGTTCTATACAAGACCGCCATGTTCTCCAGACTGAGGGCCACATAGGGATGGTCCAGGCCAAGCGCTTTTCAATGATGGCCAGTGTGGAGCGCTTGTAGTGCGGCTCGGCCTTGGCGTAGTCACCCTGGGTGCGGTAGAGCACTGCAATTCTGGTTGAAATGTAAAAACCCTGATCCTCAGATCAGGGTTTTGAAACATTAAATGCGTTACCGAATCGAAAAAAAGCCCAACTATCCAGGTAAATCAGACATTTAGAGAATTGACCCACTTACCCTTTGCGATAATCGCAATCGGTTGATGAAATTTAGAAACTACCTTGAAAATAATAGACCTGCCAATGCCAAAACTTTGGTTCAGATGATTAACCCGCATTATTCATAGGCCACCAATTTTGGGATTAATAATGGGTTGCTAACTATTTTTGATTGGAGTGTATATATTAATTTGAAGATCAACCAGGTTTCTGGATTTCAAAGGACATTAGAGCGTTTTTTTGTTAGAATTTTTCAATTTTCAGTCAAAGCTCTATTGTGTTCTTATGGAAGAACATTTTTTTGATTAAATCAAACTGTTTAACTGATCGGTCAGTTCACCGTAAGCAAATCGCCCAGCAGGTATTGATATCTAAAGGCTCTTGAGAATTGTATTGTCAATGATCTTTTCCTTTCTTTCAGGCACGCCCCAACCTTCATCAGGTAAAGCCGGATATTGTCCACTTGCCATCGTTTAGCAAAGTGGTGTTTTGTTTTGGCAATTAATAATTTAATCTGCCGGAACATTTCATAACAGAGGGTAGCGATGATTAAACGCATGAAATTGGCCCAGTAGCGATGACAGGAAAGCCGGTCGGAATAAGTCATGTTTTTGAGTTCCTTTATTCGATTTTCACTGGCATCACCTCGCTTGACATAAAAATCAAAGTAAATCTGTTGAGCGGTCATCGCTTCAAAGTTGCTCACAAAGTAACGGACATTCATTCCTTTTCCGGTAGACTCCACTTTGGCGTACAGCTTTTCAGAACGATCCCAGCTTTTGGCCTGGTAAGTAAACGGGCCAACAAACTCTTGATGTTTGATGATTTTTGAAGCATATTCCTTTTTTACTTCAATGATAGTCTGTTTGGTAAAAGTCTTTAAAACTTCATTACTACTAATACCTAAACAAAATTGAAGGTCAAACTGCTTAGCTATCCGATAAAAAGATGCTCCTGAAAAGCCACTATCCGCTCGAATAAGGATCTTTACTGAGGGCAGTTTTTTTCTGATTTTAATGACAATCCTTTTCAATAAGGCCACAAACCATTTGTTGGAGTGACAATTGCCCGGACGTAGTACTGGTAAAATGACCTGACCGGTGTTCCCGTCCTTAAAGAACAACTCATGGTACATAGTCTGTCCATAATAGCCATTATACAAACTGAGTTGTTGGGATCCATGAGTAGGGTCATCGGTACCATCTACATCAATGATGATTTGACCAGTCTTCTCTTTCAACTCCTCTACATAACGGTCTACAAACCATTGACTCATCTGGTAGATCAGACTCCGATCGGCCTTGTTTTCAAATCGACTTAAAGTAGGCTGGGAACATAATCCGCTATCTAGTACTTTACGGATCACCGGATCCTCTCGGAGTTTTTGTTCGTCATTGCAATCCTGATAGCCCTGCATCATTAAAAACACCCGTTGGCGAAGCATTTCTTCATAAGTGTATTCGATAAAAAAGGGGTTTCGATAGTCAGGAATCAGTGCGGCGAAGCTTTTTAATAGACCAGTCTTTCTCTCTACTTTTTCACTTAACAATATCGCTCCGTCTGAGCTAATCGCTGATGCTGAAAAATCAAATTTAAAAGCTTGTTTTCCTCGATAAAATACGGTATCTTTTTCCTTATATTCAGGCATAAATTAATTGCTTATTTTGTTGTCTAACTATCTCAATATAAGCAATTTATGCCTGTTTTTTATTGTCTACTATGAATTTTTCGGGTTAAGGGCAATAAGAGTGAGGGCAGTAAGAGTGAGGATTTAAATAAAATCCCTCATTCGTACTAAGTGACCCCTCCCCAATTTCCTCTCATCCCCTCCAAACATACTCTGATACCACTAAGTAAGAGATTGTTGAAAATTGGTGCTACTGTTCTATGAAATAAACAGAAGACATACTGGCTCAGCGTGTCGGATTTAGGATGCAAAGAATCGAAAGAAGTCAGTGTCATTCACCCACACCATAATCAATAAGTTGCAAACCAGACCAACGGAACATTAGTAAATGATAGCTACAAGTCTAATTTTTAAGAGGCACGGGAGAAGAGTGAATATTTGTGTCAATTGGTGTTAGATGGATGAATCCTAGTTTAAAGCTCCAAATAAATTGAATTAAATAGGTACAATTTAGGTACAAACTCATCAAAAACAGCCTCAAATAACAATAGAAGGGACAAATAAGTTATATAGTAATTAAACCGCTATTCTAATTTATTCATATCCGGCTGAATGACCCCATTGTTTATAATCCCCAATGCATTTTGAAATTTATTGAAATTGTCTGAATTGTTATTGAATAGCGCTTCGTTCGG
>CAXXNX010000030.1:0-68498 GCA_963664285.2 Cyclobacteriaceae bacterium
TTTCTTTTTCACTTGTTGATTGATCAATTTTTTCTTTCAACGGTACCATAATCAAACTAAGGGGTGTGCGAAATTCATGGGAGATGTTGGCAAAGAAATCAGATTTTAGCCGATCTAACTCCTTCAATTTGGCATTGGCCTTGTACTTGATACGGTATTGGTTATAAACCAATCCTGTTAAGAGCAGGATGACTGCCACGAAGACGATTAGAAAGTTACGCTCATTTTCACCTTGTAAGATCTGCAACGCCTGTAATTGGATCTCCCTGCCCTTTTGTTCATTTTGATATTTGGCCTCCAAATCATTGGTTACCGTCAGTATTTTTTCGTTGTACAAACTATCCGACAGCTGATTATGATTGATGGCATTGAGGTAAGCTTTATCAAATTCTCCCATTTCACCATAAGCGTTAGAAAGGAGTTTATAGGTTTTTATGGTTAATGGAAGGTCCTGCACCGATGCCAAAGCAGCAATAATATTATTTACCATTTCAATGCATCGTTCAAAGTCTTGCCTATAAAAAGCATTTTGAGCTAATCCAAATTCAACTACACTGAGATGGAGAGGGTGATCAACTTCTTTAGCCAATATAAAGGCCTGACTAAAGTAGTTTTCCGCAAGGTCATACTGTTGCTTGTCATTAAAGATATTCCCCAGATTGCTCAACACCCTGCTGGCGCCTAGTTTATCACCTGTCGCATTTTTCAGTTTTAGTGCCTCTTCGAGATAAGGTATTGCTTTAGCATAGTTACTTGCTTCTGTGTAGGTCGATCCCAAATTTGACAGACAGGCGGAAATACCGGGCGTGAAGTTTAATTCTTTGACCAGTGATAAGGCCATTTCATAGTGTTCTATAGCTTTATCAAGTTGCTTCTGAACTTTATAGAGCTCCCCTAGATAGTTATGTATTCTGGCTTCTGCATTCTTATCCCCAATTTCTTTGGTAAGGCGGCAAGGTTTCCAGATAAAGTTTAAAAGCATCTTCAATTTTTGATTGCCTGGACAATAGACTTGCCAGCTCCACCTTTACCACAGCAATATTGTTTACGTCGCCAAGCTTTGAAAAAATGCTTAGTGCAGTGTTGAACTCTCGTTCTGCTTGTTCATACAAAGTCATGTTTAGCAAGACAGCACCCTTGCGATATTTTGCTACGGCAAAGCTGGATTCTAAACCGGCTTTCTTGGCCAGTTCTTCTGCCTTGATGGCATATTCAAGTGCGATATTTTGGTCTATTCTGTGATAAGCTTGCCTTAACCTGGAGTAGGTTAAGACTTTAAGGCTATCATTTTATAGTCTATCTATTACCAATTTGAGGCTATCTATTTTTGACTGCCCAAATAGGTCTGGACTTAGTGAAAGAAGAATAAATATGGTCCAAAATAACCTAAGCATAATCCAATTTACGAATTATATCTGAACTGTTACGATTCAAATATTTGAAATTAGGAGTCTTTATAATCTCAAGTTTTCTAACAATCTTACGATGATGTTCAATAAAGGCCTCATTGAAAAATTACGGACCCGAGACTCCGGGTTGTCTCCATTACAATCACATGAATAATGCCGGCGCAAGTCTAATGCCCACACCTGTAATTAAGGCCATAAAAGATCACATTGATCTGGAGTCCCAAATCGGAGGATATGAAGCTCATGCTGCCCAATTGGATGAAATCAAAGATGCTTATGGTGAAGCAGCAAAATTTTTGAATTGCAAACCTGACAATATTGCTTATGTCGCTAGTGCCACTGACGCTTTTGCCAGGGCACTCTCTTCGATTCCGTTTAATAAAGGGGATGTAATTCTTACTTCTGAAGATGATTATATCTCGAACCAGATTATGTATCTCAGCCTGCAAAAAAGATTGAGCATTCGATTAGAAAGAGTGCCTTGTGATGTGGCAGGAGGGATTGATATTGATCAGGCAGAAACGCTAATCAGAAAATTCAACCCTAAATTAGTGGCAGTCACTCATATTCCGACAAATTCAGGCCTGGTTCAGGATGTAAAATCGATAGGAGAGGTGTGCGAAAAATATGATGTTACTTACCTGGTAGATGCCTGTCAGTCGGTAGGACAATTACCGGTTGATGTCCGGGAGATCAAGTGTGATTTTCTCAGTGCTACCATGAGAAAATTCTTGCGTGGGCCAAGAGGGGCAGGGTTTCTATTCGTTTCCGATAAAGCATTGCAAAAAGGATTAGAGCCACTATTCATTGATATGCAAGGAGCGGAATGGATTGAAAGTGACAACTACAAGCCTCATAGTGATGGCAGGAGGTTTGAAGACTGGGAATTTGCTTATGCGCTGGTTCAGGGTAGTGGGGAAGCCTTTAAGTATGCCAGTCAAATCGGCATGGAGAACATTTCCCCACGGGTGACCTCTCTGGCTGCCACGTTGCGTCAAAAGTTATCGGAGATTGATGGAATAAAATTACTTGATCGGGGGAAAGAACTCTGTGCGATTGTTACTTGTCAGGTGCCCGCAACTGACTACATGGACCTTAAGAGACACTTACAAGAGCACAAGATAAATGCGGGTGTTAGCCTCTGGCATTTTGCCACAATAGATTTTCAAAAGAAAGGGGTAGAGTGGGCGTTGAGATTGGCCCCACATTACTACAATACGGACGGAGAGGTTGATGAGGTGGTTGATGTTCTGAGAGATTTTCGGCCTATTTAGTTTTAATGGTAACCATTCAAATAGTTAGCCTTTAGTTTGAGCCTTGGGATTTAATATTATTGGCTTGTCAAAACTTAAAGTGTGAGTGTGAATTGATACTCTATCCGTCAACGAGGTTAGGAATGTCTTCTTTTGAAAACTCGTAAAGCTTATTGGCTTCGTCCTCTTTAAATTTCATTACCAGGTTGAGGGCATCGGGGACAACATCACTACAGATTATAATAAAGGCTCCTTTTTTGGCATTTTTTATTGCTTTGGTGATAGCCTCTTTTTCAGAAGGAATAACAGTGACCTTCATATCCTTATCGACACTCCTGATTCCCTTTTCTATCATGGTGATGAGTTCCTCCTCGGTTTTACCTCTTAAGTTCTTGTCCTGGCGAATAATGATCTCATCAAACATTTCTGCCGCAACCTGTCCAATCTCCATGTTGTCTTCAGGGCGTCTGTCACATATGCCGGCTATGATGCCTACTTTTGGCTTGCCGTCCATTTTCTCGACGAATTTTTGAAGCGCCCTGAGACCAGCAGGATTATGTGCATAATCAAGCATTACGGTGAACTCTTTGAAATTGAACATGTTTAACCTTCCTGGAGTTTGAGCAGGAGAGGGGATGAATGATTCTATGGCCACTTTTATATCTTCAATGGCAAAACCACTAATGTATCCTGTAAGTACGGCAGGCAGTACATTTTGGATCATAAAAGCTGCTTTACCTCCAAAAGTAAGAGGTACATTCACCGCCTTAGTTACCCGCATCTTCCAATCACCCCGACAAATTGCGATATAACCATTTTCATAAACCGCTGATAATCCATCATTTTTAGCGTGTCGTTTAATTCGTGCATTTTTTTCATCCATAGAGAAGAGTGCCACATGGGATTCGGCATTCTTTCTCATCTCATACACCCTGTCGTCATCTGCATTTAACCCGCATTATTCATAGGCCACCAATTTTGGGATTAATAATGGGTTGCTAACTATTTTTGATTGGAGTGTATGTATTAATTTGAAGATCAACCAGGTTTCTGGATTTCAAAGGACATTAGAGCGTTTTTTTGTTAGAATTTTTGGCTAAGTTCTAAATAACACAGCAATTATTATTATCTTCGCTATATGATATCAAGTCAAGAGATCAAAAATTTATTTGCACAATTGCCGATAAGTTCCCAAACCGAATTGTTGGATGAGTTGCTCCAGGAGCAGGAATTACAAGGCAAAGTATTGATTGCCGCTCAACAACAAATAGCAGAGAAAAGAAAGAAGAAACCCTGTCCAAATTGCACAAGCGAGAAGGTATATAAGAGGGGCAGACAAAAAGGTGTGCAGATGTATCAGTGCAATGAATGTAAAAGATGGTACAGTGAAACAACAGGGACACCTTTGTATGACATCAAGTTTAAATCAAAATGGCAATCTTATCTGCGCTGCATGGAGCAGGGCATGCCGATAAAAAAGATAGCAAAACAAATCGGAATAAGCATCCAGACAAGCTTCGACTGGCGGCATAAGATATTGAGTTCACTAAATGAGTTTGTTCCCGAACAGTTATCCTCGGAAGTAGAATGTGATGAATTGGAACTGGCACTTAACAACAAGGGCAGTCGAAATTTAGATAGGGCAGCAAGAAAGAGGGGAAACGATTTCATACGGAATATGGGAAAGGAAGAGGTCACAGTTGTCCAGGTAGTAACAGCGGTTGAACGCAAGGGGGAGAAGTACCTTAAAGCTGTTGCATCAAAACGGCTGAGCAAAGAAGAAATTTCAAAGGCATTGGATGGGAAGTTGGCCTACGGTGCAACCTTGATTACAGATAAGCACCCTTCTTATAAGGCTTTTGCCAAAGACAACCCCTCCATAAAGCACAAAGCGCTATTGGCCAAAGATCATGTGGATAGAGATGATAAAACAATCCATCTGCAAAAAGTAAACAATGTTCACACTCAACTTAGGACATTCTTACGCCCATTCATTGGTGTCAGTTCCAAATATTTGCAAAACTACCTGAATTGGTATGCTTATGCTGACCGAATAAGAGAGTAAAACAACTTTGAAACAATGGTTTCTGACTATGCTATTAACGGATCAAGCCTATCATCTGTATGAGCTATTTATGCTGTTATAATTAGAACTTAGCTGAATTTTTCAATTTTCAGTCAAAGCTCTATTGTGTTCTTATGGAAGAACATTTTTTTGATTAAATCAAACTGTTTAACTGATCGGTCAGTTCACCGTAAGCAAATCGCCCAGCAGGTATTGATATCTAAAGGCTCTTGAGAATTGTATTGTCAATGATCTTTTCCTTTCTTTCAGGCACGCCCCAACCTTCATCAGGTAAAGCCGGATATTGTCCACTTGCATCGTTTAGCAAAGTGGTGTTTTGTTTTGGCAATTAATAATTTAATCTGCCGGAACATTTCATAACAGAGGGTAGCGATGATTAAACGCATGAAATTGGCCCAGTAGCGATGACAGGAAAGCCGGTCGGAATAAGTCATGTTTTTGAGTTCCTTTATTCGATTTTCACTGGCATCACCTCGCTTGACATAAAAATCAAAGTAAATCTGTTGAGCGGTCATCGCTTCAAAGTTGCTCACAAAGTAACGGACATTCATTCCTTTTCCGGTAGACTCCACTTTGGCGTACAGCTTTTCAGAACGATCCCAGCTTTTGGCCTGGTAAGTAAACGGGCCAACAAACTCTTGATGTTTGATGATTTTTGAAGCATATTCCTTTTTTACTTCAATGATAGTCTGTTTGGTAAAAGTCTTTAAAACTTCATTACTACTAATACCTAAACAAAATTGAAGGTCAAACTGCTTAGCTATCCGATAAAAAGATGCTCCTGAAAAGCCACTATCCGCTCGAATAAGGATCTTTACTGAGGGCAGTTTTTTTCTGATTTTAATGACAATCCTTTTCAATAAGGCCACAAACCATTTGTTGGAGTGACAATTGCCCGGACGTAGTACTGGTAAAATGACCTGACCGGTGTTCCCGTCCTTAAAGAACAACTCATGGTACATAGTCTGTCCATAATAGCCATTATACAAACTGAGTTGTTGGGATCCATGAGTAGGGTCATCGGTACCATCTACATCAATGATGATTTGACCAGTCTTCTCTTTCAACTCCTCTACATAACGGTCTACAAACCATTGACTCATCTGGTAGATCAGACTCCGATCGGCCTTGTTTTCAAATCGACTTAAAGTAGGCTGGGAACATAATCCGCTATCTAGTACTTTACGGATCACCGGATCCTCTCGGAGTTTTTGTTCGTCATTGCAATCCTGATAGCCCTGCATCATTAAAAACACCCGTTGGCGAAGCATTTCTTCATAAGTGTATTCGATAAAAAAGGGGTTTCGATAGTCAGGAATCAGTGCGGCGAAGCTTTTTAATAGACCAGTCTTTCTCTCTACTTTTTCACTTAACAATATCGCTCCGTCTGAGCTAATCGCTGATGCTGAAAAATCAAATTTAAAAGCTTGTTTTTCCTCGATAAAATACGGTATCTTTTTCCTTATATTCAGGCATAGATTAATTGCTTATTTTGTTGTCTAACTATCTCAATATAAGCAATTTATGCCTGTTTTTTATTGTCTACTATGAATTTTTCGGGTTAAGATTGCATATCCATCGGGGAGTACAGTTTCCGCAACCACACCTTTGACCCGGGCCAATTGTTCGATTGTATGAATTCCTTTGAGTCCCAGGTGGTCGGCGGCAACATTTGTTACAATTCCAATATTACAATTCTTAAACCCCAGGCCAGCCCTCAACAATCCACCGCGGGCTGATTCTAAAACTGCAAAATCAACGGTGGGGTCTTTAAGTACAAATTCAGCACTGGTAGGCCCTGTGCAATCACCAGACATTAATAACCGATTTTGTATATAAACACCATCCGTGGTCGTGTAACCAACTTTGTACCCTTTCATTTTGGCCATGTGGGCTATTAATCGGGTAGTAGTTGTTTTACCATTAGTTCCTGCAACCGCCACAATTGGAATTCTACCGTCCTCACCTGAGGGGAAAAGCATGTCTACTACATCACCGGCAACATTTCGCGGAAGACCATCAGAAGGTGCGAGATGCATTCTAAACCCCGGATCTGCATTGACTTCAATAACAGCTCCACTGGTTTCCGGTAAGGGCTGTCCAATGTCAGTGGTCATAATGTCTATGCCACAGATATCAAGGTCAATAATTTTGGCGATCCTTTCTGCCATAAAAACGTTATATGGATGTACGATGTCTGTAACATCTTCGGCGGTACCTCCGGTACTGAGGTTTGCTGTATCTTTCAACTTGAGCATTTCTCCTTTTGGGATTACTGAATTTTTAGTTAAACGTTTCTCCTTTAAAATGCTCATTGTCAGATCGTTAATATCAATCATGGTCAACACTCTTTCATGATCATAACCTCTGCGTGGATCCTCATTAACCCGAAAAATTCATAGTAGACAATAAAAAACAGGCATAAATTGCTTATATTGAGATAGTTAGACAACAAAATAAGCAATTAATTTATGCCTGAATATAAGGAAAAAGATACCGTATTTTATCGAGGGAAACAAGCTTTTAAATTTGATTTTTCAGCATCAGCGATTAGCTCAGACGGAGCGATATTGTTAAGTGAAAAAGTAGAGAGAAAGACTGGTCTATTAAAAAGCTTCGCCGCACTGATTCCTGACTATCGAAACCCCTTTTTTATCGAATACACTTATGAAGAAATGCTTCGCCAACGGGTGTTTTTAATGATGCAGGGCTATCAGGATTGCAATGACGAACAAAAACTCCGAGAGGATCCGGTGATCCGTAAAGTACTAGATAGCGGATTATGTTCCCAGCCTACTTTAAGTCGATTTGAAAACAAGGCCGATCGGAGTCTGAT
Organism: Cyclobacteriaceae bacterium; assembly: GCA_963664285.2. GTDB lineage: Bacteria > Bacteroidota > Bacteroidia > Cytophagales > Cyclobacteriaceae > JAJCYL01. Next base: position 7,585 of record CAXXNX010000030.1, read on the forward strand.
CTACCAGATGAGTCAATGGTTTGTAGACCGTTATGTAGAGGAGTTGAAAGAGAAGACTGGTCAAATCATCATTGATGTAGATGGTACCGATGACCCTACTCATGGATCCCAACAACTCAGTTTGTATAATGGCTATTATGGACAGACTATGTACCATGAGTTGTTCTTTAAGGACGGGAACACCGGTCAGGTCATTTTACCAGTACTACGTCCGGGCAATTGTCACTCCAACAAATGGTTTGTGGCCTTATTGAAAAGGATTGTCATTAAAATCAGAAAAAAACTGCCCTCAGTAAAGATCCTTATTCGAGCGGATAGTGGCTTTTCAGGAGCATCTTTTTATCGGATAGCTAAGCAGTTTGACCTTCAATTTTGTTTAGGTATTAGTAGTAATGAAGTTTTAAAGACTTTTACCAAACAGACTATCATTGAAGTAAAAAAGGAATATGCTTCAAAAATCATCAAACATCAAGAGTTTGTTGGCCCGTTTACTTACCAGGCCAAAAGCTGGGATCGTTCTGAAAAGCTGTACGCCAAAGTGGAGTCTACCGGAAAAGGAATGAATGTCCGTTACTTTGTGAGCAACTTTGAAGCGATGACCGCTCAACAGATTTACTTTGATTTTTATGTCAAGCGAGGTGATGCCAGTGAAAATCGAATAAAGGAACTCAAAAACATGACTTATTCCGACCGGCTTTCCTGTCATCGCTACTGGGCCAATTTCATGCGTTTAATCATCGCTACCCTCTGTTATGAAATGTTCCGGCAGATTAAATTATTAATTGCCAAAACAAAACACCACTTTGCTAAACGATGGCAAGTGGACAATATCCGGCTTTACCTGATGAAGGTTGGGGCGTGCCTGAAAGAAAGGAAAAGATCATTGACAATACAATTCTCAAGAGCCTTTAGATATCAATACCTGCTGGGCGATTTGCTTACGGTGAACTGACCGATCAGTTAAACAGTTTGATTTAATCAAAAAAATGTTCTTCCATAAGAACACAATAGAGCTTTGACTGAAAATTGAAAAATTCTAACAAAAAAACGCTCTAATGTCCTTTGAAATCCAGAAACCTGGTTGATCTTCAAATTAATACATATACTCCAATCAAAAATAGTTAGCAACCCATTATTAATCCCAAAATTGGTGGCCTATGAATAATGCGGGTTAACTATCCGATAATAACAATATTTTTCGACCAACATAGGATTGATTGGGACAAAACTATTTCAGAATTGAAATCACAAGCCGGTTTTAAACTAAAACAGCCATGAAAAGGCACAAAACCTTAGATGCGATAGTAAAGTCATCAATTCCTTGCGCTGGTAATTAATATAAAAATACTAAAAAATCTTAATATAATTATATAAATTAATTAGTTTTTTAATTAGCGCAAAATACACTATCGGCTATTAATGAATCACTAAAAAACATTATTATTATGCTCGATGCATTTTGTGTTAATATTTATGCCCTGATAGCTTATTTTTAAATACAGTATTTCCATGATTTTTATATTTTAAAATTAACGTCTGCAAAATTCTGATTTTTACATTTTCGATGTTGGGGAAATTCCTGTCGATAATTGGCCTGTTTTAGCCGTGTTTTTAGTTTCCTGGGGTGAAAAATATACGAAATACCGTTGATGAGGGCATTGATATGGGGATCCAGGTATCTTAGCCATTAAAACATTCCTATAAATGACTTTAACACTGCCAAACATCGGTTTACTGTCCGGGTCCAGTTACTCATGGTAATAAAACCGTGAAAGGTGTGCTTTGTTTGAATAAGCGTTGACTTAACTCCTGATCTTATCATTCTTTCGTAAAAATTATCGATCTCTTCATTCAAATGGCCATATTCAGTTTGAATAATCAATGTGTCAGGCAGGCCGTAAAAATCCTTAATTAGGGCTTCCTCAGATTGGATAAAAACGACCTTGATTGCTCATATTAAGCGATTCACGTGTAAATATATTTTTATATATGCAAGGTTATTTGTATATTTGACGTATAACATTGCATATGATCGATTACACATCGCAGTACCAAACCAAAATAGAAGAATTTTCCTCCATTAACTCCATCAAACTCAACCCAAACAACAGATGGATAGCACTTGCAAACTTGTTGCCATGGGATGAGTTGGTAAATATCTACAAAAGGAAATTCAGCGTCAACATGGGGGCAAAGAGCGTCAACCCAAGGCACATCATAGGGGCATTTATTATAAAACATAAACTGGGGTTGTCCGATGAAGAGACCTTGCTGACCATCAGCGAAAACCCATACATGCAGTTCTTTCTTGGTTTGGACCATTACACACCTGGTTTGGTGTTTTCGCCTACGCTTTTTGTGGAGATGCGAAAAAAACTAGGGGATGATACTTTCGATGCATTCTCGAAAATCATCATGATGGTGTCCCTTCCTGACCGGAAACCAAACCAAAAGGGTGCGGTATCTAAAAGGCCAAAAGGTAAATTAAAGATAGATGCCACTGTGGCAGATCAATACATCACCTACCCAAATGATCTTGGTTTGGTCAATGAAGCCCGTATCAAGACCGAAAAGATGGTTGACCGGTTGTTTGACCTGCTCAGGGACAAGATGGAGGTCAAACCTAGGACTTACCGCAGAATGGCCCATAAGCGTTATTTGCAGGAAGCCAAAAAGAAGAAAAAATCAGCTGTATCGATCCGCAAGGCCATCCGTGTGTTGCTCAACTGTGTAAAAAGGAACCTGGCCATATCGATCAAATGCTGGACCTGTTGGAAGGGCCGTTTCCTTTTCCCCACAAAACCCAGCAGGAACTGATGGTGGTCCATACCCTTTATAAGCAGCAACAAGGCATGTATGAGCAAGAAAGCCCACACCAATGTAAAGATCGGATAGTGAGCATCTCACAACCCCATGTACGCCCGATAGTGAGGGGCAAGCAGGGCAAGAGTGTAGAGTTTGGCGCCAAGTTGGGCCTTTCACTCATGGATGGGTTCATGACCAAGGATAACCTAAGCTGGAATGCCTATAATGAAAGTGAGGACCTGATCAATCAGGCAGAGGCCTACAAGGCTTTGTTTGGTTATTACCCTGAACTTATACAGGCCGATAAAATCTATGCTACCAATAAGAATCGCAATTGGTGTAAAGAAAACAGCATAAGGATGACAGCTGCCACAAAAGGAAAACCTGTGAAGAAATCAGCATACCAGAAGGCTAAATCAAAAAAGGAATATGCTGAGAGGAATGCCACTGAGGGAAGAATAGGCAATGCCAAACAAGCTTACTCGCTCAATGAAATCAAAGCCAAGCTTAAATCAACTTCACAAACTTGGATTGCTGCAACCCTATTCGTGCTCAATCTATCTAGGGCTGCTAATTTGATGGGTACTACTTTTTGAGGAAGCCCTAATTATAGATATTTTACTACTCTACTCCTGCTCGGTAGCTTTTATCTATTGAGGCACTGGGGCAAACCACGTTTACATCCACTCAATCGGGTCCTTGGGATGATGGTAGTACTTGGGGAAATTCCGGTAGTGTTCAGGGGACTGACTGGCCGGCTACAACGGATAATTTTGTCATCCGCTAATCTCTCACCGTAATTAAAAAGATTGATCTAGCTGCGGGAGTAACGGTGACTAATAATGGTACTGTAATCATCAATGACGATCTAAAAGGGAACAATGCTACTACTTCTATATGGATAAATGCGGCAAATTCAACATTAGAATGCGGTAAAAACTTACTGGCCAATGGGACCGACTTAATTGTGTTTAAATGTTAAAGAACAGCTTTGCATTGGGCAGGATTTTGGATTATACGAACTATTGTTATCTGCTCCTGGCCATCATCGTCGTACCGGCAAGTGTTTTTGCTCAAAGTGGGCCGGCGGGTGTGCAGACTCCAACCAATAATATCTTTTGGTTTAGATCAGACAAGGGAGTCACTTTCGACGGTAGTAATAATGTTACAACCTGGACAGATCAGGCAAACAGCCACAATGCGACTAATGGTTCCAGCAGTACTAACCCCATGTATGATGTTGTAGCTGCAGTTGGTACAAATAGCGAACCAGCAATCCTTTTTACCGGTTCAAGTAATGAGTTTCTTGACATCGCTGATGATAACAGCATCAACACTAATCCTACACCTTTATCTGCCCGCACAGTTTTCATTATTTTCCAAACCGGCAGTGACATTACCACGCAGCAATATCTGTACGAACAAGGGGATGGTACTACTCATGGATTGTTTATATACATCCTGGGAGGTCAACTATCTGCCGGAGTTACCAGTAGTGGAGTACCTTCTATGATCAGTTCTGCTGCATCTTCAATTGTAGCTTCCACCGAATATATTGCAGTTCTGACTTATGATGGCACAGCCCAAACCCTTGATCTGCAATTAGATGGGACTGCTTCCACTACAGTAGGCTCTGTGCCGATGACAATAACCATGCATAATGGTATTACCCTCGGTCGTGATGGCGCAGCTGGCAATCATTATACCGGCCATATCGCTGAGATGATCTATTATGATATGGTATTGAATGATGGCGAAATACGCCTATTAAACAACTATTTATCCGAAAAGTATGGTATTTCGACCACAAATGATCATTACACAACTCCTGGAGCTGCATATAGATATGAATTAACGGGAATAAGCGGGGTAGGAACAGACGAACACAATACTACAAATGGATTTGGAGGGACACTATATCTTTCTGAAAACCCTGCTGAGATGCTAGCAGATGGGCTGCATATGATGGTCGGACATAATAATGACAATTTGAGCAACACAGCAGCCGATATGTCACTTATTTCAGGTTCTGATCGATATAACAGAATTTGGTATTTTGAAAAAACAGGAGCAGTGGGTATAAGAGCGGAATTTGATGTGGTGGAGGCTGGGTTGGCATCCCCCACTATGGCCAGTGATTATCAATTGGTCAGTAGAGCAGGCACCTCTGGCAATTTTTCGCAAGTGACCGCTACCGCAAGCTTAAATGGTGATCGAGTCAGGTTTGATGTATCCGATGCCAACTATTCGTCCGGATATTTCTCTATGGGATTTCCGGCTACAGCTAAGAAATGGTATGTGATCAATTCTGGTACCTGGGATGATCCCAATACCTGGACACTTGACCCTGCGGGGGCTATTTTTAATAACCCGGAAAACCTCACCCCAAGTACTTCGCCATCTGCCACAACTGACGAAGTGACTATAGGATCCGGGAAAACAGTCACGCTGGACAACGATGCAGATATTCCTAATCCACTTACCAAACTGACCGTGGATGGAACGCTGGATTTTGCCAGTACGTCCGGACATGGAACGATTACAGAATTGGTAGGTAGTGGGACACTGCGTTCCAGTGGCGATGATGCATCAACTCCTAGGCTAGTGAACTTTCCCACTATTACAAACGCAACAAATTTCACTTCTGCTGGTACCGGACAAGGAACCATAGAATTTTATGGGAGTGAGGATATTGAAATTTCTGCTGTTTCATCCATTACAACGTTTTACAATTTAGTTGTTAATCTTACAACTGCAGCAGATGATGAATTGATCGTTACTACAGATATTACCACCAATGGAGATTTGACCGTAACCAGTGGTAATTTCCAAATAAACGATGCAACTCCTGCCGTTCAACGGACGATTACAGTGAATGGAACCCTTGACGTTGCTGCTGATGGTGAAATATCAGTAGGTACGGGAAATCCAGGGACGCCAGCTACTAATGCGGCTCATGACACCTATCATCAGTTACTACTTCAGGGTGATTTCAGTAATAGCGGAACATGCAGTTTCAGCAACATTTCCGCCCCTAACTATACGACTTTCACCACTACCGGAGCTGTAACCGTGCGCTCTCAGGGGTCAAGCGATAATATTGTCACTATTGCCAATATTACCGAATTCTATAATCTGGTTATAGAAAAGGGAGCAGATCAAACTTATGTTTTAGAGATTAATTCGTCTGATGAAAGCTATTTCCGAATTTTTGGAAGAAATACAGGTACCTCAGTACCAAATCTCGAGACTACAACAGATGGAAATCCTACTAGTACCAGTAAGGCCTTTTGGCTACGTTCCGGAACTTTGAAACTCAGTGGAAACCTTAATATACCGTCATTATCTGAGGGTACCAGTGGAGACCAGAGTTCATGGTTTATTCCTGGAGATGCTACTTTATGGCTTAATAGTCCTAACGTGACGATAAATGCTGATGCGCCAAAAGGTGATGGAGCCACCGCAAATTCAGCCGTAGATGCGATCTATGGTGTAACAGGGACATCCGGCTCATCGGGCGGGATATCGGTTAATCAAGGGTGGTTCCTCTTCGGGAAGGTGAAGATCAGTGACGGTCTGTTGGACTTGGATGATACCGGATATTTTAGATATGACGATGAACAATCTCCAATATTTGAGATCGAAGGGGGTCAATTTATCATGAGTGCCATAAGGAACCTATCCACGGGCACCTCAACGTTTTCGTGGATTCAATCCGGTGGTACGGTAGATATTTTAGGTAATTCTCAAGGTGATGGCTTATTTGTGAATGGGGATTATGCACTTATGCACCTAGCATCAACATCGACTATTTTCCAGATGTCAGGAGGTACGATTAATTTTAGAGGGGTGAAAAAGTACCGAACAGGGGCTGGAGCACCGGGAGGACAAAATAACACATCAAATCCGAATGGAATCTACATTCAAAGTAGTAATGATAATTATAGTGTTACTGGAGGTACGATCAATATTCAAATGGACAACACGTTAAGTCAGCAACTGGACGGCAGTGACGTAGATAATGATGTTTTTCCAGCTTCTTTCGTTATCGACGCTCCCCCTAATTTCTATAATTTGAATATTATAGACGATGATGTTGGAACCATTTCATTCGTTTCTGGCCAGGATGTGGTTGTAAGCGGGGACTTAGTTATTTCCAGTGGAATTGAAATGGAATTAAATGGAAATAACATCAACATTGGTAGAAACTTTAATGTCATTTCAGGAGGTACATACACACAAGGTGGTAACAACATCACCACTTTCGACGGCAACTCAGATCAGGCTATTACTCTAGCAGGCATGTTGGATACAGATTTCTATGATGTGATCTTCAGTGGTATTGATACCAAGACTCTCTTTACCGGAGATCTGACTGCTTCAAATTCATTAACTATTGCAAGTGGGGCAACTGTTGATGATGGCGGGCAAACCATATTTATTCAAAACACCATCAGTAATTCAGGTACACACCAAAGCGGGAGTGGAGGCGAAGTAGAATTTTCCGGAGGTAGCGCCACTTATACTATTAGTGGAGATGATACCGGTGTTTTCGGAAATGTCACGTTAAACGATGCAGCCAATGACGTCAGTTTCTCAGCTGACCAGGCTATCACCGGGACACTGACTTTTATCCTGGATCAACTACTGGATATTAATACGAATGGTTTGACCATGCAAGGAGCTTCGGCAACAATCTCTGGTGCCAATTCTTCCAGATATATTCAAACGGCAGGAAATGCCTCTGATGGTGGTCTATCTATGTATGTGGATGCAAACGAAACCATTACCTACCCGGTGGGAGAAGCTTCTAAGTACACCCCTGTGACGGCTATTTTTTCCAGTTTCATGGATGACGGGTATGTTACCATTAGTATGGGAGATGCTGAATTACAAACAGTTGTGTTACCCACTTCGAGTGACCTTCTCACCTACAATTGGCGGGTGAACCATTCCCAATTTACTGTGGCGCCCAATGTGACATCCTATGTATTCACCACCGTCGATTCTGATGATCCGGATGGTGGAGCTACCCCGGCGGGTTTACCTGCTCTTTTTGTGCCGGGAAAGGTTTTGGACGAATCTCCTTTCACCCGTTCCAGTGAAATAGGTGGAAACATTACCAACTTTGCCATCACCTTCAATGGAGATACGGGAGGTGGTGCTACTCCCTTTGCCCTGGAGAATGCCAATTATACTGCCGGGGTGGTTGCCAGATTTGTAGGAGCCCCTACCGTTTATTACAGCAGACGTCACCAAATCGGAGGTGGTGGTCTTACCTGGACAGATCTCAGTGACTGGTCAACCGATGCGGCCCTAAAACATGGAGGGGCAGCTGCAGCTAGTTTTCCGGGAACCGGCGATATTGTGGTGATCGGGGCTGGGCAAATTAACGGGGTCGATGAAGATAATGACACAGGTTTGACCTCTACCACCGCAAGGCATCAAATGGTTGCTCAAGCAAGCAGAACAGTTTCGGAAGTTATTTTTGATTCTAATCCTGCGGGAACTGCTATTGGAAATAATCTCTCAAGGATAAGGTTATCTAATACGGGATGGGTTTTAACCGCCGGTCGTATTTCCGGACTAGGAGAACTTATGCTTGCCATCAGCCCCTCTGCTGAAGCAACAATTGTGGCTGACCTGGGAGATTTTAATGATACTCAGAACAGTACTTTCTTTTTGGATCTTACCACAGCAGGGACAGCCACTTTTAACACCATTTCAGAATTTCCAGGTATCCGTATTTTTGGAAGGAATGTAGCCGGTAAAACCATCACATTCGGTAATGACATTACCGGCCAGCAAATACTTGTTGATGGTCGTGCAATCTTAGAGGTTGGCAGTAATATGACCATTGATGGAAATGTTCAGGTAGGCAATAATAACGAAGGATTTATATTGTTTCCGGACGCCGGAACCAACTTTACATTCTCTCTTAACGGAGATCTCGTAACATCAACAAATGATCCAGCAAGTACTATCAGTGTGACTAATTCGGGAACGGATATCCATACTTTGTCCGTCGGAGGAGATATCGATTTACAATCCCTAATCACATTTGACCTTGCAGCGGCGTCTAACGTAATATTAGAGTTGACGGGAACCGGAACAAATACCTTCACTAATACTTCTACAGCCAATCCGGACTTGTACCAGATCAATATCAACAAAGGCACTAGTCAGAGTAACACTTTTAGTTTTGATGATGACTTCACAATCAGTACTCCAACTGCCAATTTACAACCCATTGTTTTACAAAATGGTACCTTGATCATTAATGATGCCAATATTGGAGCTGCTGATGATGTCGTATTGACCAATGCCACAAACGGAAACGACTTCGATATTCCATCAAATGCCGGGTTGCAAATAAGTGCTGGTAAAGCTGTACTAACTGGTACGGATATTGGGATTACACTAGATGGATTACTGCAAATAGATGGATCTGGATTTCTTGAAATGGACGGAGGTGACAATAATTTTATTGAGTACTCCGGATCTGGAAGTGCCACTCTTACTGTAGGAGGATCGGCAATGCTTGAAGTTGGTTCCCAGATACGAAGGAACGGATCAGTGGAAAGTGGAGTATTGTCATACACCCAATCAGGCACAAGCACAGTCACTGTGGGTAATGCAAGTGCTACCAGCCCAACCACGAACCGTCCTATGTTTGATGTAAGAGGGGTAGGGAGTTCTTTTACCTTCTCGGGTGGGACTTTAGTAATTGTTCAGGACTTTTCCACAGCTGCCACTCCATCGTTATATCTTGATCCGGATGGGACTCCCGTGGTTAGTTCCGGCGCTTTGTTGCAGTTTGGAAATGTCAACACACCAACCAACGGTAATGAGGATATGTCCATCTACTCTACGGTGACTCTTGATGACTTAACCATTAATACAACTAACGGACCGACACTTACACTTTTGACCGTTGGACTGACTTTAAATGATGACCTAAGTATTGAAACGGGAACCAATCTTGACGCCAATGGCCTGGCTTTGTCTCTTGCAGGAGATCTTACCAATCCTGACGGAGCTTCCGGATTTACAGCGAATTCGAATACTACTACTTTTAATGGATCTGCGACCCAGGTTATTACTGGAAATGGCACTACCTTCTATAATCTTACCAAGAGTGCTTCTAACACGCTCCAGCTAGCTGGCGGTACAGGCATTACCGTTTCTAACAACTTGAGAATTGAGTCCGGAACGTTAGATGACAACAACAATGACATTAGTGTCAGTGGTATCCTCCATAACTCGGCCATCCATACCAATAACAGCGGGTCAAGTACTAATAATGGAATTATTCTGGCCGGAAGTAACAACCAGGACATTACCGGGGCCGGAACTTATAGCAGGATCCGTATCAATAACACTGTCGGGGCTATGACCACAGCAGATGTATCAATTACTGAGCAGGTTATTTTGAACACCGGGGGACTCGATATTCAGGGCAACCAGCTTTCCATGGATGATGATGCTGTTTTCGTCGATGGCTCAGGAGGAGGATCTTTTTCATCATCCAACATGATCCAGACCCGAAGAAGTTTTACCGATGCAGGAATAATTAAAACCTACAATGGAATTTCCGCATCCCCTTTTACTTATCCCATCGGTTCTGGGGCCAAATACACACCGGTGGTGGTTACTTTGACTCAAAACGGCCAAAACTACCCCAACCTTAACGGTTAGGGCAGCAGATGAACCGCATCCCAATATTCAGGAAGACGTCGATGTTCCTGAGTTCGTAGATCAGGATAATGTATTACAGTATTATTGGGAAGTTACTTCATCCGGAATGACTGATTTCATAGGGAGTCTGGTGTTTACCTATGTAGGCAGTGATGCGTATGTGACTTCACCCTTTACATTAGATGATTATCATACCGCTCATCTGCTTCCGGATGATACCTGGAATAAATTCCCCACCGGTTTTAAATACCAGGCAGCTGACGGCGAAAATACCATTACAATTGATCTGACTTCAGCATCTACAGACGCACAAGTTGGCGGAGATTATACTGCGGGTATAGAAGATGCGATCCCGGATATAGTTCAAACGATAACATCGGTTGTAAATCCGTCCGGTAACTGGACCACGATCAGTTCATGGGACTCTAATACAGTTCCCACAGGGGCTATTGTGGTGATAGATGTGGGAGATTTTATCACCATGGATGCTGATGGTCAAATTGCCTATAAGACAGTAATAAGTGGAGATTTATTGGTTGGGAGCACTATAAATCAACGTTTGGGAATTGTTTCAGGTTCTGGTACGTTGACCCTGGAATCAGGTTCTCTTCCAGCAGGGAGGTATGATGATTTTTTCAACTGCTCGACCGGTGGTACTATGGATTTTTCCGGTGTGGGCAACTACACACTTCCGAATGAAATTGCTACGATTCGGAATTTGAGTATTACCGGTGGCGGTACGAAATCGTTACCTAACGTTGATGTTGTTATCTGCGGTGATCTTGTGCTCGACGATGGTGCTGCCCTGGAAAATCCGCAAAATCGAATGATCACGGTTCAGGGAGATTTGATTCTGACTAATGGGATATTCAATTTAGGCAGTAATTCCACAATCGTGGTTAATGGAAGTTGTACAATTACGGCCGGGGCATTGAATTTGGGTAATAATTCACTTACAATTAATGGCTCCCTGGCCTTAAATGGCGGGACGATAAACTTAGGGACTAATGGAGTATTGGACATTGATACTGACCTGACTATAGCTGGAGGTGCACTAAATGGGACGAATGCTTCGAGTGTCAATGTGGGTGATGATATTACTTTTTCATCCGGTACTTTTGCAGTAGATGCAACCACCACCACAGTCACCTTAGATGGTAGTGGCGCTCAGGTTATTACTGGCGATTTTACAGGAACCAGCGCATTTAATAACCTGACATGCAATTCCAGCGGTTCAATATCAATATTAGACGCTGGAAATGAGGATGTGGAAGTAGATGGTACACTCACACTCACTTTAGGAGATATTACCACCAACTCTGCCAATACACTCACCATATCTTCTACAGGGTCAATTTCGGGTGGTAGTTCAAGCAGTTTCGTTAATGGTCCTCTAACCAGATCTTCACTTGGTGTTGGAGAAGATTTCACTTTCCAGATAGGTTCAGGATTTGAGTATGCACTGGCAGGTATAGAGAATGTTGGTACTGGAGGTCAGAATTGGACGGCAGAATTTTCAGGATCCAATCCAAATAATGGTCAAACCATTGATATTGTGACCAATCCTCAATATGGAGAAATGACTGGCACTACAGTAAACGGATCTTGGGTTATTACCTCGAGTGGAGTGAATACAGCAACAGTGGTTCTGGGTATCCAAACTCACTTGGATGTCCAGGATTTAGCTGATGTAAGGGTTGCCATATATGATGGTCCTACACCAAATGAATGGGTGAATTTAGGCGGAACAACCACCGGTACAGAATCAGACGGTACAGTCACTTCTCAATCCATAGCCAATTTCTCAAGTCGAACATTCTCACTTGGTGGGGTTGGAGTAAGTGCCTTACCGGTAGAATTAATTTCTTTTGAGGGTCAGGTGATCAATTCCAAGGTTGTGCTGGATTGGTCTACAGCGCAAGAAATCAACAATGATTATTTTGAGATTCAGCGGTCTATGGATGGCCGTAATTTTGAGACAATAGGCTCCATTAATGGTTCTGGTAATTCAGATGTCAAGATCAGTTATTCGTTTACTGATCAGCTGCCATACCTGGGTATTTCATATTACCGGTTAAATCAAATTGACTTTGACGGGGCCTTTGAATATTCTAAAGTGATTTTGATAAATAATACCTCATTGAGAGATGGAATTGAAGTAACAATTTTCCCCAATCCAACTGAGGGAGGTAATATCAACCTTCGGATATTATCCGGTGATGAGAACAGCCCCATAGATATTAGAGTAATGGACTTATCCGGAGCGCTCTATTTTCATGAACAAATTAAGCTTACGTCTTTGAATATGGGTTACAGCATCACATCACTCAATATGTTGCCGTCGGGATTATACTTGATCATGGTGGAACAGGGCGGGAATATAACTACTCAAAGAGTCTCAATAAGATAAATTCTATTCCAGGTTCTTGTAATAAAAAAGGTCATTATCAGGTAAAACTTCGGGATGTAATATCCTGATAAAGTCCTCCAATACCAGATCGGGTCTGACAATCCCACTTTCGTAATAGTCATTACCTCCCAGTCCATTCATTCTTTTAGTTGGGCTGTAAATAGATTTATTCTGAACAACGTTGAACTTCAGGTAGCGTTCATCTTCGTTAATCAGTTGATCAAATGTTTTGAAAGCTGTTGCTCCAATCCAGAAGTCAGCATTTAAGCTCCTTACGTAGACTGCTTCAAAGCTTAACGGAGCGCTACCGGTTTGTTGGATATCTTTCCATAAATATTCTCCGCCGGCGTGATTGATGTAGGTGGCTACCCAGCTTTTACCACCGGGCATGAACCATGTGCCATTGTACATCGTGCCAGCTATAACTGTGGGCGTGTTTTGATAAATTTTTGTTGAAACGAGCAGTTCGTTGTAATTCTGTTCAATAGCACTAAAAATGGAATCCGCTTCTTCAGTTTTGCCGACCAGGGCCGCAAAGAATTTAATCCATTCAGCTTGGGCCAGGGGTGAGGTTTCAAGAAACGAAGCATCAAATATTACCGGTATACCAAAATGTTCAATTTGATCCCAATGACTAACATCACTAGTAGCGCTATAGACCACAAGTAAATCAGGAGAAAGAGTAATTAGCGCCTCGATGTCCATGTTTACATCACGTCCAAGCTCGACTACTTGTTTAGTTGCAATTCTTTCCCTGAAGGTCGGGGATGAAATAAAGTCGGTGGTGCTAAATCCTGTTAAAAATACCTCCGCCTGAAGGGCGTCCAGGAACCCTATTTGCGATGTAGCCGTGGCGGCCATCGAACTAATTGGTACTTGTATTACTGCATCATACATATCCTGCATAATGCTGTCCGTTTTGTCCGTTAAGAGATACCTTTTGGGATTAGTGGCACCTTTGAATGGCTCTTTTATAGTTATGGTTATTCCTTGGGGGGTTTTTTCGAAACTAAAATTTTCAGCATAGTGAAGAACGTTTGGTTGGTCATTTTTCTCTATAGTATGGTCGGACAACTTATTGGCTGTACAGCCTATAATAGTAGTAGCTATTTGTAAAATCAAGATTGCAGAATGGCGTTTGATCATGTCATTTATATTATTAATTGAAGGACGACTATTTTAATAATTGTGACAGTTCGCCTAAGCCAAGGAAGAGTTGTTCTGCTATAAATCTATCTGGAAAAGTTGCAAAGGTTGCTGTGAATTTTTCAATAAGGCCCATACTATCGAATTAAGAATTTCAGAATTTGCTGAGATCAACTAATAAGTGCAATTGAAGGATGAAAAAGCTTTTAAGGGCTTTTTCATCCTTCAAAAGCCTGAGCAGTGCAATCTTTGGATTGCAAAATGTCAAAAAACTACACACATCTCAGTATTGATCAAAGGTATCAAATTGAAGCATTATTGAAAACAGGAGCTACTCAAAAGGAGATTGCCTGTATCGTTCATTTTCACCCGTCTACGATCTCACGTGAGCTTAAGCGAAATGTGGGTTCAAGAGGTAGGGGAGCTGGTGTCTATCGAACAGCAAATGCACAAAGGAGGACCAATCTTCGTCATCAAGAAAAGCCAAAAAGAGTGATTTTCACCAAACCCATGAAAGACTGGATAGTTAACCGGCTCCAAGAAGATAGATGGAGTCCTGAATTGATCAGCCATCAGGGAAAGAAAACGAGAGAATGTCCACTTAGCCATGAATGGATTTACCAATGGATATGGGAATGTAAGCACACCAACCGCCAGGAGAACCAAGAATACAAACAACTATACACATATCTAAAACATGGCAAACGAAGGCGCAAACGAGGAAACAGAAAAGATCGTAGAGGTATTATCCCGAATAGGGTATCAATTGAACAGCGACCCCAGATCATTAACAAAAGGGAACGATTGGGAGATATAGAAGTCGATTTAATGATGGGTAAAAACCACAAAGGCTCTTTGTTGGTGATGACAGACCGAGCAAGTCTTTTTACCAGAATCAGAAAGATGCACAGTAAAAATGCCGATCAAATGGCCGAAGCTATTGTGGAGGAACTCTCTCAGGATAAACACAAACTGGAAACACTCACTTTTGATAATGATATGGCATTTTCTAAACATGAGTTGATTGCTCAATCCCTTGATGTGGATGCCTATTTCACTCGTCCCTATACTAGTCAGGATAAAGGGACAGTTGAAAATAGGATTGGGGTAATCAGAAGGTTTTATCCTAAGAAAACAGATATTAGATTTGTTACAGAGGAGCAAATCAAAGTTGTTGAAAACAAAATCAATGAACGCCCTGTTAGAAAATTTAATTACCTAAACGCAAAGCAAGTGCTACAAAGGAAAATTGCACTTATTACTTGAACTTACATTTCTATTACGTACAATTTTTCATCAATAATTTGGTAGTGAACTCAGCCAATTCCCAACTATTCAGAAGTTTCTATCGGTTTAACAGGATTGGGCAATAAATACCGTTTTGCAAGCTCTGTAAACTCGCCAACCTGATTTTCTTCCCAAGCTTTATCATAATTGTATTCCTTTGCTAAAATCTCAGCAACTTTTGGGGCAATTCTGATACTTTCGGCCGCATCTAAGAATAATGCCCTGGTTCTCCTTGATAAAACATCTTCTACATTTCGAGCAAATTCGTTTCTAAATGCCCAGACTACCTGCGCTTTTGAAATTTTCAATTCTTCGCTTACCCATTCATTTAAACCTGCATTGTTATTGGTGAGCTCTTTTATTTTTTCTTCGTCGGCCCCGTAAAAATGAAGGGGGTCATTAATGTCGACATTTTCCTTATATCCATGTAAATGCAAATTTATTGTAACAGATTTTTTCTTAGGCAAATCGGCAATCCGAACAGCTTTGTTTATAACCTCTTCTCCCATCTGGCGATAGGTCGTCCATTTGCCGCCAATCACAGTAATTAACCCTGATTCTGATTGATAGATTTTATGCCCCCTGGATATTTCCTTGGTTTTCCCTCCCTCTTCTGCGGCAGCTAAAGGCCTCAGTCCGGCAAAAACACTTTTCACATCAGAACGACTTGGCTTTTTGGTCAAATATCTACCTGCTGTTTCTAGGATGAAATCAACTTCCTCTGCTGTCGCCATTGGCTCTATAGAAGTATTTTCTATGGGAATATCTGTGGTGCCTAATATAACTTTATCGTACCAGGGAACAGCAAACAGAACTCTGCCATCTTTTGTTTTAGGAATCATCAATGCATGTTTTGATGGTAAAAATTCTTTATCTACAACTACATGCACTCCCTGACTTGGCTGTACTATCACTTTTGCACCGGGATTATCCTTTTGTAGAATCTTATCAACAAAAACACCCGTTGCATTAATCACAGACTTTGTATTTATTTTGTATTCGATGCCAGTTTCCCCGTCTTTAGCAATAACTCCACTGATCTTTCCATCGGTTTTAAGAGGTTCAATGACCTTCATATAATTCAACGCGATTCCTCCATTATCAAAAATGGTTTGAACCATGTTTATTCCCAGTCTAGAATCATCAAACTGGCCATCATGGTACAATACACTACCTCTTAAGTTTTGATTATTTATGGTTGGTATTTTTAATACTGTTTCGCTTTTTGATTGAGGTAATGACCTTCCAAAACTTAGCTTTCCAGCTAATAAATCATACATAGTCAAGCCAATAGTGAAAAATGGAATGGCCCACCAGGAATATGAGGGGATTAAAAACGAAATATTCGATACTAAATGCGGGGCATTTTTACGCAACAGACCTCTTTCTCTCAACGCCTCAAAAACCAAAGAAATATTACCCTGTGCCAGGTACCTTACACCACCATGAACCAGTTTTGTGCTTCTGCTTGAAGTTCCCCTTGTAAAGTCATATTGCTCTAAAAGGATTGTTTTATAATCCCGCGTCACTGACTCAATAGCCGCTCCCAAACCGGAAGCGCCTCCCCCAATGATTGCAACATCCCATGTGATATTAGGATGAAGTTTAGATAAGATAATTTCTCTTTTCATTCATTCCCTCAAAGGAAGTATGATTTGCTTGGTATTTTAGACTTCGAGGTTAGATAAAATGTACTTGTTCAACCAGTTTTTGAATAAGGGATCGATGAATAGTATATTATTCATTTCGACATCATGGTGTTACTTAGCGTAAAGGTAAGTATTTACACCAATGGCTTTTTATTCCTTGACCCTTGATTTAAATTGAAATATTTAGACCTAAACTCATTTCCTATGAAGGCTTTCAAATCTGTAACCATTGGCGCATTACTTTCTTTCTTAATAATTAATTCGGAACTCTTTGCGCAGAAATCCTATGATGACTCCTTTTTTAATGGGACGAAGTGGAGGAATATTGGCCCCAAGAGAGGGGGGAGGTCATTGGCAGTATCTGGTAGCCCCGGTCGACGAAATGAATATTACTTTGGAGCAGTTGGTGGCGGTTTGTGGAAGACAACAGATGCAGGTCAAAACTGGAAACCGGTTACAGATGGCCAGATGAAAAGCTCTTCAGTGGGTGCAATTGCAGTAGCTGAAACCAACCCTGATATAATTTATTTGGGGATGGGTGAGACGGAGTTAAGGGGGAATATTATGCAGGGGGATGGAATCTATAAAACTACAGATGGCGGGAAAACCTGGAGAAATGTTGGACTTCAGGAAACACAGGCCATCGCAAAAGTACGTGTTCATCCTACCAACCCGGATATAGTCTATGTTGCGGCATTAGGTCATCCTTATGGTAAAAATGAAGAGCGGGGTGTTTTTCGATCAAAGGATGGCGGAAATAACTGGGAAAAGGTAAAGTATGTAAGTGATCAAACCGGTACAATTGACCTGGTGATTGATAGAACTGACCCGAAAATTTTGTATGCCTCGTTTTGGCAGGTTTATAGATCGCCCTATAAAATGTGGGGAGGTGGGCCGGAATGTGGTTTATATAAATCTACAGATGGGGGTGATACCTGGACTGAACTGACTACAAACCCAGGGATGCCTGAAGCACCCATTGGAAAGATAGGAGTATCGGTTTCACCTGTAAACCCACAGAGAGTTTTTGCTCAGGTAGAAGCCAATGAAGGCGGTCTTTTCCGTTCAGACAATGGAGGTGCAACCTGGCAGAAGGTCAATGACGAACGAAAACTCAGGCAACGGGCATTTTATTATTCAAGAGTTTATGCCGATACACAAGATCCTGATGTTGTTTATATCCTGAACGTTAGATTTTGGAAATCAGTTGATGGGGGTAAAACCTTTGACCTGGAAATAGATACACCGCATGGTGATCATCATGATATGTGGATCGACATTAATGATCCTGAACGAATGATTGTTGCCACAGATGGCGGTGGATCGGTCTCCATCAATAGTGGTCAGACCTGGACAGATCAAGATTATCCTACTTCCCAGTTTTATCACATTATGACCACCAGTGACTTCCCATACCATGTTTGCGGTGCCCAGCAAGACAATTCAACTATGTGCATTCCAAGTGAGGGTTGGGGCTTTAAGCAGGCCAGGGGGCCATCAACTGAGCATTATTATCCCGTTGGTGGCGGTGAAAGCGGTTATATAACTCAGGATCCGAAAGACCTTGATATTTTTTATGCGGGTAGTCAGGGAGCACTATTAACCCGCTATGATAGAAGTAATGGTCAGAAAAGGGATTTGCAGGTTTATCCCAGGTTCTTTTCCGGAGACCCTTCTAGTGACTTGCCTGAACGATGGCAATGGACTTTTCCCATTATATTTTCTCCCGTAGATAACAATCGCTTATATACTTGCTCTCAACATGTTTGGTATTCAACAAATGGGGGTCAAAGCTGGGAAAAAATTAGCCCTGATCTTACTATCGCAGATCCTGCTACATTAGGTAAAACCGGTGGAGTCATTACTAAGGATATGAATGGCCCCGAGATCTATGCTACCGTGTTTGCGTTAGCGCCATCTTATCATGATGTCAATACCATTTGGGCCGGTTCAGATGATGGATTAATTCATATTACCAGGGATCATGGAAAGAATTGGGAGAATGTTACACCTTCTGGTATGATAAAAGACACCAGGGTCAGCATTATTGAGGTTTCCAAACACAATCCAGGCACAGCTTACGTGGCTGCCAAACGTTATCAAATGGATGACCGGAAACCATATCTATGGAAAACATCGGACTATGGGAAAAGCTGGAAGAAAATTGTAAATGGTATAAGATCAGATGACTTTCTTCACGTAATAAGAGAAGATCCAACCAGACCTGGCCTTCTTTATGCGGGAGGTGAACACCAGGCATGGGTTTCATTTGATGACGGTGATAACTGGCAATCCTTGCAGATCAATATGCCCGATACGCAAGTGACAGACTTGAGCGTGACAGAAAAGGATTTGGTTGCAGGCACTCATGGTCGTTCGGTTTTCATACTTGATGATATTGCTCCAATAAGAGAAATGAGTGAAGCTGTAGAGGGTAAGTCAGTTCATCTCTATAAACCTTATGCGGCATACAGAAGAGTGCAGGATGCTGTAATTCAATATTATCTGGCGGATGAGGTTGATGAGGTTTGGATTGAAGTACTTGATGAACAAGGTAACCTGGTAGAAAAGTTTGTTGGCAATGAACCTGAAGTCAAAGAAGAAAATGATCCGGTGGCCAGATGGTTAGGCGCTCTTCCTAAAGCACCTACCACCGCTTCAGGACTCAATCGTTGGGAATGGAAATTGAGATATCCGGGCGCAACATCTTTTGATGGTATGATAATCTGGTCTGCCAGGCCTCAATTGGGACCATGGGCCCCTCCGGGATTCTATCAAATAAGATTAACCGTGGGAAAAGAAGTTCAAACACAATCTTTCGAGGTTCGTCTCGACCCCAGACAAAAAGATGTGGTGCTTGCTGATGTTAATGAGCAGTTCCAATTGGCTATGCAGATTCGTGATGAAACCACTAAGGCCAATGAGGCCGTGATCAAGATAAGGGATATTAAAGGCCAGTTAGAAGAGCAACTTAATGGCGCCGGTAAATCACTAAAAAGAACAGCTGATCAGTTTTTAGAGAAAGTCAGCGCTGTTGAGCAAGAACTTTATCAAGTGAAAAACCGCAGTAACCAGGATCCACTTAATTACCCAATAAAGGTTAATAACCGTTTGGCATATTTGAGGAAGAGCCTTGAAAGCGGCGATGGAGCCCCTACGGATGGTTCCAGGAAAGTATTCAAGGAGCTACAAAAGGAATTGAAGGGTTACCTGGACCAGCTGGATTATTATTTAAAAAATGAGCTAATCAAAGTAAATGAGGAACTTAAAAAATCTAAAAAAGAGCAGATAGTTATATGAGACGTAGACTTCGGAAGTTTTAAAAACTTCCGAAGTCTTTTCCTCCTTTCGCTTTTGTTTGTGTTGTCACCAACAACCACTTGGACCGTTCGTAGTGTTGTTGCCGTCCATCATTCACCTTAAGCTCAACTTAGACTTAACCCGAAAAATTCATAGTAGACAATAAAAAACAGGCATAAATTGCTTATATTGAGATAGTTAGACAACAAAATAAGCAATTAATTTATGCCTGAATATAAGGAAAAAGATACCGTATTTTATCGAGGAAAACAAGCTTTTAAATTTGATTTTTCAGCATCAGCGATTAGCTCAGACGGAGCGATATTGTTAAGTGAAAAAGTAGAGAGAAAGACTGGTCTATTAAAAAGCTTCGCCGCACTGATTCCTGACTATCGAAACCCCTTTTTTATCGAATACACTTATGAAGAAATGCTTCGCCAACGGGTGTTTTTAATGATGCAGGGCTATCAGGATTGCAATGACGAACAAAAACTCCGAGAGGATCCGGTGATCCGTAAAGTACTAGATAGCGGATTATGTTCCCAGCCTACTTTAAGTCGATTTGAAAACAAGGCCGATCGGAGTCTGATCTACCAGATGAGTCAATGGTTTGTAGACCGTTATGTAGAGGAGTTGAAAGAGAAGACTGGTCAAATCATCATTGATGTAGATGGTACCGATGACCCTACTCATGGATCCCAACAACTCAGTTTGTATAATGGCTATTATGGGCAGACTATGTACCATGAGTTGTTCTTTAAGGACGGGAACACCGGTCAGGTCATTTTACCAGTACTACGTCCGGGCAATTGTCACTCCAACAAATGGTTTGTGGCCTTATTGAAAAGGATTGTCATTAAAATCAGAAAAAAACTGCCCTCAGTAAAGATCCTTATTCGAGCGGATAGTGGCTTTTCAGGAGCATCTTTTTATCGGATAGCTAAGCAGTTTGACCTTCAATTTTGTTTAGGTATTAGTAGTAATGAAGTTTTAAAGACTTTTACCAAACAGACTATCATTGAAGTAAAAAAGGAATATGCTTCAAAAATCATCAAACATCAAGAGTTTGTTGGCCCGTTTACTTACCAGGCCAAAAGCTGGGATCGTTCTGAAAAGCTGTACGCCAAAGTGGAGTCTACCGGAAAAGGAATGAATGTCCGTTACTTTGTGAGCAACTTTGAAGCGATGACCGCTCAACAGATTTACTTTGATTTTTATGTCAAGCGAGGTGATGCCAGTGAAAATCGAATAAAGGAACTCAAAAACATGACTTATTCCGACCGGCTTTCCTGTCATCGCTACTGGGCCAATTTCATGCGTTTAATCATCGCTACCCTCTGTTATGAAATGTTCCGGCAGATTAAATTATTAATTGCCAAAACAAAACACCACTTTGCTAAACGATGGCAAGTGGACAATATCCGGCTTTACCTGATGAAGGTTGGGGCGTGCCTGAAAGAAAGGAAAAGATCATTGACAATACAATTCTCAAGAGCCTTTAGATATCAATACCTGCTGGGCGATTTGCTTACGGTGAACTGACCGATCAGTTAAACAGTTTGGTTTAATCAAAAAAATGTTCTTCCATAAGAACACAATAGAGCTTTGACTGAAAATTGAAAAATTCTAACAAAAAAACGCTCTAATGTCCTTTGAAATCCAGAAACCTGGTTGATCTTCAAATTAATACATACACTCCAATCAAAAATAGTTAGCAACCCATTATTAATCCCAAAATTGGTGGCCTATGAATAATGCGGGTTAAGTTGGTCACAAGACCAAATGGGGCTGTAGAATTATAATTTTGAGTTAGAAATAATAGTAATTCATGAAGGACGTTCTTAATACTTAATCCTTTGGATTTTTGCAGTATTAATTTATTTATTTGTGTTATGAAAAGAATTATTGCTTTATCACAGCGAGTTTTATTGCTTTTATTTCTCATTTCAGTGGGTAGTTGCGGAGGCGATGGAGAAGGTGGAAGATTATTTGAAACACTTACAGGATTGACACCAGCAAATGATGTGGAATTGGGACGACAAGTAAGTGAGCAAATCAACGCAAGCCCGGATGACTACCCGCTCCTTGATGAGCAGGAATTCAGCTCTAGTTATGCTTATCTAAACGCCATGAAGGATGATATACTAACGAGTGATGATATCATCTATGGCGATCTTTTTGCCTGGGAGTTAAAGATCATTGCTGACGACAATACACTTAATGCATTTGCTACTCCGGGAGGGTATATTTATGTCTATACGGGCTTAATAAAGTTTCTTGATAAGGCGGATGACCTGGCTGGCGTTACGGGTCATGAAATAGCTCATGCAGATCAAAGGCACTCATCTGATCAAATAAAAGAAGAATTTGGTCTCACATTGCTTTCCCAGATTTTATTGGGAGGTAGTGGTGATGGAATTGCTCAAATTGCTTCTCAAATAGGCGGCTTGGCCTTCAGTCGGGCTGATGAATCAGAGGCTGACGAATATTCAGTGATTTATTTGGGAGATACTGATTATGCCTGCAATGGCGCTGCTGCGTTCTTCCAGAAATTAATTGATAACAACCAAACTGGTGGCACCCCGGAGTTCTTGAGCACTCATCCCAATCCGGATAATAGGGTAGAAGACATTAACGCAAAAGCGAATACTGATGGTTGCAGCACGGATCTCATTACTGAAACGGGAATGACCTATGCAGATTTCAAAGCAAGCTTACCCTAATTAACAATAACAGCTAAGTTCTAATTATAACAGTATTTTGTTTAAATAGCTCATACAGATGATAGGCTTGATCCGTTAATAGCATAGTCAGAAACCATTGTTTCAAAGTTGTTTTACTCTCTCTTATTCGGTCAGCATAAGCATACCAATTCAGGTAGTTTTGCAAATATTTGGAACTGACACCATTGAATGGGCGTAAGAATGTCCTAAGTTGAGTGTGAACATTGTTTACTTTTTGCAGATGGATTGTTTTATCATCTCTATCCACATGATCTTTGGCCAATAGCGCTTTGTGCTTTATGGAGGGGTTGTCTTTGGCAAAAGCCTTATAAGAAGGGTGCTTATCTGTAATCAAGGTTGCACCGTAGGCCAACTTCCCATCCAATGCCTTTGAAATTTCTTCTTTGCTCAGCCGTTTTGATGCAACAGCTTTAAGGTACTTCTCCCCCTTGCGTTCAACCGCTGTTACTACCTGGACAACTGTGACCTCTTCCTTTCCCATATTCCGTATGAAATCGTTTCCCCTCTTTCTTGCTGCCCTATCTAAATTTCGACTGCCCTTGTTGTTAAGTGCCAGTTCCAATTCATCACATTCTACTTCCGAGGATAACTGTTCGGGAACAAACTCATTTAGTGAACTCCAATATCTTATGCCGCCAGTCGAAGCTTGTCTGGATGCTTATTCCGATTTGTTTTGCTATCTTTTTTATCGGCATGCCCTGCTCCATGCAGCGCAGATAAGATTGCCATTTTGATTTAAGCTTGATGTCATACAAAGGTGTCCCTGTTGTTTCACTGTACCATCTTTTACATTCATTGCACTGATACATCTGCACACCTTTTTGTCTGCCCCTCTTATATACCTTCTCGCTTGTGCAATTTGGACAGGGTTTCTTCTTTCTTTTCTCTGCTATTTGTTGTTGAGCGGCAATCAATACTTTGCCTTGTAATTCCTGCTCCTGGAGCAACTCATCCAACAATTCGGTTTGGGAACTTATCGGCAATTGTGCAAATAAATTTTTGATCTCTTGACTTGATATCATATAGCGAAGATAATAATAATTGCTGTGTTATTTAGAACTTAGCCATAATTAGTATCGTCTGGCACATTGAAAGTGTTGACAATGGCAGTCTTCAATGACTGGGGTTTAGCCGTACCAATTCGGACAACTCCCAGGGAATAATGTTCGATCCTCAGTCTGCGGGTAGCCGGTATACCACATGTGATAGGTGTCACCCTCTTTTAAGATATAGCCTCTTTCAGGGCGTCCTTGAAAATTAGTTCAGCGAGAAGAAAGAGGGGTTAAAAATGGGATCAGGATTTTCAATAGAGGAGAGATTGATCATCATACTGATTACCTGCTCTTGAAAGAGTACAATTTTTGTTACAAAATAGAGTTTGAAAGTGCGTTTTTGGTGTATAGACATAGTGCTTCCTTTGAAGTAGAAAACGACTTTTGTTTTTTAGTTATGCGGCCTGTTGGAATGGTGGATCAACTGTATTTAGCAATAGTTTTCTTTTACTAATTTTTACTGCGTTAGCGGTCATCACAGCAAAAAAGACAAACAGTCTTTCATTTTTCTCTCCTTTAACTTTAATCCTGTTGGTCCCGTAATGAGTTTTGTGGTCACCGAAGCTGCCTTCCATCACTGTAGCCCTTTGATTGGCGATGAGTCCACTGAGCCGACTGTCTTGTTTAGTAAGAGGTTGTGGGGCCTTTCTTAGGAAAGCAAGTGAAGATTTTCTTTTTGGTGCAAAATCTTCGATTGGCATTTGTGGCATAGATCAGGTCAGCTCCCAATTGATTAAGTGCTCCAAAGTGTCGTTTGTGCTTTACAGTACTAATCTTGAGCCGGGTGGATTCATTGAAAGCGTTGAAATTCATACACTCAATCATGCAGATCCCATCCACTTGCAGCATATGTACCTTCATGCCAAACTCAACTCTTTTGTTCTCTTTTCCCCTGACTATCGGCCTGACATAGGGTTTTGCCAATGATACGATGCGGTTTTTTAACTCTTTGGCCGGGTGGGTTTGTAGGAACTGCTGTTGTTCAAGTACTTTTTTGATGGTTCTCAGGTAATCTCTTTCCTGCTCATTAAGCAGTGGCAGTTTAGCATCGTTGAGAACTTGTTGAAGTTGGATCAACCCCTTGTGTAGCAGATACAACAGGGCTTTTTTACGCTTACGTCCTTCTTTATAGGTCTTCCTGCGTCTTTTCTCATAATCGCGTTGTCTGCGCTTTTGTTCAACATATTTGGAGCGAGGCCTTTTCTTTCTCACTACTTTGCACCATCGGAACAATTGCTTTTCAAACACCCAATGGCAGCATTCCCATAACAGCTTTACATCAGTAGGAAAACGGATATAACTCTCATAACAGGTAGCGTCCATTAAAAGCACATGGGTATTATTCATGTCTCTTTTCCAATGTTCGATCAATATTTGTTGGAGCTGTTGCCAGTCTGTATACTCAGCCAGATAACTGCGGATGCGGCTTACGATAGCATTGTCTCGAATCTTCTCTGTGTCTGATAACATTTTGCCACAGAACAACTGTAGGCTCCAATCGGAGTTAAAGCGTTCTATTAGTTTCTCATCACTGATACTCAGGTAGGACTTAAGAAACATCAGCGCAAACATCCCTTTTGAGGAAAACCACCGGGGAGCACCAGGTCCGTTATTTTCTTCAGGCAGGCAGTCCGCTAACTGATTCCACGGTAGACTATCATAAACTGCACCCAATTTACTGCTCTTAAACAAATACCATTTTGGAGTTAAACCATATTCGGGTTGGAAAAGCCTTTTTTGCATTCTAATTTGTGGTGTTAGATGTGTTCTACACCACAATCTAGCAAAACAAAAACCCCGAAAAAAGCCCTATTCGGCCGATTTCGGGGTTCTTTATCCTTTCAAACCTCTTTTAACTCTTTGATTATCAGAATCTTAATTTATTCAAAGACGCCCTCTTCCATGGATTCGTTCGTCCCAGGTATCTATACCTGTTCCTTTAAAAACAGGATTTTCTGAAATGGGATAAAAGTCAACGAGTTCGGTCGGGAATGCCGTAGTGTCGCTATCTGAACTGATCTCCGCATTAGAAATATTTTCTGAAGAATTGGAAGCTCGTTGACAGGCAACAAATGATGCCGCTGTAATTACAAGGATGAGGTAGTGAACTTTCATCGTACTGCTAATATCAGTATTACGTTAGATATACAGCATGAAACATATATGCGATCCCGAATAAAATTTAAAATGTAGTCTCCATAGAAATACTGCTGGAGCCTCATCCCGATACAGCAACCAGGCGAGCTGCTGTGTATCTTAACCAAAGATTAAACAATATAAACAGCAATAAATAAACAAGAGTTTTGGCAGTACTGAACAATAAGAAGGATTAAGCAGTGAGAACTATTTTACTTAATTGCCTTCAATTCTTTTGTTCTGTTTTACAAGTGACACAATGGCTTCCAGTTCGGAAGCTTTCTCAGGTATTGAGTCAATAAGGTCATTTTTTTCAAAGAGGTCTTCTTCTAAATTGTATAATTGTGATTGCATGAAACTGGGAACTTTGGGGTAATTATTAGGAGAATAGTACTGGGTCTGATCCCAAATTAGAGGATTTGCACCTTCGATGTATTTCCAATCTCCTTTTCTTATAACAAGAGCTCCAGTCCTCCCAGCAGCCATAATCAGCGATTTTCTTACCTGAGGGGCATCATTATCCAGCAGGTTTATAAGGAAACTATAACTGTCTTCTCCTTCCTCTTCCCGCAATTCTATGCCTGTGATTTCCGCTATTGTTGCCAATATATCGACCGTGGAAATGACATTGGAATTAACAAAACCACCTTTGATCTTTTTTGGCCAGTGTACCACGAATGGTACACGAAGCCCTCCTTCCCATGCATCTGATTTAAATCCCAACAAACCAGCGTTAGTTTTGTGGTCATATGTCAGCCATCCTTTCTCCTCATTATAGACACCAAGATATTCCGGTTGGTAGTCTCCGAAATAGGGTTGATAATAGTCAAATTCATCACCAAATGTTTTGTTTTTGTACCTCTCCACCATTTGAACCTCATCACCTGGGTGAGGTCCGTTGTCCGAGGTAATTATAATCAACGTATTTTCAAGAGAATTGTGCTTTTCCAGTGCTTTTACCAGTTCGCCAACGATCCAATCAAATTCAATGACCTTGTCACCCCTCATACCAGCCTGGCTTTGGCCTTTTGTGAATGCGGGCAACCATGGAGGGTGAACGGCACTTGTTGGAAAATAAAGGAAGAAGGGACTGTTTGATTCTTGGTTGAAATGGTTATCGATAACCTCAATAGCTTTTTCGGTCAACTTCCTGTCAAGATTCCTCAAATCCCAGTCTGGTCCACGTAGTCCTGAGGTTCTTTGTGAAAAATTATCTGGAACAGATGGTTCCGCTGTTACATTTTCATTCTCTATAAATGCATGAGGTCTCATGCCATTGGATCCGCCAATTCCGAAGAAATAATCAAATCCTCTTTCAATAGGGCCACCTTTGATAGGTTTGGAAAAATCAATATTATCCAATCGTACGCTCCTCCAGAAATCATCTTCCGATATACTCGGATCACGTGGAATACTATCTTTTAATGCCCAATTGAATCCAAGATGCCATTTCCCTATCCCTGCTGTATAATAACCATTCGCATTTAGCATTGAAGCCAGAGTAGTCCGGCCTACCTCAATCAAGGGCGGAGCAAAGCCTCCCAATACCCCTGATTTGAGTCGGGTACGCCAGGGGTAACGGCCTGTTAGAATACTATATCGGGAAGGCGAACATAAAGAAGAAGTAACATAGGCATCGGTAAATCTTATTCCGTTATCGGCCAGCTTATCAACATTAGGAGTTTTTATTTTTGAAGCCCCGTAACAACTGAAGTCACCATACCCAAGATCATCAGCAAATATGAGAACGATATTGGGGCGATCAGGGACTGGGGGTGAATCATCACATGAGGATATGAAGGTATTCAAAATAATCCCCATGAACACTGTGTACATTGGATTTAATTTGACAGGCATTTTACTAAATCTCATGGGTATTTTGATTTAAATAGCACATTATTAAAGCAATACTAAAATGTATTTTTATATTTTCCTTTCATTTGCTGAGGTTGCTAAGAATGATGAATTAATCAATTCAAGTGGAAATTATTAGCAGACTGTCAAAACGGAACAAAGACATTGATTACTAAGTGAATAATTTCTCTTTAAACATCCACAAACACAAGGGAAGATTGAACGCTATCACAGATCAATGAAGAACGTAGTAAAGCTGGAAAATTACTACAGTCCAGAGGAGTTAAAGCATAGATTGGGGGAGTTTGTTGAATACTATAACAATCATAGATACCACGAATCACTGAATAACACAACGCCATCAGATGTCTATTATGGAAGGGATCTACAAATCCTTAAAAAACGTACACAGATCAAAGCAGTGACCATGAAACAGAGAAGAAAAAAACACCTATCTCAGGTATTGATTATGTAGCTAACTTTATTGTCCCTAAAGTCCACTTTGTTTGAAGACATACACCTATTCAAAACTGATTTAAAGGATTATTCAGAAACGGTCAATTACCTGAAGAAATCAATACCAGATTACAACCACAAACCACATGGAGCCCTTTATGGATTGACACCATCTGAAGTTTTGAATGGTGAAAGTCCATCAAGAGATCTGTTCAAAGAAGAAAAGATAGAAGCTCGGAAAGCGAGGTTGATAATGAATCAGAAAATAGAATGTTGCTACTAAGATTGATAACCCATCAGAAGATGATACAATGATGTTCTGATAGAGTAAGGATTACAGATTAATCAATACCGTATTGGTTTGAAGAGTCTTTTAGAAGTCATTAAAAAGCTTGATTTGACCGATTGGTCAATTATTACCAAATTCGTAGTCGGAATTATGAAATTGACATGGAATGCGCACTGAGTTGTACTACAACCATAAAGGCTAATAATACATACTATCAATAGGTTTGGTAAATGTCTCATTTTAGGAATTTTAAGTTTAGTCATTTGTAAGTTCAAGTAATAAGTGCAATTTTCCTTTGTAGCGCTTGCTTTGCGTTTAGGTAATTAAATTTTCTAACAGGGCGTTCATTGATTTTGTTTTCAACAACTTTGATTTGCTCCTCTGTAACAAATCTAATATCTGTTTTCTTAGGATAAAACCTTCTGATTACCCCAATCCTATTTTCAACTGTCCCTTTATCCTGACTAGTATAGGGACGAGTGAAATAGGCATCCACATCAAGGGATTGAGCAATCAACTCATGTTTAGAAAATGCCATATCATTATCAAAAGTGAGTGTTTCCAGTTTGTGTTTATCCTGAGAGAGTTCCTCCACAATAGCTTCGGCCATTTGATCGGCATTTTTACTGTGCATCTTTCTGATTCTGGTAAAAAGACTTGCTCGGTCTGTCATCACCAACAAAGAGCCTTTGTGGTTTTTACCCATCATTAAATCGACTTCTATATCTCCCAATCGTTCCCTTTTGTTAATGATCTGGGGTCGCTGTTCAATTGATACCCTATTCGGGATAATACCTCTACGATCTTTTCTGTTTCCTCGTTTGCGCCTTCGTTTGCCATGTTTTAGATATGTGTATAGTTGTTTGTATTCTTGGTTCTCCTGGTGGTTGGTGTGCTTACATTCCCATATCCATTGGTAAATCCATTCATGGCTAAGTGGACATTCTCTCGTTTTCTTTCCCTGATGGCTGATCAATTCAGGACTCCATCTATCTTCTTGGAGCCGGTTAACTATCCAGTCTTTCATGGGTTTGGTGAAAATCACTCTTTTTGGCTTTTCTTGATGACGAAGATTGGTCCTCCTTTGTGCATTTGCTGTTCGATAGACACCAGCTCCCTACCTCTTGAACCCACAATTTCGCTTAACCCGAAAAATTCATAGTAGACAATAAAAAACAGGCATAAATTGCTTATATTGAGATAGTTAGACAACAAAATAAGCAATTAATTTATGCCTGAATATAAGGAAAAAGATACCGTATTTTATCGAGGAAAACAAGCTTTTAAATTTGATTTTTCAGCATCAGCGATTAGCTCAGACGGAGCGATATTGTTAAGTGAAAAAGTAGAGAGAAAGACTGGTCTATTAAAAAGCTTCGCCGCACTGATTCCTGACTATCGAAACCCCTTTTTTATCGAATACACTTATGAAGAAATGCTTCGCCAACGGGTGTTTTTAATGATGCAGGGCTATCAGGATTGCAATGACGAACAAAAACTCCGAGAGGATCCGGTGATCCGTAAAGTACTAGATAGCGGATTATGTTCCCAGCCTACTTTAAGTCGATTTGAAAACAAGGCCGATCGGAGTCTGATCTACCAGATGAGTCAATGGTTTGTAGACCGTTATGTAGAGGAGTTGAAAGAGAAGACTGGTCAAATCATCATTGATGTAGATGGTACCGATGACCCTACTCATGGATCCCAACAACTCAGTTTGTATAATGGCTATTATGGACAGACTATGTACCATGAGTTGTTCTTTAAGGACGGGAACACCGGTCAGGTCATTTTACCAGTACTACGTCCGGGCAATTGTCACTCCAACAAATGGTTTGTGGCCTTATTGAAAAGGATTGTCATTAAAATCAGAAAAAAACTGCCCTCAGTAAAGATCCTTATTCGAGCGGATAGTGGCTTTTCAGGAGCATCTTTTTATCGGATAGCTAAGCAGTTTGACCTTCAATTTTGTTTAGGTATTAGTAGTAATGAAGTTTTAAAGACTTTTACCAAACAGACTATCATTGAAGTAAAAAAGGAATATGCTTCAAAAATCATCAAACATCAAGAGTTTGTTGGCCCGTTTACTTACCAGGCCAAAAGCTGGGATCGTTCTGAAAAGCTGTACGCCAAAGTGGAGTCTACCGGAAAAGGAATGAATGTCCGTTACTTTGTGAGCAACTTTGAAGCGATGACCGCTCAACAGATTTACTTTGATTTTTATGTCAAGCGAGGTGATGCCAGTGAAAATCGAATAAAGGAACTCAAAAACATGACTTATTCCGACCGGCTTTCCTGTCATCGCTACTGGGCCAATTTCATGCGTTTAATCATCGCTACCCTCTGTTATGAAATGTTCCGGCAGATTAAATTATTAATTGCCAAAACAAAACACCACTTTGCTAAACGATGGCAAGTGGACAATATCCGGCTTTACCTGATGAAGGTTGGGGCGTGCCTGAAAGAAAGGAAAAGATCATTGACAATACAATTCTCAAGAGCCTTTAGATATCAATACCTGCTGGGCGATTTGCTTACGGTGAACTGACCGATCAGTTAAACAGTTTAGTTTAATCAAAAAAATGTTCTTCCATAAGAACACAATAGAGCTTTGACTGAAAATTGAA
Source organism: Cyclobacteriaceae bacterium (assembly GCA_963664285.2). Lineage (GTDB taxonomy): Bacteria > Bacteroidota > Bacteroidia > Cytophagales > Cyclobacteriaceae > JAJCYL01. The sequence continues at coordinate 39,038 of CAXXNX010000030.1, forward strand.
AAATTCTAACAAAAAAACGCTCTAATGTCCTTTGAAATCCAGAAACCTGGTTGATCTTCAAATTAATACATACACTCCAATCAAAAATAGTTAGCAACCCATTATTAATCCCAAAATTGGTGGCCTATGAATAATGCGGGTTAAGGGAAGTATTGTCTATCCTTTTGTGGCATTTGGAAATGAAAGTTTACCATTGTCCCAAACTTATTTAATTAAAAATGCCACAGTGTGGACTAATGAATCCGATGGTATACTCCAAGACACGGATGTGCTTGTAAGAGACGGCAAAATCTCACAGGTGGGACAGAACCTGTCTCCATCAAGTACATCGGTTATAGATGGAACTGGCAAGCATTTGACATCCGGAATTATAGACGAACATTCACATGTAGCTTTACGTGGAGTTAACGAAAGTTCGCACGCGGCTACAGCCGAAGTCCGTATGTATGATGCCGTTGACTCGGAAGATATTGACATCTATCGGCAGTTAGCAGGAGGTGTTACTGCCGCTCAACTTTTACACGGCTCTGCAAATCCGATAGGTGGGCAATCGGCCTTGATTAAGTTCAGATGGGGAGCATCTCCTGAAGGAATGAAAATAGAGGGAGCAGATGGTTATATCAAATTTGCCCTGGGCGAGAATGTTAAACATGGTAATAGGCCGCGATCGCATAATATTCGCTACCCTCAGACCAGGATGGGAGTAGAGCAGATCTTCGTGGATGCATTTACCAGAGCACGTGAATATGAAAATAGTTGGAACGCCTACAACAGCTTTTCTTCTAAATCAAAGGCGAGGACGCCACAACCAAGAAGAGATATTCAATTAGAAGCATTGCTTGAAATCCTGAATAAGAAAAGATTCATCTCATGTCACTCGTATGTACAATCGGAGATCAATATGTTGATGAAAGTCGCCGATAGATTTGATTTTAGAGTCAATACTTTCACTCATATTCTCGAGGGTTACAAAGTGGCAGACAAAATGTTCGAACATGGAGCGGGAGGAAGTACATTCTCAGATTGGTGGGCCTATAAATGGGAGGTTAAGGAAGCAATACCTTACAATCCTGCATTGATGCACATGGTTGGCGTTGTCACCGCTATAAATTCAGATGATGGCGAAATGGCAAGACGATTGAACCAGGAAGCTGCAAAAAGTGTAAAGTATGCAGGTATGTCAGAAGAAGATGCCTGGAAAATGGTCACTTTGAATCCTGCGAAGTTATTGCATCTGGATGACAGAATGGGCAGCATAAAGCCGGGCAAGGATGCAGATTTAGTACTTTGGAATGATAACCCACTTTCAATCTATGCCAAGCCTGAGAAGACCATGATTGATGGCGTAATATATTATGATATCCAAAAAGACAAAGAAATGCGGATAGCCATACAAAAAGAACGAGCTAGAATAATTGCTAAAATGCAGACGTCGTCCGGCAATGGTGGGAATAAAGCCAAACCTAATGGCCACAGGGACCTACACTGTGAAGATTTTACTATTTCTAATGATTACAGTCAATACAGTAATTCAAATAACTGAATATAAGTCTTCAATAGCATTTATACACTAGTTGGAATTTTTCTAACCAGTCAATTAATAGCTCAAGTGCCAAGGCCAGCGGACCCACAGTCCAAGCCGATAATATTGACAAATGGTATTATTCACGTTGGGAATGGACAGGTGATCAACAACGGAGCCGTCGGTTTCGACAATGGCAAAATAACCTTTGTTGGACAGGTTGATAATATTACCATTGACAATTCTGCATATCAAACCATCAGTGTTAGTGGACGGCATATATATCCGGGGTTGATTTTACCGGCCAGCAGGTTAGGCCTGGAAGAGGTGGGTGCCCTAAGACCGACAAGAGACTATGGTGAGGTGGGGGAGATGAACCCCAATGTGCGTGCATTGATATCATATAATACGGACTCTGAATTGATAGAAACCCTTCGCTATAACGGGATACTAACTGCCCAGGCGACACCCGAAAGTGGAACGTTTTCCGGAACTTCTTCCATAATGGCCCTTGATGGCTGGAACTGGGAAGACGCTGTTTATAAAGCAGATGATGGGGTTCATTTGAGATGGCCCCCTCGATTTTTAAAGGGAAGTTTCTTTAACCCCGAGCGAAAAGAAAATAAGAATTATGATGAGACTGTAACGGCCATTGATCAATTCCTGCGGGATGCCAAGTCTTACAATGAGACTGGTAACCCTAATGTGAACAATTTAAAACTCGAAGCCATGAGAGGCTTATTTGAAGGTAGTCAATCCCTTTTTATTCATGTTAATGGAGCAAAAGAGATCCTTGAATCACTTCAACTGGCTAAAGAGACAGGTGTGAAGGACATGGTAGTAGTTGGAGCGTCTGATGCCTATTACGTCAAGGATTATCTCAAAGACAATAACATTCCGGTTCTAATAGGTGATATCCACAGAATGCCATTTAGACCAGAAGAAGATGTAGATATGCCTTATAAATTACCCTATTTGCTGCATAAAGAGGGCATCTTGGTTGGGCTAGCCTACCAGAGAGGACTTCAAAATTCGAGGAACCTGCCTTTCTATGCAGGAACAACAGTTGCTTATGGCATGAGTAAAGAAGATGCGTTGTCCACAGTGACTTTAAATACGGCAATAATTCTGGGCATTGAAGCTACTATTGGTAGCCTGGAAGTTGGTAAAGATGCCAGTATAGTAGTTTCAGAGGGAGATCTACTGGATATGCGATCGAGCAAAGTAACTCAAGCCTATATATTGGGTAAAGCCATAGAATTAGATGGCAAACAACAACTTCTCTACCAAAGGTTTAAGGAAAAGTACCAAAAGTAAGGATATTAAATCATTAAGATGCCGATTAAGCGTGTGGTCAGATTACTATCTTTATTCAATGATCACCTCAAATTATCTTATCAAATTACTAAAACAAGGTTTTCTAAGATTCACTGAGTTTAGCACTGTTTTATTGCTTCTCTTTTTAACCCAGCGATGTGCTCCGGTATTTTCTGAAATGCAAAGCGCTCGGCTTGTTCAGAAAGGTGGAGTTGAAGCCAGTGGAATATATTCTAATGTTGGTTTTGCGGAAGATGGTGAAGCTGATCATATCCAAAATGAAGCCAGTGGAATATATTCTAATGTTGGTTTTGCGGAAGATGGTGAAGCTGATCATATCCAAAATCATATTGGTGTACGATTTGCCTATGGATTCAGTGATGAAGTTAATGTACGCTTTGGTTATGAAAATGTGTTTGAGAGTGGTGAAGATGGAGCCCACATCGTTGGAATTGGACCAAAATTTCAGATCCTCCCGGATAGAATCGCAGCTTACTTACCGATTGGAACGGCGTTTGGTTCTAATATTTCTACTTCTGATAGCTGGCAAATTCAACCAACGGCATTGTTTACCATACCAATTACCAGTAATATTGAATTCAACCCTTCAGCTAAATGGCTGATTCCATTGTCTAGTGATCAGGAAAACCAGGTAGCGCTCAACTTTGGGGCAGGACTAAGTACGGATATTAATAGGTGGGCAATAAGGCCTGAAATTGGTTTGCTCTACAATCCAGGTAGTGGCGGACACTATACGCATTACAGTGTTGGATTTACATTCTATCCATTATTCGAAGATGATTGTTGTCCTCAAAAGCTTCACAAGAATCGGTAAGCACTGTGTTTTAACTAGCAAATGTTTGTTAATATTTGCAAACAATTTAATTTTGAATCAAAGCAACATTGATGAGTACTATAGAACTGGAGAAGCGTTTTCAGGAAAAGGTTGATAGCGAAATCCGGATAGAGCCTAAAGACTGGATGCCGGACAGCTACAGGAAGACACTCATCCGACAAATATCTCAACATGCTCATTCGGAAATTGTGGGAATGTTACCCGAGGGTAATTGGATTTCCAGAGCTCCATCATTAAGGCGAAAAGTGGCATTGTTGGCTAAAGTACAGGATGAAGCGGGTCACGGCCTATATCTCTACAGTGCCACCGAGACATTGGGGATTGAACGGGATGAAACCATTGAAGACCTCAATTCAGGAAAGGCTAAATACTCCAGTATTTTTAATTATCCAACTTTAACCTGGGCAGACATTGGCGCTATCGGATGGCTGGTTGATGGCGCTGCAATCCTGAACCAGGTACCGTTATGTCGGTGTTCTTATGGTCCATATGCCAGGGCAATGGTTCGTGTGTGTAAAGAAGAGAGTTTTCATCAGCGTCAGGGGTTTGAAATCATGTTGACTTTGTGCAACGGAACTTCTACGCAAAAGGAAATGGCTCAGGATGCTTTGAATCGCTGGTGGTGGCCAACGCTAATGATGTTTGGACCTTCCGATAAGGATTCACCTAATTCTGCACAATCCATGAAATGGAAGATCAAGAGATTCACCAACGATGAATTAAGGCAAAAATTTGTTGACGTTACAGTGCCACAAGCTGATATTTTAGATATTATTATGCCCGATGATCAGCTTAAATGGAATGAAGATAAAGGGCATTATAATTTCGGAGAGCCGGATTGGGAAGAATTTTATAATGTGATCAAGGGTAACGGACCTTGTAACAAACAAAGGCTTGATGCCAGGAAGAAAGCTTATGAAGGAGGTAGATGGGTGAGAGAAGCTGCTCTGGCCTATGCCGAAAAGAAGTCTAAAAATGAGAATTTGGCCCAGGTGGCCTAGTTCATATATGGTTAATTTTTACAAGTAGTCCTATTTAAATAAACAGGACCCAAAATGAGTAAGCGAAGTTGGCCTTTGTGGGAAATATTCATCAGGAGCAAGAATGGCCTTCACCATAAACATGTGGGGAGCCTTCATGCTGCTGATGGTCAAATGGCCGTGGAAAACGCCAGGGACGTATACACACGCCGGAATGAAGGAGTGAGTATCTGGGTAGTAGAATCGAAGAATATTTCTGCTTCTGACCCTGAACAACAAGAAGCCTTCTTCGAGCCTGCCGCGGATAAAATCTACCGTCATCCTACCTTCTATAAATTACCGGACGAAGTCAAGTATATTTAGATTCAGCTCATGACAAAAAACGAAGCGCTTTTCGACTATGTAATTCGACAGGCGGATAACTCACTGATACTAGGCCAAAGGTTGGGAGAATGGTGTGGCCATGGACCGGTACTTGAGCAGGACATTGCAATGACTAATATTGCTCTGGACCTCATCGGACAAGGCAGGGGACTGTATCAATATGCTGCGGAAATTCAAGGTGAAGGGAAATCTGAAGATGACCTGGCTTACCTGCGTGATGTATGGCAATTCAGAAATCTATTGATCGTGGAGCAACCAAACCAGAACTTTGCTTATACCATTGCCAGACAATTCTATTTCGACAATTTTAATTTTCTTTTTTATCAAGCGCTATCTAATTCTTCAGATGACCAGTAAGAGCCGTAGCGCTGAAATCAATAAAGGAAGTAACCTATCATCTTAAATGGAGTTCTGACTGGATACTTAGGCTGGGGGATGGTACGGCAGAAAGTCATGGTAAAATTGAAATAGCAATTAATGATCTTTGGACTTTTACCGGTGAATTATTCGAGACCAATGAGATCGATGAAGTAATGACCAAGGAAGGAATTGGTGTGGACCTGGCGTCATTAGACCCTGTTTGGCAACAAAGAGTCAGCGAAGTATTGTCTGAAGCTACCCTTAAAATACCTGATAGTACCTGGATGCAATCCGGAGGTAAGAGTGGCCGGCACACAGAACATCTTGGCTATATCCTCGCCGACCTGCAGTTTTTACAAAGAGCCTATCCCGGAGCCCAATGGTAAAGGATATTGAACAAATATGGGAGTTGTTGGAAGCTGTGAAAGATCCTGAGATACCTGTGCTTTCAGTCATTGACCTTGGAGTGATTCGGGATATCAAGATGGATAGCGATGCTGTTGAGGTGATAATCACCCCAACGTATTCAGGTTGTCCTGCAATGAACGCCATTGAGCAGGATATAAGAAAAGCGTTGCTTGAAGAGGGTTTTGGAAATATTCTTATCACACCAGTTTTATCTCCTGCCTGGACAACGGATTGGTTAACTGAAAAAGGAAAACAAAAACTTGAAGCATTTGGAATTGCTCCGCCAGCAGAAAAATCAGCCAACAAGTATAGCTTAGTGGGAACCGGTCCCGTAGTTAGATGCCCTCAGTGCAAATCAGACAATACTGTGTTGATAAGCCAATTCGGATCTACAGCATGCAAGGCACATTACAAGTGCAAAGACTGTTTGGAGCCTTTTGACTATTTTAAATGCCATTAGCTAAAGCAAAATACAAATGACAAAATTCAAATCTCAAAAGGAGGAGGACATTTGTGATTTGACTCTTTGTATTTGAGATTTGTTTGATTTTTGGTATTTGACTTTTAGAATTTATTATTTGATTTAGCATGAGTGATACAATAAAATTCTCAATTGAAGGGAATGTGGCTAAGATCGTTCTAAGCAGACCCGAGGTCTACAACAGCTTCAATCGTGAAATGGCTCTGGCAATGCAAGATGCCTTAGATGAGTGCGGATCAAGTGCTGAAATTAGAGCTGTTTATATCACGGGCGCAGGTAAAGCATTTTGTGCCGGTCAGGATCTGGCAGAAGTTGTAGAAGCTAATTTGCCAATCGAAAAAATAGTAGCCGAACATTATAATCCCATTGTCACCCGATTAAGGAAAATTGAGAAGCCTATAGTAGCTGCTGTTAATGGGGTAGCTGCAGGGGCAGGGGCTAACATGGCATTAGCATGTGACATAGTAATTGCCACGGAATCAGCCTCTTTCATTCAGGCATTTAGTAAGATAGGGTTAATACCAGATAGTGGTGGTACCTATTTCTTGCCGCGATTAATTGGGTTTCAAAAGGCATCCGCATTAATGATGTTGGGAGATAAAGTAATTGCCCGGGATGCTGAGAACATGAATATGATTTACAAATGCATCAATGACAATGATTTTACAGAGGAGTCATGGAAAATTGCATTCAAGCTGTCTGAAATGCCCACTAAAGGCCTTGGCTATACTAAGCGTTTGTTAAATAAGACCTTTAGTAACGATCTTGAAGCTCAACTTAAAACCGAGGACGAGCTGCAGGCAGCAGCAGGCAAGACAGAGGATTATAACGAAGGAGTGAATGCATTTTTGGAAAAGAGGAAGCCCATCTTTAAGGGGGTGTAAAATCTAATAATTCTCCAGAAATACTTCAGAAGACAAACCCAGTGCATTAAATCTGATTTGCAGCCTCACAGGATGTTCCAGTCCACCCTTGCAATTGACACCGGGTTGCAAATAATAATGGAAGTACTTGCGCTTGCGTTTGTCTAATTCATGTTCATCCGGCGGTCCCAGTAAACTCTCGACTTCATTCTGGTCGAGCCTAAGCAAATTTTTTCGATTGTCATCTATAAGCTGAAGGTATTCAAAGCGATTGCCAATGCAGGCAAATTTGTCAGCTACCCAAGTTTCTTTATCAAGACCATCAATACTGACTGAAGGTTTACAAGCTGTCAATAAGATCATTGATGAGATGACCAAAATGCCCATAAATAGATGATTATGAAGCATTGATTAGTTTATTCGCCGTAATGTCGGATTTTATAAAATAAAGCCAGAGAATGGATGTGGATGAGTAGATGATACTTACAATAGTGATGGTACTGATTCCGTAAAACATATAGCTCATACCAAATACAAGCAGAAATTTAAACCATTCACAGGAAATGGCCCATGATCTTTTTTCAAGAAGGCCACCGCTGCTTAAAACATAAATAACTATCAAAACCGAGAATAGGACTTTTTCGGATAAATTATAAGATCCCTGATTGAATAAGAAAAAAGATGTTAACCCGCATTATTCATAGGCCACCAATTTTGGGATTAATAATGGGTTGCTAACTATTTTTGATTGGAGTGTATGTATTAATTTGAAGATCAACCAGGTTTCTGGATTTCAAAGGACATTAGAGCGTTTTTTTGTTAGAATTTTTCAATTTTCAGTCAAAGCTCTATTGTGTTCTTATGGAAGAACATTTTTTTGATTAAACCAAACTGTTTAACTGATCGGTCAGTTCACCGTAAGCAAATCGCCTAGCAGGTATTGATATCTAAAGGCTCTTGAGAATTGTATTGTCAATGATCTTTTCCTTTCTTTCAGGCACGCCCCAACCTTCATCAGGTAAAGCCGGATATTGTCCACTTGCCATCGTTTAGCAAAGTGGTGTTTTGTTTTGGCAATTAATAATTTAATCTGCCGGAACATTTCATAACAGAGGGTAGCGATGATTAAACGCATGAAATTGGCCCAGTAGCGATGACAGGAAAGCCGGTCGGAATAAGTCATGTTTTTGAGTTCCTTTATTCGATTTTCACTGGCATCACCTCGCTTGACATAAAAATCAAAGTAAATCTGTTGAGCGGTCATCGCTTCAAAGTTGCTCACAAAGTAACGGACATTCATTCCTTTTCCGGTAGACTCCACTTTGGCGTACAGCTTTTCAGAACGATCCCAGCTTTTGGCCTGGTAAGTAAACGGGCCAACAAACTCTTGATGTTTGATGATTTTTGAAGCATATTCCTTTTTTACTTCAATGATAGTCTGTTTGGTAAAAGTCTTTAACTTCATTACTACTAAGTACCTAATTTTCAAAATTGAAGGTCAAACTTGCTTAGCGTATCCGATAATTAAGATGCTCCTGAACAGGGCGTTCACTGATTCCGCTCGAATAACTTTGATTTGCTCCTACTGTAGGGCAAATCTAATTTCTGTTTTCTTAGGATGAAATCCTTTTCTGATAAGGCCACAAACCATTATGTTGGAGTGTCCAATTGCCCGGACTAGTACTAGGTACGAATGACCTGACCGGTGTTCCACGTCAAGGGATTAAAGCAATCAACTCATGTTTACATAGTCTGCCATATCATTATCAAAAGTGAGTGTTTCCAGTTTGTGTTTATCCTGAGAGAGTTCCTCCACAATAGCTTCGGCCATTTGATCGGCATTTTTACTGTGCATCTTTCTGATTCTGGTAAAAAGACTTGCTCGGTCTGTCATCACCAACAAAGAGCCTTTGTGGTTTTTACCCATCATTAAATCGACTTCTATATCTCCCAATCGTTCCCTTTTGTTAATGATCTGGGGTCGCTGTTCAATTGATACCCTATTCGGGATAATACCTCTACGATCTTTTCTGTTTCCTCGTTTGCGCATTTCGTTTGCCATGTTTTAGATATGTGTATAGTTGTTTGATATTCTTGGTTCTCCTGGCGGTTTTTGTGCTTACATTCCCATATCCATTGGTAAATCCATTCATGGCTAAGTGGACATTCTCTCGTTTTCTTTCCCTGATGGCTGATCAATTCAGGACTCCATCTATCTTCTTGGAGCCGGTTAACTATCCAGTCTTTCATGGGTTTGGTGAAAATCACTCTTTTTGGCTTTTCTTGATGACGAAGACTGGTCCTCCTTTGTGCATTTGCTGTTCGATAGACACCAGCTCCCCTACCTCTTGAACCCACATTTCGCTTAAGCTCACGTGAGATCGTAGACGGGTGAAAATGAACGATACAGGCAATCTCCTTTTGAGTAGCTCCTGTTTTCAATAATGCTTCAATTTGATACCTTTGATCAATACTGAGATGTGTGTAGTTTTTTGACATTTTGCAATCCAAAGATTGCACTGCTCAGGCTTTTGAAGGATGAAAAAGCCCTTAAAAGCTTTTCATCCTTCAATTGCACTTATTAGTTGATCTCAGCAAAGTCTTTAAAACTTCATTACTACTAATACCTAAACAAAATTGAAGGTCAAACTGCTTAGCTATCCGATAAAAAGATGCTCCTGAAAAGCCACTATCCGCTCGAATAAGGATCTTTACTGAGGGCAGTTTTTTTCTGATTTTAATGACAATCCTTTTCAATAAGGCCACAAACCATTTGTTGGAGTGACAATTGCCCGGACGTAGTACTGGTAAAATGACCTGACCGGTGTTCCCGTCCTTAAAGAACAACTCATGGTACATAGTCTGTCCATAATAGCCATTATACAAACTGAGTTGTTGGGATCCATGAGTAGGGTCATCGGTACCATCTACATCAATGATGATTTGACCAGTCTTCTCTTTCAACTCCTCTACATAACGGTCTACAAACCATTGACTCATCTGGTAGATCAGACTCCGATCGGCCTTGTTTTCAAATCGACTTAAAGTAGGCTGGGAACATAATCCGCTATCTAGTACTTTACGGATCACCGGATCCTCTCGGAGTTTTTGTTCGTCATTGCAATCCTGATAGCCCTGCATCATTAAAAACACCCGTTGGCGAAGCATTTCTTCATAAGTGTATTCGATAAAAAAGGGGTTTCGATAGTCAGGAATCAGTGCGGCGAAGCTTTTTAATAGACCAGTCTTTCTCTCTACTTTTTCACTTAACAATATCGCTCCGTCTGAGCTAATCGCTGATGCTGAAAAATCAAATTTAAAAGCTTGTTTTCCTCGATAAAATACGGTATCTTTTTCCTTATATTCAGGCATAAATTAATTGCTTATTTTGTTGTCTAACTATCTCAATATAAGCAATTTATGCCTGTTTTTTATTGTCTACTATGAATTTTTCGGGTTAAGGCTAATGTGGCCATAAATTGGAATAGAACGTAAAGGTTGACTTTTAACGAAGGCTGAACATCATATTTCACATAAGTGGATTTTTCAACTGCAGGTGCCGACTGATATCCACCCAATACTTCTGGCCTCCATCCGGGTTTGTTGAAAATAACTCCCAGTCTATTGACAAATCCTGGTGTCTCCCTAACCTGTTCAGACAGTCTAACATAGTGATCAAAATTGGCCCAAACAGGGTTCCAGGAATTGACCGGTTTGGTTATACCGTAGGTTGGAGTCTCTTCCTCCTTCTGAAAAGTACCAAATAATTTATCCCAAATAATGAAAGTTCCAGCGTGGTTACGGTCAATGTATTTAGGATCTCTGCCATGGTGTACTCGATGGTGAGAGGGAGTGTTCGGCACCAATTCTAACCATCCTAATTTGCCTATAGTCTCCGGATGAATCCAGAATTGATATAGTGTAATGAAAGCCGCAATGAGGGCAAAAGTGAGCGTATCAAAACCAATCAGCGCCAATGGAAGATAGAAGGGGTTGTCTTTGGCACCAAAGGTCCAGATGGTTTGAAAAGAACTTTGTCTCAACGCCACAGACAAATTGAGCTAAGTTCTAATTATAACAGCATTTTGTTTAAATAGCTCATACAGATGATAGGCTTGATCCGTTAATAGCATAGTCAGAAACCATTGTTTCAAAGTTGTTTTACTCTCTCTTATTCGGTCAGCATAAGCATACCAATTCAGGTAGTTTTGCAAATATTTGGAACTGACACCATTGAATGGGCGTAAGAATGTCCTAAGTTGAGTGTGAACATTGTTTACTTTTTGCAGATGGATTGTTTTATCATCTCTATCCACATGATCTTTGGCCAATAGCGCTTTGTGCTTTATGGAGGGGTTGTCTTTGGCAAAAGCCTTATAAGAAGGGTGCTTATCTGTAATCAAGGTTGCACCGTAGGCCAACTTCCCATCCAATGCCTTTGAAATTTCTTCTTTGCTCAGCCGTTTTGATGCAACAGCTTTAAGGTACTTCTCCCCCTTGCGTTCAACCGCTGTTACTACCTGGACAACTGTGACCTCTTCCTTTCCCATATTCCGTATGAAATCGTTTCCCCTCTTTCTTGCTGCCCTATCTAAATTTCGACTGCCCTTGTTGTTAAGTGCCAGTTCCAATTCATCACATTCTACTTCCGAGGATAACTGTTCGGGAACAAACTCATTTAGTGAACTCAATATCTTATGCCGCCAGTCGAAGCTTGTCTGGATGCTTATTCCGATTTGTTTTGCTATCTTTTTTATCGGCATGCCCTGCTCCATGCAGCGCAGATAAGATTGCCATTTTGATTTAAGCTTGATGTCATACAAAGGTGTCCCTGTTGTTTCACTGTATCATCTTTTACATTCATTGCACTGATACATCTGCACACCTTTTTGTCTGCCCCTCTTATATACCTTCTCGCTTGTGCGATTTGGACAGGGTTTCTTCTTTCTTTTCTCTGCTATTTGTTGTTGAGCGGCAATCAATACTTTGCCTTGTAATTCCTGCTCCTGGAGCAACTCATCCAACAATTCGGTTTGGGAACTTATCGGCAATTGTGCAAATAAATTTTTGATCTCTTGACTTGATATCATATAGCGAAGATAATAATAATTGCTGTGTTATTTAGAACTTAGCCTTAAATTGTAATCCTCAGATTGATGATGCACAATATGTGATCCCCAAAAAAGATTAATCTGGTGGCTCATCCTATGCCCCCAATAATACAACATGTCTGCAGTAATAAATAGGATGGTAACCGTCCACCAATTCACAGGGATGATCAGCAATGAAAAATTTTCATAAATAAACTGATAAAGTGCAATAGTTCCAATCTTTAAAAAGACGCCGGTTATTTGAGAAGTTATACCGCAACTAAGATTGGTTATCGCATCATTCAAACGATAAGTCTTTTTCTTGGCAAAATGTTGAACGATCAGTTCGAGCCCGATAAGGATGAAAAATATTGGTATTGAAAGAACAATGGGATTGACATCCATTTTAGTCTGCTTGCATACTAAATTCGAAGATAATAAAATCACAGATTATTTAGGGCTTTAACAACCTTCAAATTTTCTCTGAGATTCGTATAGGGTTTTTGGAGGTGCCCTTATATCATTGCATCACTACTGGGTGGGTAAATTGAAACATGGTCAAGCTATTTAATCTGGCACGGGTTGTCACCTCTATATTATTAATTTTAGTGCTGCTCTTCGTCTATGCCAATTTACCTGAAAGGGTAGGATTGTTTTACAGCGCTTCTGGTCAGATGGAATTCTATCTGAATAAAAACGATTTCTTTTATTCAAGTTTAATACTGTCACTGGCAATTAATTTAATAGTCATTGTATTTGTGAAAGTTTTTCAGTCATTACCAGTAAAGCCTGATAGGGTTTTCTTTACAAATGAGTGGTTCAAAGAAAAATTAATAGCTTGGCTTGCCGCATTGTCGCCGGTAATGAATTTGTTTTTCATATTCATTGTTTCTTTTGTTGGAATCTATAATAGCGGTGATGCAGAGCTTATTAATAGTTACGGCTACCTAGCATATTTAGGACAATTTTTAGTTTTAGGTTGGTTGGTAGCACTGATATTTATTGTTCTGAATAAGAGCCAGAATTAACTGATAATTAGATGCTTATGCAGGTTTACTTCAATTATTAAGTCAATATAAAGCTTATTTTTTAAGTTGGTTAAGTTGTATTTTGCATATGTAATTGTTCTGCAATTTTTTGTGGATTAAAATTGGTTTATGTCTGTTAATGGAGAAATAGGAAGTTATACTGAGGATAGTATTAAATCCCTGGACTGGAAGGAACATATCAGGCTGAGGCCCGGTATGTATATAGGCAAACTTGGAGATGGATCGGCTCAGGATGATGGCATTTATGTTCTGGTTAAGGAAGTAGTCGATAATAGCATCGATGAACACATGATGGGCTACGGTAAGACCATTCAGGTTAAAGTAACAGATCATCGAGTAGAGGTGCGTGACTCCGGAAGAGGTATCCCACTTGGAAAAGTGATTGATTGCGTATCCAAGATAAATACCGGAGGCAAATATGATTCTTCGGCTTTTCAGAAATCAGTAGGCCTTAATGGGATAGGCACCAAAGCAGTAAATGCACTGTCAAATTATTTTAAGGTTCAATCAATTCGGGACGGGCAAATAAAAGCCGCAGAGTTTTCAAAAGGAGAAATTATTAATGATGCAAAGGTTGGTAAAATCAATGACAGGAATGGTACGTTAATTATTTTTGAACCGGATAACACTGTATTCAAGAACTTTCACTTCATTCCGGAGTATCTGGAAGACTTGATGTGGAACTATGCGTTCCTTAATGCTGGTTTAACTATCAACCTTAATGGTAAAAAATTCTTTTCTCAGAATGGCCTGTTGGATTTACTTCAACGAAAAACAGATGAAGACAATATAAGGTATCCGGTCATCCATTTAAAAGGGGAGGATATTGAAATTGCCCTTACCCATTCCAATCAGTATGGTGAAGAGTATTACTCTTTTGTTAACGGTCAGTATACAACGCAGGGAGGGACTCATCTGGCTGCGCTAAGAGAAGCAATTGTTAAGACCATTAGGGAATTTTACAAAAAGGACTTTGAAGCTACAGACGTCAGGGCAAGTATTATTGGGGCTATTGCGGTAAGGGTTCAGGAACCCGTTTTTGAATCTCAGACCAAAACTAAATTAGGTTCGCAAAATGTTGCACTTGAGGGCCTGACGATGAGGTCTTTCGTCAATGATTTCGTTAAAAAACACCTGGACGACTATTTACACAGAAATTCTGCTATTGCCGATGCACTGCAAAAAAGAATACTCCAGTCTGAGCGTGAGCGAAAGGAAATCGCGGGTATTAAAAAACTGGCCAACGAGAGAGCTAAAAAGGCCAATCTTCACAACAAAAAATTGAGAGATTGCCGCATTCATTATGATGACCTCAAGCAGGATAGAAGGGAAGAGACTATGATCTTTATTACCGAGGGAGATTCTGCCAGCGGTTCAATTACCCAATCAAGAGATGTTCAAACTCAAGCCGTATTTAGTTTGAGAGGAAAACCACTCAATTGCTTTGGGCTTACTAAGAAGATAGTGTATGAGAATGAGGAATTCAATTTGTTGCAACATGCGCTCAATATTGAGGATGGATTAGACGGCTTGCGTTACCGCAAAATCATTATTGCTACCGATGCTGACGTGGATGGAATGCATATCCGACTATTGATGCTGACTTTCTTCCTCCAGTTTTTCCATGATCTGGTTAGAAACGGCCATGTTTTTATTCTCGAAACTCCGTTGTTTAGGGTTAGAAATAAAAAGGAAACTATTTATTGTTATAGTGCAGAGGAGAAGCTAAAAGCCATTATGAAGCTGGGTGGGAAGCCGGAAATTACAAGGTTTAAAGGATTAGGCGAGATTTCACCGGATGAGTTTGGTGGTTTTATAGGTGACAATATTCGTTTAGAACCGATCATACTTAAAAAGGACACCAGTATCAAGCAGTTACTGTCTTTTTACATGGGTAAGAATACACCTGACAGGCAAGATTTCATTATTGAAAATCTAAAAGTCGAAAAGGATATGATTGAAGAAGAGAATGTAGTCGGAGAAAACATTGGAGAAAATATTCAAGAAGAAATGGAGACAGAAGATATGAATTAATTGCAGAAATAGTGCAATATTTTATTTATTGTATTATTTCTGCAAAATCGGTATAATTGTAATAATTATGCAAAATTCATTTATCTTGATGGCTGACATTATCTCGAGTTCTGATAAAGAACAGAAGAGGTTGTTAATGGAGACTTTCAAACTTTTAGTTAGTAAGACCAATCGAAAATATAAGCAACAATTGAATTCCCCCTTGACAATAACACTAGGAGATGAATTTCAGGGCATCCCTAAATCTTTGGCCGCTGCTTTGTCCATCATACTTAGTTTGGATCATTTACTGCTACAAACCAATATCAGATTACGGTACTCTCTGAACTATGGAAGAATTGAAACCAGGATAAACACAGAAGTAGCCTACGAAATGTTAGGTGATGGATTGACAAATGCTCGAAAATTGCTGAACAGTTTGAAGAAAAGTAAATCTCGTATAGTAGTCGCAGGAATTGACCGAATTAAAGCAGATCGACTTAATTGGGCTTTAAGATTATATCAGTCTATTTATGACGGTTGGAAACCAAAAGACAGAGACGTGGCGCATGAATTGATCATTAATGATAATTACAAGCAAGTGGCCCCTCTTTTTGGAAGAGACCCCTCATCCATGTGGAGAAAACGGGAATCCCTTAAGATTGAAGAGTATGAAACTGCGAGATCACTTATTCAATCATTAGCCGCATGAAGGGAGAGGTTTTAACTTTCTGTGTAATCCTAATCGTAGGAGAGGCCGTTTCCGTAGGACCTTTTTATTTGATTAACAGGTCGTTTAATCAGGGCCAAAAAGGAGTGAGTATTCAGAGTATTATCAAAGGAAATGTAGAAAGACTATTTCTGTTCTTGTTATTGGTTAATTCTTTACCTCAATCATTCATCGTATTTGGAGCGTTGAAAATAGCTACAAGGTTGAAAGATCAGAGCGATAAAATTTCGAATGATTACTTTTTAATAGGGAATTTGGTTTCGCTAATACTCTCTATAGCCTATTATCTTATTTACAAACAAGGCATCAATTAATATTTGTAAATGGCAAACCAGTCGAATCATAAAGGAGAGCATAAGGAACAATATCAGAACGAAGATGTAATCCATGACGTAATTCCTGTTTCCGGGATGTACGAAAATTGGTTTTTGGACTATGCATCCTATGTAATTCTTGAAAGAGCAGTACCCGCCATTGAAGACGGTTTTAAACCTGTACAGCGTCGCATCATGCATGCGATGAAGGAATTGGATGATGGCCGCTATAATAAAGTAGCCAATATCATTGGTAGTACTATGTCCTACCATCCACATGGTGATGCATCAATTGGTGACGCCATTGTAAACATCGGTCAGAAAGACATTCTGATTGATACACAGGGTAACTGGGGAGATGTAAGAACTGGCGATAGTGCTGCGGCCCCTAGATATATTGAAGCAAGGCTTTCGAAGTTTGCACTTGAGGTGATCTTCAATCCACAGACCACTGATTGGAAGTTGTCCTATGATGGACGCAAAAAGGAACCCGCGGCATTACCTGTAAAATTTCCACTACTTCTTGCTCAAGGTGTGGAAGGTATCGCAGTTGGATTGAGTACGAAAATTCTACCGCATAACTATTGTGAGCTTATTACTGCTTCCATCAAAGTGCTCAATGGCAAGAAACCCAAGATATATCCTGATTTTCAAACTGGTGGTCTTATAGACATAACTGATTACAATGATGGCAAAAGAGGTGGTAAGGTCCGGGTAAGGTCAAGAATTGAGGAGGTTGATAAAAAGACGCTCCTTATCAAAGAAATTCCTTATGGAACGACAACAACAAGTCTTATTGAAAGCATCGTCAAAGCCAGTGACAAGGGGAAATTTAGGATAAAAAAAATAGTTGACAACACTGCAAAAGATGTTGAAATAGAGATACAACTTGCTCCTGGCCAATCCCCAGACATTGCCATAGACGCTTTGTATGCATTCACCGATTGCGAAGTATCAATCTCGCCAAATGCGTGCATTGTTAATGAAGACAAACCGCGATTTCTTAGTGCCGGTGAAATTCTAAGGATCAATACAGAACAGGCAGTAGACCTTTTAATGCAGGAATTGGTAATCAAAAAGGAGGAGCTACTGGAGAAAATACTGTTTTCATCCCTTGAAAAGTTATTCATTGAAAATAAAATATATCGGGACATTGAAGAGTGTGAAACCTGGGAAGCGGTTATTGATACGATTGACAATGGGCTGGAACCTTTTAAAAAACGATTTTACCGGGCGATTGTAGAAGATGACATTGTTCACCTAACTGAGATCAAGATAAAAAGAATTTCAAGGTTTGACTCCTTCAAAGCTGATAAGTTGATGAGAAAGCTTGAGGAGGATTTAAAGGAGACTGAATATAACCTCAGGCATTTGACAGAGTTCGCAATCAAGTACTATGAAAGCTTACTTGAGAAATATGGAAAAGGCCGCGAGCGTAAAACAGAAATCACAACCTTTGATACGATCAAAGCCACTGTAGTTGCTGCAAACAATGCTAAATTATATGTTAATCGTAAAGATGGTTTTATCGGTTATGGTCTTAAAAAAGATGAATACCTCTGCGACTGTTCTGACATCGATGACATCATCGCTTTCCGTAGGGATGGGAGGTGCATGGTAACCAAGATAGAGGAAAAAGTATTTGTGGGTAAAGACATCGTCCACGCCGCCGTCTTCAAAAAGAATGATGAGCGTATGGTCTATAACCTGGCGTATGTGGACGGCAAGTCAGGCAGAACATTGGTTAAACGATTTCAGGTATTGGCCGTTACAAGGGACAAAGAGTACGACCTGACCAAAGGTGACAAAAATTCAAAGGTTCACTATTTCACGGCTAATCCTAATGGTGAAGCGGAAAGCGTCACAGTGAATCTAACATCAGGAAGCAAAGCACGAAAGAAGATATTTGATTTTGATTTTTCAGCGCTCGAAATCAAAGGGAGAGGAGCAGGGGGTAATATACTGTCAAGGTATCCCGTGAGGAAGATACAACTTAAAGAGGCTGGTAAATCCACATTAGGTGGACTTGACATTTGGTATGACGATTCGGTTGGAAGATTGAATAGGGACAACCGAGGTCAATTGCTGGGCAAGTTTAACAGCGGAGACTTGGTGTTAGCAATTTATAAGGACGGGAGTTATAAACTGACGAACTTTGAGTTAACCAATCGGTATGAATTCGATAAAGTTCAAAACATTACAAAATTCAATCCAAAAAGAGCTGTTTCGGTGATTTATTATGACGGCGATTCTAAGACAGATTATGTGAAAAGGTTCTTGGTTGAAACAACCAGCCAAAATAAGTCCTTCCCATTCATAACTGAATCTCGTAGCAGCAAGATCTACTTTGCTACTACCAGCGAAAATACAGTCGTTGAGGTTACCTATAAGAGTTCAGGGAAGCGTGAAAAAAGGCAATTTGACCTCAGTGAATTGATAGATATTAAAGGATGGAAAGCAGTTGGCAATAAGTTTCCTGTTCAAAAACTAATTGCTGTGATCGTAATAGATGATACATTTGAAGTTGATGCTCAACCTCAAGAATATACAACTGAAAAACAAAATGTACCTAAAGTAAAAAAAGAAACGGAGGCTAGTCAAAGTAAGAAGAAAACCATAAAAAAAACCAAAGCTCAACCAGCAAGTCAAAAGACAGAAGAAGTCCCTTCATCGGAATCATTTGATGTGGGGTCAACTATTGAATTGGATATAAAATCCGATGATGATGAAAAAGATCAACTTGACCTTTTTTAGGAAGGAAAGACTGGTTTATGTTGTCAGAAAATAACCCGATTGAAGCAATCGAGTTTTTATCTCAGTACTTAACGGAAAGGAGAAAAACTTTGATTGATCAGGTTCTTGATAAGCGAACACGACATATAACTGTCGTGCTGGAGGATGTGTTGAAACCTCAAAACGCCAGTGCTGTTCTACGCACTTGTGAATGTCAGGGTATCCAGGATATTTATATCATAGAGAATAATCACTTGTATGAGGTGAACCCGGACGTTGTCAGGGGTGCTGCTAAGTGGCTTACCATCCATAATTACCCCAAATCTGGAGATAACAATACACCAATGTGCTATAACGATCTGAGGTCTAGGGGTTATACGATTGTTGCTACAGACCCTAAAGGTGAGCGCACCATTGATGAACTGGATATAGATGAACCAGTAGCTTTGGTATTTGGTACCGAGTATCATGGTTTATCAGAAACCGCAAAATTCGAAGCCGACAAATTGGTAACCATACCCATACAGGGTTTTACAGAAAGTTATAATCTTTCGGTGAGTGCGGCAATCTGCCTACAATCCACGACCTCAAGATTAAGGGCATCAACCGTCAAATGGACGCTGAGTTCTCATGAAATCAATGAATTAAAGTTAAACTGGTACAGGGATCATGTTAGAGATGCAGACCGCATGTTAACCCATCATTTCGGTAGTTAAAAAAGTTTATGAGAAAAGCAATTTCCATAGGACTCAAAGTATTTATTGCCATTGGATTTTTGATTGCAGTAGCTAATGTTTGGGTTGTTTGGCAGACTAAATCGGACATCCATTCCGATATTGATGCTGTTCCGGAGAATAAGATGGCCCTGGTTTTAGGTACAAGTAAATATTCGATCGGTGGCGGTATTAATCCCTTTTTCAAAAACAGGATACTGGCAGCAGCCAAATTGTACAAAGCCGGAAAGGTGAAACATATACTCGTTAGTGGAGATAATCGTACTGTCTACTATAATGAACCTAAAACCATGATGGAAGAGCTGGTTAGGTCGGGTGTCCCTGAAAAAGACATCTCGCTTGATAGTGCAGGGTTGAGAACATTAGATTCAATTATTAGGTGTAAAGAAGTTTTTGGACAGGATCAATTTATTATAGTCACCCAAAAATTCCATAGCTACCGGGCAATATTTATTAGCCAACACTATGGGCTGAAAGCTACAGGTTTCATAGCCGGAGACGTAGTAATAACAAATTCACCTCTTTTATTACTCAGAGAAATATTTGCCCGACCCCTGGCGATAATCGACCTGTTCATACTTGGCACCTCTCCTAAATCCTTGGAAGATAAGAGGATTTAAATATTCTACGTTAAAGAACAATTTTTGAGCAATTTTGACTTTCTTTTGATCGTAAAATACGCCTTCACAAAAAATAATTGCATTGGGGAGAATTTTGAGACGTCAGTGTGAGTTAAATAGCTATTAGTTCGTTAGAAAACTTAAAATTTCTTCATGGGTCATAAGTCTGTACGGTTAATAGCTGTGATAGCTTTTCTGTTAATATCTGGTTTTGCAATTGCGCAGCAGACTACAGTAAAAGGTAGGGTTAAAGAAGCATTGACAGGTACTCCTGTACCATTTGCCAACGTGATTTTCAAGGGGACAACAATTGGTACAACAACGGATTTTGACGGTTACTTCACGCTCATTTCGAATAATCCTTCTGATTCTATTGAAGTCTCCTACATAGGTTTCGTTAAACGGGCAAAGCCACTCTCAATAGGACAACTACAGGTCATTGATTTTCAACTGGAAGAGGATGTTGTTAACCTGGAAGGTGTTGTTGTTTTTGCAGGCGAAAATCCGGCATTTAATATTTTGAGAAATATAGTTGCTAATAAAAATAGAAATGACAAGCGTAGGCTTGATGCCTATGAGTACGAAAGTTATACCAAAATCGAAGTTGATATCAATAATATGAGTGAGCGATTCACTCGTAGGAAGCTGGTTCAAAAGGTGAAGTCTGTTCTTGACAGTATTGAAATTATTGCCGGTGAAGACGGAGAGCCTATCCTGCCCATATTTATATCGGAGGCCATCTCTAATTACTATTACAAAAAGAAGCCAAGATTGCAATACGAAAATATTATTAAAACAAAGATCTCAGGAGTGGGAATTGAAGATGGTTCTTTGACTTCACAGGTAATTGGTTCCACATTTCAGGAATATAATTTCTACAACAATTGGGTCAATATATTAGAAAAAGAGTTTGCATCTCCAATCAGCGACTTTTGGAAAGCCAACTATGAATATGA
This sequence comes from Cyclobacteriaceae bacterium, assembly GCA_963664285.2. GTDB lineage: Bacteria > Bacteroidota > Bacteroidia > Cytophagales > Cyclobacteriaceae > JAJCYL01. Next base: position 60,448 of record CAXXNX010000030.1, read on the forward strand.
TCTGGTAGACAGCCTTTACATAGATGAAATTTTTGTCTATAGACTTGAGTTTTGGCCCAAGCGAGAACAAAATTTGGCTTTCCGGGGTACCATGTGGATTGCTAAAGACTACTATGCATTACGGAGAATTGACGCTGGTGCTGACCGCAAGACTAATCTTAATTTTGTTAGAAAACTTAAGATCCAGCAAGACCTCATACCTACCGAAAGCGAAGCATGGATCCCGGAGAAATCAAGGGTTGTGGTTGACTTTATAGGAATAGGTAAAGACCCTACTGGATTTGTAGCGAAATTCTACTCTTCATTTAGAGATATCAAAATCAATGAGCCCTGGCCGGATGCATTTTATCAGCATCCAATTAAAATGGAGGAAGATGTCAGAGATTGGACACATGAATATTGGGATAAAAACCGTCATGAGCCGCTGAGTGATACAGAAATTACGGTTTCTCAGATGATAGATACACTTAAGAAAATCCCATCGATTAAAACAATTACAGACTTTGTGACCATCTTTGGTAGTGGATATTGGGACGTAGGAAAAGTTGATCTGGGTCCTTGGTGGTTGCTTTGGGCCAGTAATGACATTGAGGGTGTAAGGCTTGGTTTTGGGGCAAGGACCAACCAAAACTTTAGTAAAAAAGTGGTTTTTAAGGGAGATGTGGCTTATGGTTTTGGTGATCAGGAAGTTAAATACGGAGGAGGTGTTGATTTTATTTTGTCCAGGAAGAGATGGACTGTGATGGGCTTTGAGCACAGGAAGGAAATTGATCCCGTGTGGGTTGTGAGTGATGGCGCCCTAAATAGTACAGCCTTTCGCAGCTTTGCCAGGTTTGGAGATTTGGAAACACCTTTTAGGCATTACTCGACCGCTTTCAAATTTCAAACCACCCCTTCTAAGGGATTGATCACGCAAGTCGGATTCAAACAGCAAAAATTCACTCCGTTGAAACAGTTTGGATTTTTCGAGCAACCCGGAATTAATGAATCGGCTATAGGAACAGCTTTTGAAACTTCGGAGGTGAACCTGGAAGTTCGTTATGCTAAAGATGAACTTTTTATTATTGATGATAATGACAGGATGAGCCTGGGCACCGTCAGATCACCGAGGATAACTTTGAAATACAGTGCAGGATTAAATGATCTCTTGGGCAGTGATTTCGATTACCATCGACTGACCCTGAGGTTTGACAAAAATGTTCGTATGGGGGGCTTGGGAGTAAGTAAACTGCAAATTGACGGTGGATATATTTTTGGCCAACTTCCTTTCCCACTGCTAAAGACTCATATTGGTAACGAGTTTCCTGTTTACTATGAGTTTGCCTTTAACCAGATGGATTTCTTCGAGTTTGTCAGCGATAAGTACCTGGAATTGAAATATTTACATCATTTTGAAGGATTTATATTTAATCGTATTCCTTTAATGAAAAAACTTAAATGGCGATTGGTAGGTATAGCCAATTTTGCTTTAGGATCAGTTAGAAGTGAAAATCTCGGTGAGATCAATCCCTTGGTCACAAATAATGACGGTGATCAGGTGCTGCCTTTTACTACATTTGACGGTACTAAACCCTATGTTGAATTGGGAGGAGGTATTGAGAATATCTTCAAGTTTTTTTACGTTGGAGCGGTTCAGCGCCTTACCTGTCTTGACAGACCTGGAGTGCGAAAAACCGGATTAATTTTTGGAATACAGTTCATTCTCTAGATAAAGTTTTCAGGAGGCATAGTGAGATAAATCATAATTATTATTTTGGTGCCAATAGATTGGTTTCGCTATTGATTATGAGTTGGTTGTACCATGATCTTTGAAGAATATTTAACTACTATGAAATACTCTTTAGTCGGTATATTTTGTGCATTAGTAATTTCTGGTTGCGCTTCACAAACCAAAGAATCAATGCCACCGAACAATTTTCAAAAACTCTTCAATGGTGGATTGAAAATTATAGACCTTACCCACTCACTAAATGATTCAAGTCCCTTCTGGCCTAATGAGGAAAATAAGAATCCCTTTACCTATTCTCCGATTTTCGCCCATCCCAGTGGGGCCACAGCGCTTGGCTCCTTCAGTACGGTAGAACATTATGGAACTCACCTGGATGCCCCTATTCATTTCAAGGACAGTTTAGCTTCTGTTGATAAGATCTTACCAGAAGATTTATTTGCTCCACTTGCGGTACTTGACGTCAGTCTCAAATGTTCTGAGGACTCAGATTACCGATTAACTGTGGAGGATATCGTGGACTGGGAAGAAAATAATGGGAGACTACCTAATGGTGCAGTTGTTTTAATGTACACGGGATGGAGCAAGAAATGGAATGATCACCAAGCTTACCGAAACCAGGATAATCAGAATAGGATGCATTTTCCTGGTTTTTCTGTTGAGGCCAATCAATTCCTTGTAAATGAAAGGAACATCAAAGGTATTGGAATTGATAACCTAAGTATTGATTATGGCCTGTCTAATTCTTTTGAAGCACATGGGGTAACGAATGGAGCAGGTAAGTATCACCTGGAAAATGTAGCTAACCTTCACTTGTTACCCGAAAAAGGCGCTTATCTAATCGCTGCTCCAATTAAAATCGAGGGTGGATCAGGAGGTCAGGTCAGAATTTTTGCCATTTTACTCTAGTGCCAAACTGATTTTTTAAAAAATTTTCTTTTTAAACCAACCAATATGCTAATTGTGCCGTGTTGGTCAAAACCTTTTGTGTTAATCTCAAATTAACGCTGACTTAATAAAACGTAAACCTTTAAATTATGGAAACTTCTATCCTCAAATTAAAAATTCTAAAATATACAGTAATTGTATGCCTTTTAGGGCTTTTTCAATCATGTGCTAACGATTCCGTAGAGCCATTCGTGCCGGTGATTGGTAATTCGGATTTTGTATTGTTCATCAATGAAATAAACGCGGGTGGAAATCCTTTTGACTGGATCGAAATACATAATCCCGGAACAGAGATGGTTCAACTCGATGGTTTCTATTTATTTGACGACCATACCAATAAATATCAAATACCCCCCGGATTTACGATCCCGGCTGGTGGTTATATTTTGTTTATTTGCGATGAAACAGCGACCGGTGAGCATACTAATTTCAGATTGTCATCAGGTGGGGAACTGGTTGTACTTGAAGATCCATCTGAAAACGTAGTGGATTTTGTAGAGTTTCCAAGGGTACGGGGAGGTCAAGCTTACGGTAGATTTCCGGATGGATCCGCTTCAATGTTTATTAGTGGAATACAAACCCCTGAAGGGAGTAACAGCTCTAGTCCTGCGGCAGCTTTGCAAAGGTTAAACCGAGACATTGCGGTTCCAACACAGGACCAGGCTGTTGCGGTCAGTATTGAAGCGTTTCATCAGCAAGGCCAGATTACTGATATACAGCTTTTTCATAGATTAAATGGTGGTATCTATGATTCCTTAGCAATGACCATGACTGGGGACAGTACTTACATAGGCATTATTCCACCAACCCAGATGGATGCCGTAGTCGACTATTATATAAGCGCGTTAGATCAGAATGGTTTACGAACATTCAGACCAGCTGGGGCTCCTGATAGTTTAGACACATATATTATTGACTCTACACCTTTGCCTCAATTGGTGATCAATGAATTTTTGGCCATTAATGATGCCTGTTGTTCCGATACAGACGGCGAACTTGAAGAGTTTGACGATTGGGTTGAAATTTACAATCCCGGAAACGATGCAGTTGATATAGGAGGATTTCATCTCTCAGATAACCCATTGGATCCCTTCAAACATATGATTCCTAATAACCAGCCCTCCTTAACAACTATTCAGGGTGGCGGCTACCTGCTTATTTGGACTGATGGTCAAGGAGATCAAGAGGCTCTTCATGCTAATATCAAACTGTCAGGTCAAGGGGAAACTGTCGGATTATATTATATTGATGGTCGAACCATAGATGAATACGAGTTTGGCTTGCAAGTGAGCGATATTTCCATGGGACGTTTCCCGGATGGAAGTGCCAATTGGGTGAGTTTTAGTGACCCTACTCCAAATGCGTCGAACTTGAGGAACTAGATGATTGACTATTTTACATTACAAACCGGATCGGAAAACCCTGCGTTTCTGACCGTTCTGTACACATTATTGTTTTCATTTAGTTTATCAATGCTCATTGCCATCACCTATTACAAAACCACTTTAAAGAAAGATATATCAAATTATTTTATACAATCTATCATTTTAACCCGCATTATTCATAGGCCACCAATTTTGGGATTAATAATGGGTTGCTAACTATTTTTGATTGGAGTGTATGTATTAATTTGAAGATCAACCAGGTTTCTGGATTTCAAAGGACATTAGAGCGTTTTTTTGTTAGAATTTTTCAATTTTCAGTCAAAGCTCTATTGTGTTCTTATGGAAGAACATTTTTTTGATTAAACCAAACTGTTTAACTGATCGGTCAGTTCACCGTAAGCAAATCGCCCAGCAGGTATTGATATCTAAAGGCTCTTGAGAATTGTATTGTCAATGATCTTTTCCTTTCTTTCAGGCACGCCCCAACCTTCATCAGGTAAAGCCGGATATTGTCCACTTGCCATCGTTTAGCAAAGTGGTGTTTTGTTTTGGCAATTAATAATTTAATCTGCCGGAACATTTCATAACAGAGGGTAGCGATGATTAAACGCATGAAATTGGCCCAGTAGCGATGACAGGAAAGCCGGTCGGAATAAGTCATGTTTTTGAGTTCCTTTATTCGATTTTCACTGGCATCACCTCGCTTGACATAAAAATCAAAGTAAATCTGTTGAGCGGTCATCGCTTCAAAGTTGCTCACAAAGTAACGGACATTCATTCCTTTTCCGGTAGACTCCACTTTGGCGTACAGCTTTTCAGAACGATCCCAGCTTTTGGCCTGGTAAGTAAACGGGCCAACAAACTCTTGATGTTTGATGATTTTTGAAGCATATTCCTTTTTTACTTCAATGATAGTCTGTTTGGTAAAAGTCTTTAAAACTTCATTACTACTAATACCTAAACAAAATTGAAGGTCAAACTGCTTAGCTATCCGATAAAAAGATGCTCCTGAAAAGCCACTATCCGCTCGAATAAGGATCTTTACTGAGGGCAGTTTTTTTCTGATTTTAATGACAATCCTTTTCAATAAGGCCACAAACCATTTGTTGGAGTGACAATTGCCCGGACGTAGTACTGGTAAAATGACCTGACCGGTGTTCCCGTCCTTAAAGAACAACTCATGGTACATAGTCTGTCCATAATAGCCATTATACAAACTGAGTTGTTGGGATCCATGAGTAGGGTCATCGGTACCATCTACATCAATGATGATTTGACCAGTCTTCTCTTTCAACTCCTCTACATAACGGTCTACAAACCATTGACTCATCTGGTAGATCAGACTCCGATCGGCCTTGTTTTCAAATCGACTTAAAGTAGGCTGGGAACATAATCCGCTATCTAGTACTTTACGGATCACCGGATCCTCTCGGAGTTTTTGTTCGTCATTGCAATCCTGATAGCCCTGCATCATTAAAAACACCCGTTGGCGAAGCATTTCTTCATAAGTGTATTCGATAAAAAAGGGGTTTCGATAGTCAGGAATCAGTGCGGCGAAGCTTTTTAATAGACCAGTCTTTCTCTCTACTTTTTCACTTAACAATATCGCTCCGTCTGAGCTAATCGCTGATGCTGAAAAATCAAATTTAAAAGCTTGTTTTCCTCGATAAAATACGGTATCTTTTTCCTTATATTCAGGCATAAATTAATTGCTTATTTTGTTGTCTAACTATCTCAATATAAGCAATTTATGCCTGTTTTTTATTGTCTACTATGAATTTTTCGGGTTAAGGATGGTGTTTCAAGAAAAATTGACCAATCATTAGAGGATCTTAGAATACTGATTCTAAAACACACTACAACAAGAAAGATCATTGAAGAGAACAATACGGAAACGTCACTTCGAAGATACCTGTCCATCGAGGGTATTTCACCTTTGATACTATTAAAGATCCAGGAGAGTATTATAAAAAAGGAAATTATCCTCAGTAACCTGGAAAAAAAAATCTTTGACAAGTATCTAAAATTATTGAAGCATAGCGGCAAACTTGTGGAACAACCTCTTATAAATTACTTTTCCAAGGCATTCGAGTTTATATCACAATGAAAGTATTCGAAAGCCTTTCAGTTCTCAACTACCAGAAGAGTTTAGGTTCGAAACTGTGAAAGGTGATGATCTAAATGATATGCTGATAGTTTAGACCAGCCTTCTTTGTCTTCTTGCCGAAATAGGGTGATCCCCATAGGTATCGCTTATCTGAATGAATCTGAATCACCTTTAACCCGGAATTGTCATTAGAATTTACTGCGCAGCCTAATTTACTGCAATTCAGGTACTTGCCTGCCTGACCTTTAAGGCAGGCTCGAATTTCGATGCTCACCATAATGATACTATGCCTCCACGTCGATTTCCTGTGCGAGTACCTGACTCACAGCAACTTAGACTGCTCGCTACAAAGTCAAATCCGGGTTTATTAATTTTTCAATGCTGCCAATGAAAGATTTGAGTTGCTCTACTGTCATTTAAACAAATTTGTACCCATGTTTGCTCAAGGGTAGCGATCGTATTCTCTCACCTGTCGCTGCAAAAATGGCATTAGTCAAAGCCGGTGCGATAGGGGGTGTTCCCGGTTTACCAACACCTCCGGGATATTCATCCGAATCCATAATTGCAACGATCACCTCGGGCATCGTTTTCATTTTCACCATTTCATAATTAGGGAAGTTACTTTGAACGATTTTGCCATCCTTTAACGTGATCTCACCATAGAGCGCTGCCGTCAGTCCGTAAGCAATGCCGCTTTGCATCTGAGATTCTATAATTCGCGGATTAACCACCCTGCCACAATCAATTACACAGTAGACTTTATCCACTTTGATATTCTTGTCTTCGATTGAAATTTCTGCTACCTCTCCAACAATTGATCCAAAGGATTCATGAAGAGCTATTCCTCTTGCTTTATTTCCTTCCAAAGGTGTTCTCCAACCACTCAATTCAGTCACCCTATTTAAGACGGCTAAATGGCTGGGCACATCACTAAGCATGCTCTTCCGAAGTTCATAAGGATCCTGATTTAATTCAGCGGCACATTCGTCAATGAAACTCTCTGAGAAGAAAGCATTTTGAGAATGTCCAACACTACGCCAGGTACCCACATTCATGGGCAATTCAAGTGTAGTCAGGTCTGTATATGCCGCCTGCATTTTGTAGGGCAGGTGACGCAAGCCTTCAGTCGATGTCGGATCGTCTTCGGGACTCATGGGCATCATCGGCACATTGCGCTTAAAAAGGCCTGCCAGGGCGCCCTGTGTACCAACTTTCTTTTTCCAACCCAAAATTTCCTTATCTCCTAAACCTGCCTTCAGCTGTGATATAACTGCAGGTCTGTAATAGTCATTCCGCATGTCTTCTTCCCGGGTATAGACCAGTTGTATTGGTGAACCGGGAAACTGCTTTGCAACTTTCGCTGCTTCAAGTACAAAATCGGTTTCCCCTCGTCGGCCAAAGCCGCCACCCAAGTAGGTAATATTAGTACGCACATTGTCTTTAGAAACCCCGGTGCCTTCAGACACACCATTCACCACAAACGAAGAAGACTGATTGCCGGTCCAGGCCTCTGCTTTTTGGCCATCATATAGCACTGTACAATTCATTGGTTCCATACAGGCATGGGCGAGATAGGGGACCTCGTACTCCGCTTCAATTATTTTGGAAGATTTCCCCATGACTTCGTCAATCCCCCCTTCATTCTCCCAGATTTTTGATGGTTCACCTTTAAGGGCTTCTCGTAACGCAGGTATTGCGTCGCTATAACCCATTTCGCTTGGTTTCTCATCAACCTGGAGTGCCAATGCAGCATTTCTGGCATGCCACGTCGTTGATGCTACAACCGCAACACCTTCATCAATAGAAACGACACCTTCAACTCCGGGCATTGACTTAATTTTGCCTTCATTCTTTATTCTGGTGATTTTACCATTCACAAGTGAAG
>CAXXNX010000031.1:0-47559 GCA_963664285.2 Cyclobacteriaceae bacterium
GGAAGATCATTCGAAATGTCATTCTCTTCTTGAGGATCAATCTTTATATTATAGAGTTCGTCGCCAATGAGTTGAATTCACCTTTTCGAATAGCAGGTGGTCGCACACTTCCGGAAACTTCAAATATTATTTCCTCCCGCCGGCTCTTCTCACCATCGAATATGACCGAGGTCATGTCAATTCCATCTAGTAGGCGGGCTTGTTCTAAAGATCCGCCGCCCAATTTGATAAATGTATTATAAAGGTCGGTGATATGCATCAGTTCATTGTTGCTGGAGCCTGCCTTCAGTTTTTCAGGCCATCTCATTATGCAAGCAACACGAACCCCGCCTTCATAATTGGTATTTTTCGTGCCTCGAAAAGGGGCATTCATATTTTCTCTCAGTCCGCCGTTATCATTGGCAAAAACCACCAAGGTATTATCTGCAAATCCATATTGATCAATTGCGCTTACAATTCGACCTACTGCATCGTCCAGGCATTTCACCGCAGCATATCGTTTGCCATATTTTTCCACGTAACGCGGAATTTCTTCGAGCGGACCATGGATGGCATTGAATGGAACATAATAGAAAAATGGCTTGCTGCCATTATCTTGTTCGTGATTGGCAATTAATCGAACGACCTCATTAGCAATAAGATCAGTTGTATAACCTTGCTCTTGAAGTGGCTGTTGATTCCTATGCCAGTCGTAAACGGCAAAACGAGCCGGTGCATTATGGGGAATGGTATAGTTGTTATAATCAATACCCCAGGCATAGTGCCCATATTGGTGCATGAATCCCTGCCCCATGGGCAAGTGCTCCAGTAACCACTCGCCACAATGCCATTTGCCTGCGATAGCGGTAAAATAACCTTGTTCTTTCAGTGCTTCAGCTACAGTCCTTTCCTCACTGGCCAACACATGGATTCTTCTCGTTTCTTCTCCACGATCATTTTTAGCCAATTGCAGTCCTAATTTTTCAAGATAACTGGGCTTACCAAAATCTTCCGGGCGCCAGTCGCTCCAGGTCCTGAAAGGATATCGGCCTGTTAAAAATGCAGATCTGGTCGGTGCACAAACTGCATGAACATAAAACTGAGTTAAGCTCACTCCACTATCCCTTAACTTGTCAATACTTGGTGTCAGCTCTTTATTTCCGCCGTTGAAACCTACCTCATTCCAACCCATATCGTCCGCTAAGATGAAGACGATATTGGGGCGGTTTTCTTGTTGAATACCAGATTCTTTATTTTCGGGAACTGTTGAGCAGGAAACTATGAACATTTTCCCGATAATGATGAAATGAATTAGCCTTGATCTATTAATAAACATGTCTTTCCATTAAATCAATTTAATAATTTCAAACATCACAAATGGCCACCGCCTCCTTGAGTCCCTTCAACGGATCACCAGTCGGTATCCACTCGTGTCCAACATATCCTTTGTAGTCATTATCCAATAAAGCTTTCATTATCGCACCATAATTGAGCTCTTGCTCCATTCCAATTTCTCCACGTCCGGGAACACCAGCTACCTGAACATGTCCGATGTACTCAATATATTTTTTTATATTGTTAATGATGTTGCCGTCCATGATCTGAATGTGGTAAACATCAAAAAGAAGCTTCAAACCTGGTGAATCAACAGCTTTGATGATCTCGATGCAGTAGTCAATGTGGTCTCCCTGATAATCAGGGTGTCCTTTCATATTCTCAACAATCTTTGAGTTAAGCGGCTCCAAAACCATCGTCACCTTTTTCTTTTCCGCGATCCTCGCCATTTTCTTATAGCCATCAATACAGTTTCTCATTCCTTCCTCCGGTGTAACCTTGCTCCCATTCTTTTCTGCGGAAGTATCAGCCAATCCAGTGAAGGTCATCACATTTGGAAATCCTGCCTCAGAAGTTGCCTCGATTGCTTTTTCCAGAGCGCCAAAACATTCAGGATGATGATTCTTGTTGTTCATTCCTCTGATAAAAGTATGTGATTTTGTAGCAGCACATACCAGATCATACTTTTTTAGCAAGCCCCAATTCTCAACAGGGAAAAGCTCAACTCCGGCAATTTTCAGTTGGTTCACGTTATTTAAAAATTCTTCGGCTTTCCATCTTGGGCCAGAGGCCATAAAAGGCCAGGCTGCGATAACCTGTTTAATGTTCTCCTTAATTGAGTAATTACCATTTAGCCAATTAGGATTAATAAAACAGGCTCCTACGCTTAAGCCAGTACTTTTTAAAAATTTTCTTCTGGAGTTCAAAAGCTAAGAATTTTCCACTCTGATTTAGAGATCAATTTTAGTGAAATAAATCTAATTTAAAGTTCGAGATAGTGGCAACAATAGGTAGCTGATCAAAATCAATTCAAATATTAGTAGATTTAGTAATCAATCAATCTCGCATGAAAGTAGATGTTCTAGCTAGTTTATCGCTTTGCCTACTTTGGAATTGCACTCAGCCGGTCGATGAAAGCAATACCGCCAAACCTATCCCGCTCATATAGGAAGGATTATATTGAAAAATCCCTCATGCAATCAATATGAATCAACTATTACCTGTCTCGCTCTTCAATTTTAGGTTTCTGTTAATCCCAGGACTCCTTTTTATACTTTGGAACTGTTCATCCGAGGAAATGAAGCCGCCAAATATAATTCTCATAATGGGTGACGACATGGGTTACTCTGACATCGGATGTTATGGAGGTGAGATTCATACTCCCAATCTTGACCAGCTGGCGGCAAATGGACTGCGTTTCACGCAATTCTATAATAGTGCCTGCTGTTGCCCCACACGGGCTTCACTCTTGACCGGCTTGTATCCGCAACAGGCGGGTATTGGTCATATGTTAGATGATCGTGGAACCCCTGCCTACCGCGGTGACTTGAGTGATCAAGCTGTGACCATAGCCGAAGTTTTAAAGGAGGCCGGGTATTCCACTTACATGTCCGGGAAGTGGCATGTAACACCCTATATAGTTGAGAATCCAGATAAAAAGAACTGGCCGCGGCAAAGAGGATTTGATAGGTTTTTTGGAATGATTTCAGGAGCGGGAAGCTTTTATGATCCCCGCTCACTGGCATTGGAAAATGAGTATGTTGCACCAGGTGACAACTTTTACGCAACTACAGATTTCAGCAACTACGGAGTAAAGCACATTCAGGAACACACCGGTGAAAACCCCTTCTTCCTTTACCTCTCTTATACCGCTGCACATTGGCCTATGCACGCCCCGGCAAAAGAGGTAGCTAAATATAAAGGTCGATATGATAGCGGTTGGGATGCGCTGAGATTACAACGCTACGATCGAATGAAAAAAATGGGTATTATTCCGGATCATTGGAAATTAACACCTCGAGATTCGCTGGGTCAAGTCTGGAGCACAGATATAGATAACAAAGCGTGGGAACTAGCCAACATGGAAGTTTATGCAGCAATGGTTGACATGATGGACCAGGGAATCGGACAAGTCATTGACGCTTTGAAGGAAAAAGGTGAGCTTGACAATACATTGATCTTTTTCCTCCAAGACAATGGCGCCTGTGCCGAAATAATGGAAGAAGATGATATTCCGACCAATCAAGACCAGGGACCGATGCAACCCGGCGAACTCCAGACCAAAATGATCCCACCGATTACACGGGATGGGAAGCCTCTTAAATTAATGCAGGAAGGTTGGCCCGGTCCTCCGGAAGGCTATACAACTTACGGCGTGAACTGGGCCAATGCGAGCAATACCCCTTTTAGAGAATATAAACATTGGGTACATGAGGGAGGAATTTCAACCCCGCTAATTGTTCACTGGCCAGCCAAAATTAAAAGTGGAGGAGCGTTCAGGCATGAGCCATCTCATCTGATCGACATTATGGCGACCTGTATTGATGTGGGAGCTGCTTCCTACCCCTCGGTGTATAAAGAAAGAAACATTGTCCCGCTTGAAGGAAAGAGCCTGGTGCCGGTATTTGAAGATAACGAATTGGATCGAGATGCTATTTTTTGGGAACATGAAGGAAATCGAGCCGTGAGAATGGATAAATGGAAACTGGTTTCGGCTGCCAATAAGCGCCATTCATTTATATGGGATGAGGAGGACGAACTAGCCATGGAGAATTGGGAATTATTCGATATGGAGGCTGATCGAACTGAGATGAATAATCTAGCTCCCGCTAATCCTGAATTAGTGAATAAAATGGCAAAAATATGGCTGGAATGGGCCAAACGAACAGGCACAGTTCCAAGGCCATATCAAGATTAGCCGTTATTGCCGTTCAATTAAAGTTTGGATTACCGGAGCAACATAACACCATTCAAGGTACAATGGCAAGAAATATTAAGGTGAGCAGTTTCTTAAAATATTTCAGTTTGAACTTACATAATCGTATAAATCTAAAATGGTAGAATCTATAACAACTGAACTTCAAAACTACTTAGGCTCTGATAAAGTCCTGACTGGAGATGCTGTTCAAGAGCGGTACCATCATATTTGGCGTATGAATGAACCCTTACGAGCAAAGGCAGTTATAATACCCCAAACAACTAGGGATGTTGCGACAGCACTGAAAATTTGTAATGATTATAACCAACCTGTCGTGCCTCATGGGGGTTTGACCAATTTGGTGGGAAGTACAGAAACCAGTAGCGAAGAAGTCGTGATCTCAATGGAAAAAATGAATGCCATTGAAGAAGTCGATGAAAGCAGCAGAACAATGACTGTTCAAGCTGGCGCTATTCTTGAACGTGTCCAACTGGCTGCTAAGGAAAAAAACCTGTTATTCCCACTCAATTTCGGGGCAAAAGGTTCAGCGCAAATAGGCGGAGCTATTTCAACCAATGCTGGCGGACTAAGGGTAGTCAAATTCGGAATGACACGAAATTTAGTGTTAGGACTGGAAACTGTTTTGGCAGATGGAACGATTATCTCTTCATTGAAAAAAATTATCAAGGACAATTCCGCTTATGATTTAAAGCAGCTGTTTATAGGATCGGAAGGCACATTAGGCATCATTACAAAAGCGGTCTTAAAATTGGTTGAGGCTCCCAAAAGCAGAGTGAGCGCTTTTATCGGTCTCAATCACTATGATAAGGTCGTCGAGCTCTTGAAATTCATGGACAGCGCCCTGGCTGGAACATTGAGTGGTTTCGAATTGATGTGGCAGCCAACCTACATGGGGTTGACCAGCCCACCCATGATCAAACCGCCACTGCCATATGATTATAACTATTATGTTTTGATGGAAGCTCTTGGCGGTAATGATGAACCCGATCAACAAAGACTTCTTGAGTTGCTTGAAGAAGCCACTAAATCAGGAATGATTGAAGATGCTGTTCCTGCATTTTCTGGCTCTGACTTGGATTGGTTTTGGAGAATCCGGGAAGAGGTGGACCCTATTGTAGATCAATGTAATCATGAGCAACAATTTGACATCAGTTTACCCATTGGTTTGATTGGAGCGGTTGTGGACGGAATAGTGGAAAATTTGTACACATTAAAAGAAATCGAAAAGGTTTTCGCATTCGGTCATGTTGCTGATGGGAATATTCATTTCATCATCGGGAAAAACAATGATAGTAAGGAGTTAATTGAAAAAATTAATGAAGTGGTTTATTCGCCCCTAGAGGAAATTGGAGGATCGGTGTCAGCTGAGCACGGTATAGGTGTGCACAAGAAAGCGTATCTTCATCTTTCACGTAACCCGGAAGAAATCGCCCTCATGAAAACGCTGAAAACATCATTAGACCCGAAAGGAATTTTAAATCCGGGTAAAGTGCTTGATATATAAAGAGACTTTTAGTATTTAATGTTAAATGTGGAATACACTATACTGACGTTATAATAATCGCCTTGTAAGCATGTAAGTACGGATCTGCTGATAAATGAATATGTGGAACTCTTTATTTGTTACTATGTAAGTTCAAGTAATAAGTGCAATTTTCCTTTGTAGCACTTGCTTTGCGTTTAGGTAATTAAATTTTCTAACAGGGCGTTCATTGATTTTGTTTTCAACAACTTTGATTTGCTCCTCTGTAACAAATCTAATATCTGTTTTCTTAGGATAAAACCTTCTGATTACCCCAATCCTATTTTCAACTGTCCCTTTATCCTGACTAGTATAGGGACGAGTGAAATAGGCATCCACATCAAGGGATTGAGCAATCAACTCATGTTTAGAAAATGCCATATCATTATCAAAAGTGAGTGTTTCCAGTTTGTGTTTATCCTGAGAGAGTTCCTCCACAATAGCTTCGGCCATTTGATCGGCATTTTTACTGTGCATCTTTCTGATTCTGGTAAAAAGACTTGCTCGGTCTGTCATCACCAACAAAGAGCCTTTGTGGTTTTTACCCATCATTAAATCGACTTCTATATCTCCCAATCGTTCCCTTTTGTTAATGATCTGGGGTCGCTGTTCAATTGATACCCTATTCGGGATAATACCTCTACGATCTTTTCTGTTTCCTCGTTTGCGCCTTCGTTTGCCATGTTTTAGATATGTGTATAGTTGTTTGTATTCTTGGTTCTCCTGGTGGTTGGTGTGCTTACATTCCCATATCCATTGGTAAATCCATTCATGGCTAAGTGGACATTCTCTCGTTTTCTTTCCCTGATGGCTGATCAATTCAGGACTCCATCTATCTTCTTGGAGCCGGTTAACTATCCAGTCTTTCATGGGTTTGGTGAAAATCACTCTTTTTGGCTTTTCTTGATGACGAAGATTGGTCCTCCTTTGTGCATTTGCTGTTCGATAGACACCAGCTCCCCTACCTCTTGAACCCACATTTCGCTTAAGCTCACGTGAGATCGTAGATGGGTGAAAATGAACGATACAGGCAATCTCCTTTTGAGTAGCTCCTGTTTTCAATAATGCTTCAATTTGATACCTTTGATCAATACTGAGATGTGTGTAGTTTTTTGACATTTTGCAATCCAAAGATTGCACTGTTCAGGCTTTTGAAGGATGAAAAAGCCCTTAAAAGCTTTTTCATCCTTCAATTGCACTTATTAGTTGATCTCAGCCTATTCGAAACTGAAGGAGTAGATTTTCGCATTCTTGAACTCAAAATTCAACTTCAATATTTTTCCCCTCAGTTCCTCCAATGAAAATTGATCTTTCCACCTGATTGGGGCATCAGTCACCGTGCGTGTTACTAATTCGCTTTCCGCTAATTCCTGATTTTTTTCACTAAAGATTTTTACTTTTACATATCCGCGACGATCAATGTCGGCGTTAATTCGGAGTACTTTAGAAACGGCTGTAAGGGGTTTGGTAATGATAATTCCCGGCTGATTTACGCCCTCGCGGTGTTCATAACCCGCGAAACCGTCGAGCCGAAGGGTAGCGAGGGATAAGTTTCCATTGCGCCATCCGAAATGAAGCCAGTCACTTCCGCCATAGTACAGACGAATCTCATTTTCCAAAAATACAGGAGTTGCGCAGGCATATACACAGCCATAATCATAATCCAGTTCCTTGTCGGAGTTGGGGATTAGAGGTGTGCCAGGTGAAATTCTATTCCAGTGCTTAGTATCCGGGCTCCAGGTTAATTCTGTCCATACCCGGTCGGCTTTTTGATCATGAACGGCAAGCAATCCCGGATAAACCCCGGCATGAAAGAAAACCGGCATTGCGTAGGTTTGGAGATTAGGATCACTGCCTTGCAACACAACTTCAACAGGAGTCCAGTTATTGAAATCCTTACTTTCTATTCGTGCCACCTGACGTATGCCACGGTCACCCTGTCTATTCCAAGTTCTTGTGATCCCGACATATGTGCTCAATGTAGGTGCCCAAAAAGTATTATTGTGAGTATCTCCAGCCGTTTCAACTCCTTCACACTGCCTGGCTTTTTGCCATTCAAGACCATCATTCGAAACACTGATAGATAACCCCTGAAAAATCGCCTTGTAGCGCCGATCAGGATCAGGATCATGCCAATCTTTGTAAATACCCGCACCGTGAGGGCCACGCCAAATGATATTATTCTGTTTACTGCTTTCAAACTCAACTAATCCGAGATTCGGTTTCTCCCAGCTAATGCCATCTTCAGAGGTGGCATAACAGATGCCCATTTCACGATCATCTGGAGGTTCATAGGGTGTATTCCGTTCTTTTAGTGTCATTCCCTGCGAGGAATGATCAACAATAAAAGGGCTGTACCAACATTTGTAAATGCCCTCTTCCTTATCATAGATGACGTTACCATAGAGATTATCAAAACGTTTCTCCCAAGGTTTGTCTTCACTGAACAAGGGATTGCCGGGATGTTTCTCCACTGTTCCAACCACCAGTTCTGCATTTTGCACTTTTTCAATTAGGCGGCTGTCGAGTAAAAGGAACCGGTTGCGCAGTAAATTTTCCTGACCGTATGATTTTCCAAGCAATGTTAGAAGGAACAAAGTTGTGACGTATAAAACATTGGTCCTTTTCATGTGACATACTTTATCTAAAGGTATTCGGCTCAAGGTTATTTGCAATGTTGTTTGGTCTAATGCAAGGCAGTGTAACGACATCAGGTATCAATTCTTTCCAGGGATGCAGCAAACAGACTGTTTCTATAATTCACTCCTCTCTGCCGTCCCAGAGGTAAGCTGTTCCAGCATCATCAAATTCATTCCAACCATAAAACAATATCATATCAAGATATTGATCGTCTTTGCGGAATCTATTTGTTTTTTTCCTTATTAATCACCTCATTTAACCAAATCAAACCGATATGAAAAACCACAAAAGTCTCACTTTGAGAAGACCAAATCGCCCTGCCCTATGGACGTTAATTTTTGTCAATTTAATCATAATATCAATTAACGCCCAACCCAATGTCGTGATCATCCTCGCCGATGATATGGGTTACGGAGACGTGGGCAGTTGCAATCCCCAATCAAAGATCCCCACGCCAAATATGGACCGTCTAGCCGAGTCAGGAATAAAATTTACAGATGCCCATTCACCTTCATCGGTCTGTACTCCTTCCAGATACGGAGTCCTTACGGGACGATACGCCTGGCGAACACTCCTTAAAAGAGGTGTCTTTTTCAATTATGAAAGACCCCTGATTGAACCTGAACGCATGACCATTGCTTCCATGCTCAAAGAAAAAGGATATTCAACCGCCTCTATAGGTAAATGGCATCTGGGGCTCGGATGGGCGGCCAAACAAGGTACAGATTTCGATTTTGAAAAACCCTGGCCCTGGCCGGGTGGAACCTTACCCATCACTGAAGAATCAAAAATAGATTTCACCCAGCCGTTTTTTGGAGGGCCCCTGGAGTTGGGCTTTGACTATTTCTTTGGATCCTCCGCCTGTCCAACCTGCAATCCCCCCTATTGCTACGTGGAGGCGGACCAGGTGGTCAATCAGCCTTCCGAATACTATGATGGTGAATACATGGAGCAGCGAGATGGATACCGAAGTCCCGATTGGGAAGAAAAAGAGGTAGATCCATTGTTTACCCAAAAATCTATTGATTTTATCAATAACGCAGCTGATAATGACGAACCATTTTTTCTCTATCTATCAAGTTCTACGCCCCATGAACCTTGTGAGCAAGATGTAATTCCGGAATTCATGAGAGGAGCCTCCAAAGCCGGGGCACGTGGCGATATGGTTGCTCTATTCGATTGGATGGTAGGGGAAATCGTTAAATCACTCGAGCAAAATGACTTATTAGAAAATACCTTGCTGATTGTAACAAGTGATAATGGTGCTAAACCCGGAGACTATAACCGCTACACATATGGTCATAAATCCAATGGAGATCTGAGAGGATTCAAAGGTGGTATCTGGGAGGGTGGACACAGGATACCTATGATCGTCAGTTGGCCCGAACAGATATCTGCGGGAACTGTTAGCGATCAATTAGTCGGCTTACAAGATATTATGGCTACTGTAGCAGAAATAACAGGGATCTCTTTGCCGTCAGATGCTGCTGAAGACAGTCGTAGTTTTTTGGCCGAATTGAAAAGTGTGGACGCTAATGGCCGTAGAGATCTGGTCCACCATTCAGCAATGGGCGTTTTCTCAATCAGGAGGGATAACTGGAAACTGATAGTAGATACCGACGGCTCGGGTGATTATGGCAGAGGGGCACATAGACAACACGGGTCACCACCCGATCCATCCTCTAAGGGACAGCTTTATGACCTGGAGAATGATCCATACGAAGTGTATAATTCAATTGATAGAGAACCGGAAAAGGCCAAAGAGTTAAGAGCGCTACTAACTCAGTATCAAAATGAAGGTCGGAGTATAAATCGTAAATAATTTCACAGATCCCCACTTCCCGAAACGGCATTTCTTGCCTCAACCTAATCCACAATACTCTTAAATAATCTACAGATTTAACCAATAATTCAGCTTGACTACTACCCCTCTATTCTTAGGTCCGAATTGTTCAATGGCGTAATTATCGGTATAAACTATGAACACGTTCGACAGCGGTTTAAACTGCCATTGGAAGCGGCTATTGATATTGAAATTATCGCTCTGCGTATTGTATTGCAGAAAAGTGGTCCAAAATAAATACCGTGACATATTGAACTCTATTTTCGGTCCGATCAGTGTGAGTGATTCGGATCCATAAGGTTCAGGAAAATTCAATTCATTCTGTACCAGACGAATGGCGAAATTACCCCATGGCTGTATCCTATAATTTAGATCAAAGTCAAATTGGAGCCGTTTTCCGTTATAAAAACCCCCGGTTTCTGCTCCTGCGGAAAAAAAGAAGTTCTTCCGCCGATCTGAACTATATTTTGCACTTACCACGTACCAGTTATATTCACCCACCGGTAATGGTTCCGCATCAGTGAAATCAAATGGGAAAAAGAGTTCAGCATACCGCCTTTCAGATTTGATTTCAATCGAACTGGAATTTGCCAGACTGAGATTGTACGTTAATATAATCCTTCCGCCAAAAATATCGGGATTACTGGTTGTGTAATCAATAACGTTTCTTAACCCTATTCTATGGTTATTAATTTTTTGATTTTGGGGATACATAGTATAACCGAAGCTGGTGAAATTATGGGTGTATCCAACTCGATTGCTTGTTTCCGTAACCGCATCATAATGGAACAATAGGGTCATGAATCCCATATCAGGAATGTAATTGTCTCCCACACTCATCAAATTGGTGTAAAAGGAAATGTTTCTACTGTTGTAGGAGAAAATCCCGTGGAAGGTTCGGTTTTCATTACTTA
The DNA here is from genome assembly GCA_963664285.2 of Cyclobacteriaceae bacterium. GTDB lineage: Bacteria > Bacteroidota > Bacteroidia > Cytophagales > Cyclobacteriaceae > JAJCYL01. The sequence goes on from CAXXNX010000031.1 coordinate 11,172, forward strand.
CACCATCACTTAAAGATGCACCATAGCCCGCATTGGCTAGAAGTGCACCATTCTGTGATCGAAAATCAACTTCTCCTCCCATTGACCGGTTGTAATTGGTAGAGGAAAAATCATTGTCCTCAAATGCTTGCCTATTGTGGAAGTATCCTTTGATTAAGGTTCTACCAAATACTCTTTGATTGAATGCTACACTAGTATAGTTCTGACCTGGCTCTTCTTCGAATGACTTTGTTTGAAGATTCATTACCCCAATTCTCAAATCTTTGTTCAAATTCCCGCTTAAACGTCCGCCGAACTGAATGGGGAGAGGATTCGCATCCTCATCTAAACCAATTTTTCTGCTAAAGAAAGGACGCATCGGAGGTATACCAAACTGACTAAAAATGTCAGTGTTTTCCAAAAAGAACAACCTTCTTTCCGGAAAGCGAATATTAACGGTAGTCAAATTCGTCACTTGTTCATCCACATTTACCTGGGAGAAATCCGGATTGAGTGTCAGGTCAAGGTTCAAGTTGGAATTTATGGCAATTTTTGCATCGCCACCGATTTCAAAATTGTTGTCTCTTTTTTCATTGTCTTCAATATTCCTGAAGGTTGAGCCGAGTGTGTAAGGAATAATAGACACGTTTCCTTTGGCTTTGGGGGGCGGCTGATCCCAAATTAATGCACCGGTAAAACTCAAATCCATGGTAGTTAATTGTCTGGGAACGGGAGCCCAGGAATACCAGCTATTATTACTTGAAATTCCCCTGGTAAAATTCAATCCCCAGGTTTTATTCCGACCATACTTAAGACTCTTGAAGGGTATGGCCATTTCGGTTACCCACCGGTCGGGATACTGCGTTGAATTGGTTACCCACTTACTGTCCCAGGCACCGTTGAATCCGGATGAAATCCTTATACTTGCTCTTGTCCCGGTATTTGCACTGAACTGCATGTCGTTTTGCACCCCAGCGGGGTTCGTGGCAAATGCGACACCGTTGGTTCGTTCATTTACGGGGTCGAACGAGACGGCGAAAACATCGCCGGTCCAAAATTGCCTGCTATCCCTTTTAAGAGTTGGTATAACGAAAGGACCTGAACCATGACATATGGCAGCTACGTATATAAACTCATCGTCATAGGTTAGCATGACTTCTGTCTGATATTCCTCCTCGGCCAACTTGCCATCGACAGGAAAGCTGTACCAAAAATCTCCAACTTTGTCTGTTGAGGCCCAAATTCCCTCTCTCAAATCGCCATCTATAGTTATTTTTTCTAAAGTCTTATAGATTTGATAAGTACTGGATTCCTGATTAAGACCAGATTGAGCCAATAGCTCTACCCCCCCAATGAGCGTAAAAAACAAGCAAATATTAACTTTACCCATATTCATACTCCGGTGCGGATTTAAGCACTGAATCCCAAAATATCAAATGTGATCAGCGGATGCTTAAATGTTTTGCATTTGATATTATTAGAAAATAACTTTCTTGCGGTTAGAAAGAAATCAAGGTACTTCATTATTTCGTCAACGTCAAAGAAGCAATTAGTCAAAAAATATCGCATGAATAAACCAAACTGGCCCAGAATTCACAGAAAGCTCAAAAGATTCGTCTCAAGGCAAAAGCAATGAATGAGGCTGGTCAATACCTGTGGTCAAATTTACCATATTTAGTTACAATGTTAACTCCCGGCAACATAATCGCTGGCAGCTTTAAATATAATATAAACACTTATTGCCCCTGGATCAAGATAGCCAATCGATCTCTTTCCCAGGATCCTTGCCCTTCCTTGTTTAGCTATCATGTTTTTGGTATTCTCCATTCCCTGACGAGCACCATCCGCAACCCCAGCTAAGGTCTCCGAGATGGGTTTTTCTTTATTATTAGATGCTGCGACTTTAGCTGCTACCAAAGCGTCTAACATAGTTTTTTCACCGGTTTTAGCTTTTCCAATATTGACGACACCTTGAACCGCCCCATCAAGAAACGCACATAGTGTGTCTCCATCGAAATGAGAAGCATCCTTAATGGCCATTCCTCCACTATGGAATAACATCCCGAAAATCGGACCTGAAGCTCCCCCCATCGAACCCATCAAAGCCATACCAACAGTGGTGAAGACCTCCCTAATTGAATTGGTGGCCAGGCCTTCAAGCTGCTTCTTCACTTCTATAAACCCTCTTTTCATACCCAACCCATGATCGCCATCCCCCATCTGTCGATCGGCCTCACTTAGTATCTCCTCATTGCCTATTACCTCATCAGATACGGCAATCATCAGATCCTTTACCTCATTGGCGAGTAGCATGTGAATGAAATCAATGCTTAGTATAAGCCAGTGAAGCACACGGCATATCCCAGAGCGGCTTCAATTCATTATCAAGCTTTGTGAGGCTGATGGATAATCCAGCCATTTCCTGGCATGTCACTTTTGGTCCAAGGATAACATCGTAAATTTCAACTCCCCATTCACCTAGTAGTTCTTTCACCTTTCGGAGTACAATAAGGCATTCCATCAGCGTAGTTGAACCCAAGCTGTTTATCAGGACCACTACATCGTCACCTGATTGTAAGGCTAAGTCATCACCGACGATCATATCCAACAATTTTACTGTCAGGTCATCGGCCGACATCATTTTTTCTACACTTATCCCTTGCTCCCCATGTACGCCCATGCCAAATCCGATACTATCCTCGGCCAATTGAAAGGTCGGTATTCCAGTCGCCGGTATGGATCCCGGTGCAAGTGCTACGCCGATAGAGCGCGTGTTGCCTCGGGCCTTGGTTACTAATTTGACCAGTTCCTCCAGGGATTCTGCCTTTGAAGCAGCTGCCCCTGCCAATTTCACAATGGGCACCAAACCCGCGATGCCTCTTCGCTGGTCTTTCTGATCAGGTGGTGCAGATGCTACATCATCCCAAATGAGGACCGTTTCAACCATAATTCCTTCGGCAACTGCTAATTGAGCAGCAATGTTAAAGTTCATGACATCACCAGTGTAATTACCGAATAAAAAGAGTACCCCGTTCCCCTGATTTACTGAGCGAGCAGCTTCCAATATTACATTGGGAGGTGGAGCGGAAAAAATGTCTCCACAGGCAGCTCCATCTGCAAGGTTTTTACCAATCATCCCATGATAAACAGGTTCATGACCGGTTCCTCCACCAACCAGAAGCGCAACCTTATTTTTTGGAATTTCATTCATAACAATCACCCCCGGACTGACTTTCCTGGCTTGTCCGTTATAGTAATCGACCAGCCCATCCAGCAGCTCCGCAGCCACGTCATTAGGATCATTGATTATTTTTTTCATTCATGCTCCGATTTCGTGATAAATTTCGTCCGGTAGAATTGAATTCAGTATTTCCGCTACCGAACAACTAAGGTAATTTAGGAAATGATAGGCAGGAGTTTTTCCTGGCAATACTCACCGTCACTTAAGCTTACCCCGTCCGGATCTTCAATAGCGCCATCTGCTTCATCTTCACAAATTATCCATCCCTTATATCCTTCGTCGACAAGCCACTGTGTAATCCCTTCAAAATCTATCTTACCTTCTCCCATCAGGGCCCATTCAGGGTTTCCATCCCAATCCTTGTAATGGATGTGGTTAATCAGGTGTCGGAATTCGACCATCTTAGATAGAATATCCATACCTCCATTTCGGATATGTCCTACATCCGGGGTCCAGCCAGTCACAGAAGAATCCAGGCCATTGAGTATAACATCATAATCCTCAACAGTACGAGTGATTGAAGTTTCTGGTGAATTCGGGTGGAATGAACACTTTATGCCTGCGAGGGCAGCACGCCTGGAAACCGAATTTACGTTGGCAACAAGGTTAAGACGACGCTGTTCCAGATCGTGACGGCCGCTTGGCATTTGCACAGTACAAAGTAAAGCTCCAGGAAACTGCTTAAGTAATCCTATTGTTTCGTCTGCCTGTCGTTTCTCTTCATCTGTTTCCTCCGGACTGTTCCAGTCCAAAGCAAGTGCAATACCGGCTAGTTTGATATTATGCTCGTCCAGCTTCTCAGCTAATTTCATAGGATCGGTCCAATCGCCCATCCAGAAATGCATAGGCTCAATGCCGGTGAACCCTGATTTGGCGACCATTTCAATCATATGATCCAGTTGGTTTTCGTAGGTTTTACCACCTTCGCTCATAAACCAGGTATATACTTCTGCTCCTAATGATATTTTTCCCATGATAGTAATTGTTGATGATTTATGATTTGTTTATTCCGACCATCCGTGTGCATCCTGAACCGAGATCATGGCGCCGAGAATGGTATTCCAGGTCTGTTGTTGGTAAAGCGTTTCGTTGGGAAACATGCAGCCGTCCCAACAGATATGGAATATATGTAAGCGAGTCCTCTATTTGAAGCCATAGTCTTAGATTTTAAAATGAGATAAAATAAAATACGCGGTTAATATAAGAATAATATCAATAAATACTTCTCATCTGCCATGCGTCCAAAGATAACAATTCCGCATCCGTTCCCTGTGCACGTAAAGAAACCCCGTCGCTGCCTTCGAGTCCGGGATATACGCGTTGAGCCACACACTGCCTTCCGTTCACAAATACTTCCACGACACTTTTGTCGATGAAGACATGGAGCTTGAGCGTTTCATCTTCATCAATAAAAATATTAGCGGTTTCGGCAGCTCTCAATTTCACATCCGGAAGAATTGATGAGCGGGAAGATTCAATGGAGATAAGGCTGTTGAGCTTTCCAAAATTTTCTGTTCCGCGTTTTAATTCTCTGCGCCTGTAACCCGTGTTTTGATAAAACAATATACTGGTGACTTCTTCGCGACCAGAAGATCGGAACACGCTCATTTCGATCATTGGCGACTCCTTGGGGTCAATTTCAGCGATGATTTCCATGGCTTTTCCTTTGATCCCGTTGAGCACCACTTCCTCGTTGGCCGGAAGGGTCGTCCGGCTAACACTTTTGTGATCGTACCGCAATGAAGCATAATCGCCTGCAGGTTCCTGCCCGAGGTTGCCAGGCTTCCCTCGGGCAGTAGGGTGAGGCGGCGTGGGAGGGTCATGATCTGATTCCATCCCTCGGTGGGCATGCCCGGATTCATATTGAAGATTGTTATTACTGCTCCTTCGACGCCCTTAGAATCACCTAAACCGCCGTGGTTTAGCGGCTCGGGTGCAGCAGAAGGGGCATGAACTCTGGCAGGTCCATACGGCCCGAAATTGAAGTCCCCACCGGCAGTAACCACAAACTTATCGCGTTTTTTCGCGTAATCGCCGATCAGGTATTTACCCCCGCTCATATGGCTAAATTGCAGGTAGATGTGCTTGTCGCCAATAGGCCAGAAATAGGGACAGGCGCCGTCATCTCCCACGAGGGAATATTGATCATCCTCAATGAACGGATGTAAATAGGTCCAATTGGCCAGATCGTCAGAGCGAAACAGCCAGTTCGCTCGTATAAATTTGCCATCCGGGCCATTTGGCAATTGGCCGCCTGAAAGAGCGTAATAAGTGCCGTCTTTTTTCCAAATGCAAGGATCGAATATTCGGTAAGGAAGAGGTTTTCCATCTTCTCCCGGATACATCGAAATCGGCGCTCCATCGCCCACTTCTTCCCAGTTCAGCAATAATGGATCGCTCGATGTGGCTACCATATTGCCCAATTTTGTGCCATGATACATGGCAATTACCCGATCATCTTCTACCAGTGCAGAACCGGAATAACATTTTTCCTCCGGATTGGGGTAGATGGCATACGGTAAATCCCGCCAATGGATCAAATCATCGCTCACCGCATGACCCCAATGCTGACGGGGATCTTCAGGCGGATAGCCCTGGTAGAACATATGCCAGCGGCCCTGCCAAAAGCTCAATCCATTCGGGTCGTTGAGGCGATTTTCAGGGCTGATGAAATGGTATAGCGGGACGTGAGGATCAGAAGCTAATTTCTTTCGGGACTCCTTAAAGCGGAGGACTAAAGGATTTGTTTTTAGTTGTTCTTCTTGTTCTTCCAGCGTGTTGGCGAAGGTGAATTGCGGAACTTTGGAGGTATAATCAATAGGTTCATCCGGAGCTTGACCGGCTTGAAAATTCACATCCGGTTTGTCATCTGTTGTAGTTCCGGGGTTGGAACATGACATTATGAAATTGCAAAGTACTAAAAGGAGAATTGTGTTTTTCATGGTTGATCGATTGAGATGTATTATGTAATTTTTGACATTGTGCAGGCAGAAAGATAAAAATTGTTTTTAGGACAGAGTAAGTTCTTCTTTAACTAATTTCAATTTCGGTTTATTTAGGGCTTCCTCAGATTGGATAAAAACGACCTTGATTGCTCATATTAAGCGATTCACGTGTAAATATATTTTTATATATGCAAGGTTATTTGTATATTTGACGTATAGCATTGCATATGATCGATTACACATCGCAGTACCAAACCAAAATAGAAGAATTTTCCTCCATTAACTCCATCAAACTCAACCCAAACAACAGATGGATAGCACTTGCAAACTTGTTGCCATGGGATGAGTTGGTAAATATCTACAAAAGGAAATTCAGCGTCAACATGGGGGCAAAGAGCGTCAACCCAAGGCACATCATAGGGGCATTTATTATAAAACATAAACTGGGGTTGTCCGATGAAGAGACCTTGCTGACCATCAGCGAAAACCCATACATGCAGTTCTTTCTTGGTTTGGACCATTACACACCTGGTTTGGTGTTTTCGCCTACGCTTTTTGTGGAGATGCGAAAAAAACTAGGGGATGATACTTTCGATGCATTCTCGAAAATCATCATGATGGTGTCCCTTCCTGACCGGAAACCAAACCAAAAGGGTGCGGTATCTAAAAGGCCAAAAGGTAAATTAAAGATAGATGCCACTGTGGCAGATCAATACATCACCTACCCAAATGATCTTGGTTTGGTCAATGAAGCCCGTATCAAGACCGAAAAGATGGTTGACCGGTTGTTTGACCTGCTCAGGGACAAGATGGAGGTCAAACCCAGGACTTACCGCAGGATGGCCCATAAGCGTTATTTGCAGGAAGCCAAAAAGAAGAAAAAATCAGTTGTATCGATCCGCAAGGCCATCCGTGTGTTGCTCAACTGTGTAAAAAGGAACCTGGGCCATATCGATCAAATGCTGGACCTGTTGGAAGGGCCGTTTCCTTTTCCCCACAAAACCCAGCAGGAACTGATGGTGGTCCATACCCTTTATAAGCAGCAACAAGGCATGTATGAGCAGAAAGCCCACCAATGTAAAGATCGGATAGTGAGCATCTCACAACCCCATGTACGCCCGATAGTGAGGGGCAAGCAGGGCAAGAGTGTAGAGTTTGGTGCCAAGTTGGGCCTTTCACTCATGGATGGGTTCATGACCAAGGATAACCTAAGCTGGAATGCCTATAATGAAAGTGAGGACCTGATCAATCAGGCAGAGGCCTACAAGGCTTTGTTTGGTTATTACCCTGAACTTATACAGGCCGATAAAATCTATGCTACCAATAAGAATCGCAATTGGTGTAAAGAAAACAGCATAAGGATGACAGCTGCCACAAAAGGAAAACCTGTGAAGAAATCAGCATACCAGAAGGCTAAATCAAAAAAGGAATATGCTGAGAGGAATGCCATTGAGGGAAGAATAGGCAATGCCAAACAAGCTTACTCGCTCAATGAAATCAAAGCCAAGCTTAAATCAACTTCACAAACTTGGATTGCTGCAACCCTATTCGTGCTCAATCTATCTAGGGCTGCTAATTTGATGGGTACTACTTTTTGAGGAAGCCCTATTTAGTTTTTCGATTGAAGATGTTATTTTGGTAAGTTCGCTTTCAGGCAAAATGACGGGTATTAATTTTTCCAATTTAATCTTTAATAATTTGTTGATTACGATCAGGTCCTTCATAGAAAAGGGCCTTATCCCATTCATCAATTCGGACATGTAAGATATGCATCATATATTTGGGACAAGGGGGATAATTTACCATTCTGGCCATCAAGTTATCAAATATTGGAGCTTTCATAAAATGCCTGTTATATCTATAGCAATAAGCGTCCAAATACTCTTGTAGATGCTCCACAGAATGATGTACGCCCCTTAACCAGGCTTTGATCATCATGATCACTCGATGCATATCATTAAAATTACAGCCTTTCTGGCCATTTTGGACTTGTTCGAGCAGAGGATATTGTTCTTTTAAGGGTGTATAGCCGTTCCATTTATCTGTTTTGACTTTAGCTTTTGGACTGATATGAGCATCAAAGAAGGCTTTTAGTTCAGGACTACTGGCATTGGGGATGACCTTAGTATAGACCCGACTTACTTTATTTCCCTTCTTTTCTATGCCTACGACCACTTCCTTCTTTTTGCCTTTTTGTCGGCCTTTTAATCCTTCTTCTTTCTGACCAACCACCATTTCATCTACTTCCACTGTACCCATCATAGGGTTTTGCAGGCTGCTGGTCATTGCTTTCATTACTTTCCTGCGAAAAAACCAACATGTCTTTTGTCTCAAACCCAATTTGCGACTCAATTCTGTGGAAGTTATTCCCTTCTTGTTTGTACTCATGTAATAAACGATGTAAAATGCCTTAAGGACAGAGAATTTTACCTTATGAAATAGGGTGCCACTTGTAGGGCTGGACTGATGTTTGCATTTAGTGCATTGTCTGGTAAGTTCAGTATTGCCTTTACAATACTTTGTGTTGCCACATTTCTCACATTTATACCCCTCAACCCATTTTAGACTGGCTAAATGCAACAGGCAACTTTGATCATCAGGGAATTTCTCCTGGAATTGGAACAGAGTGAGACTTTCGTATCTTTTCTCCATAATTTTAAATGTATAATCTTGATTAATAATAGTACAATATACTGATAATCAGTTGATTATACAACATTTGAGTCGTGTTTTAATCCTATAATTTAAGTGCCTATTTCGGTAAATATAATTATATCAACGCCGGAAGCAACACAAACGGTATTACTGTGAGATCAGGATATTATGGGTAGAAGCCTTTCCTGGCAATATTCTCCATCATGTAAAGTAACACCGTCAGGATCCCCGATAGCATCATCGGCCTCATCTTCACAGAGGATCCAGCCTTCGTAATCCTGATCAACCAACCACTGCGTAATTGATTCAAAATCAATTTTTCCCTTACCCATTAACGCCCATTCAGGTTCACCATCCCAGTCCTTGTAATGCACATGGTTAATCAGCGATTTAAATTCCTCCATTTTGACTAAAACATCCATCCCGCCGTTAAGGATATGACCTACATCCGGGGTCCAGCCTGTCACAGAAGAATCCAGGTCATTGAGTATAACATCATAATCCTCAGCAGTACGATTGGTTGAAGTTTCTGGTGAATTCGGGTGGAATGAACACTTTATGCCTGCGAGGGCAGCACGCCTGGAAACCGAATTTACGTTGGCAACAAGGTTAAGACGACGCTGTTCCAGATCGTGACGGCCGCTTGGCATTTGCACAGTACAAAGTAAAGCTCCAGGAAACTGCTTAAGTAATCCTATTGTTTCGTCTGCCTGTCGTTTCTCTTCATCTGTTTCCTCCGGACTGTTCCGGTCCAAAGCAAGTGCAATACCGGCTAGTTTGATATTATGCTCGTCCAGCTTCTCAGCTAATTTCATAGGATCGGTCCAATCGCCCATCCAGAAATGCATAGGCTCAATGCCGGTGAACCCTGATTTGGCGACCATTTCAATCATATGATCCAGTTGGTTTTCGTAGGTTTTACCACCTTCGCTCATAAACCAGGTATATACTTCTGCTCCTAATGATATTTTTCCCATGATAGTAATTGTTGATGATTTATGATTTGTTTATTCCGACCATCCGTGTGCATCCTGAACCGAGATCATGGCGCCGAGAATGGTATTCCAGGTCTGTTGTTGGTAAAGCGTTTCGTTGGGAAACATGCAGCCGTCCCAGCAGATATGGCGAATATCCTTTCTCGGCTGACCGTCTTCCGTAAGCCAGAAGCCAGCGGCCCATGGAATGTCCAATTTACCATTTGGATCATCGGCCAGACAATGCTTACCGGTCTTGTCGTGGGAACCCATGCCTTTTACCGTCCCATCATTCTGGGCCACGTGAAAATCGATGGTCCAGGGGCGCAGTTGATCTGTCATCTCTTTATAGGCCGATGCAAACGTTTCTTTATCTTCCCAGGAAAAATTTGCTGGTAAGATCCGGTGTTCTTCAGCATTGAAGCCCAGTAGATATAGCATGGAATGCGCCAGATCCGCCTGAAAACCTAATGTGTCTCCACTATCAGCGAGCTCGAGTGTTTTTAACATCCATTTCCAGCTGTGCAAACCTCCCCAACAAATTTCTCCTTCTGCCGCTAGCTTCTCTCCATGATCAGCTGCTATCAATGCGGCTTCCTTAAATGTTTGTGCAATTAATTTTGTGTTGCCTTCGGGATCTCTGCTCCAGGATTCTACATCCGTTGCTGAATCAATACGAACTATTCCATACGGACGAACTCCCAGCTCACGTAACTTGCCTCCAATTTTGCATGCCTTGCGGACCTGGGTAAGAAATTGTTGACGATCATCGGCACTCCCCATGGCTGATCCACCGCCTGTTTCCGACCAGACCGGAGCTACTATCGATCCGGCCACCAGATTGTATCCACTTAACTGATCGGCCAGCGTCTTCAGGGCATCGTCAGTGGAGTCGATGGAAACATGGGGTTCTGAGATAAACAGGTCAACTCCATCAAACTTACGACCATTTATTTCCGATTTAGCGGTGAACTCAATCATTTTATCAAGGCTTATAAAGGGTTCTTCGTCACCCTTGCCCACTACACCGGGCCAGGTCGCGTTATGAAGTTTAGGATAGGAATTATTCATGTCTATTTAACTGGTTATAGATTAGTCAATTGAATTTATTCGCATCAGTAAATATCCAATATAATTGATTTTGATCGCACATGTTTTAGATATGTGTATAGTTGTTTGTAAACATTGGTAAATCCATTCATGGCTAAGTGGACATTCTCTCGTTTTCTTTCCCTGATGGCTGATCATTCCAGTCTTTCATGGGTTTGGTGAAAATGAAGGTCTGTCATTTGAAGGTCTGTCGACAACACAATTTCATGGAACCGAAAGTATAGCGTGCACAAGGATAGATGTCAGAAAAAATTATATTGAAGGCGAAAGATCGCCGTAAAATATGGCACCGTTTTCATTCTTATATAGAGAGCATTCTCCTGCAGCTCTGGCCATCCACCTCTGCATTGGCCAGATTTATGCGTATAGTGTATTCAATCGGCCTTTGACGCAGATCATTGGTATTACGGAATCAACGGTGCTGGATTGGAAACTAACTAACCTGGGCTGGATTTTCTCTATTGCATTATTCACCCTGGGAGCCTCATCAGCCATATTCGGTAAATGGCACGAGCGAGTTGGTCCGCGAATGGCCATGTTCGCCTCAGCAATCTGTTTTTCGGGTGGTTTTTTTATTGCAGCTGTCGGGGTTTATGTCCACCAGATCTAGCTAGTTTTATTTGGGTCATGGGGCTATTGGGGGCATCGGGCTCGGACTCGGGTATATATCGCCAGTATCTACTTTACAGATTAGTTATTTGCAATATAAAACTGCATCGATAATTCTCGGGATGTACTCTTAAATAACCTATAGATTTAACCAATAATTCAGCTTAACCACCACTCCCCTATTCTTTGGTCCAAACTGTTCAATGGCGTAATTATCTGTATAGACAATGAAAATATTCGACAGGGGCTTAAACTGCCATTGAAAGCGGCTATTGATATTGAAATTATCGCTCTGGGTATTGAATTGAAGAAAAGTGGTCCAAAATAAATACCGTGACATATTGAACTCTATTTTCGGTCCGATCAGTGTGAGTGATTCGGATCCGTAAGGTTCAGGAAAATTCAATTCATTCTGGACCAGACGAATGGCGAAATTACCCCAAGGCTGTATCCTGTAATTGAGATCAAAGCCAAATTGCAGCCGTTCTCCATTATAGAAACCCCCGGTTTCTGCTCCTGCGGAAAAAAGAAATTACCCCAAGGCTGTATCCTGTAATTGAGATCAAAGCCAAATTGCAGCCGTTCTCCATTATAGAAACCCCCGGTTTCTGCTCCTGCGGAAAAAAGAAGTTCTTCCGTCGATCTGAACTATATTTTGCACTTACCACGTACCAGTTATATTCACCCACCGGTAATGGCTCCGCGTCAGTGAAATCAAACGGGAAAAAGAGTTCAGCATACCGCCTTTCAGATTTGATTTCAATCGAGCTGGTATTTGCCAGGCGGAGATTGTAACCTAAAGTGATGCTTCCAGCGAAAATATCGGGATCACTGGTTGTGTAATCAATCACATTTCTTATTTCGGCTCTATAGCTATTAATTTTTTTGTTTTTCGGGTAGAAAGTATAGCCAAACCTGTTGAAATTGTGAGTATATCCAATTCGATTGCTCGTTTCTGTAACTGCATCATAATGGAACAAAAGGGTCATGAATCCCATATCAGGAATGTAATTGTCTCCCACACTCATCAAATTGGTGTAAAAGGAAATGTTTTGGTTGTTATAGGACAAAATTTCGTGATACGTCTGATTTTTATTATTTACGCCATCACTCAAGGTGGCGCCATATCCAGCATTGGCCAATAAGGCACCATCCTGAGATCGAAAATCTATTTCTCCGCCCATTGACCGGTTGTAATTGGTAGAAGAAAATTCATTGTCCTCGAATGCTTGCCTATTGTGGAAATAACCCTTAACTAAAGTTCGGCCAAATATTCTTTGATTAAAAGCCACACTGGCATAGTTCTGACCCGGCTCGTCGTCCACTGATTTTGTTTGAAGATTCATCACCCCAATTCTCAAATCTTTGTTCAAATTCTCGCTTAAACGGCCACCAAACTGAATGGGGAGGGCATTTCCATCCTCATCGAGGCCAATTCTCCTGCTAAAGAAAGGACGCATCGGAGATATCCCAAACTGACTAAAAATGTCAGTGTTTTCTAAAAAGAACAGCCTTCTTTCCGGAAAGCGAATATTAACGGTGGTTAAATTCGTCACCTGTTCATCTACGTCCACCTGAGAGAAATCAGGATTCAATGTCAGATCAAGGTTTAAGTTGGAATTTATGGCGATTTTTGCGTCGCCACCAATTTCAAAATTGTTGTCACTTTTCTCTCCGTCTTCAATGTTCCTGAAGGTAGAACTGAGTACATAGGGAATAATAGATATGTTTCCCCTGGCCTTAGGAGGCAACTGATCCCAAATTAATGCACCTGTAAAACCCAAATCCATGGTAGTTAATTGTCTGGGGACAGGGGCCCACGCATACCAGCTATTATTGCTTGAAATACCTCTGGTAAAATTCAATCCCCAGGTTGCACTCCGACCGTATTTAAGACTCTTGAAAGGTATGGCCATTTCGGTGACCCACCTGTTTGGATACTGCTTTGAATTGGTAACCCACTTACTGTCCCAGGCACCGTTGAAACCAGATGACGATCCCACACCAGCTCTTGTTCCGGTGTTGGCATTGAACTGCATGTCGTTTTGCACTCCCGCGGGGTTCGTGGCAAATGCCACACCGTTAGTTCGTTCATTAACAGGATCGAACGAGACGGCGAAAACATCACCATTCCAAAATTGCCTGTTATCCCTTTTAAGAGATGAGATAACTAAAGGTCCTGAACCATGACATATCGCAGCTATGTATATAAACTGGTCATCATAAGTTAACATGACTTCTGTCTTATATCCCGGTTCTGCAACCCTATCATCGACAGGAAAGCTGTACCAAAAATCTCCAACTTTGTCTGTGGTTGACCAAACTCCTTCGCTCAAATCGCCGTCTACAGTTATGTTTTCTGAAGTCTTATAGATTTGATAGCTATGGGTTTCCTGATTGAGACCAGATTGAGCAAAAAGCTCTACCCCTCCAGTGAGTAGAAAAATTAAGCAAATATTAACCTTACCCATATTCTTATTCCTGCCTAAATTTATGTACTGAACCCCAAAAACTTACCAAATGTGACGTGTTTCTTTCTAACTATTAGTAATAAAGCTCTATAAGCTCTATTTTTAACTTCTAAATGTCTAAGTTCTCAATAATGAAAAAGGTTTATTCAACTGTTTTAGTAATAATCAGTCTTTTGGCGATCCTGAGTTTCTCAACCTCAGAACCAGCAGTCGGTAGTAACACAATCGCCAGGAACATGGTGAACGAAAACTGTGTCGAATGCGCAGACCCAATGAAGACGGACTCCGATCTACGAGTTCTCTTGTTTTCAGGAACTGGTTGGTATCGCCATCCTGGAATTCCTGCAATTAATGGTTGGTTGGTGCGCCTGGGAGCACAGAACAACATGCAGATCGACGTGAGTGAAACCGGTAGAGATATTTCAAAAGAAAAACTTGAAAAATATGATGTACTGATACTAAATAGTATCTCTAAGAAAACACACCTAAATTAAAAATTATTCTTATGGTCGATCTTTCCATTTTTTCTAATCGATTGATACTCAGGTATTAACTCATAGAAAGAAAATGAAAATCTCATCCATAATAATTCATTTTATAAAAAAAGGGCTGTTTTCTTAGAGACACTAAATAATGCTAACGTGCTGGACAAAGTATTTAGTGAAGAGCAACGCAAAGCGATCGAAGACTGGTATAGCGCTGGCGGGGGAATTGTCGCCTTGCATGCTGTTTTGGTTCATCAGGATGGCTGGCCATGGATCATGGAACTTGGTGGTTGTGATTTTAACAGCGATTCAGAATTTTTAAAAGCCAGGGTTAAGGTAGATCCAAAAGCCATTGATCACCCGACAGTAAGGGGTTGGGGAAGTGAATTTTGGTACGAAGCCGATTGGACCAACCACACTAACCCGAAAAATTCATAGTAGACAATAAAAAACAGGCATAAATTGCTTATATTGAGATAGTTAGACAACAAAATAAGCAATTAATTTATGCCTGAATATAAGAAAAAAGATACCGTATTTTATCGAGGAAAACAAGCTTTTAAATTTGATTTTTCAGCATCAGCGATTAGCTCAGACGGAGCGATATTGTTAAGTGAAAAAGTAGAGAGAAAGACTGGTCTATTAAAAAGCTTCGCCGCACTGATTCCTGACTATCGAAACCCCTTTTTTATCGAATACACTTATGAAGAAATGCTTCGCCAACGGGTGTTTTTAATGATGCAGGGCTATCAGGATTGCAATGACGAACAAAAACTCCGAGAGGATCCGGTGATCCGTAAAGTACTAGATAGCGGATTATGCTCCCAGCCTACTTTAAGTCGATTTGAAAACAAGGCCGATCGGAGTCTGATCTACCAGATGAGTCAATGGTTTGTAGACCGTTATGTAGAGGAGTTGAAAGAGAAGACTGGTCAAATCATCATTGATGTAGATGGTACCGATGACCCTACTCATGGATCCCAACAACTCAGTTTGTATAATGGCTATTATGGACAGACTATGTACCATGAGTTGTTCTTTAAGGACGGGAACACCGGTCAGGTCATTTTACCAGTACTACGTCCGGGCAATTGTCACTCCAACAAATGGTTTGTGGCCTTATTGAAAAGGATTGTCATTAAAATCAGAAAAAAACTGCCCTCAGTAAAGATCCTTATTCGAGCGGATAGTGGCTTTTCAGGAGCATCTTTTTATCGGATAGCTAAGCAGTTTGACCTTCAATTTTGTTTAGGTATTAGTAGTAATGAAGTTTTAAAGACTTTTACCAAACAGACTATCATTGAAGTAAAAAAGGAATATGCTTCAAAAATCATCAAACATCAAGAGTTTGTTGGCCCGTTTACTTACCAGGCCAAAAGCTGGGATCGTTCTGAAAAGCTGTACGCCAAAGTGGAGTCTACCGGAAAAGGAATGAATGTCCGTTACTTTGTGAGCAACTTTGAAGCGATGACCGCTCAACAGATTTACTTTGATTTTTATGTCAAGCGAGGTGATGCCAGTGAAAATCGAATAAAGGAACTCAAAAACATGACTTATTCCGACCGGCTTTCCTGTCATCGCTACTGGGCCAATTTCATGCGTTTAATCATCGCTACCCTCTGTTATGAAATGTTCCGGCAGATTAAATTATTAATTGCCAAAACAAAACACCACTTTGCTAAACGATGGCAAGTGGACAATATCCGGCTTTACCTGATGAAGGTTGGGGCGTGCCTGAAAGAAAGGAAAAGATCATTGACAATACAATTCTCAAGAGCCTTTAGATATCAATACCTGCTGGGCGATTTGCTTACAGTGAACTGACCGATCAGTTAAACAGTTTGATTTAATCAAAAAAATGTTCTTCCATAAGAACACAATAGAGCTTTGACTGAAAATTGAAGAATTCTAACAAAAAAACGCTCTAATGTCCTTTGAAATCCAGAAACCTGGTTGATCTTCAAATTAATACATACACTCCAATCAAAAATAGTTAGCAACCCATTATTAATCCCAAAATTGGTGGCCTATGAATAATGCGGGCTAAATCAGTAACCGGGCTGCCGGGTATCCAGATTTTATTAAGGGTTGATGAGTCCACATATGATCCGGTTCGTGATCATTTCAAAAGTCTTGGAGGCAAAGCAATGGGTGACGATCATCCAATTGCCTGGACTAGAATTTGGAAAGGCGGCCGGTTTTTCTATACAGAATTGGGGCATGACATACGTGCTCTTAATACAGATTTTGCAAGACAGCATATTATCGAGGGTATAAAGTGGGTAGCTGAAAAATAAATTTTATGGACTTGCTAATCTTCTTTAACTTATCAAAATATTACCGTGAAGCCACTGTCACATTCCTGGGCGCCTTATAAGATGAGTTTCAAAAAATTCCGTACCATATTTCAAGTGACTATTGCACTACTCTACATTGAAGACAACTCTCTGCTGGCACAGATACCGGGCATAAAGGTGACGGAGTTAAAGCAGACTGGGCGTTGAACAACATGGAAAGACAGGTCAACTTTGGACATCTAGCTGTTCACAGAACAACGACCGTGACAAAGGAGATAACCAGACAATATTACTGTTCTACGCCCGAGTATAGTTATTTCACGGGTTGCTCACGGGGTGGCGGTCAGGCTATGATGGAGGCTCAAAGATACCCTAACGACTTCGATGGCATAGTGTCCGGTGCACCAGCTTTTGATTGGCCTGGGCTTGGCGCCGAGTTTATACAGAACATTCAAGCCGTATTTCCGGACCCGTCAAAACTGGATCAACCAGTTGTTACCTTATCCAATTTGGAACTGCTTCAAAATGAAGTACTCCTACAATGTGACGCCATAGATGGAGTAAAGGACCACATTTTAAATAATCCCAGGGATTGCGATTTCGACTTTAGTCAACTGCCTAAATGCGAGGGAATCACCGCAAAAGATAGCTGTTTTACAACCTCGCAATTGAAAGCCATAAAAGCCATCTATGCTGGCATCAAGAGTCAACAAGAAGAAATTTATCCTGGCTTCCCATATGGAGGCGAGTATGAACCGGGTGGATGGCAATCCTGGATTGTCGGTCCTTTTGATGAAACGATGCAATTAGGTTTCCCCAGTCTGCAATTCGGCTTCGGCACCGAAATTTTCAAATACCTGGTTTTTCAAGAGCCGGCTTGGAATTACCGGACATACGATTTTACCGACCTTCAAATTGACACTCAATATGCCGCTAGCTATCTGAATGCTACCTCAACAAATTATATTGAATTCAAACAAAGTGAAGGTAAGATGATCATCTGGCATGGATGGAATGATCCCGCCATCTCAGCTCTTTCCACAAAAGATCACTACAATGCGGCCAAAATAAAAGACCCTTCGCTCGAAAATTATATTCGACTATTCCTTCTTCCGGGTGTTTTACATTGTGGGGGTGGTCAGGGACCAGTTGAGGTCGATTGGCTGGATGTGATAAGAGCATGGGTAGAGAAGGGAGAAGCCCCTGAAAAGATCATTGTAACAAAAACTAAAGATGAGAAAGTTACAATGACCCGACCGGTATTTCCCTATCCTGAACAGGCAGTGTACGATGGAACCGACGATCCCAATAATGAAAAGAATTTCAAACCGAAAAGAACCGATAAATAGCATTTTTGTATCCTCAACTAACGCAAAACCACTTAACATGACGTTCTGGAGAATAACCGTATTAACTATTGTTTTGTATGTTCCATTTGGGCTAAAAGCTCAAGATCTATCTCGTCAAGCCAACAACTTTCTCAATACCCTCTCCTCAGATACGAAAAATCGGGCATACTTCCCCCTGGATAACGCCGAGAGATATAACATGAACTATGTTCCCATTGAAAGAAAAGGGCCAACATTTCATGATTTTAATGAAGAGCAAAAACAAGCTGCTTTGGATTTGTTAAAAGCTTCCCTGAGTCAGGGTGGATATAAGAAAACCAGAGAAATAATGGAGCTTGAAAAAGTGCTGGGCATCATGGAAGATAATCGGCTCAAAGCTAATGGCTCACCATTCCGAGATCCATTAGATTATCATTTCTGCATTTTCGGTGAACCCACTTCTGAAAATTTATGGGGATGGAGATTTGAAGGTCATCATGTTTCCTTGAATTTCACTTCCACCAAAGGCGTTCTGGCGTCCTCTACTCCCTCTTTTTGGGGGTCCAACCCTGGAGTAGTTAATATCAGAGAACAAAGAGGAAAGGAAGTTTTGAAGCGCGAAACTGAACTTGGATTTAAATTGGTGAATTCTCTTACTACGGACCAACGGGAAATTGCTATATTTTCAAAAAAAGCTCCGAGAGAGATCTTTTCAACAAATAAACGAAAAGTCGAGGGCCTCGAGCAAAAAGGTATCTACTACACATTGCTTTCTGCAGATCAGCAAACAATATTGATGGATTTATTGAATACCTACATTGACAACTATCAACTGGGATTCTCGAGGACGCTAAGGGCCAGGATAAACAAAGCGGGTATCGAAAATCTGTCATTTGCCTGGGCGGGAAGTTTAATGCCTGAAAAAGGTAATTACTATCGAATTCAAGGGCCGATGCTATTGATTGAATATGACAACGTTCAGAATAATGCCAATCATGTGCACACGGTGGTGAGAGATCTGAACAACGATTTTGCTGAAGATATTTTAAGGGAACACTATCAAAAAAGCCATTGAACTAATAATCTCCTTTAATTTGTGAAAGCGTGAAATATCTATTGAGAATGGCCCCCGATTTTTATGAGAAGTGAATTGGAAGTGACAAGTGGACAGTAAGTCGTATGGAAACGAGTTGAATAAACAAGGAAATTGAAATTTTAACATTATTTAAATTCGGTCTTATGTCAATTCATCTTAACTATACGGAAAAAGGCACAGGTATCCCTTTTATCTTTCAGCATGGCCTAGGTGCTAACCTCAGCCAACCTCAAAAGCTACTGGCTACCATAGGTAGTATAAAATTAATCTCTATAGACTGTCCCGGACATGGTTCATCACCACTCCCCGATCATATCGACCCATCATTTGACTACTATGCTAATCAGGTTGTTGGCTTGATGGAAAATTTGAATATCCGTAAAGCTATATTCGGCGGAATATCCATGGGATCGGGCATTGCCTTGAACATCGCACTAAAGTTTCCAGACAAAGCATTAGCCCTCGTATTGGTTCGTCCTGCATGGTTAGATCAGGGAACTCCTGATAATCTTGCCATTTTACTGGAAATTGCTAATTTGATCAGGCAACATGACGGTGAGGCTATTTTTGTCAACAGTGCAGATTTCAAACGGATCGAGGCCTCTTTGCTAAACGCAGCTCAGTCTTTGCTTGGTCCTTTTGACACATCACAAAGAGAGGAGCTCCCAAGAGTGCTGGAAAAATTGGTGAACGATAAACCCTTTAATGATATAAAAGATCTTAAGCAAATAGATAGACCCTGTTTGGTAATTGGGAACAATGATGATCCCCTGCATCCGTTAGAGATGGCACAAAAAATTCATCAACACATCCGGGGAAGTGAAATATATAATGTCATTTCAAGGTATATTGATGATACCAAACACAGCGACTCTATTAAACAGACCGTTTCAAACTTTATTACCAAACATGAAAAGTTCCTGGAAAAATACTGAAGCAAAAAAGCTGAAAGGCGCCTTATTAAACCTTAGAGTTTACACATCTCGACTCCTTGGTGCAAATCAAGATCTAGTCATGCATGGTGGAGGCAACACTTCAGTGAAAATTCGCGAGAAAAACCTATTTGGTGAGGAAGAGGACATTCTCTATGTCAAAGGCAGTGGATGGGACCTAGGTACAATTGAAGCCGAAGGTTTTGCACCAGTTAAGTTGAAAAACCTGCACAAAATGGCGGAGTTAGAAGATTTAAGCGACATGGACATGGTCAAATATCAACGCATGGCCATGACAAATCCGGCTGCACCCAACCCGTCTGTAGAAGCTGTTCTGCATGCTATCATTCCCTATACTTTCGTTGATCATACCCATGCTGACGCCGTGGTGACCATAACTAATACTTCTGGTGGTAAGAAGAAAATTCAGGAGATCTATGGGGAAAATATGTTGATTGTCCCCTACGTCATGCCTGGCTTTATCCTGGCAAAAAAGATTTATAACATGACACGCGGGATTGATTGGGACAAATTGGAAGGTATGGTGCTACTGAATCATGGCGTTTTTACTTTTCATAATGACCCCAAAGTGAGTTATGAGAAGATGATTGACATCGTCTCTAAAGCCGAAAGATATTTAAAGAAAAATAGTACGAATGCGCTAAAAGGTACAAAGGGAAGTCCTGACACACTGCTGGTTGCCAATGTCAGAAAAACAGTATCTCAAAAATGGGGTAAACCCGTAATAGCCAAAAGTGATCCTTCACCTAGTTCGGTAGCCTTTAGCAATTTGAAGGAAGTGAAAAAAATTAGCAACCGCGGACCAATCACTCCGGATCATATCATTCGCACCAAAAGAACTCCATTGGTAATAGGTAAGGACCCGAAACAAGATATTGATACTTATGCAAATGATTACCTTGACTATTTTGAAAAACATAATACGGGAGAGCAGGTATTGCTTGATCAAGCTCCAAGGTGGGCCATAGTCCCGGGGGCCGGTTTATTGTTTTTTGGGCCAACTTTAAATCACGTCGATATAATTCAAGACATTGCCCACCACACACAAAAAGCTATTTACCAGGCAGAGCAACTTGGGGGCTGGAAGCCATTAGGAAAATCGGAATTATTTGAAATGGAATACTGGAGTCTGGAGCAGGCGAAACTCAAAAAAGCTGGTAACCCTAAAGCGATGCAGGGCAAAATAGCCTTGGTTACCGGGGCCGCTGGCGGCATTGGAAAAGCATGTGTTGAAAGTCTTGTAGAATCCGGAGCAGTAGTTGCCGCATTTGACATTGATGTCGCAGTTAGTGATGCGTTTTCACAAAGAGAGGTTCTACCTCTTCGATGTGACGTCACAGACGAAAGACAACTAGAGAGCGCTATCCGAAAAGTTGTCATTGAATTTGGCGGATTGGACATGCTTGTAAGTAACGCTGGTGTTTTCCCGAAAAGCGCCCGGATCGAACACATGGATAAAAAACTGTGGGATAAAAGTCTTGCCATAAATGTCAGCAGTCACCAAAGACTCCTGCAGTTATGCGTCCCCTATCTGGAATTAGGCATTGATCCGGCAGTAGTCTTAATAGGATCTAAAAACGTCCCGGCTCCAGGTCCGGGAGCCGCGGCCTATTCAGTTGCCAAAGCCGGGTTGACCCAGTTGGGCCGTGTTGCTGCTATGGAGTTAGGAGAGAAAGGCATTCGTGTAAACATCGTTCATCCTAATGCGGTCTACGATACTGCAATCTGGACTGACGAAGTTTTAAAGACCCGAGCCAAACATTATGGCCTTACAGTAAAAGAATACAAAAGGAATAATGTTCTCAAAGTAGAAGTTACTTCCAGGGATGTGGCGGATTTAGTAGTGAACATGCTTGGTAAGACATTCTCCAAAATTACGGGGGCTCAGGTGCCAATCGATGGCGGCAATGACCGCGTGATATGATCAATTATCTTCGTAATAGTTAAATGACTAACCAATAAATAATCTTTCAAAATAAATCAACCAAATTATGATCGTACTTCATACATCACGGGAAGAAATATTGAAAAAACTCCGAAGAAAAGTTCAGGATCGAGTGCCCATATTCATCGCCAGTGCGGGTAGTGGACTTGTTGCCAAATTGTTGGAAAAAGCAGGAGTTGATTGCATCAATACGTTCTCAGGTGCTCGTCTTAGAGCCAATGGAATGGGTACGATGTCCATGCTTTGGCCAATATTAGATTCTAATAAGCAAACCATGGACTATACTCGTGAAGACATTATGCCTGCCATCAAAGGAGATTCATTTATATGTGCCTGCCTCAATGCAAATGATCCCCTAAAAGACATGAGGATGGTGCTTAATGACTGCAAGGCAATGGGAGTTTATTCAGCGTCGAATATCGGACCATCGATCAGCTATGTAGACAAGGACAGTGAGGTCTATCGCGTGTTGACTAAAAGTGGTATTACCCTGGACAATGAAATAGAATTTTTGAAGCTTACTAAAGAAATGGAAATGGTCTCCATTGGATTGGCATTTAATATGGAAGACAGCATCCGCATCTTGGAAGAAGCCCAGCCTGACATATTCTGCTTTCATGCAGGTACTACCAAGGGAGGACTTTCCGGTTATGACTCTGGTGAAACTATTGAAGAAACTGCAGCCAGGACCGAAGAAGCCAACATTAAACTGAGGAGTATAAAGCATGACGTTATGTTAATTGCCCACGGTGCAGCCATGGAAAACCCAGTTGACGCTCAATATATTCTAGAACACACAAGCTGCGACGGATTTTGGACCGGTTCTTCAACTGAGCGGATTCCAATCGAAAAAGCAGTATATTCAACTGCTATGGAATTTGCCGCTTTGCACTTTCCGGACGGCGCCCGCTAAAAAATCAGTACTCCGAATCTCAAAATCCCTATTGCATGAAAAAGACAATAGCCCTTCTCATCACTTTAGATACCAAGGATCAAGAAGCAGGATTCTTAAGAGAACAAATTGACGCCCGCGGTCATAATTCAATTTTATTAGATATCGGAGTGGTAGCAAAAGCTGGGATTGAAGCAGACTTAACACGAGAAGAAGTGGTCGCGGCTGGTGGAGGGTCCTTACCCGAGTTGCTAGTGGATCCGACCAGAGAAAAAGCCAATCCCTACGTCGTGAAAGGGTGCATTAAAATTCTCACGGCTAAAATTGGGTCCGGAGAAATTCATGCCGTTCTTGGATTAGGTGGTACACAAGGCACTTCCACGTGCTGTGATATCATGCAAACCTTACCTTATGGCTTTCCTAAAATAATGGTTTCCACCATGGCCTCAGGTGATACCAGTGGGTTTGTCGGAATAAAGGATATCACCATGATGTTCTCAGTTAGCGATATTCTTAAGTTGAACCCATTTACCAGGAAAGTGCTGGCTAATGCTGCGGCTGCGGCATGCGGAATGGCAGAGGTTGAAACCCAATTTGTCGTGGAAAAAGGCGATAAACCTCTGATCGGAATGTCCAACTTAGGTGTGCTCACAAATGGGGCTATGGTAGCTATTAAGCATATCGAATCACGGGGTTATGAAGTCATTGTCTTTCATGCTGTTGGTTCAGGAGGCCGTGCCATGGAACAAATGATGAAAGAAGGAATTATCGGTGCCGTCTTCGATTATGCCATGGGCGAGATAGCCGATGATGGTTGGAATGTATTAAGAGCTGGAGGTCCCGATCGCCTCACGGTTGCCGGAAAATTAGGATTACCCCAAGTGCTGTGCCCGGGTGGGGCCGAACATTTAGGCATTCTTGTACCACCTAATGAAGTACCTGAGGAGTACAAAAACCACAAATATGTTTTTCATAGTCCGGTTGTATTCGTCCCGCGACTTAATGTTGAGGAAATCCGCCGGGTTGCAGATGACATCATTCGAAGATTGCAGTACACAACCGATAAGGCTTATTTCATGTTGCCAAAAGGCGGGGTAGGTAGATATTCAATCAAAGGTGGAATTTTAGAGGATAAAGAAAGCGATGATGCATTCTTTAGCAGATTAAGAGAAGGTCTGCCTAAAAATATCATTATCGAAGAAAGAGATACCTACGCTGAAGACCCTGCTTTCGTAAAAGAAGCGGTGGACTTGTTAATTACCCTGATCGAGGAAAGGTCTGAGCTATAACTTTCGAAAGATAAATACTGGTGGCCAAAATGGTCATCAAAAAAGCAGCATCCTGTAGCCAGATATGAAATTGGCTACTACTTGCTAAACTTTAGAAAGAAAATCCTTAATTTTAATTATCTGTCGGATCAGTCAACTGATCTTCTATTAATCTTGGTCTGAGGCTTTAAGTTTTATGACAAATACCAGCGGATCGTTACTTTTCAGAATATGTGCCATTTTCTTCCTTGTTGTGGCGGCGATTGGGCTATTCGAAGGATGTAGTTCGAACGATAAAGGAAGATCCAATGCTGTCAGTTACAATTTTGACATCCGACCGATATTGTCTGATAATTGTTATGCCTGTCATGGCCGGGATGATAATGCCAGAAAAGCTGAGTTGAGACTTGATACTCCTGGAGGAGCACTAAAGGCTTTAAAAGATCATAAAGATCGTTTTGCTATCGTTCCGGGCAAGCCAGAAGAATCTGAGGTTATTAAAAAAATAACAGCGACAGAAGCGGATGAACGGATGCCTCCGCCTGAAAGTCACCGAAGCCTTACAATGGAACAAATAAATTTAATCGCTGATTGGATTAAACAGGGTGCGCCTTTCGAGAAGCATTGGGCTTTCATTCCTCCAGCGAAATCGGAACTTCCGAAACTGAATCTGCAGTCATGGCCAAGGAATGAGATAGATCATTTCATTCTCGATAAAATGGAACGTGTTGGTCTCTCTCCAAATAAAAGGGCCAGAAAAGATCACTTGTTAAGGAGGGTATCATTTGATCTCACTGGATTACCACCGTCCATTGAAATGCAGCGAAAATTTGAAGTGGATGGTTCCCCCGAAGCCTATGAAATAATCGTGGATGAACTCATGGCCAGTCGTCATTATGGGGAAAAGATGTCCGTTCACTGGCTGGACCTTGCTCGTTATGCTGATTCTTACGGTTATCAGGATGATGGCCTGCGCACTATGTGGCCGTGGCGTGATTGGGTCATCCATGCTTTCAATGAAAATTATCCTTATGACCGATTCATTACCTGGCAGCTGGCAGGAGATCTTATCCCCAACAAAACTAACCCGCATTATTCATAGGCCACCAATTTTGGGATTAATAATGGGTTGCTAACTATTTTTGATTGGAGTGTATGTATTAATTTGAAGATCAACCAGGTTTCTGGATTTCAAAGGACATTAGAGCGTTTTTTTGTTAGAATTTTTCAATTTTCAGTCAAAGCTCTATTGTGTTCTTATGGAAGAACATTTTTTTGATTAAACCAAACTGTTTAACTGATCGGTCAGTTCACCGTAAGCAAATCGCCCAGCAGGTATTGATATCTAAAGGCTCTTGAGAATTGTATTGTCAATGATCTTTTCCTTTCTTTCAGGCACGCCCAACCTTCATCAGGTAAAGCCGGATATTGTCCACTTGCCATCGTTTAGCAAAGTGGTGTTTTGTTTTGGCAATTAATAATTTAATCTGCCGGAACATTTCATAACAGAGGGTAGCGATGATTAAACGCATGAAATTGGCCCAGTAGCGATGACAGGAAAGCCGGTCGGAATAAGTCATGTTTTTGAGTTCCTTTATTCGATTTTCACTGGCATCACCTCGCTTGACATAAAAATCAAAGTAAATCTGTTGAGCGGTCATCGCTTCAAAGTTGCTCACAAAGTAACGGACATTCATTCCTTTTCCGGTAGACTCCACTTTGGCGTACAGCTTTTCAGAACGATCCCAGCTTTTGGCCTGGTAAGTAAACGAGCCAACAAACTCTTGATGTTTGATGATTTTTGAAGCATACTCCTTTTTTACTTCAATGATAGTCTGTTTGGTAAAAGTCTTTAAAACTTCATTACTACTAATACCTAAACAAAATTGAAGGTCAAACTGCTTAGCTATCCGATAAAAAGATGCTCCTGAAAAGCCACTATCCGCTCGAATAAGGATCTTTACTGAGGGCAGTTTTTTTCTGATTTTAATGACAATCCTTTTCAATAAGGCCACAAACCATTTGTTGGAGTGACAATTGCCCGGACGTAGTACTGGTAAAATGACCTGACCGGTGTTCCCGTCCTTAAAGAACAACTCATGGTACATAGTCTGTCCATAATAGCCATTATACAAACTGAGTTGTTGGGATCCATGAGTAGGGTCATCGGTACCATCTACATCAATGATGATTTGACCAGTCTTCTCTTTCAACTCCTCTACATAACGGTCTACAAACCATTGACTCATCTGGTAGATCAGACTCCGATCGGCCTTGTTTTCAAATCGACTTAAAGTAGGCTGGGAACATAATCCGCTATCTAGTACTTTACGGATCACCGGATCCTCTCGGAGTTTTTGTTCGTCATTGCAATCCTGATAGCCCTGCATCATTAAAAACACCCGTTGGCGAAGCATTTCTTCATAAGTGTATTCGATAAAAAAGGGGTTTCGATAGTCAGGAATCAGTGCGGCGAAGCTTTTTAATAGACCAGTCTTTCTCTCTACTTTTTCACTTAACAATATCGCTCCGTCTGAGCTAATCGCTGATGCTGAAAAATCAAATTTAAAAGCTTGTTTTCCTCGATAAAATACGGTATCTTTTTCCTTATATTCAGGCATAAATTAATTGCTTATTTTGTTGTCTAACTATCTCAATATAAGTAATTTATGCCTGTTTTTTATTGTCTACTATGAATTTTTGGGTTAAGGTATTGAAACAATTACTATTAAGCGTCTTTTGTTACGTTATAATTTCAGCTGCTCTCGCACAAAACCCTATTCCTGAAACCGGCGCTGAAAAAGCCTTTGATCATGCAGTAAATCTCTTTCAGCAAAAGCAGTTTCTTGCTTCCAGAAATAGATTCGAGAAATATTTAAAAAGCAATCCGGGACATTATCGCAATGCAGAGGCGCAATACTATATCGCGTTTAATGCCATTAGCGAAGAACAAAAGGATGCCGAGTACCTGATGAGTAACTTCGTTTTGAAGAACCCATCACATCCGAAGGCTGCTTCTGCATATTTTGATCTGGGCAATCATTATTTCAACCAGGGCGCTTATACCAAAGCCCTCAAATACTATGAGCAGGTTAATTTTGGCAGTTTATTAGTAGAATCTTCGTATGAAGGTAAATTCAAGTTAGGATACTGTTACTACTCCGTAAAGAAGGAAAATCAAGCTATTCAACTATTTAGCAAAGTAACAAAATTCCGTAATAATTATTATGAAGATGCTATGTACTACTCTGGCATTATTTTATATAACCAGGGAAGTTACCGTGAAACCATTATCAAGTTACGTGAGGCAGAAAAAAACAGTAAGTATAAGGACCTTACGCCAGAAATAATTGGCGGCTCATACCTCGTTTTAAAGCAGTATGACGATCTACTGAACTACATCACCGGCTTGGGTCAGATTAAGCTTCAAAGAGGTATTCAACTACTTACAGCAGAAGCCTTTTTTCATAAAGAAGACTACGCCAAGGCATCAGAGCTGTACCAGTTGGCGCTTTCATCCAATCGCGGTAAAGTAGCTCCAATCATCTATTACCATCAGGGTTATGCAAATTACAAATATGGACAGAACAGCAAGGCCATTGAGGCCTTTAAGATCGCAGCGCTATCTTCAGACACCATTGGACAATATGGATCTTATTACTTGGGTATACTTTATATAAATGCTAACAACAAGCAATTTGCGCTCAATGCTTTCGAAAAGGCTTCCAACTCTGATTTCAGTTCAATAATAAAAGAGGAATCGTCCTTTCGGATAGGTCAGCTAAATTACGAATTGGGCCAATTTGCAACGTCTATTGATCGTATAAATGAATTCTTAGCTAAGTACAGTGGTTCTTCATTCCGACCAGCAGCTAATAATCTTTTAAGTGACGCTTATCTAAAGACCAGTAATTATGATCTCACAATCAATCACATTGAAGGTTTAGAATCACGCAGTGATGCCATTAATCTGGTGTATCAGCAAGTCACCCTCTTGAAGGGAACTCAGCTCTTTAATGACAGCCGGTTCTCCCGGGCAATAACTATGTTTGATAAATCGCTTAGCGCTTCTATTGACCCTGAATTAATAGTTGAAGTAAATTACTGGAAGGGTGAAGCTTACTCGATTGGCAGTAAGTGGGTTGATGCCATCAACGCCTATAGTAAAGTTGTTTTCAACAGAAGTAACTCTAATTCATCTTATTATATAAAGTCGAGGTATAGTTTGGGGTATGCCTATTATAATACAAAGGTTTACGACCGGGCTAAAATCCAATTTGCAGAATACACAAAGGCTCTGAACGGCGCTTATGATCAGCCCAACTATTTGGATGCATTAGTTCGATTGGGTGATTGTTATTTCGTTGAAAAGGACTACACAGCGGCAATTATAAACTACGAAAACGCACTCAGGGGACGAAGTAATGACAAAGCATATGTTTATCTACAATTAGGTATTAATTATGGCTTCCAAGGTAATATTCAACGAGCCAGGCGTAATTTTGAACAGGTTATTTCGACTTATAAGAACTCCCTGGAAGCTGAGCGTTCAGCCTATCAGTTGGCTCAATTGGATTTTGAAAATGGTCAGTTCGATAATGCGGTCGAAGAGTTTACGTTTCTTATTAACCATTATTCTGAAAGTAAACTGGTGCCTAATGCCCTGGTAAAAAGAGCAGTCGGTCATTACAATTTGCAAAAATATAATCTAGCAATAGCGGATTACCAGAAAGTGCTGGATGATTTTATAACGCACAAAGTTGCTAATAGTGCATTACTTGGTCTCCAGGAGGCAGTATCAGTTGCCGGTTCTGATGTCAATGTCGACCGCTATATTGAAAATTACAGACGAGCCAATCCTAATGATACTTTGCTGGAAAATATTGAATTCGAGGCAGCAAAGGGTAAATATTTCAGCCAGGATTATGAAGGAGCCATTATCCGTTTCAAATCTTTTAATACGACCTATCCGGGCAGTAGTATGAAGGGTGAAGCGCTTTATTTTATAGCTGATGCTTATAACAGGTCTGAAAACGAGACAGAAGCGCTCACCCATTTTTACGAAGCACTTAATTATCCTCAAATAAACTATTTCAATCGATCTATTCAACGAGTGGCTGATATTGAGTACAATAGAGCAAATTATTCAGTAGCAATTAGACATTACAATTGGTTGACTCAAGTCGCCAGAAACAAAAGGGAAACATATAATGCCTTTCAGGGTTTAATGCGTTCATATAACCAACTGGGAACCACAGATTCCGTACAGTGGTTTGCTAACAAAATTCTGGACGAATCCCAGGTGTCTGCAAACGGATTTTCTTCAGCTAATCTGTACCTTGGCAAAGCAGTTATGGCTGAAGAAAAATATGATCAAGCCATAGACTTCTTCAAGGAAACGATTGGAGTCGCCAATGATGAGAATGCAGCTGAAGCAACCTACCTGTTAGGATATATATATAATAAACAAGGTAATTTTTCCGAGTCTAATGAAGTATTGTTTGAGATGAATAACAAGTTTTCTATCTACGAACTGTGGCTTGGAAAGTCCTTCCTATTGATTGCTGACAACTATTTCGCTATGCATGAGTTATTTCAGGCGGAAGCAACATTAAACTCAATTATTGAGAAGTCTCCGATTGATGTAATAGTTAACACAGCGAAGGACAAACTCGCAATCATTGAGGCCCGAGAAAGGGAAATTATAGAAGAAGAGTCAACAGCCTCAGATACAGCCACAATAAGTAATGAGAATAAATAGGTCATGCTAATTATAAGGTCTCTTCTAATACTCTGTACGATAGGCGCTGGTCAGTCAGTATTAGCTCAGGAAAAATGGGATGAAACTGGTGAGATTGAGGATGCCCAGGTCATAATTGAAAAAGACCGAAAAATCACACTGCCTCCTGCTAATAGAACATACGAAAAGGTGCCGCCCACCGTGATCGACAAACAAATCAGACCTCAACAATATGACTTTAATGAATATCTCTACCAGGGAATGTCCTATTCTCCTTCACTAAGTGTCAACCGTTTGACCCCCGGCAATAGCATTAAATCAAATGGCAACTATGTAAAGTTGGGCTTTGGAAATTATATCAGTCCTTTAGCCGAGCTATCTTTTAATACTGTACAGAATTCCCTCACTGCA
Organism: Cyclobacteriaceae bacterium; assembly: GCA_963664285.2. Taxonomy (GTDB): domain Bacteria; phylum Bacteroidota; class Bacteroidia; order Cytophagales; family Cyclobacteriaceae; genus JAJCYL01. Next base: position 41,571 of record CAXXNX010000031.1, read on the forward strand.
GGACTTTCTTATAAACATCTCTCATTTGCAAGAGGACCGGTTGATGGCAGCAATAGTGGAGCTAGTGATAATACCGCTAATTTGTATGCCACATTAAACAATAAAAAGAGCACTTTATCGCTATACTTCGATTTTGGCTCAATAAAGCGCTATCACTATGGTTTCAGTGATGGTTCAAGGACAGATATTGATCCTACTAAACAGAAGTATAATACCTTCGGCTTCAACTTGGGAATAAAGAACAGTGACCAGAAGAGCCCGTTAGATTATTCATTAAATACAGGATTTTACACGCTTGATGACAATTTTAGTGCGAAGGAAAATGGTTTTACCGGTCAACTGAGACTAAGTGCACCATTACTCGATAATGTCAACTTATTCTCTGACGTAGATTTACTCTTAACCAAATATGAGGATATCACTGATATCAATAGGAAGATTATCAAAATAAAAGGAGGTGTTGGCTATGAACTGGGTCAACTTAGTATAACAGCGGCAGCCAACATTGCTTTAACCAATGACAGCATAAGTAATTCAAACGACTTTAAATTATATCCGTATGTAACTGCCAATTATCAGCTCAGTGACCAATGGTTGATAAGTGGTGGTCTGGTTGGTGACCTCGAAGCGGTTACATTAAAGAGCCTCTCAATGGAAAACCCATTCATTGCTCAAAGTATTCCATTAACACACACTAACAAACAATTAGAATTATTCGGAAAATTAAGTGGACAACTCACTCAGCAATTTGATTTAAGCGCCGGATTTTCTTATGCCAACTATGAAAATCTTTACTTCTATACAGATACATTAAGATTCAGCCTGGCTTATGAAACTGATGCAACCAATACGATCAACTTATTTGCTGCATTCAATTATAACCATCAAAATATTTTCTCTCTGTCCACTCGTTTTGATTATTTGAATTATTCCACAAAAATATTATCCGAAGCATGGCACAGACCTACATTTGTTTCTAATACCTCTGCAAGGTTCAGAATTAACGAAAAACTGAATTTGGGTTCAGCTTTGTCAGTGCTTTCCGGAATAAAAGGATTCAATCCAGAAACTGGATTGAATGAGAAACTGGATACAATATTTGACCTTGGATTTGATTTGAACTACCAAATAAATGATAAATTCACTGGATTCGTTGAGCTTGACAACGTCCTATCCAACAAATATGAACGGTTTATTAACTATTTAAATCGCTCGTTTATGACTCATTTGGGCGTCATATATTCATTTTAACTGCCTGATTACGACCTGTTTTCGGTCGAATATTTGCTAATGCAGCATTAAAGTATAAAAGTAAGTAACAAACCATAACTACTTGATATTCTTGTAATTGTTAAATTTAAGATATACCTTTTCTGCAATATTAATTTAATGAAATAATAGATATTTGTTGTTAATTTGTGGTAAATAATCATTAAGAGATATTCTTCCAAACACTATGAGTTTATTGTTTACCAGTTTAGAGTTTACCAGTTTAGAACTAACGCAAACTGTTCATGGCTAAAAAAGAGAATGAAGAAAACAATGATGTGAATAAGGAATCTGAAGAGGATTTTGGTTTACCAGATCTCGAATTTGAGGAATTGGATGATATTGATGTAGATGAGAGCGAAGGAGAGGATAGCCTTGAGGATGAAATCGCTGAGATCATCGGTGAGCCTGATGATGATGAATTGGTTATGGAAGATATCGGTGTGGGAGACTCAGAGGAAGAGGCGGGTAGCGATGATGATTTAGCTGAAGGAGAATCGCTTAGTGATTTAGGAGTGACTGCAGAAGGCGAAGGCACAGAGGTCAGCGATGACTTAATTACTGATTCAGTTGATGAAGAACTTGATGAAGTTGAAAAGTTTATATCTGAAATAACCGGGGAAGATGATACGGATGAGGTGTCAGATGATTCCTCGGACATGGTTGAAAGCGAGATAGAAGACTTTGACAATAGCGAAGGTGAAGGACTTTCCGATGTCGGCACTGGAATGTTTTCAAGAGATGATGATGACGAACCGGCGGAAGAAGAATATTCAAGTTCATATGAGAGTGACGCGGGCGGAACTTCATCGGCTTTTACCAGGATTATCATTTTTGGACTGGTAGGTGCAGTCATATTAGCATTTGTTTTTCTTTACCTTAATCCTACTAGTGATGAGGAACAGGTGGCAGAAGCGGAAACAACACCTGTTCCTGTTGTAGAAAAACCGGTTGAAGAAACTCCTGCTGTGACTGAGCAGCCTGCCGAAGAAACACCAGCCACGCCAGTAAAAGAAGACCCTCCTGCATCAGTTAGCACTCAACAAAGTCAACTGCCAGTCTCAACAGGAACCCCCGGTGTAGTGACCACAATAACCTCTAGTGCCGGCCGTTACTACATTGTGGTTTCAAGCTTCATTGATAGTGATATGGCAAATGATCATGGCAACGCTTTGGCGGCACAGGGCGCCTCAGTTAAAATCATTAACCCTTTCAATGAAAGAAAATACTATCGAGTGAGTGTTGCTGACTATGGATCTCGCCAAGATGCCATTAATGCCACGGAACAACTTAAATCACAATACGGGAACGATATTTGGGCGCTAAAATATTAGCATGTTAATCTTACAAATTTCCGCCGCTGATCCAGTGGCACAAAACGGAGGTGACGCCATCTCCGTTTTGGAATTATTACTAAAAGGTGGGTATATGATGATACCCATTTTGCTTTTATCAATAGTAGCAGTCTACATCTTTTATGAAAGGTGGTTTACAATAAAGAAGGCCTCTCAAACTCCGGAAGAATTTAAAGGTAAAATTAGAGATCGCGTATTGGCCGGTGACTTGGGCGGCGCCAAACTGTTATGTACAGAAACTGACAGTCCCATTGCCCGCATGATTGAAAAGGGATTAACACGGATTGGAAGCCCTTTGAAAAACATCGAAACTGCCATCGAAAATACCGGAAAAATTGAATTATATCGTCTGGAAAAGAATCTCAATATTCTAGCTACAATATCGGGTGTAGCTCCCATGATTGGATTTCTTGGAACAGTTACAGGAATGATCAAGGCATTTATCGCAATAGCACAGGAAGAAGGCTCTGTTAGCCCCAAGTTATTGTCCGGTGGAATCTATGAGGCCATGGTAACTACAGCCGCTGGACTTTTTGTTGGCATTGTGGCTTACCTGGGATACAATTTTCTCGTATCCAGAGTCCAAAAAATCATTTACCAGATGGAATACAATTCAATTGACTTTTTGGATTTATTACAAGAACCTGAGTCATGAACCTCAAAGCAAGAAATCAAATTCAAACGGTTTTCAGCATGTCATCCATGACGGATATAATCTTTCTGTTATTGATATTTTTCATGCTTACTTCATCTTTCATCACACCTTCCGGTCTTCCGGTAAATCTACCTACCAGTAAAAGTTCTACCATTGTTTTGCAAAGAGTTACTGTCACTATTACTAAGGAATTGAACTATTATGTGAATGATAAAAAAGTAAGTAGGAATTCACTGGAAATGACACTTAAAAATGAACTAGCCGGCAAAGAAGGAATAGTAGTATTGCATGTTGATAAGTCGGTTCCGGTTGATCATTTAGTTTATGTAGCTGGAATTGCAACTAGCCTCGAAGCCAAAGTATCAATTGCGACCAAGCCGAACACTTAAACTGAAATGAATTCAGCTGAAGACAGGAAAAATGAGCGCAAGAGTATGTACATCACATTGGGTGTTCATAGTGCGCTGCTTATTCTTTTCTTTTTTCTGCTGGCCTGGAAAGAGCCCTTCCCTCCCATTCGGGAGTATGGAATCGAACTGAACTTTGGGCTTGATGAACAGGGAACAGGAACAATTCAACGTCAGGCGCCAGTAACAACTACCCCTACTGAGCAGCCTTCGGATGCGACTGAAAATTATGAGCAACGAGACATTCAGGAGAATGTTAGAGAAGAGATTGAACAAAGTTTGGCGGATGAAATAATTGAGGAAGAAACCTCAGAATCTACAACGGATGTTGCAGCTGAAGACATTAATAGTCCCGATGTGGTCAAGGAGCAAACTGAAGAGACAATTGAAACACCAAACGAATCAAAAACAGTAGTTGAAGAGGTATCCAAATCAATTACTGAGGAAACCAACCCTGAAACCACAGTAGATACAGGCGGTAATAACCAAGGGAATGATGAAAATGAAGTAGGTGATAAAGGCAATCCTAAAGGCAAAGTGGATGAACGTGCCATCTATGGTAATCCCGGTGCCGGCGGTGCTGCATCATTAGACATGGCCGGATGGATATGGGACTATATTCCCAGACCAAATGACCAAAGCGAAGAAAACGGTCGCATTGTTTTTTCTATAACCATCGATGATGTCGGTGAAATTCTTTCAATACGCACCCTGGAAAAAACGGTGACTCCGGAGGTTGAAAGAATTTACCGGGTAGAAGTTGAGAAACTTACCTTCAGTACTACCGGTGACAATGTAAGACCAGCCTCATCTTCAACAGGAACTATTACGTTCATCATTAAAGCCAACTGATTCTTTCAATGACTTATCAGCAGGCGCTTGATTACTTATTCGGTAGCTTGCCGATGTTCCAGCGTATTGGTGACAAAGCTTTTAAGAATGACCTTGATAATACATTAGCGCTATGTTCAGCCCTGGGTAAACCACAAACGAAATTCAAATCTATTCACATTGCCGGGACTAATGGAAAAGGAACCAGCGCCCATACCCTTGCGGGTATTCTTCAATCAGCAGGCTACAAGACTGGTCTTTATACCTCTCCTCATTTGAGGTCCTTCACCGAACGTATGCGGATTAATGGAAAAAAGATAAGCGAACAAAATGTTGTTGACTTCGTAGTCAAGCATCAGAATTTACTGAATGAAATAAAGCCTTCCTTTTTCGAAACCACGGTGGCAATGGCCTTTGATCATTTTTCCAGGGAGAAGGTTGATATTGCGGTTATTGAGGTGGGAATGGGAGGCCGCTTTGATTCAACAAATGTCATCAGTCCGGAAGTTTCACTAATTACACAAATTGGCTTTGATCATCAACAGTTCCTGGGAACTAACCTTGAAGAAATCGCATTCGAAAAAGCCGGAATTATCAAGCCCGAAGTACCGGTGGTGATTGGTGCACATCAACCGGATCTCTTGGCGGTTTTTAAAAAAAGGGCCTATTCATCGCGGTCCCCTATTACAACTGCCGATAGTTACCAGGTGATTCAGAAGAGCAGATTAGATCATTACACTGAAGTAGATCTTTTGGAAAACGGTCAACTTAGCATTGATAACCTGAAAATATCACTGCAAGGTGATTACTTCCTTCAAAATATTCCCGGCATATTAGAAACAATCCGGCAACTCCGAATCCAGGGCTATACAATAGATGACGACGCGCTTAGAAATGGTTTTAGCAACATTCAAGAGTTGACGGGACTAAAAGGGCGCTGGCAGATACTTAATGACAAACCATTAACTATTTGCGATATTGGTCATAATACAGACGGTATTAAAGCAATTTTGGAGCAAATCCGCAACATTGCTCATAAGAAGCTTCATTTTATATTTGGCACCGTGAAAGACAAGAAGATTGATGAGGTACTCTCACTTTTACCAAAAGATGCGACTTATTACTTTTGTCACGCTGATATTCCGAGGGCATTGCATGCTGAAGTACTACACAATATAGCAACTACATATGGCCTGCATGGCAAGGCCATTAAAAATGTAAATGAGGCCATCTCACAGGCGAAGCAATCTGCCCAACTTGACGACCTCATCTTTATCGGTGGCAGCACTTTCATTGTAGCTGAAATTTCCACGTTGTAAAACATCTGTAATCTTCAGAATTCATAGCTACCTTCATTAAAGAATTTCTTCCTTGCTATGATACGCGATACCAATTGAGAAAAAAATAGGATTGTCAACTGAAGATAACCTGATTGATTTTCTTATCTTGTTCGACAAAAAATAGAATCATCA
>CAXXNX010000032.1:0-128801 GCA_963664285.2 Cyclobacteriaceae bacterium
AAAAACACCCGTTAGCGAAGCATTTCTTCATAAGTGTATTCGATAAAAAAGGGGTTTCGATAGTCAGGAATCAGTGCGGCGAAGCTTTTTAATAGACCAGTCTTTCTCTCTACTTTTTCACTTAACAATATCGCTCCGTCTGAGCTAATCGCTGATGCTGAAAAATCAAATTTAAAAGCTTGTTTTCCTCGATAAAATACGGTATCTTTTTCCTTATATTCAGGCATAAATTAATTGCTTATTTTGTTGTCTAACTATCTCAATATAAGCAATTTATGCCTGTTTTTTATTGTCTACTATGAATTTTTCGGGCTAACTCTTCACCTCACTGAGAATAAGCGATTTCAAACAGAAGTACTAGTTTTCGTCGAGACGAAAGGGATAGACAGTTATTATATAGAAATCTCGAAGAAAGACCCCTCAGTTCCGAAGGTATCAAGTACTCCATGGCAAACCAAACAAATGGAAATTGAAGATCCCTTTGGAAACTTATTAAGGTTTAATGAAGCAGTTTCCGACTAATGGTCTCACAAAACGAATGAATAACACGAAATAAGAGTCACACAAAATTTCCGATTGGAAATTATTCGATTCATGACAAAAACCTTTTACTTCAGGACTTTTTCAAAAGTGGCCATCTTACCTTATATCGGAGGAACCGTAGCACATACGTTGCGATTGATTTACAAATTTCCGATCGTAGAAACTCCATTCTGGATTCACTGGGTAATAGTTTTTCTGGCAGGATATGCAAGTTTTGGTTTCATTTTTCATGTCAATAAAATAAAATTTCGTGGTGTTATAGAAAAAATAATATACGGACTTGTAATTTTCCATCTTGGAGGTTCGGTCATTATGCACGCATACTCGCTGGCAGCGCAAAATAATAACTGGATGGGCATCTTTTCCCTGGAATACAGCTATTTCGCCTTACTTTACTTTGTAGGATTAGGTCTGTATTGCAAATCTTTGAGCAAAAGAATTGCTGCTCAATTCGATGATTAGTCTCACAAAACGAACGGCTTGAGTAACGAACCCAAACCGTTTATTGTATCCCAAAGTAGCTAAGAAATAACTATGCCACTGCTTTCTCATCCCTAGGATCGCTTACTGGATTCCAAAGACCAGTGGCTACAACCTCCTGGACATATTCAGAGAAGTCTTTCGGCTTTCTTCCAAGGACCTTCTCGATATCGTGCTTCACAACTGCATTCTCCTTATTATCCAATACTTCCGAGAACAAGTAATTGATCAGCCAGATGTAATCCGCAGGTACCTGGAACTCCTCAAGCATCTTCGTATAGGCACTCAAAGAGATAGAGGTGAATTGGATAGCTCTGCCTGTCGCTGTTGCGATCTCTTTGATCACTTCCTGAAAGGTCAGCAGTCTTGGTCCGGTAAGCTCATAGATCTGGCCATTGTGTTGGTCATCCATAAGAACAGCAACTGCAACATCAGCTATGTCATCCGTATCTACATACGGTACCTTGGCTTCAGCTTTTGGTAAAGCTACGTGCCCCGCAATGATGGGATCAAGAAAGAAACTTTCGCTGAAGTTTTGATTGAACCAACTGGCTCGAACAATGGTGTAATCGATTCCAGAATGAATAACGACTTGCTCACACAATTCGGCTTCTCTTTCTCCTTTTCCGGAAAGGAGCACTAACTTCTTGATGCCGCTTCTTTTTGCCTCTTTAGTAAGTCCTTCGATGGCTCCTAAAGCACCGGGTACCGCAAGGTCTGGTTGGAAGGTGATGTACACTTTGTCCATACCTTCAAGTGCAGCCGCCCATGTATGCGGATCTTGCCAATCAAATGATGGGCTTTCACTTCGTGATCCGATTCGGACCGTCTGTTGAAGTTGGGTCAAACGCTCTGCCACCTTGCGGCCGGTTTTCCCTTTTCCTCCAAGTACTAGAATTTCACTGTTTGTCATAACTAGTGTCTGTATGAAAACAGGCTAATATGCTGATTATCCATCATATTCGTATTTTTTCCATCAAATCAGCGCTGAATTATTCTCGAATCTGATTCAGTAGAATTATCAAATTCACAAATATTATCAAGAACAGTTGCGTTGTAGCCTGTTAATTGGCCATTTGAAGGTTTTCCATTCAAAAACCCCAAAGAATTCACTTTGAGATTCGCAGGCTTTTTGGTCTGTCGGGGAGTAAAATCCCTGTCCTTTTTTTGTTCATTCAGTGTAGAAAAGAAACGATTTTTTCGGTTGGTTTATCAGGATTAATCATTATATTGCATATAACCGATATAAATACAAACCATGAGGAAATCCTTCCAGCCCCAACTTACCCTGGGATGCACACCCATCGAGCAAGTAGAGGCTCCGGTGAAAACTAAAAGCCACTTAGCTGCCCTGGCAGCCGCCCTTCAATATATCTATGTCCAACCTGAATGGAACCAGCGTATTTTTGAATTACTTTCTTCCAAACTCATTGAGGGAAAGAAAAAGACGGGCCGTGAGGGTATGAGTCTGTGGGAGGTCTTCGTATTGGCCCAGGTGCGCCTGTGCATGAACATCTCTTACGATGAGTTACACCATATCTCCAATTACGACACGTTGGTACGGGGCATTATGGGGGTGCTACCTACCGACTACTCTGTGGGCAAACAGTATAAGTACCAGAACATTTATGACAATGTGACCTTGCTGGACGATGAACTGCTCATCGGCATCAATGATGTAATCGTAGCAGCAGGTCACCAGGTGTTTAAAAAAAAAAGGAAAAACCGGAGGGGAGGAAGTTGCCTTGCGTTGCAAGACCGATAGTTTCGTGGTAGAAACCGACACCCACTTTCCTACCGACTACAACCTGCTATGGGACAGTGCCAGAAAGTGTATAGATGTAGCTGATTTATTGGTCTCAAAAAGGTATTTTACTGGCTGGCGTAAGTCCGGGGATTGGCGCAGATCCCTCAAAAGGCTGATGCGCAGCGTGGGCAGGACCACCGGCTCAGGAGGAAAAAACAAAGAGGAGCGGGTAGAGCAGGCTGCCACTTCCTATCTGACTAAAGCCCGTGCTTTGAGCAAGAAAGTGGGCCAAATGTTGGAAAAACATCAGGGAAACTCTATCGAGGAGTTCGCAGCCCTGATGGCATTGACCTATTATCTTGAGATGTTGGAAAAGCACATCGAGTTGCTCGACAGGCGGTTGATCAGAGCAGAGACCATTCCCCATGTCGAAAAAGTCTTTTCCATCTTTCAACCTTATGCCGAAATGATCAAAAAAGGCAAACTGCACCCCAATGTGGAGATCGGTAAGAATCTGGCCATCACTTCGGATCAATACCATTTACTCATAGACTGGCAAATAGCTGAAAAACAAACCGACAACCAACTTACCCTATCAATTGCCCGGCGTATCGCTGAGAAATACCCCATCCAAAGCCTGAGCACCGACAAGGGGTTTTCCGATAAAGAGGATAAAGCAACTCTGCAAACCTTCATCCCAGAAGTGATCATGCCTAAAAAGGGTAGGTTAAACAAAGAAGAAAAAGCCATCGAATCAGCGCCAGCCTTCAAAAGGTTGAAAAACAAGCATTCTGCTATCGAATCCAACATTAATGAGCTGGAACACCGGGGATTGGACCGATGCCCGAACCGTACCCGCAAAACTTTCAATAGCTACATCGGGTTGGCCATTACTGCCTACAACCTTCACAAGATCGGGCGTAAACTCCAGGCTGACCGTCTGGCCGCCCAGCAGCAAGCCAATTGCCAGAAACAAGCAGCTTAATCACCTTTTAGCTGTTTAATAAGGATTAGGCACTGGCAGAAGTGCGTCCTGGCCAGGCTAAAACCCGGCTATTTTTATCAAAAACCATCAAAAACAATGAATAAAAGCAAAGTCACCCTTTATTAGTCAGCAAGGTGAGTGATTTTTTCATTGTTCCATTTTAAGCAATATTTTAATACGACCTAAAACTCGCTGTTTTCTTAGAGACACTAATTAGTGTCTGTATGAAAACAGGCTAATATGCTGATTATCCATCATATTCGTATTTTTTCCATCAAATCAGCGCTGAATTATTCTCGAATCTGATTCAGTAGAATTATCAAATTCACAAATATTATCAAGAACAGTTGCGTTGTAGCCTGTTAATTGGCCATTTGAAGGTTTTCCATTCAAAACCCCCAAAGAATTCACTTTGAGATTCGCAGGCTTTTTGGTCTGTCGGGGAGTAAAATCCCTGTCCTTTTTTTGTTCATTCAGTGTAGAAAAGAAACGATTTTTTCGGTTGGTTTATCAGGATTAATCATTATATTGCATATAACCGATATAAATACAAACCATGAGGAAATCCTTCCAGCCCCAACTTACCCTGGGATGCACACCCATCGAGCAAGTAGAGGCTCCGGTGAAAACTAAAAGCCACTTAGCTGCCCTGGCAGCCGCCCTTCAATATATCTATGTCCAACCTGAATGGAACCAGCGTATTTTTGAATTACTTTCTTCCAAACTCATTGAGGGAAAGAAAAAGACGGGCCGTGAGGGTATGAGTCTGTGGGAGGTCTTCGTATTGGCCCAGGTGCGCCTGTGCATGAACATCTCTTACGATGAGTTACACCATATCTCCAATTACGACACGTTGGTACGGGGCATTATGGGGGTGCTACCTACCGACTACTCTGTGGGCAAACAGTATAAGTACCAGAACATTTATGACAATGTGACCTTGCTGGACGATGAACTGCTCATCGGCATCAATGATGTAATCGTAGCAGCAGGTCACCAGGTGTTTAAAAAAAAAAGGAAAAACCGGAGGGGAGGAAGTTGCCTTGCGTTGCAAGACCGATAGTTTCGTGGTAGAAACCGACACCCACTTTCCTACCGACTACAACCTGCTATGGGACAGTGCCAGAAAGTGTATAGATGTAGCTGATTTATTGGTCTCAAAAAGGTATTTTACTGGCTGGCGTAAGTCCGGGGATTGGCGCAGATCCCTCAAAAGGCTGATGCGCAGCGTGGGCAGGACCACCGGCTCAGGAGGAAAAAACAAAGAGGAGCGGGTAGAGCAGGCTGCCACTTCCTATCTGACTAAAGCCCGTGCTTTGAGCAAGAAAGTGGGCCAAATGTTGGAAAAACATCAGGGAAACTCTATCGAGGAGTTCGCAGCCCTGATGGCATTGACCTATTATCTTGAGATGTTGGAAAAGCACATCGAGTTGCTCGACAGGCGGTTGATCAGAGTAGAGACCATTCCCCATGCCGAAAAAGTCTTTTCCATCTTTCAACCTTATGCCGAAATGATCAAAAAAGGCAAACTGCACCCAATGTGGAGATCGGTAAGAATCTGGCCATCACTTCGGATCAATACCATTTACTCATAGACTGGCAAATAGCTGAAAAACAAACCGACAACCAACTTACCCTATCAATTGCCCGGCGTATCGCTGAGAAATACCCCATCCAAAGCCTGAGCACCGACAAGGGGTTTTCCGATAAAGAGGATAAAGCAACTCTGCAAACCTTCATCCCAGAAGTGATCATGCCTAAAAAGGGTAGGTTAAACAAAGAAGAAAAAGCCATCGAATCAGCGCCAGCCTTCAAAAGGTTGAAAAACAAGCATTCTGCTATCGAATCCAACATTAATGAGCTGGAACACCGGGGATTGGACCGATGCCCGAACCGTACCCGCAAAACTTTCAATAGCTACATCGGGTTGGCCATTACTGCCTACAACCTTCACAAGATCGGGCGTAAACTCCAGGCTGACCGTCTGGCCGCCCAGCAGCAAGCCAATTGCCAGAAACAAGCAGCTTAATCACCTTTTAGCTGTTTAATAAGGATTAGGCACTGGCAGAAGTGCGTCCTGGCCAGGCTAAAACCCGGCTATTTTTATCAAAAACCATCAAAAACAATGAATAAAAGCAAAGTCACCCTTTATTAGTCAGCAAGGTGAGTGATTTTTTCATTGTTCCATTTTAAGCAATATTTTAATACGACCTAAAACTCGCTGTTTTCTTAGAGACACTAATTAAATTGTTTAAAATGATTTGTATTAAAGTCTTTGTTACTCTTTCTCAATGAGTCGAGGTGCTTTGCTGGAAAAAAGCAGTAAGTAAGCTTGCCACAAATACAAGGACAGAAAACACCGTCCTTATCATATGTAGGTGATTCCATCTCCCTTCAAAAGATCGTCTTGTATCCGCGAGCTAATCTTGGCTCATTTCAGAAAGTCGGATCGTATCGAGCGCTTCATTCAAAGGCACATTTCCAAATACGGTTACTCCGAATGTGCCAATGAGGTAGGAGAAGGTAGAGCAAAGAATTAACCCGAAAAATTCATAGTAGACAATAAAAAACAGGCATAAATTGCTTATATTGAGATAGTTAGACAACAAAATAAGCAATTAATTTATGCCTGAATATAAGGAAAAAGATACCGTATTTTATCGAGGAAAACAAGCTTTTAAATTTGATTTTTCAGCATCAGCGATTAGCTCAGACGGAGCGATATTGTTAAGTGAAAAAGTAGAGAGAAAGACTGGTCTATTAAAAAGCTTCGCCGCACTGATTCCTGACTATCGAAACCCCTTTTTTATCGAATACACTTATGAAGAAATGCTTCGCCAACGGGTGTTTTTAATGATGCAGGGCTATCAGGATTGCAATGACGAACAAAAACTCCGAGAGGATCCGGTGATCCGTAAAGTACTAGATAGCGGATTATGTTCCCAGCCTACTTTAAGTCGATTTGAAAACAAGGCCGATCGGAGTCTGATCTACCAGATGAGTCAATGGTTTGTAGACCGTTATGTAGAGGAGTTGAAAGAGAAGACTGGTCAAATCATCATTGATGTAGATGGTACCGATGACCCTACTCATGGATCCCAACAACTCAGTTTGTATAATGGCTATTATGGACAGACTATGTACCATGAGTTGTTCTTTAAGGACGGGAACACCGGTCAGGTCATTTTACCAGTACTACGTCCGGGCAATTGTCACTCCAACAAATGGTTTGTGGCCTTATTGAAAAGGATTGTCATTAAAATCAGAAAAAAACTGCCCTCAGTAAAGATCCTTATTCGAGCGGATAGTGGCTTTTCAGGAGCATCTTTTTATCGGATAGCTAAGCAGTTTGACCTTCAATTTTGTTTAGGTATTAGTAGTAATGAAGTTTTAAAGACTTTTACCAAACAGACTATCATTGAAGTAAAAAAGGAATATGCTTCAAAAATCATCAAACATCAAGAGTTTGTTGGCCCGTTTACTTACCAGGCCAAAAGCTGGGATCGTTCTGAAAAGCTGTACGCCAAAGTGGAGTCTACCGGAAAAGGAATGAATGTCCGTTACTTTGTGAGCAACTTTGAAGCGATGACCGCTCAACAGATTTACTTTGATTTTTATGTCAAGCGAGGTGATGCCAGTGAAAATCGAATAAAGGAACTCAAAAACATGACTTATTCCGACCGGCTTTCCTGTCATCGCTACTGGGCCAATTTCATGCGTTTAATCATCGCTACCCTCTGTTATGAAATGTTCCGGCAGATTAAATTATTAATTGCCAAAACAAAACACCACTTTGCTAAACGATGGCAAGTGGACAATATCCGGCTTTACCTGATGAAGGTTGGGGCGTGCCTGAAAGAAAGGAAAAGATCATTGACAATACAATTCTCAAGAGCCTTTAGATATCAATACCTGCTGGGCGATTTGCTTACGGTGAACTGACCGATCAGTTAAACAGTTTGGTTTAATCAAAAAAATGTTCTTCCATAAGAACACAATAGAGCTTTGACTGAAAATTGAAAAATTCGGCTAAGTTCTAAATAACACAGCAATTATTATTATCTTCGCTATATGATATCAAGTCAAGAGATCAAAAATTTATTTGCACAATTGCCGATAAGTTCCCAAACCGAATTGTTGGATGAGTTGCTCCAGGAGCAGGAATTACAAGGCAAAGTATTGATTGCCGCTCAACAACAAATAGCAGAGAAAAGAAAGAAGAAACCCTGTCCAAATTGCACAAGCGAGAAGGTATATAAGAGGGGCAGACAAAAAGGTGTGCAGATGTATCAGTGCAATGAATGTAAAAGATGGTACAGTGAAACAACAGGGACACCTTTGTATGACATCAAGCTTAAATCAAAATGGCAATCTTATCTGCGCTGCATGGAGCAGGGCATGCCGATAAAAAAGATAGCAAAACAAATCGGAATAAGCATCCAGACAAGCTTCGACTGGCGGCATAAGATATTGAGTTCACTAAATGAGTTTGTTCCCGAACAGTTATCCTCGGAAGTAGAATGTGATGAATTGGAACTGGCACTTAACAACAAGGGCAGTCGAAATTTAGATAGGGCAGCAAGAAAGAGGGGAAACGATTTCATACGGAATATGGGAAAGGAAGAGGTCACAGTTGTCCAGGTAGTAACAGCGGTTGAACGCAAGGGGGAGAGGTACCTTAAAGCTGTTGCATCAAAACGGCTGAGCAAAGAAGAAATTTCAAAGGCATTGGATGGGAAGTTGGCCTACGGTGCAACCTTGATTACAGATAAGCACCCTTCTTATAAGGCTTTTGCCAAAGACAACCCCTCCATAAAGCACAAAGCGCTATTGGCCAAAGATCATGTGGATAGAGATGATAAAACAATCCATCTGCAAAAAGTAAACAATGTTCACACTCAACTTAGGACATTCTTACGCCCATTCAATGGTGTCAGTTCCAAATATTTGCAAAACTACCTGAATTGGTATGCTTATGCTGACCGAATAAGAGAGAGTAAAACAACTTTGAAACAATGGTTTCTGACTATGCTATTAACGGATCAAGCCTATCATCTGTATGAGCTATTTAAACAAAATGCTGTTATAATTAGAACTTAGCTGTAAAAGTTAAACCTAATGCTTCCGAAACCTTACAATTGGCGACCAGGAGTCAACACATCTGTCGTTGGACATCCCCTCGTGATAACTACTCAATGGACCGGGTAGGTTATTTAAAATGGAGGACCGAATTGAAAAACTTCCATGCTGAAAAAGCTGGCGAAATCTTAATGGAATGTGGTTATGATGATGAAACCATAATTCAGGTAAAATCATTGATCCGAAAAGAGAAAATGAAAACGGACCCGGAATCTCAACTTCTGGAGGATGTAGTTTGTCTGGTTTTTCTTGAGAATTACTTCGAAGAGTTTTCCGAAAAACATGATGAAGAAAAAGTGATTTCAATTATTAGAAAGACCTGGAAAAAAATGTCAAAGGATGCACAGCAAACAGCGCTAACACTTGATCTCAATCAAGATGCGAGATCACTCGTTGAGCTGGCCCTCAATGATTGATCAGAGGCTCCAATCAAAGTTATCTTCCAAAATCAAGGGCATTTCCTTTTTGACAAATTCGTCTTAGGTGTCTCACATAATTGACACGAATAGGAAGCGGGTAAAGCTTCAAAAGGTTTTAAAAGTCTCATAAAACGAACCTGTAGGAAACGGAGTAAATAGCCAACGGTACATATGATCGCATGGTTATAACTCCAGCAAAACAACTGAAATCTATACTCGCACAATAGGTATCAATACTTTTTGGTAGAATTCAGAATTCCTTAGATTAGCGACATAATGCGTATAAATGCATTGCGTTTATTCAAGACGTTGTGCCCAATTGTTGTAATCAAAAGATCAGAAAGAAATATTGAATTGGATATCGTTAAAGTTGAGCTGCTGGCCACAGGAGACACAGGCAACGAGTAGGCAAAAAGCGTATGCTGTGGCCAGTCAGCTCCGACGACCGCGTTAGACTATGCAAATGGATCTATGCACAATTGAGGACATGACGCGGCCGCGACGCGACTCATCTTCGTGCCTGCATGTCATTATCCCTGCAATCGGTGGCTAGAGATGAAGCTTGCCAGACGCTCAGCTGCGCCCTTCGAATTCGTTTGGAGCATGGCATGAGTTGCATTGGGCAGGACAAAGTTCTCCGCCTGTGGCAGCCAGGACTCTACCGTTTCGTAAATTTCCTGGAAATAGGGCGTCGTATTTTCCCCTCTCATATTCAGCACCGGCGCGCCCAAAAATGTATTTTAAAAGAGTAGAGGCATAAATGAGCGTTCGTTTTGCGAGACACAATCATCTTCTAAGAATTATTGATTTATATAGTCAACATTATAACGTTTAACGATTTCGGTTGCCTGAAGAATTGCTGTGTCTGTATTCCTTCTCTTTTTATCGGGACTATCAAACCGGTCAAAAGGTGCTAGTTCAACCACGTAGACAAGTCTGGATTAGACCGGTCTTCATTTGGGCTATATTGTTTATAGGTACTTAACAAAATCGGATCGAAAGAATATTCGTTATTAAATTCTACCATCAGATAGTTCAGAAATTTTTCAATGCTGTTTTCTCTTATTTTATCGCTCGGATCAAATCGGACATCAGCTTTGTTCCTGTCCTGGAGTTCTTGTTCATGATCATCATAGTGACCCTGACAGCTAGAAAATGTAGACAGTAAACCTGTATTGTTTAATGCATTAACCAAAGGCCAAATATTTGATTCAATTCCCGGGTAATTGAGAGGCTTGTGTGAGTCACTTAGGCCAACCGTTTTTGCAGCGGGACTTTATTCCAATTCGAATCCACGCGTACCCCTTGAGTAAACTACGACCATTTCGGCGTCTTCGCTGCCAATGCATGAGGCATTGTGAAAGACACCCGGAGCGACAGTGATGACATCTCCGGCCGACATGGTAATCGTCTTATCGCCCAGAGTGTGATTAATGCGACCCTTCAGTAGATAAAGTACCTCTTCAGACTTTGGATGTCGATGGCGCGGATTGGTTTTGCCTGGCTTTATAATGGCACGTCCTACGGTAAGGCCTTCGGCGTTGCCGAGTGGTTTACTTGCCACCCACATCAAAGAGCCCCAATCCTCGGGGATAATCTTATGCTGGCGAGCCCTGCGCAGGACGCGCTGCAACTCGGTGGTGAGAGTCGTATCCACCTGCATTTTGAGAGCAGTCGAATTTTCCTGACGGCCCGCACAACCAGCCAGCAATATTGAAAGGCACAACAAAAGGTTAAATAATTGTTTTCTCATTTTTCTACTCCAAATTTAACAAAGATGCTTTGCCTGTTTTTAGCGACACACCCAAAAGCTCAGTATAATAACACCATTTACCCAACAATGTAAAAATATTTAAGAATGCCGAGATTACCTATTTATTGCCGAATTGCCATTCGGCAGAGCCAGATGTATTCCTATGTCAGGACGAAGTCTTGATTCTTTGTTCTGCAAAAAAGTCTTACTGACTTTTTGGAAAAATCAAGTGAACCAAAAGATAAGCCATTGGTGAACAATATTGAACCGGTTGAATATTTCCGTGAACCCGATGGGCTACCGCCAGTGAACTGGGAGCAGGAGATTACTGAGTTAACCCGAAAAATTCATAGTAGACAATAAAAAACAGGCATAAATTGCTTATATTGAGATAGTTAGACAACAAAATAAGCAATTAATTTATGCCTGAATATAAGGAAAAAGATACCGTATTTTATCGAGGAAAACAAGCTTTTAAATTTGATTTTTCAGCATCAGCGATTAGCTCAGACGGAGCGATATTGTTAAGTGAAAAAGTAGAGAGAAAGACTGGTCTATTAAAAAGCTTCGCCGCACTGATTCCTGACTATCGAAACCCCTTTTTTATCGAATACACTTATGAAGAAATGCCTCGCCAAACGGGTGTTTTTAATGATGCAGGGCTATCAGGATTGCAATGACGAACAAAAACTCCGAGAGGATCCGGTGATCCGTAAAGTACTAGATAGCGGATTATGTTCCCAGCCTACTTTAAGTCGATTTGAAAACAAGGCCGATCGGAGTCTGATCTACCAGATGAGTCAATGGTTTGTAGACCGTTATGTAGAGGAGTTGAAAGAGAAGACTGGTCAAATCATCATTGATGTAGATGGTACCGATGACCCTACTCATGGATCCCAACAACTCAGTTTGTATAATGGCTATTATGGACAGACTATGTACCATGAGTTGTTCTTTAAGGACGGGAACACCGGTCAGGTCATTTTACCAGTACTACGTCCGGGCAATTGTCACTCCAACAAATGGTTTGTGGCCTTATTGAAAAGGATTGTCATTAAAATCAGAAAAAAACTGCCCTCAGTAAAGATCCTTATTCGAGCGGATAGTGGCTTTTCAGGAGCATCTTTTTATCGGATAGCTAAGCAGTTTGACCTTCAATTTTGTTTAGGTATTAGTAGTAATGAAGTTTTAAAGACTTTTACCAAACAGACTATCATTGAAGTAAAAAAGGAATATACTTCAAAAATCATCAAACATCAAGAGTTTGGTTGGCCCGTTTACTTACCAGGCCAAAAGCTGGGATCGTTCTGAAAAGCTGTACGCCAAAGTGGAGTCTACCGGAAAAGGAATGAATGTCCGTTACTTTGTGAGCAACTTTGAAGCGATGACCGCTCAACAGATTTACTTTGATTTTTATGTCAAGCGAGGTGATGCCAGTGAAAATCGAATAAAGGAACTCAAAAACATGACTTATTCCGACCGGCTTTCCTGTCATCGCTACTGGGCCAATTTCATGCGTTTAATCATCGCTACCCTCTGTTATGAAATGTTCCGGCAGATTAAATTATTAATTGCCAAAACAAAACACCACTTTGCTAAACGATGGCAAGTGGACAATATCCGGCTTTACCTGATGAAGGTTGGGGCGTGCCTGAAAGAAAGGAAAAGATCATTGACAATACAATTCTCAAGAGCCTTTAGATATCAATACCTGCTGGGCGATTTGCTTACGGTGAACTGACCGATCAGTTAAACAGTTTGGTTTAATCAAAAAAATGTTCTTCCATAAGAACACAATAGAGCTTTGACTGAAAATTGAAAAATTCGGCTAAGTTCTAAATAACACAGCAATTATTATTATCTTCGCTATATGATATCAAGTCAAGAGATCAAAAATTTATTTGCACAATTGCCGATAAGTTCCCAAACCGAATTGTTGGATGAGTTGCTCCAGGAGCAGGAATTACAAGGCAAAGTATTGATTGCCGCTCAACAACAAATAGCAGAGAAAAGAAAGAAGAAACCCTGTCCAAATTGCACAAGCGAGAAGGTATATAAGAGGGGCAGACAAAAAGGTGTGCAGATGTATCAGTGCAATGAATGTAAAAGATGGTACAGTGAAACAACAGGGACACCTTTGTATGACATCAAGCTTAAATCAAAATGGCAATCTTATCTGCGCTGCATGGAGCAGGGCATGCCGATAAAAAAGATAGCAAAACAAATCGGAATAAGCATCCAGACAAGCTTCGACTGGCGGCATAAGATATTGGAGTTCACTAAATGAGTTTGTTCCCGAACAGTTATCCTCGGAAGTAGAATGTGATGAATTGGAACTGGCACTTAACAACAAGGGCAGTCGAAATTTAGATAGGGCAGCAAGAAAGAGGGGGAAACGATTTCATACGGAATATGGGAAAGGAAGAGGTCACAGTTGTCCAGGTAGTAACAGCGGTTGAACGCAAGGGGGAGAAGTACCTTAAAGCTGTTGCATCAAAACGGCTGAGCAAAGAAGAAATTTCAAAGGCATTGGATGGGAAGTTGGCCTACGGTGCAACCTTGATTACAGATAAGCACCCTTCTTATAAGGCTTTTGCCAAAGACAACCCCTCCATAAAGCACAAAGCGCTATTGGCCAAAGATCATGTGGATAGAGATGATAAAACAATCCATCTGCAAAAAGTAAACAATGTTCACACTCAACTTAGGACATTCTTACGCCCATTCAATGGTGTCAGTTCCAAATATTTGCAAAACTACCTGAATTGGTATGCTTATGCTGACCGAATAAGAGAGAGTAAAACAACTTTGAAACAATGGTTTCTGACTATGCTATTAACGGATCAAGCCTATCATCTGTATGAGCTATTTAAACAAAATGCTGTTATAATTAGAACTTAGCTAAAAATTCTAACAAAAAAACGCTCTAATGTCCTTTGAAATCCAGAAACCTGGTTGATCTTCAAATTAATACATACACTCCAATCAAAAATAGTTAGCAACCCATTATTAATCCCAAAATTGGTGGCCTATGAATAATGCGGGTTAAGCTGCTTGTTTCTGGCAATTGGCTTGCTGCTGGGCGGCCAGACGGTCAGCCTGGAGTTTACGCCCGATCTTGTGAAGGTTGTAGGCAGTAATGGCCAACCCGATGTAGCTATTGAAAGTTTTGCGGGTACGGTTTGGGCATCGGTCCAATCCCCGGTGTTCCAGCTCATTAATGTTGGATTCGATAGCAGAATGCTTGTTTTTCAACCTTTTGAAGGCTGGCGCTGATTCGATGGCTTTTTCTTCTTTGTTTAACCTACCCTTTTTAGGCATGATCACTTCTGGGATGAAGGTTTGCAGAGTTGCTTTATCCTCTTTATCGGAAAACCCCTTGTCGGTGCTCAGGCTTTGGATGGGGTATTTCTCAGCGATACGCCGGGCAATTGATAGGGTAAGTTGGTTGTCGGTTTGTTTTTCAGCTATTTGCCAGTCTATGAGTAAATGGTATTGATCCGAAGTGATGGCCAGATTCTTACCGATCTCCACATTGGGGTGCAGTTTGCCTTTTTTGATCATTTTGGCATAAGGTTGAAAGATGGAAAAGACTTTTTCGGCATGGGGAATGGTCTCTGCTCTGATCAACCGCCTGTCGAGCAACTCGATGTGCTTTTCCAACATCTCAAGATAATAGGTCAATGCCATCAGGGCTGCGAACTCCTCGATAGAGTTTCCCTGATGTTTTTCCAACATTTGGCCCACTTTCTTGCTCAAAGCACGGGCTTTAGTCAGATAGGAAGTGGCAGCCTGCTCTACCCGCTCCTCTTTGTTTTTTCCTCCTGAGCCGGTGGTCCTGCCCACGCTGCGCATCAGCCTTTTGAGGAATCTGCGCCAATCCCCGGACTTACGCCAGCCAGTAAAATACCTTTTGAGACCAATAAATCAGCTACATCTATACACTTTCTGGCACTGTCCCATAGCAGGTTGTAGTCGGTAGGAAAGTGGGTGTCGGTTTCTACCACGAAACTATCGGTCTTGCAACGCAAGGCAACTTCCTCCCCTCCGGTTTTTCCTTTTTTTTTAAACACCTGGTGACCTGCTGCTACGATTACATCATTGATGCCGATGAGCAGTTCATCGTCCAGCAAGGTCACATTGTCATAAATGTTCTGGTACTTATACTGTTTGCCCACAGAGTAGTCGGTAGGTAGCACCCCCATAATGCCCCGTACCAACGTGTCGTAATTGGAGATATGGTGTAACTCATCGTAAGAGATGTTCATGCACAGGCGCACCTGGGCCAATACGAAGACCTCCCACAGACTCATACCCTCACGGCCCGTCTTTTTCTTTCCTTCAATGAGTTTGGAAGAAAGTAATTCAAAAATACGCTGGTTCCATTCAGGTTGGACATAGATATATTGAAGGGCGGCTGCCAGGGCAGCTAAGTGGCTTTTAGTTTTCACCGGAGCCTCTACCCGCATTATTCATAGGCCACCAATTTTGGGATTAATAATGGGTTGCTAACTATTTTTGATTGGAGTGTATGTATTAATTTGAAGATCAACCAGGTTTCTGGATTTCAAAGGACATTAGAGCGTTTTTTTGTTAGAATTTTTCAATTTTCAGTCAAAGCTCTATTGTGTTCTTATGGAAGAACATTTTTTTGATTAAACCAAACTGTTTAACTGATCGGTCAGTTCACCGTAAGCAAATCGCCCAGCAGGTATTGATATCTAAAGGCTCTTGAGAATTGTATTGTCAATGATCTTTTCCTTTCTTTCAGGCACGCCCCAACCTTCATCAGGTAAAGCCGGATATTGTCCACTTGCCATCGTTTAGCAAAGTGGTGTTTTGTTTTGGCAATTAATAATTTAATCTGCCGGAACATTTCATAACAGAGGGTAGCGATGATTAAACGCATGAAATTGGCCCAGTAGCGATGACAGGAAAGCCGGTCGGAATAAGTCATGTTTTTGAGTTCCTTTATTCGATTTTCACTGGCATCACCTCGCTTGACATAAAAATCAAAGTAAATCTGTTGAGCGGTCATCGCTTCAAAGTTGCTCACAAAGTAACGGACATTCATTCCTTTTCCGGTAGACTCCACTTTGGCGTACAGCTTTTCAGAACGATCCCAGCTTTTGGCCTGGTAAGTAAACGGGCCAACAAACTCTTGATGTTTGATGATTTTTGAAGCATATTCCTTTTTTACTTCAATGATAGTCTGTTTGGTAAAAGTCTTTAAAACTTCATTACTACTAATACCTAAACAAAATTGAAGGTCAAACTGCTTAGCTATCCGATAAAAAGATGCTCCTGAAAAGCCACTATCCGCTCGAATAAGGATCTTTACTGAGGGCAGTTTTTTTCTGATTTTAATGACAATCCTTTTCAATAAGGCCACAAACCATTTGTTGGAGTGACAATTGCCCGGACGTAGTACTGGTAAAATGACCTGACCGGTGTTCCCGTCCTTAAAGAACAACTCATGGTACATAGTCTGTCCATAATAGCCATTATACAAACTGAGTTGTTGGGATCCATGAGTAGGGTCATCGGTACCATCTACATCAATGATGATTTGACCAGTCTTCTCTTTCAACTCCTCTACATAACGGTCTACAAACCATTGACTCATCTGGTAGATCAGACTCCGATCGGCCTTGTTTTCAAATCGACTTAAAGTAGGCTGGGAACATAATCCGCGATCTAGTACTTTACGGATCACCGGATCCTCTCGGAGTTTTTGTTCGTCATTGCAATCCTGATAGCCCTGCATCATTAAAAACACCCGTTGGCGAAGCATTTCTTCATAAGTGTATTCGATAAAAAAGGGGTTTCGATAGTCAGGAATCAGTGCGGCGAAGCTTTTTAATAGACCAGTCTTTCTCTCTACTTTTTCACTTAACAATATCGCTCCGTCTGAGCTAATCGCTGATGCTGAAAAATCAAATTTAAAAGCTTGTTTTCCTCGATAAAATACGGTATCTTTTTCCTTATATTCAGGCATAAATTAATTGCTTATTTTGTTGTCTAACTATCTCAATATAAGCAATTTATGCCTGTTTTTTATTGTCTACTATGAATTTTTCGGGTTAAATTATTAATTGCCAAAACAAAACACCACTTTGCTAAACGATGGCAAGTGGACAATATCCGGCTTTACCTGATGAAGGTTGGGGCGTGCCTGAAAGAAAGGAAAAGATCATTGACAATACAATTCTCAAGAGCCTTTAGATATCAATACCTGCTGGGCGATTTGCTTACGGTGAACTGACCGATCAGTTAAACAGTTTGGTTTAATCAAAAAAATGTTCTTCCATAAGAACACAATAGAGCTTTGACTGAAAATTGAAAAATTCTAACAAAAAAACGCTCTAATGTCCTTTGAAATCCAGAAACCTGGTTGATCTTCAAATTAATACATACACTCCAATCAAAAATAGTTAGCAACCCATTATTAATCCCAAAATTGGTGGCCTATGAATAATGCGGGCTAGTTCTTCTGAAGATATATTCCTTCCAACAGGTTTAGGGTTTTATTCTCAACTCGATCAGGCCAGAACAGTAGGGTTAGTGAAAATCGAAAGCGGCGCTTCCCTGGACCTGGATGGATTTAATCTTACCCTTGGCGGAGATTTCAGAAATGATGGAGCCTTTACCGCGAATAATGGTACCATCACATTGAGTGGAACAGCTACCCAAACTATTAAAGGTACTTCCTCTACTAGTTTCTATAATCTAACCATTAACAACTCTAGTGCAAATGTGGAATTAAGGCAAAATGCTACAGTAAATAATACCTTAACCATGACAAGCGGTCATATTGCGCTTGATGACTATAATTTAACCATCGGTAGCTCGGGAAGTATCAGCGGTTTTGCCAGCACGCAATTTATCGTTACCGACGGAACCGGGGATTTGTGTCAGCAGGGGATCGGACCTGGTGGCCGTACTGGCAATATCGTATTTCCGGTAGGCATATCTACAACTTCATATACTCCTGTTACCATCAACAACATTGGCACCCTCGACGAATACTGTATACAGGCTTGCGATAATGTTTTCGAGGAGGGTAACTGTGGCTCAGGAACCCAGATAACATCTGAATCCGTGGATAAAACCTGGTTAGTGAATGAGACTGTGGCCACCGGGTCTAATGTAACTCTTATCATACAATGGAATGGTGTAGATGAATTAACCAGCTTCGACCGAACTGATATGTTTATTAGTCACCATACGGGTAGCTTTTGGGATCGTTTGGAATCGGGAATCAGCGCTTCCGGATCTGATCCATATACCGCTAGTACCTCGGGGGTTAGTGTCTTTTCCCCATTTGGGGCCAGATCGGGAAGCTCACCTTTACCCATAGAATTAATTGCCTTTAAGGCACAAGTGGTTGAAAAACAGGTACGACTGACCTGGGAAACTGCCTCTGAAAGGGACAACGACTTTTTCACCGTCGAAAGATCCAGGAATGCCCGAAATTTTGAAATAGTCAGCACTATTGACGCTGTAGAAAATTCCCAGGAGAAACAAGTATATAGTTTGATTTATGGACAACCAAATGAAGGCACTTCCTACTACAGATTGAAGCAAACTGATTTCGACGGGTCATTTACCTACTCGAATGTGGTATTTGTCCAATTCGATAAGTATATACAAGATGCTTTAATAATTTTTCCTAATCCGGCAAACGGGAATGAATTTACAGCCAAGCTCCAGGAATTTGTCCTTGATTCAGAAACCACTATTGAAATAATGGATATAAACGGAAAAACCTTGTATCTATTCCAACCTGAAATGTCTAAAGAAAATAACCACTCTGAAATTGCCATGAAAAACCTAAACCTCTCTCCCGGTATTTACATTGTGTCCGTTTACAGTTTTGTAAGTTCAAGTAATAAGTGCAATTTTCCTTTGTAGCACTTGCTTTGCGTTTAGGTAATTAAATTTTCTAACAGGGCGTTCATTGATTTTGTTTTCAACAACTTTGATTTGCTCCTCTGTAACAAATCTAATATCTGTTTTCTTAGGATAAAACCTTCTGATTACCCCAATCCTATTTTCAACTGTCCCTTTATCCTGACTAGTATAGGGACGAGTGAAATAGGCATCCACATCAAGGGATTGAGCAATCAACTCATGTTTAGAAAATGCCATATCATTATCAAAAGTGAGTGTTTCCAGTTTGTGTTTATCCTGAGAGAGTTCCTCCACAATAGCTTCGGCCATTTGATCGGCATTTTTACTGTGCATCTTTCTGATTCTGGTAAAAAGACTTGCTCGGTCTGTCATCACCAACAAAGAGCCTTTGTGGTTTTTACCCATCATTAAATCGACTTCTATATCTCCCAATCGTTCCCTTTTGTTAATGATCTGGGGTCGCTGTTCAATTGATACCCTATTCGGGATAATACCTCTACGATCTTTTCTGTTTCCTCGTTTGCGCCTTCGTTTGCCATGTTTTAGATATGTGTATAGTTGTTTGTATTCTTGGTTCTCCTGGCGGTTGGTGTGCTTACATTCCCATATCCATTGGTAAATCCATTCATGGCTAAGTGGACATTCTCTCGTTTTCTTTCCCCGATGGCTGATCAATTCAGGACTCCATCTATCTTCTTGGAGCCGGTTAACTATCCAGTCTTTCATGGGTTTGGTGAAAATCACTCTTTTTGGCTTTTCTTGATGACGAAGATTGGTCCTCCTTTGTGCATTTGCTGTTCGATAGACACCAGCTCCCCTACCTCTTGAACCCACATTTCGCTTAAGCTCACGTGAGATCGTAGACGGGTGAAAATGAACGATACAGGCAATCTCCTTTTGAGTAGCTCCTGTTTTCAATAATGCTTCAATTTGATACCTTTGATCAATACTGAGATGTGTGTAGTTTTTTGACATTTTGCAATCCAAAGATTGCACTGTTCAGGCTTTTGAAGGTGAAAAAGCCCTTAAAAGCTTTTTCATCCTTCAATTGCACTTATTAGTTGATCTCAGCTTTAACCAATAATGCCATAGGGCGATTAATAATTAGAGAGTGACTTATCTCAGATAATGGCCAAACGGTCTTATTATTAGTATCTTTTAAGATTAAGTTTCCTAAAAGGGACTTGCTTTCAATCCAGCACAAAAGGTGTCGGACTGAATGACCCTATGAATATTAACAGGGCTATCCAACCTAAAATCTGCCTCTCTAAACTGAGTGGCTTATTTTGCTCCACAGGGGGATGCTTAACGCCAAGGAATCTTCCAATAATAAAAGCAAACAGCAACCAACCAGACCAAACTTTCCATTCCGGAAGGAACATAGCGGCAAAGAACTGGGCGGCAAAAATAATTACTGCAAGTGTGAGTCGGTTCTTTTTGTCTTCAATCATGGTAGTAAAGCAGATATAGAGGAAGAAGACATAAAGGGGGAACATCAACATCAAATCTGTCAATGGAGCTGATAGATCGATCAATTCTAAGCCAGCATAAAAGACGAAAATCGTGAAGAATCCCGACGAGATGTACGTGTGATTCTTCTTTCCAACCAGTCCGTATAGGATATGTCCTCCGTCCAGTTGACCGATAGGTAATAGATTGATGGCAGTAAAGATCAGCGCCAGGTATCCGGCGAAAATCCATGGATAATGCATGATCTCGAAATCGTTAGGAAGAAGTTCCGGATCTGCTACTTGTGTTTTGAAAAAATCAAAAATCAGGTTGCTACCTAATTTAGGAGAGGGTGTATTGGTCGAATAATTTATAGTATCAGGGTAATATACAGCGATCTCAGGTCTGATTTTAGCGAATTCATCATTCAGGATAAATGTGTCCTTTCCGTAAATGTGCTGAGCGTATTCGGGTCCAAAAACCTCATATTCAGGATGAATGTCATATATATGTTCGGGTTCTGGAAGGTGGGTAAATCCATAAGACAGCACAAATATGGCTACCACAAAACCTGCTAAGGGCCCTGCAATGCCCACATCGAAATATTCCAATCTACTTTTGATCTTCTGCCTTATCCTGATAAAGGCCCCGAACGTTCCTATCGAGGGTGCACCAATAAATCCTAACCAGAAGGGCAGGTAAAGCGGCAAAGACACATCTATTTTATAGTGCCTTGCGGTCAGGTAATGTCCAAATTCATGACAGGTTAGGATAAGTAAAAAAGGTACGGAAAACTCAAAACCTTGAAGGAAGGTTTCCCAGGTCATATTAAACGGTTCTGGATTGACTACATACGTTTGTGTCGTCCATTCAGCGCCCGCTAAAGTAGTGGTAAGTAATGTCAGGAATAGGAATCCAAAAAACTTTACGAGTTGCTTTTGCTTTTCCTTTTTCTTCTGTTGAATGAGATCTTCCTGCAACTCTTCTACCTCTTTCTTTATCAAATCCATACTTCAAAAAATCTCGAAAAGCCGGTTGGGATGATCAATGTGTAGCGTTTTAATGCCTAACCTCTCCGCGGCTTCCAGGTTTGTCAAATTGTCGTCCAAAAATAGGGTTTCTTTGGGATTAAGATTGTTTTCTTTCAAGACAAATTTATAAATCTCAGAATCAGGCTTTCTCATATTGATCTCATGGGAGAAATAGACAACATCAAAGAAGTCATTTAGGCTGTCTTTTCCGGTATTCGCTTTTAGGAATTGATTGAACTTCTTAACATGGATGCCATTAGTGTTACTTAATACAAGAAGATGATGATTTTCTCTGATACTTTTCACTAACTCCATTCTTTCAACCGGAATACCCAAGAGCATGGCATTCCACGCTTCGTCAATTTGATGATCAGTCAGCTCAGATGAAGACAACCTTCGAATGGAATCCCTAAATGCAATATCTGGAATCAATCCTTTCTCATAATCCAGAAAATCTTTTGAATCAAGAAATGTTGATAGGTCATCAGTGGGTTTTCCTATAAGCTGGGCAAGCTGATTAAGACTTGCTGAGATGTCCAAATCGATTATAACACCACCAAGGTCAAAGATGATATTTCGCGTCAAAGTAATTTTACCAGTTACGGTTCAAAAGTAGCATTCCAATTAATTCAATCAGGCAAAAATGATTTTGATAAATTCATTTTAGTTAAGTTTATCAACTATTGTTCAGGTTTGCTTTTCCAATTGAACAAATTATGTTGACTCCTTGAAATGGCTGAGTTCGATCCGTACCATCTTTCACCAGAAAGTATTAAAGAACCACCTGAGTCATTTGCTGGTAGGTTGCAACATCTTGGCCCGGGGTTTATTCTTTCAGCCTCAATTGTAGGATCCGGTGAGCTTATTGCGACTACTACCCTAGGCGCTCAAGCCGGGTTTGTGACTTTCTGGGTCATCCTGGTCAGTTGTTTCCTTAAAGTAGCTGTACAGGTGGAAATCGCCAAACATACCATTTTAACCGGCGAGACTGCAATGCAGATACTTAATAAGTTGCCTGGCCGTCGTTTTGGAGAGGCCAACTGGTCGGTATGGGCTATGTTTTTCATGATCATATTAAAACTCTTCCAGGTGGGAGGAATTGTAGGTGGTACGGCCATCATATTAAATATTGTATTTCCCCAGATCGCTATTTCCGCCTGGGCATTCATTGTTGCTACCACTGTGGCTTTAATGATATTTCGGGGACACTACAAAGTCATAGAGAGATTCTCCTTGTTGATGATCGTGTTCTTCACCCTTTTTACTGCGCTTTCAGTTTTTTTCCTCCAATATACTTCCTATGATTTCTCATGGAATCAATTGACGAGCGGACTACAATTCCAACTTCCAAAGGAAACGGTCATTTATGCCATAGGCGCCTTCGGTATTACCGGGGTAGCAGGTGACGAGATTATCTACTATAACTATTGGTGCCTGGAAAAAGGCTATGCCCGCTATGTCGGGCCAAAAGAGGACACTATGGAGTGGCGAAATCGAGCGAAGGGCTGGATCAATACGATGATTTTAGATGCCGTCGTCGCGATGATCATTTACACCTTCGTAACTGCACTTTTTTATATCCTTGGAGCGGCTGTACTCTATGAGCAGGGCAAGTTACCGGCAGGATATGAAATGATAGAAACACTTTCGGTTATTTATACAGAATCACTTGGAGCCAGGGCAAAAATCATCTATTTGGTAGGAGCCTTTTTTGTACTTTTTTCAACCCTGTTCGCATCGCTTGCCTCATGGACAAGGTTGATCACTGATATATTTGGGCAGTTGAAATGGATCGATTTCAGTAGACTCAGTGAGAGATCTAAATGGGTTGCCATTCTCGCTTGGGTAATCCCCATCCTTTGGGCTATTCTTTTCTTATTCATCAAACTGCCTGTGATCATGATATTCTCAGGCGGGATTGTGGGAGCATTTATTTTGTTCCTAATCGTTTTTGCTACTTTTGATGTGAGATATAGACGAATCAAAACTCACTTTGTTCCCGGAGTAATTTATGATATCATTCTGTGGATCAGCATATTATCAATTTGTCTGGTTGGTGTTTATGGGGTTTGGAAACTTATTTAAAATACATAACCATTCATCTATGAAATATTTTCTATTTACCTACCTAGCGCTCTTATTTGGTTGCAGTAATCTTGAAAATAAAGAGAAAGCCGAAAATGCTCCCTTATATGAACCGAATTGGGAATCATTGGCCGGGCATAATGAAGAACCTGATTGGATTAAAGATGCGAAGTTTGGCATCTACTTTCATTGGGGAGTTTATACTGTTCCCGCTTACGGGAGTGAATGGTATCCCCGGTGGATGCATATTTCCGACGACTCCACTCGTTGGAACCAAGGAACTACTAATGTTGATGTAAGAAAGAGTATCTACAATCATCATCTCAAAACTTACGGTCATCCTTCAAAATTTGGTTACCATGATTTCATTCCGATGTTTAAAGCGGAAAAGTTCGATCCGGAAGCTTGGGCAGAGCTATTCCTTAACCCGCATTATTCATAGGCCGCCAATTTTGGGATTAATAATGGGTTGCTAACTATTTTTGATTGGAGTGTATGTATTAATTTGAAGATCAACCAGGTTTCTGGATTTCAAAGGACATTAGAGCGTTTTTTTGTTAGAATTTTTCAATTTTCAGTCAAAGCTCTATTGTGTTCTTATGGAAGAACATTTTTTTGATTAAACTAAACTGTTTAACTGATCGGTCAGTTCACCGTAAGCAAATCGCCCAGCAGGTATTGATATCTAAAGGCTCTTGAGAATTGTATTGTCAATGATCTTTTCCTTTCTTTCAGGCACGCCCCAACCTTCATCAGGTAAAGCCGGATATTGTCCACTTGCCATCGTTTAGCAAAGTGGTGTTTTGTTTTGGCAATTAATAATTTAATCTGCCGGAACATTTCATAACAGAGGGTAGCGATGATTAAACGCATGAAATTGGCCCAGTAGCGATGACAGGAAAGCCGGTCGGAATAAGTCATGTTTTTGAGTTCCTTTATTCGATTTTCACTGGCATCACCTCGCTTGACATAAAAATCAAAGTAAATCTGTTGAGCGGTCATCGCTTCAAAGTTGCTCACAAAGTAACGGACATTCATTCCTTTTCCGGTAGACTCCACTTTGGCGTACAGCTTTTCAGAACGATCCCAGCTTTTGGCCTGGTAAGTAAACGGGCCAACAAACTCTTGATGTTTGATGATTTTTGAAGCATATTCCTTTTTTACTTCAATGATAGTCTGTTTGGTAAAAGTCTTTAAAACTTCATTACTACTAATACCTAAACAAAATTGAAGGTCAAACTGCTTAGCTATCCGATAAAAAGATGCTCCTGAAAAGCCACTATCCGCTCGAATAAGGATCTTTACTGAGGGCAGTTTTTTTCTGATTTTAATGACAATCCTTTTCAATAAGGCCACAAACCATTTGTTGGAGTGACAATTGCCCGGACGTAGTACTGGTAAAATGACCTGACCGGTGTTCCCGTCCTTAAAGAACAACTCATGGTACATAGTCTGTCCATAATAGCCATTATACAAACTGAGTTGTTGGGATCCATGAGTAGGGTCATCGGTACCATCTACATCAATGATGATTTGACCAGTCTTCTCTTTCAACTCCTCTACATAACGGTCTACAAACCATTGACTCATCTGGTAGATCAGACTCCGATCGGCCTTGTTTTCAAATCGACTTAAAGTAGGCTGGGAACATAATCCGCTATCTAGTACTTTACGGATCACCGGATCCTCTCGGAGTTTTTGTTCGTCATTGCAATCCTGATAGCCCTGCATCATTAAAAACACCCGTTGGCGAAGCATTTCTTCATAAGTGTATTCGATAAAAAAGGGGTTTCGATAGTCAGGAATCAGTGCGGCGAAGCTTTTTAATAGACCAGTCTTTCTCTCTACTTTTTCACTTAACAATATCGCTCCGTCTGAGCTAATCGCTGATGCTGAAAAATCAAATTTAAAAGCTTGTTTTCCTCGATAAAATACGGTATCTTTTTCCTTATATTCAGGCATAAATTAATTGCTTATTTTGTTGTCTAACTATCTCAATATAAGCAATTTATGCCTGTTTTTTATTGTCTACTATGAATTTTTCGGGTTAAGGCGGGTGCCAGATTTGCTGGCCCTGTAGCAGAACATCATGACGGCTACTCGATGTGGGACAGCGAAGTAACTCCCTGGAATGTGATGGATAAAGGCCCAAAGAGAGATATTACAGGTGAACTACAAAAATCAATTACATCAAGAGGGATGAAGTTCATCACGACTTTTCATCATGCGAAGAATTTACAGAGGGGCACTATTGGCAATAATAACCGCTTCAGCCACTATCCATTATATGAGGGCATGCCGACAACATCGACTGATCCGGAATTATCTCTTTTGTATGGTAATGTCGAGCGAGAGAAGTGGTTTAAAGAGATCTGGTTAGGCAAGCTGGTTGAAGTGATTGATAAATACCACCCCGATATCATGTGGTTCGATTATGTATTAGATTCAATACCAGAGAAATATCGACAGGAATATTCCGCCTACTACCTCAATGCAGCTCAGAAATGGAATAAGGAAGTGGTCATTGTGAGAAAGCAGGACGATCTACCGCTTTCCATTTCTATGGATGATTTGGAAAAATCTAGGAAGAATAAGATAGGCACAAAAGTCTGGATGACAGACGAGACCATCAGTAAGGGTAGCTGGAGCTATACGCAAGACCTTGAAGTTAAGGAGGCCCGGGATGTGCTTCATGTTCTGATCCACATTGTGAGTAAAAATGGAGTCCTTCTCCTTAATGTTTCACCCAAATCCGATGGAACAATCCCTCAGGAGCAACAGGAGGTACTAATTAAAATCGGTGATTGGCTGAGAGTCCATAGTGAGGCCATCTATGGTACCCGGCCGTGGTATACTTATGGAGAAGGTCCTGTTAAGGAACCTGAAGGCCATTATGATAATGCCAATGAATTCTTAAAGATTAAGTATTCATCAAAGGATATTCGATATACAACTCAGGACGAAATTATTTATGCGACCTTGATGGGAGTGCCTGGAGATAAGGTAACAATGTCTGCTTTCTCGGGGCAACAATTGCCTTCGACAATAAAGGTCAAAAGTATAGAATTATTGGGTTCTGAAGATGATGTTCAATGGGAAATGACCTCGGATGGTTTAGGGAAACAGCGGAAATATTGGCACTGAAATGGCGGTTGTGTATAAGATAACAACGGAGTAATTTAAGTCTCTTGATCCGGGCAATTGACCCAACACAATGAAATATATTGTTTGTACAACACCAGGAAAGCTGGAAATGAAAGAAAGGTCGGATGTCATCAGACAACCAAATGAAGCACTGTTGGCTATTAGAAAAGTGGGTGTTTGCGGTACTGATTTGCATGCTTTTGCCGGTAACCAACCCTATTTTAGCTATCCCAGAATCCTGGGTCACGAATTGGCGGCTGATGTTTTAGAAATCGGGCCAAATTTGGAAAACATCAAGGTCGGTGATAAAGTAGTACCCATACCCTATATTAGTTGTGGTAATTGTATTGCCTGCCGTAACGGCAAAACGAATTGCTGTACTAATATTCAGGTATTAGGCGTACACATTGATGGTGGTTTTCAAGAAAATTTTTCGTTACCCACAGAACTACTTCTGCCGTCTAATCACCTTTCTTACGATCAAATGACTATCGTTGAACCACTGGCAATTGGAGCCCATGCTGTCAGAAGATCCGCATTAAATGAGGGTGAATTTGTGGTGGTCATGGGTTGTGGCCCAATCGGCATTGGGATCATACAGTTCGCACAACTAAGGGGAGCGAAGGTTATTGCGGTTGACATAATTGAAGAGAGATTGCAATTCGTCAAAGAGCATTTAGGTGTCAATTACATCATAAATGGGTCGAAAGATCCGATTGACCAGGTAAATGAAATCACAAAGAGTGATAGGGCAGATGCTGTGTTTGATGCTACCGGGAATAAACAAGCCGTCGAGTCCGGTCCGGATTATATGGCCCATGGGGGTCGATTTGTTTTAGTTGGATTGTCAAATGAACGGCTGAGTTTCAGCCATCCGGCAATCCATGCCAAAGAGGCGACGTTGATGTGTAGTAGGAATGCAACTAAAGAAGACTTCAAATACGTTATGGATATCCTATCTCAGGATTTATTTCCGGTTGAATCCTATATTACCCATCGTGTTAGTTTTGCAAAGATGATAGAAAACTTTGAAAGTTGGTTAGATCCTAAAAATGGTGTAATTAAGGCAACCATTGATTTTAATTAGTCGGAATAATGAATAAGATCCTTCAACTCCATCCAAACGATAATTTGATCGTGGCTCTCCAACCGCTAACTGATGGTGAGAGTTTCGAGATTAATGGCTACCGAGTTTCAATTTTGAGCGAAATTCCTGAGAAGCACAAATTTGCACTGAAGGCTCTTGATCCCGGCGAGTCGGTTTATCTGTATGGTGTTTTAGTTGGGAAATCCGTGACTTCGATCCAACCTGGTGAATTGATTACCACTGAGAATATTGAACATGCGACTGGAGAAATTGGGGATCGTAGCAAAACCATTGCATGGGAAGTACCGGATATTACCAAATGGAAAGAATTAACTTTTGAAGGATATCATCGTCCTGATGGGAAGGTGGGAACTGCCAATTACTGGCTGGTCTTTCCTTTGGTTTTTTGTGAATTAAGAAATATTGAGATTATAGAGGCGGCATTGTCTGAATCTCTGGGTTATATTACAAAAAAAGATTTTGGTGTTAATATCGGCTCCCTGGTTGAGCGATACCAGTCAGGAGCCTCTGAAAAAGAGCTCTTAGAGACTCCAGTGGTTAGCACACGAGAGGAATCGACTCGAAATAGGGTTTTCCCAAATATTGACGGTGTAAAGTTTC
The DNA here is from genome assembly GCA_963664285.2 of Cyclobacteriaceae bacterium. GTDB lineage: Bacteria > Bacteroidota > Bacteroidia > Cytophagales > Cyclobacteriaceae > JAJCYL01. The sequence goes on from CAXXNX010000032.1 coordinate 28,398, forward strand.
TGAAACACACTGGGGGGTGCGGAGGAACGAGGCAAGATGCGGAAGCCCTATGTCAATTACTAGCAGGCTATGTTACTCATCCAAATGTGGCTGGCGCCACCGCGCTGAGCCTTGGATGTCAGAATGCAGAAATCAGGTTGTTAGAGGAGGCGATTACCAAAAGAGATCAACAGTTTGCAAAACCGCTTTACATTTTAGAGCAGCAGCAAAGCAAAGATGAGCGACAATTCATTGAGGAAGCGGTTAAATCAACCTTCATGGGTTTGATGAAGGCAAACGAGTTCACTCGACAGCCAGCTCCTCTAAGCAAATTGGTTTTGGGCCTTGAATGTGGAGGAAGTGATGGCTTCTCAGGTATTTCTGCAAACCCAACTCTAGGCTATACCTCAGACCTGCTGGTATCACTTGGAGGCGCCGCTGTTCTATCCGAGTTTCCTGAACTCAATGGAGTAGAGCAGGAGCTGATTAACCGCTGTGAATCGGATGACCTAGCTGAAAAGTTTGCATCCTTAATGCAGACCTACAATAGCAAGGCTATGGCTGTGGGTTCAGGATTTAAAGCCAACCCATCACCGGGAAATATTAAAGACGGCTTGATCACTGATGCAATAAAATCGGCCGGAGCAGCTAAGAAAGGGGGAACCTCACCAGTCGTAGATGTGCTGGACTATACTGAACCGGTCACTAAAAAGGGGTTAAACCTGCTTTGCACTCCCGGTAACGATGTGGAAAGCACTACTGGATTAGTCGGTTCCGGGGCCAATATTGTGGTTTTTACCACAGGTTTGGGAACACCAACCGGTAATCCGATTGCACCGGTGATCAAGGTTTCTACCAATACCAAATTGGCTAAGAAAATGCAGGACATTATCGATTTGGATACTGGAGCTATCATAGAAGGTCAGAGTACAATAGAAGAAAAGGGAGAAGATTTACTGGATTACATTTTAGATGTGGCTAGTGGAAAGGCCACTCCCCATGCGGTTCGACTGGGTCAGGACGACTTCATTCCCTGGAAAAGGGGAATTTCATTGTAATCATTGTTGAATTTGAGATGACAATCGATTCGCATCAGCATTTTTGGCAATATGACCCACACAGGCATTCCTGGATTGGTGAAAACATGTCTTTGCTCAAAAAGGATTTTTTGCCAGATGATTTACAGATGGAGTTGAATAAGTCCGGAGTTACAGGAAGTATTGCAGTTCAGGCTGATCAGTCATCGGAAGAGACGATGTTTTTGTTAGAGTTATCAGAAAAATTTGATTTTATAAAAGCGGTGGTGGGATGGGTTGATTTGCGCAGTGTGGATTTGAAAGAACAGCTTGATCGTTTTACAGCATCGGAAAAGTTAGCCGGTTTCAGACATATCGTTCAGGATGAACCCAATGATAACTTCATGTTAGGATCTGAATTTCAGCGTGGTATTGGCATGTTGGCTGCTTATGATTTCACATATGATATTCTCATATTTCCTACACAACTTTCTGCAGCCATTCAATTGGTGGCTAAATTCCCTCAGCAACACTTTGTGGTCGATCATATTGCTAAGCCCGATATCAAGGCCGGTGAAATCGATTCCTGGAAGAAAAGTATGGCCGTACTGGCCGGTAATGATAATGTGTGGTGCAAACTGTCGGGTTTGGTTACCGAAGCTGATTGGACTCAATGGAAGTACCAAGAATTTGTTCCTTATCTTGATGTCATTCTTGAAGTATTCGGACCTGATAGAGTAATGTTTGGATCAGACTGGCCAGTGTGTTTATTGGGAGGAACTTATTCCGATATAAGGCTGATAGTTGATCGTTATATTGAAGATTTGTCACCAGCTGAAAAAGAACAAATAATGGGACTAAATGCAATGGAATTTTATGGAATAATGTGAGGGTTATATTCCCATGAATTATTTCTCAAAAAATTGATCTGTCTTTGTTAAATATTAACCCGAAAAATTCATAGTAGACAATAAAAAACAGGCATAAATTGCTTATATTGAGATAGTTAGACAACAAAATAAGCAATTAATTTATGCCTGAATATAAGGAAAAAGATACCGTATTTTATCGAGGAAAACAAGCTTTTAAATTTGATTTTTCAGCATCAGCGATTAGCTCAGACGGAGCGATATTGTTAAGTGAAAAAGTAGAGAGAAAGACTGGTCTATTAAAAAGCTTCGCCGCACTGATTCCTGACTATCGAAACCCCTTTTTTATCGAATACACTTATGAAGAAATGCTTCGCCAACGGGTGTTTTTAATGATGCAGGGCTATCAGGATTGCAATGACGAACAAAAACTCCGAGAGGATCCGGTGATCCGTAAAGTACTAGATAGCGGATTATGTTCCCAGCCTACTTTAAGTCGATTTGAAAACAAGGCCGATCGGAGTCTGATCTACCAGATGAGTCAATGGTTTGTAGACCGTTATGTAGAGGAGTTGAAAGAGAAGACTGGTCAAATCATCATTGATGTAGATGGTACCGATGACCCTACTCATGGATCCCAACAACTCAGTTTGTATAATGGCTATTATGGACAGACTATGTACCATGAGTTGTTCTTTAAGGACGGGAACACCGGTCAGGTCATTTTACCAGTACTACGTCCGGGCAATTGTCACTCCAACAAATGGTTTGTGGCCTTATTGAAAAGGATTGTCATTAAAATCAGAAAAAAACTGCCCTCAGTAAAGATCCTTATTCGAGCGGATAGTGGCTTTTCAGGAGCATCTTTTTATCGGATAGCTAAGCAGTTTGACCTTCAATTTTGTTTAGGTATTAGTAGTAATGAAGTTTTAAAGACTTTTACCAAACAGACTATCATTGAAGTAAAAAAGGAATATGCTTCAAAAATCATCAAACATCAAGAGTTTGTTGGCCCGTTTACTTACCAGGCCAAAAGCTGGGATCGTTCTGAAAAGCTGTACGCCAAAGTGGAGTCTACCGGAAAAGGAATGAATGTCCGTTACTTTGTGAGCAACTTTGAAGCGATGACCGCTCAACAGATTTACTTTGATTTTTATGTCAAGCGAGGTGATGCCAGTGAAAATCGAATAAAGGAACTCAAAAACATGACTTATTCCGACCGGCTTTCCTGTCATCGCTACTGGGCCAATTTCATGCGTTTAATCATCGCTACCCTCTGTTATGAAATGTTCCGGCAGATTAAATTATTAATTGCCAAAACAAAACACCACTTTGCTAAACGATGGCAAGTGGACAATATCCGGCTTTACCTGATAAAGGTTGGGGCGTGCCTGAAAGAAAGGAAAAGATCATTGACAATACAATTCTCAAGAGCCTTTAGATATCAATACCTGCTGGGCGATTTGCTTACGGTGAACTGACCGATCAGTTAAACAGTTTGGTTTAATCAAAAAAATGTTCTTCCATAAGAACACAATAGAGCTTTGACTGAAAATTGAAAAATTTTAACAAAAAAACGCTCTAATGTCCTTTGAAATCCAGAAACCTGGTTGATCTTCAAATTAATACATACACTCCAATCAAAAATAGTTAGCAACCCATTATTAATCCCAAAATTGGTGGCCTATGAATAATGCGGGCTAATTCTTCGTGTCCTAAAGATTTAGTGGCATATATTTAGCCACAAAGTCACAAAGCCACCAAGACACAATTCTGATAATTATGGATTTGAACCTAAAAAGTAAAGTAGTTCTGGTAGCGGGTGGGGCTGGAGAGAAAGGGAGCATCAGCCAAACGATACTTCAGGCGCTAGTAACAGAAGGAGCGATTCCTGCTATTATAGATGTCAGCGAGCGAGGTGAAGATTATGCAAAGGAATTTAATCAAATTGGTATTGACGCATCTTTTTTCAAGGCTGATCTCACCAAATCCGATGAAGTAGAACATGCAGTAAAAGCAATTGCCAAAAAACACAACAGGATAGACGTTGTAGTTAATGTTGTTGGCTCAAATGATGGTGTAGGATTCGATGGGAGTGCAGAAGACTTTATTGATTCACTTAAGCTCAACCTGGTGAGTTACTTTTTGACGGTAAAGTATACCTTACCCCATTTGAAAAAATCTAGAGGTAACATCTTAAACATTGGATCTAAAGTAGCTATAACAGGGCAGGGTGGAACCTCCGCATATGCTGCGGCTAAGGGAGGTGTCCTTGCCTTAACAAGGGAATGGGCTATTGATTTAGTTAATGACGGTATCAGGGTAAATGCTATTGTTATCGCGGAATGCTGGACTCCTTCTTACGATAGCTGGTTAAAAACCCTGGAGGATGGAGAAAAGAAATACAAATCCATTGTAGACAAGATTCCGCTTGAGAAACGAATGACAACACCGACAGAGATCGCTGACGCCGTCCTGTTCACTATATCGGAAAGATCCTCGCATACCACAGGACAATTTATTTATATAGATGGGGGATATGTCCATCTCGACAGAGCTATGCTTGTTGAAAAACCTGATTGAATATATGAGTGATAGCCAACCTGTAGTCAGTAAAACTTATTTAGTACCATTTATCCTGGTTACAACATTGTTCGCCTTGTGGGGTTTTGCCAATGATATTACTAACCCCATGGTTTCCACATTTAAGACAGTGATGGAGATCTCCAATATCGAGGCGTCATTAGTGCAATTTGCTTTTTATGGCGGTTATTTCACCATGGCCATACCTGCGGCGCTGTTTATCAAGAGATACTCATATAAGTCTGGCATCCTTATGGGGTTGGCGTTGTATGCTGCAGGTGCAGTGATGTTCTATCCGGCAGCCAGTACAGAAATATTTGCTCTTTTTCTCGTTTCTCTTTACGTACTGACCTTTGGGCTGGCTTTCCTGGAAACCACTGCCAATCCATTTATTCTGGCTTTAGGAGATGAATCCACCGCTACCCGACGATTAAACCTGGCCCAGTCTTTCAACCCCATCGGCGCATTGCTTGGTCAATTGGTGGCTATTAACTTCATATTAGTATCACTGCAATCGGCGGATAGTTCAATCGGCATTTTTTCAGAGTTGGACACTGTAACAAAAACCGGTATAAGAACTCATGATCTTTTGTTGATCCGGGATCCCTATGTGGTACTTGGCCTGTTTGTGTTAGTCATGATGGTTATTTTCTTTTTTTCCAAAATGCCAGCGAAAGGAGAAAGCGATCATCATCTCGATGTAAAAGGAACATTCCAAAGGCTATTTGCCAATTCCAACTATATGTTCGGGGTAGTAGCCCAGGTATTTTATGTGGGAGCTCAAATCATGTGTTGGACGTATATTGTTCAATATGGTGAGAATTTGGGTATGTCGAAAGCTGAAGCACAGAGTTACAATATCATTGCTACCTCTATCTTTTTCGCCTCCCGGATGATCAGTACTTTTCTGTTGAAGTATGTTAATGGCGCCAGGCTGATGATGTGGTTTGCATTCGGAGGGGCCATGATGATGTTGTGCACCATATTTCTTGGTGGCATGATCGGTTTGTATTGCCTGGTAGGCGCCTCTGCTTTTATGTCATTAATGTTCCCCACCATTTACGGCATTGCGCTGGATGGGCTAGGAGATGATGCCAAGTTGGGCTCGGCGGGATTAATTATGGCTATTGTGGGTGGAGCCGTAATGCCGGTGCTACAAGGAGTAGTCCTTGATCTGGGGGGACCTGGGTACAGTGACATCTTGATCCTGGGTGTGCCTGAAGTTAACTTTTCATTCATCTTACCAATGTTATGTTTTGCCGTAGTTGGATATTATGGGTATAGGGCAGGGAAGGAGTGAGTATAATAGAGCTAAAAGTGTTCAAGAAAAACCCTGATCAGATATTTATTCGACCGGGATCATTGCCCAAACTTAATCCAATGTTTAATTTTGCAGCCGATTCCGTTGTGGGTTGACTCTCTTGTAGAAACTCAAACTCACACCAAGGGCCCATAGCTCAGTTGGTTAGAGCACCTGACTCATAATCAGGTGGTCGTAGGTTCAAATCCTACTGGGCCCACATTGATAATCAAGCAGTTACACTAAATTGTAGCTGCTTTTATCATTTTAGTTTACACATTTATATACACTTTCGGATCTATACTAAAGCTGAAGAGCCTTTTTAGTAGCCTTCCATCAGTGTCAAGTAAACCGATTTTTCAGAGCCTCATCTGTCAGAAATGAAAGATTATTCTTGTGTATTAACGGTAACTCAGGAGGGTAGATTGCTTGATTGACTGGAAGTCAAGAGGTTGTGGGTTCGACTCCCATCGAATCCAAAATAAATAGCTTTATCTCTATTACAGAGGCTATTTTTATTTTTAGGTACTGCCATAGGTACAAACATACACAAGTACGATATCTATTATATTTGTGTATGCACAATGGCATTGAAATCCGCGATCCTGATAGGCCTACGGTCGGAGCCAAACTGAGGTTCCAAAGCCCCCAGGAACTGCGGGAAGCAATAGATCAATACTTCGAGACTGAGGAAAAACCCACTCTCTCCGGATTGGCATTGCATCTCGGTTTGACCCGACAGTCAGTTCAAAACTATAAACACCGAGAAGAATTTTCAGAGATTATCATCCGTGCTGCTCAGCGCATTGAGACTCTATACGAAGAGAAACTGGTCTATGGCAAGAATCCCACGGGGGTGATCTTCGCACTCAAGTGCGGCATGGGCTGGAAGGAGGCTTCTCCTCAAGTTGAGCCGACCCAAAGCGATCTACAAAGTAAATTCCAGAAAGATCTGGATGAGGTTAATCGGATAATGTTAAGGAAGCGGTAAGGATACCTTTTTTTAATGTCAAATAATGGAAATCTACTCCATGAATATCGATGGTTCCTCTCCTCAACGTTTAACCACTAATGAAGGAAGGGATTTAGTCCCTATGTGGTCAAGAGATGGTAAACAAATTGCCTTCAATTCTACTCGAGATGGCAATTGGGAGGTCTATCTGATGAATGAGGATGGGTCCAACCAGGTCAATCTAACCAATAATCCGGCAACAGGCCTTTTCCGCGATTGGAGTTGGGGTGGTGATTACATTCTTTTTGATTCCGATCGTGATGACAACTGGGACATTTATTGAATGAGTCCCGATGGTACCGGAGTAACCAGGTTGACTACCTGGTTGGTTGATGAACGTATTGCCACAGGCGCTCCAGGGAACAAGATTACTTTTTCCTCAACCAAAAATGGCAACGAAGATATCTTCATTATGGATGAGGACGGATCAAACATCACACTCTTAGTAGGCACCGAGGAAATGAGTTCTATGCCATTTGGTCACCCGATGGCAAATTTTTTACCTTTACTTCCGATCTTACCGGAGTACGTGAAATTTACCTGGCCAACAGCCAGGGAAAGATCCTAAAACAGCTGACCAGTAATTCCGGATGAAGTATTAGATAAATGAGCTAAGTTCTAATTATAACAGTATTTTGTTTAAATAGCTCATACAGATGATAGGCTTGATCCGTTAATAGCATAGTCAGAAACCATTGTTTCAAAGTTGTTTTACTCTCTCTTATTCGGTCAGCATAAGCATACCAATTCAGGTAGTTTTGCAAATATTTGGAACTGACACCATTGAATGGGCGTAAGAATGTCCTAAGTTGAGTGTGAACATTGTTTACTTTTTGCAGATGGATTGTTTTATCATCTCTATCCACATGATCTTTGGCCAATAGCGCTTTGTGCTTTATGGAGGGGTTGTCTTTGGCAAAAGCCTTATAAGAAGGGTGCTTATCTGTAATCAAGGTTGCACCGTAGGCCAACTTCCCATCCAATGCCTTTGAAATTTCTTCTTTGCTCAGCCGTTTTGATGCAACAGCCTTAACCCGAAAAATTCATAGTAGACAATAAAAAACAGGCATAAATTGCTTATATTGAGATAGTTAGACAACAAAATAAGCAATTAATTTATGCCTGAATATAAGGAAAAAGATACCGTATTTTATCGAGGAAAACAAGCTTTTAAATTTGATTTTTCAGCATCAGCGATTAGCTCAGATGGAGCGATATTGTTAAGTGAAAAAGTAGAGAGAAAGACTGGTCTATTAAAAAAGCTTCGCCGCACTGATTCCTGACTATAGAAACCCCTTTTTTATCGAATACACTTATGAAGAAATGCTTCGCCAACGGGTGTTTTTAATGATGCAGGGCTATCAGGATTGCAATGACGAACAAAAACTCCGAGAGGATCCGGTGATCCGTAAAGTACTAGATAGCGGATTATGTTCCCAGCCTACTTTAAGTCGATTTGAAAACAAGGCCGATCGGAGTCTGATCTACCAGATGAGTCAATGGTTTGTAGACCGTTATGTAGAGGAGTTGAAAGAGAAGACTGGTCAAATCATCATTGATGTAGATGGTACCGATGACCCTACTCATGGATCCCAACAACTCAGTTTGTATAATGGCTATTATGGACAGACTATGTACCATGAGTTGTTCTTTAAGGACGGGAACACCGGTCAGGTCATTTTACCAGTACTACGTCCGGGCAATTGTCACTCCAACAAATGGTTTGTGGCCTTATTGAAAAGGATTGTCATTAAAATCAGAAAAAAACTGCCCTCAGTAAAGATCCTTATTCGAGCGGATAGTGGCTTTTCAGGAGCATCTTTTTATCGGATAGCTAAGCAGTTTGACCTTCAATTTTGTTTAGGTATTAGTAGTAATGAAGTTTTAAAGACTTTTACCAAACAGACTATCATTGAAGTAAAAAAGGAATATGCTTCAAAAATCATCAAACATCAAGAGTTTGTTGGCCCGTTTACTTACCAGGCCAAAAGCTGGGATCGTTCTGAAAAGCTGTACGCCAAAGTGGAGTCTACCGGAAAAGGAAATGAATGTCCGTTACTTTGTGAGCAACTTTGAAGCGATGACCGCTCAACAGATTTACTTTGATTTTTATGTCAAGCGAGGTGATGCCAGTGAAAATCGAATAAAGGAACTCAAAAACATGACTTATTCCGACCGGCTTTCCTGTCATCGCTACTGGGCCAATTTCATGCGTTTAATCATCGCTACCCTCTGTTATGAAATGTTCCGGCAGATTAAATTATTAATTGCCAAAACAAAACACCACTTTGCTAAACGATGGCAAGTGGACAATATCCGGCTTTACCTGATGAAGGTTGGGGCGTGCCTGAAAGAAAGGAAAAGATCATTGACAATACAATTCTCAAGAGCCTTTAGATATCAATACCTGCTGGGCGATTTGCTTACGGTGAACTGACCGATCAGTTAAACAGTTTGATTTAATCAAAAAAATGTTCTTCCATAAGAACACAATAGAGCTTTGACTGAAAATTGAAAAATTCTAACAAAAAAACGCTCTAATGTCCTTTGAAATCCAGAAACCTGGTTGATCTTCAAATTAATACATACACTCCAATCAAAAATAGTTAGCAACCCATTATTAATCCCAAAATTGGTGGCCTATGAATAATGCGGGTTAACCCGCATTATTCATAGGCCACCAATTTTGGGATTAATAATGGGTTGCTAACTAGTGTCTGTATGAAAACAGGCTAATATGCTGATTATCCATCATATTCGTATTTTTTCCATCAAATCAGCGCTGAATTATTCTCGAATCTGATTCAGTAGAATTATCAAATTCACAAATATTATCAAGAACAGTTGCGTTGTAGCCTGTTAATTGGCCATTTGAAGGTTTTCCATTCAAAAACCCCAAAGAATTCACTTTGAGATTCGCAGGCTTTTTGGTCTGTCGGGGAGTAAAATCCCTGTCCTTTTTTTGTTCATTCAGTGTAGAAAAGAAACGATTTTTTCGGTTGGTTTATCAGGATTAATCATTATATTGCATATAACCGATATAAATACAAACCATGAGGAAATCCTTCCAGCCCCAACTTACCCTGAGATGCACACCCATCGAGCAAGTAGAGGCTCCGGTGAAAACTAAAAGCCACTTAGCTGCCCTGGCAGCCGCCCTTCAATATATCTATGTCCAACCTGAATGGAACCAGCGTATTTTTGAATTACTTTCTTCCAAACTCATTGAGGGAAAGAAAAAGACGGGCCGTGAGGGTATGAGTCTGTGGGAGGTCTTCGTATTGGCCCAGGTGCGCCTGTGCATGAACATCTCTTACGATGAGTTACACCATATCTCCAATTATGACACGTTGGTACGGGGCATTATGGGGGTGCTACCTACCGACTACTCTGTGGGCAAACAGTATAAGTACCAGAACATTTATGACAATGTGACCTTGCTGGACGATGAACTGCTCATCGGCATCAATGATGTAATCGTAGCAGCAGGTCACCAGGTGTTTAAAAAAAAAAAAGGAAAAACCGGAGGGGAGGAAGTTGCCTTGCGTTGCAAGACCGATAGTTTCGTGGTAGAAACCGACACCCACTTTCCTACCGACTACAACCTGCTATGGGACAGTGCCAGAAAGTGTATAGATGTAGCTGATTTATTGGTCTCAAAAAGGTATTTTACTGGCTGGCGTAAGTCCGGGGATTGGCGCAGATCCCTCAAAAGGCTGATGCGCAGCGTGGGCAGGACCACCGGCTCAGGAGGAAAAAACAAAGAGGAGCGGGTAGAGCAGGCTGCCACTTCCTATCTGACTAAAGCCCGTGCTTTGAGCAAGAAAGTGGGCCAAATGTTGGAAAAACATCAAGGAAACTCTATCGAGGAGTTCGCAGCCCTGATGGCATTGACCTATTATCTTGAGATGTTGGAAAAGCACATCGAGTTGCTCGACAGGCGGTTGATCAGAGCAGAGACCATTCCCCATGCCGAAAAAGTCTTTTCCATCTTTCAACCTTATGCCGAAATGATCAAAAAAGGCAAACTGCACCCCAATGTGGAGATCGGTAAGAATCTGGCCATCACTTCGGATCAATACCATTTACTCATAGACTGGCAAATAGCTGAAAAACAAACCGACAACCAACTTACCCTATCAATTGCCCGGCGTATCGCTGAGAAATACCCCATCCAAAGCCTGAGCACCGACAAGGGGTTTTCCGATAAAGAGGATAAAGCAACTCTGCAAACCTTCATCCCAGAAGTGATCATGCCTAAAAAGGGTAGGTTAAACAAAGAAGAAAAAGCCATCGAATCAGCGCCAGCCTTCAAAAGGTTGAAAAACAAGCATTCTGCTATCGAATCCAACATTAATGAGCTGGAACACCGGGGATTGGACCGATGCCCGAACCGTACCCGCAAAACTTTCAATAGCTACATCGGGTTGGCCATTACTGCCTACAACCTTCACAAGATCGGGCGTAAACTCCAGGCTGACCGTCTGGCCGCCCAGCAGCAAGCCAATTGCCAGAAACAAGCAGCTTAATCACCTTTTAGCTAAGGATTAGGCACTGGCAGAAGTGCGTCCTGGCCAGGCTAAAACCCGGCTATTTTTATCAAAAACCATCAAAAACAATGAATAAAAGCAAAGTCACCCTTTATTAGTCAGCAAGGTTGAGTGATTTTTTCATTGTTCCATTTTAAGCAATATTTTAATACGACCTAAAACTCGCTGTTTTCTTAGAGACACTAACTATTTTTGATTGGAGTGTATGTATTAATTTGAAGATCAACCAGGTTTCTGGATTTCAAAGGACATTAGAGCGTTTTTTTGTTAGAATTTTTCAATTTTCAGTCAAAGCTCTATTGTGTTCTTATGGAAGAACATTTTTTTGATTAAACCAAACTGTTTAACTGATCGGTCAGTTCACCGTAAGCAAATCGCCCAGCAGGTATTGATATCTAAAGGCTCTTGAGAATTGTATTGTCAATGATCTTTTCCTTTCTTTCAGGCACGCCCCAACCTTCATCAGGTAAAGCCGGATATTGTCCACTTGCCATCGTTTAGCAAAGTGGTGTTTTGTTTTGGCAATTAATAATTTAATCTGCCGGAACATTTCATAACAGAGGGTAGCGATGATTAAACGCATGAAATTGGCCCAGTAGCGATGACAGGAAAGCCGGTCGGAATAAGTCATGTTTTTGAGTTCCTTTATTCGATTTTCACTGGCATCACCTCGCTTGACATAAAAATCAAAGTAAATCTGTTGAGCGGTCATCGCTTCAAAGTTGCTCACAAAGTAACGGACATTCATTCCTTTTCCGGTAGACTCCACTTTGGCGTACAGCTTTTCAGAACGATCCCAGCTTTTGGCCTGGTAAGTAAACGGGCCAACAAACTCTTGATGTTTGATAATTTTTGAAGCATATTCCTTTTTTACTTCAATGATAGTCTGTTTGGTAAAAGTCCTTAAAACTTCATTACTACTAATACCTAAACAAAATTGAAGGTCAAACTGCTTAGCTATCCGATAAAAAGATGCTCCTGAAAAGCCACTATCCGCTCGAATAAGGATCTTTACTGAGGGCAGTTTTTTTCTGATTTTAATGACAATCCTTTTCAATAAGGCCACAAACCATTTGTTGGAGTGACAATTGCCCGGACGTAGTACTGGTAAAATGACCTGACCGGTGTTCCCGTCCTTAAAGAACAACTCATGGTACATAGTCTGTCCATAATAGCCATTATACAAACTGAGTTGTTGGGATCCATGAGTAGGGTCATCGGTACCATCTACATCAATGATGATTTGACCAGTCTTCTCTTTCAACTCCTCTACATAACGGTCTACAAACCATTGACTCATCTGGTAGATCAGACTCCGATCGGCCTTGTTTTCAAATCGACTTAAAGTAGGCTGGGAACATAATCCGCTATCTAGTACTTTACGGATCACCGGATCCTCTCGGAGTTTTTGTTCGTCATTGCAATCCTGATAGCCCTGCATCATTAAAAACACCCGTTAGCGAAGCATTTCTTCATAAGTGTATTCGATAAAAAAGGGGTTTTGATAGTCAGGAATCAGTGCGGCGAAGCTTTTTAATAGACCAGTCTTTCTCTCTACTTTTTCACTTAACAATATCGCTCCGTCTGAGCTAATCGCTGATGCTGAAAAATCAAATTTAAAAGCTTGTTTTCCTCGATAAAATACGGTATCTTTTTCTTTATATTCAGGCGTAAATTAATTGCTTATTTTGTTGTCTAACTATCTCAATATAAGCAATTTATGCCTGTTTTTTATTGTCTACTATGAATTTTTCGGGTTAATAAGGATTAGGCACTGGCAGAAGTGCGTCCTGGCCAGGCTAAAACCCGGCTATTTTTATCAAAAACCATCAAAAACAATGAATAAAAGCAAAGTCACCCTTTATTAGTCAGCAAGGTGAGTGATTTTTTCATTGTTCCATTTTAAGCAATATTTTAATACGACCTAAAACTCGCTGTTTTCTTAGAGACACTAATTAATTCCAGGACTTTTCCCATTTCCATTTTAACCTTATTTACCGGTGTAGTGTAATTATTATTCATAAAGGAAAAAATTAGGGTCTTACCTGAATTAGTCACCAGATAACCACTAAGATTGTGATTATTGCTTAAGGTCCCGGATTTAGCAAAAACGTAAGGAGTATTCACACCTGCATACCAGTTTTTAATGGTGCCTGATTGACCACCGATAGGTAATACAGAAAACAACCAATCATCACTCTTCTCTTCCCTTAGTTTCTCCAATAACCTCACAATACTTCGTGGCGTAATTAAATTATATCGTGAAAGACCTGAACCGTCAACCCAAACAGGTGTATCCGGTAAATCTGTTAAATACTTTCTACTCACATAAGCTATGGTTTTCTCTACACTTAAAGTATCGGATAATTTAGATGAACTCATCATTAGCAATTGTTCCGCAAAGAAATTGTCACTTCGCTTCATCATAATGTTATACAAGTCTTTGCTCGCCTGACTGTACTTAACCTGGCCATGAAAAGGGATTTCATTAATGGCCACTTTTTTATTTAATGTATCAATTAAGAGAGTGGCGGTTAATTCAGAATAAGTACGAAACGGGATGACCTGCCCTTCCGGATGTTGAGGGTTTATGACGAATATATTGTGATCGACATATCTTATTTCCCGATTCAGGGAATTCGACTGTACCAATGCGTCAGTGAAAATGTCTGGAATTGCTTTTACCAAACCCCGATCTGAAAATATACGCACAACATTGCCATATACAGGTAAGTCATTTCTTTCCGGCTGAAAGTCAAAGCGATAATCATCCCAACTCCAACCGGGTCCGTAAGGTTTGCTGGAAGTTGGGGTTGGGACTAACATCAGTGGACCTTGGTAAGCCTTCAGGAAATTGTAAATTTTTTGCTCACTAAAATCAGGATGAAGAAATGTTGGATCTCCAGTGCCCCGGAATAATAAAGTATCACCGCGATACTGATAGTATAGCCCTGGTAATGAGTCACCCAGAAGCTTTATTCCGGCATACAAACTCAAAAGTTTTATATTACTGGCAGGAGTAAAATATCGACCAATATTCTTTGTGTAAAGCCATTCTTTGGTAGAAGGATCGTATACTGCTAATCCAGTAAAGTGATTGCTAAAAAATGCTTTGTCTAAATGTTTCTTGATCTGCTTGCGCCCACTAATGACCCTGACAGACTGGCATGAGACTAAAAAGAGAAGACAAACCGCAATGATCTGTATCTTCATGAGAACTTTCCTAACTAACCTGAATAGCTGTGAAGAAACACAAAGTTGCTGATATTCTTCGAGAAATTTATTAACCACTTACGTCGTCAATGTGAATTTTATGCAAGTGCTTTTCAATATGATCAAGTCGTTTATCAATGTGATGAATGTACTTGTATAGTTCTAACTCTATGAGATAGACCTGACCACTATAAGATTTAGCTCCGATTTCATTGGCTAATTTTTTCCGATCTTTTTCAATATCATGCCTCGCGTTACATTCGTCATTCAAATGTTCTAAGAAATTCGGGATTCGGTATTCACCTTCAAATTCTTCTATTGATTTCAGGGTTTTCCTTTCCTCTCTGGCGTTTTCATGAACAAAGCTCGGTGAATTGATTTTGTCCATAATTAGTGAGTCAAAATGATGGATTTTCCTGATGGAAGTAATCACCTGGCCTTTTAATTCAGAGCTACCGCAGTATTCCGCTAAACCCTTATAATTATCTATCACTTTTGACAAAACATACCATTCATTGGCAACAGTATCAAACTCTTCTTCCAGTGATTCTTTCTCTTCCACGGTCACAATTTGAGCCAATGATAAATAGGAAATGGTGGATAAAACGAAGGAAAATGCAATTTTTAAGGCAGTTCTCATTCGAAAGAGGGTTTGACAAAAATAACCCAAATAATTGATATAATGGCTTCTATTCATCTCAATCAAAGATGTAACGCTGAAAATATGGCAAAAGTTGTGCCGAAAATGAGTAAACCTACAGTTTAATCGCCTTTTTTGTATCCAGGTCCTTTTATAAATCTTCCAGGCTTGGCGTCTGTGTGTTCACCATCTTTCAACACCTGAATGCCATTAACAAATACCTGAGTAACCCCCGTTGCATATTGATGTGGTTCCTCAAATGTGGAACGATCCTGAATGCTGTCGGGATCAAATATGACAACGTCTGCGTAATATCCCAATTTTAAAAGTCCCCTTTTTTCTATTCCGAGGTTTGAGGCGGGCAACGAAGTAAGTTTTCTTATCGCTTCTTCCAATGGTATCACTTTTTCGTCTCTAACGTATTTGCCCAGCAACCTGGCAAAATTTCTATATGCCCTTGGATGCGTGCTGTTCTTTAGAAAAACACCTTCGGTCGCCATGGATGAAGCATCTGGCCGAAACTCATATAGGGTAGGGCTATTTGTTTTTTGACATTTTCTTCTAACATCAAAAAATACACCGTTCCAACACGAGTGCCATCTGCAATTACCAGATCCATTGCCGTCTCTTCGACTCCCTTTCCATGCACCTTCGAAGCTTCATTGAGTGTTTTGCCTTTATATAAAGCACGTAAAGAATCATTTTTGAATCACACCAGAAGTACGTTATCGGCAGAACCAGCTGCGGCTAATAAGTTTTCCCAGTCATCGGCATCCTGTTTCATTTCCTCTCTTACTTGTGACCTTATCTTTGGATCCTGAAGACGAGCGCTCCAGGCCTTGTATCCACCTTCCTGCACACAGGGAGGCATAGATGCATTCAATCCAGTTGCCCCGGCTACATAGTTATACATATCAGTGGTTATTCTGATTCCGTTCGATCTGGTGTCATTTATTCGCTCAATGGCCAAATCCATTTTAGACCAGTTTTTTCGACCTGCGGCTTTTAGGTAGTAAATTTCGGCAGGAAGATTAGCTTCTCTATCTATTGTGATGGTTTCATCCACAGCTTCCAGAAACTTGTTTCCCTCACTTCTCATATGAGTGATATACATTCCCCCATATTCGGAAGCGACCATGCAAAGTTCAATTAATTCTTCCGTGGAAGCATAAAAAGCTGGTGCATAGATCAATGATGACCCGATACCCATAGCCCCTTCTTCCATGGCCTCCTGGGCAAGCGCTTTCATATTTGAGAGTTCCTCTTCAGTAGGCGCCCGGTCTTCAAATCCAACTTCGTGTATTCTTAGGGTGGTTGCTCCAACGAAGGAGGCAACATTAGGAGTAATTCCCCTGTTCTCAAGTGATGCTAAATATTCACCCAGCGTTGTCCAATCAATATCATAGCGGGAATCTTCATCCATATTTTCCTCGGCTCGGGCCTTCATTTCAGGATTTTGGGGACCCATTGACCAGCCTTCACCCATAACTTCTAGGGTTACGCCTTGCTTGATTTCACCCATTGATCGGCCATCAATAATCAGTGATTCTGTAGACCAGCTTAGCATATTGATAAATCCCGGTGAGACGGCCTGGCCTTGTGCATCTATTTGGACGCTACCTTGGAAATTATTCAGGTCGCCAATCGCCGCTATCGTATCCGAATTTATTACTATCGCACCTGGATAAGGTGGATTGCCGGTGCCATCAAAAATGATAGCATTCGTAATTACGACATCATAAATTTGTGCTTCCTGGCATCCCAAAATGACTACGAGCATCAGGAAGTTTGACAATAATTTTTTCATAGTTGATTGCTTATTTTAGTAAATCTACAGAAGTGCAGAAAAATTCTTCCAATTGTCTTTTGTCAACGGTGCAAATGTTGTTTATTAATATCGTTATGGCTGTTATTCATAGATTAATAAATCCAGCTGGAAAGTAGACAACTAATGGGCCGGGAAGATTATTTATGCTACTTTATGCGAAAGCTCACCACTAGGCCAGGGTTATAACAGAAACACCGGCTCCACCGTGGTCGACATGTTCATCTTTTATGCTCTTGATGAAATTATAGTCTTTGAGATAATGACGAATTGCTTCGCGAAGAATGCCGTCTCCCTTCCCGTGGATAATGCGCAACTCACTAATGCCCAATAATAAGGCGTCGTCAATGAAAGTGTCTAATTTGTTCACCGCCTCAGATGCTCTATTGCCCCTTAGGTCAAGATTGCTTTTGAAATCTGCAGCCTTCCGCTCATAGTTCACTCCCTTTACTCGGGCGTTCCGGTCATACCGCTTGTTTTCTGTTTGGGGGGCCTTCTCAAGGTTTTCAAAATTGACCAGCGACTTAATGGCTCCCATCATCACTTCAGCTTTTTTCCCTTTTAGTTTGATCAATTCACCTACAGAATCTTGTCCTTTGATCCTCACGTGATCTCCAACTTTAGGTTGTTCTACTCTATTTGGAGGAAGCAAACTCTTATTTTTTTCAGTCGAAAGTGACACTTCTTCACGATGCTGTGTAAGTGTCTGCCTGGCTTGACGGGTTTTTTTATTATCCGCTCTTGATTCCTTGATTTCCTTAATTGTTAGTTCTATTCTCTTATTGGCATCTAAGATGATTCTTTCGGCCTGCTTTTTAGCGGCATTGAGGATTGATCTTCTTTCATTTTCCAGGTGTTCCTTGAGATCCTGGTAGTCTTTATGTTCTCTTTCCAGCCACTTTTGCCTTTTAGTAATCTCCCCAAGTTTTTCTTGGTATTGTGTTTTTTCAAATTCCAGTTGATTGACAAGCGTGTCGAAATTGACATATGAATATCCGACTAACTTTTTCGCTTTTTCTATAAGTTTTTTATTTAGGCCAATACTACCAGCAATCTCAAGGGCAAATGAACTTCCGGGTTTACCGATTTCCAATCGGTACAGTGGGGCGAGGTTCTCGACATCAAACCTCATAGCTGCATTGACTATGCCGGGTTTTTTCTCAGCCATTTTTTTGAGGTTGGAGTAGTGGGTCGTCACAATTCCATACGCTCCCTGTTGGTTTATTTGATCCAAAATAACTTCAGCAATTGATCCGCCAAATTGAGGTTCTGTTCCCGTTCCGAATTCATCGATAAGAAACAATGTTTTCTTATTTGCGTGATCGAGGAAATGCTTTAGATTTCTGAGATGTGAACTGTAGGTACTTAAATCATTCTCAATGGACTGTTCGTCTCCTATATCAATAAATAGTTTTTGAAAGATCATCACCTTGGAAGACTCTTCTGCTGGAATGAGCAATCCGGATTGAAGCATATACTGTAGCAGACCAGCAGTTTTGAGGCTTACTGATTTACCACCGGCATTAGGACCGGAAATCACCAAGATCCGCTGTTTTGTGTTCAAAGTGAGGTCCAGTGGAATCACTTCTTTTCCAATTCTTTTATTGTGAATGAGCAGTAAAGGATGTCTAGCCTTGACCAACTCGTGAGTGTCGCTGGTTGATATTTCTGGTAGAGATGCCTTGATTTCGATAGCCAATCTGGCCTTAGCTCGAATAAAATCAATTGTTCCCAGGAATTGATTGGCTTTTAGAAGAACTGGTATTGACGGCCTCAGTTTGTCCGAAAGCCCAATCAATATTTTTATGATAGCCCTTTTTTCCTGGTACCGTAGGTTCCTTATTTCATTACCTACCTCAATAATTTCGGTGGGCTCAATGAAAACCGTTTGCCCGGTTGCAGATTCATCTTGCACTACTCCTTTTATTCTCCTTTTGTTCTCGGCATGAACTGGGATAACCAACCTTCCTTCTCTAAGGGATACTTGTCCGTCTCGTGGAGAATAACCATTTTCCCGGGCTTTCCTTAAAATTCCTTCGATGGTCTTCCTCAATTTTTGATCCTGTTTGTGAATTTCGGTTCTTATCTTAAGTAACTCATTGGAGGCATTGTCTTTAAGGACTCCGGTAATCTCATATTTGCTGGAAATACTTTGATGCAGTGAAGAATCAAAATCAATTGAAGATAGTAATTTGTTGAGATGGGGATACTTTTCGCCGCTTTCACTGAAGAATCTGACACACGACAATACGGTTCCAAGAGCCAAACTCACTTCATACATTTCTTCTTCTGTGAGGTAAGAGCCCTCAACATTGATTTTGTTGAGATTGATAGAAATATTGATATAATTTGAGGATGGAAATTCTTCCGCGGAAGTTAGAATTTTGCGGAAGTCTTCAGTTTGTAATAGCAGTTTTTCAACCTTATTTCCATCTGTCAGGAATTGAGTTTTGTCCGCATATGATTGGCCCAATTCACTCATACAGTTTTGTCTAACCAGGTTTCGGATTTGATCAAAACCGATCTTGGACTCTATGTTTTCCGGGTAGATCAAGGTTTGTTTAATCTCTTAACAATCGGCAATTTACACCATAATTGACTCAACTATTTGATAATACGATTGCACATTGATCTTCAATCGATTCTCGATATCACTGGCTTTGCGGCTGGTCCTTATTTTTGTGAATTTGCTGATTTTGGCGATCATATTTGTTTATTTTCTTCGGCAACTATAGTTAACGGCGGTGATCAACTTACTGCAGTAATTACCTTTTTGTTAATCCCAATTTGTTTAAGTGATGATCGGAAGAATCACTGGGCAAATCCTGGGAATGCGATTCCAAAGAGTTTATGGAAACGGATATTACTTACAAATTCTTTCATAGCTCATCAAATCATCCGTCTTCAAATTGCTTTCGTATACTTTAACGGTTTTACTTCTAAACTTGGTGGAAGAATGGCTTAACGGCACAGCTCTTTATTATTATTTTCAGAGCCCACTTATGGGTATTTCTACTTGGCTCAGACCTGTAGTTTTCCCTTTGTTGTCCAATCCATTTGTCATAACTATATCCACCTTGGGAATTATATTTTTAGAGGTAATACTCTTCATCTCAATAGCGTTACCTTTGAAAGCTCGGAGAAAAATACTACAATTGGGAATTATGTTTCACCTGTTAATTGCTTTATTCTTTGGCCTAATTAGCTTCTTTTTTGCAACCGCAGGAGGATTAATTCTTTATATGATTCCATTGGAAAACAATTTCAACTTTAAAAATTTTATAGTGAAATGGAAAAGGTTATTTACAAGGCTTCGCTTGACTTGACGGCTAAATTAATTACTGGGTTTGTAATTGTTTTATTCGGTTTTATTATATACAAGAGTATAGAAGAAATAATCTCTGCTGAAAACGGTTACTCAACTTTTATTCAATTTTCCTTTTTAATATTACTTTTGGTATTTTCTGTACTATATATGTATATGCTTAGACCTTCACAATATGAAATTATAATTACCCCCAAAAATAGGACAGTGAGTTAAGGTGTAAAATTTTAACTTACGAAAATGAAAAAACGAAGAAGATTCAGTTCAGCCTTTAAAGCAAAAATAGCAATGGAGGCCTTAACAGAGCGAATGACTATCCAGGATCTGGCAAGGAAACATTCACTCCATCCCAATCAGATCAATACCTGGAAAAAGCATTTCAAAGCACATGGGGCGAGATTGTTTGAGTCGTCCTCAAAGTCAAAACAAGAGGGGGTAGAAGACTCAAAGCTGTATGAGAAGATAGGTCATC
This sequence comes from Cyclobacteriaceae bacterium, assembly GCA_963664285.2. Taxonomy (GTDB): domain Bacteria; phylum Bacteroidota; class Bacteroidia; order Cytophagales; family Cyclobacteriaceae; genus JAJCYL01. Next base: position 49,182 of record CAXXNX010000032.1, read on the forward strand.
TTCAGGTGGAGAATGATTTTTTAAAGAACGCCTTGTCACAATGAAGAGTTTAACAGAGCGTCGGGATATGGTTGAAGAAAGTCATCCGAAGTTAAGCGTGTCAAGGCAGTGTAAATTATTATCGATTCATCGAAGTGGGCATTACTACCAGCCAAAAAGAGAAAGTTCATATAACCTGAAGTTGATGCGTTTGATAGATGAGCAATATCTGCAACATCCCTACTATGGAGTACCACGTATGACCGCCTGGCTCAGATCAGGGGATCATCAAATAAACCACAAACGAATTGGCCGGTTGTACAAGCTAATGGGACTTGAAGCGGTTGGTCCCAAGCCTAACACATCGAAACCATTTTCAGAACATCAGAAAAGGCCTTATTTGCTTAAAGGGTTAAAAATAACCAGGGTCAATCAAGTGTGGGCCACTGATATTACTTATGTGCCGATGGAGAATGGTTTTATGTTTATGGTAGCAGTTATTGACCTGTATAGCCGCTATATTATCGGATGGTCATTAAGTAATACGATGACAGCTGAGTGGTGTAGCCAAGTGGTTGATCAGGCTGTCAAGCAGCATGGTAAACCCGATATAGTTAACACCGATCAGGGCAGTCAGTTTACCTCTGAGGTGTTTACCAATACGGTAGATAGTTTACAGATTAATTTATCGATGGATGGAAAAGGCAGGGCAATAGATAATGTGTTCATAGAAAGGTTTTGGAGAAGTATCAAATACGAGTGTTTATACTTGAATGCTTTTCAAATGGGTTGACCCTATTTAACCCGAAAAATTCATAGTAGACAATAAAAAACAGGCATAAATTGCTTATATTGAGATAGTTAGACAACAAAATAAGCAATTAATTTATGCCTGAATATAAGGAAAAAGATACCGTATTTTATCGAGGAAAACAAGCTTTTAAATTTGATTTTTCAGCATCAGCGATTAGCTCAGACGGAGCGATATTGTTAAGTGAAAAAGTAGAGAGAAAGACTGGTCTATTAAAAAGCTTCGCCGCACTGATTCCTGACTATCGAAACCCCTTTTTTATCGAATACACTTATGAAGAAATGCTTCGCCAACGGGTGTTTTTAATGATGCAGGGCTATCAGGATTGCAATGACGAACAAAAACTCCGAGAGGATCCGGTGATCCGTAAAGTACTAGATAGCGGATTATGTTCCCAGCCTACTTTAAGTCGATTTGAAAACAAGGCCGATCGGAGTCTGATCTACCAGATGAGTCAATGGTTTGTAGACCGTTATGTAGAGGAGTTGAAAGAGAAGACTGGTCAAATCATCATTGATGTAGATGGTACCGATGACCCTACTCATGGATCCCAACAACTCAGTTTGTATAATGGCTATTATGGACAGACTATGTACCATGAGTTGTTCTTTAAGGACGGGAACACCGGTCAGGTCATTTTACCAGTACTACGTCCGGGCAATTGTCACTCCAACAAATGGTTTGTGGCCTTATTGAAAAGGATTGTCATTAAAATCAGAAAAAAAACTGCCCTCAGTAAAGATCCTTATTCGAGCGGATAGTGGCTTTTCAGGAGCATCTTTTTATCGGATAGCTAAGCAGTTTGACCTTCAATTTTGTTTAGGTATTAGTAGTAATGAAGTTTTAAAGACTTTTACCAAACAGACTATCATTGAAGTAAAAAAGGAATATGCTTCAAAAATCATCAAACATCAAGAGTTTGTTGGCCCGTTTACTTACCAGGCCAAAAGCTGGGATCGTTCTGAAAAGCTGTACGCCAAAGTGGAGTCTACCGGAAAAGGAATGAATGTCCGTTACTTTGTGAGCAACTTTGAAGCGATGACCGCTCAACAGATTTACTTTGATTTTTATGTCAAGCGAGGTGATGCCAGTGAAAATCGAATAAAGGAACTCAAAAACATGACTTATTCCGACCGGCTTTCCTGTCATCGCTACTGGGCCAATTTCATGCGTTTAATCATCGCTACCCTCTGTTATGAAATGTTCCGGCAGATTAAATTATTAATTGCCAAAACAAAACACCACTTTGCTAAACGATGGCAAGTGGACAATATCCGGCTTTACCTGATGAAGGTTGGGGCGTGCCTGAAAGAAAGGAAAAGATCATTGACAATACAATTCTCAAGAGCCTTTAGATATCAATACCTGCTGGGCGATTTGCTTACGGTGAACTGACCGATCAGTTAAACAGTTTGGTTTAATCAAAAAAATGTTCTTCCATAAGAACACAATAGAGCTTTGACTGAAAATTGAAAAATTCTAACAAAAAAACGCTCTAATGTCCTTTGAAATCCAGAAACCTGGTTGATCTTCAAATTAATACATACACTCCAATCAAAAATAGTTAGCAACCCATTATTAATCCCAAAATTGGTGGCCTATGAATAATGCGGGCTAATTACCAATAATTACCCCTAAAATTAATGGTTCTCAGAGTCTAGCGAATCAGACAGGTGCCCTAAAGATGATCCCAATAGGGACTCAAGTGTTCTCTTAACTTTCTTAATGCAATGACCATCTGGTTTTCAACAGTTTTAATCGAGATACCGAGCTCTTCAGCAATCTCCTTATAGGTATGACCGGATTCCCTGCTCAGTATAAAAATTGCTCTACATTTTTTTGGTAGTAAGTCAATGGCCTCATTTACTTTTTGGCTCAGTTCTTTAAAAGTCATTTGTGATTCTACATTATAAGTACCTGCGATCTCAAAGTTTTCAATATCTTCTTTAATCTGATCTTTTGGAAGCTGCAGTTTGAGATAATTGATAGACTTGTTCCTTACAGCTGTGTAGAGATATGATTTGAAAGAGATGGAGATATTGATGATCTCTCTTTTTTCCCATAAGTAGATGAAAACGTCCTGAACTATCTCCTCTGAGATTTCCCTACTACGTACATACCTTACACAAAAACGACACAAGGCAGAGTAATAAGTGTGAAATAGTTTTTGGTAACTGCCATGATCTCCTTTTGCCAGTTGACCAAGAAGAAATTTCTCTTCATTATTTGATAAGGTTTTGGACATTAATTCAAGGGAAGAGAGGTCAATCTATAAAAGACGTCCTTATTTTCGTACAGGACAGGCAACATTAAAACAATTGCCATTGCAAACTAGTGCCAATTGCGACATTTGCCGACAAAGTATTCAGATATCTTAGAGTTCCTCCCTTATCGAAGGGATAATATCTTCGAATAACAGACTAAAGGCCAGCCGTTCGTTGCCCTCGGGAGGAAAATTAAAAGCAGTGGTAGCTACCACCATATTTTGATACGGAATGACAAATATGAATTGACCACCTGTTCCCCAGCTAAAGAAAATGTCATTCTCTTCAAGATTACCTACCAATGCACTAAAATCAGAAAATCTCCACCATCCGTAGCCAAAATCATGGTTAAAAGTGTATTGCGATTGTAAAGCACCCATTTCATCAATGTATTCCTCCGAAACGATTTGATTTCCAAACCAATTGCCACCGTTCAGTGCCAAGTAACCGATCTTAGCCATACTTCTTGGCATTATATTAAGTCCCCAGGCTCCTGTCGTAAAACCAGAGGGGTCAGCACCCCAGGTGTATTCAATTTCAAGAGGGTCAAAGAGGTTTTCCTGGGTAAATTCGGCTAATGACTTTCCAGTCTGTTCTCTTACAATCTTTGATAATATCATGTAGGTTCCGCTACTATAAGCAAATCTTCCACCTGGAACTGCCTCCATCGTTTCCTGGAGCGCAAATGCAGCCCAATCAAACCGTGCGCTCATCCTGCCTGCTGAGTTTCGTGGGTCGTTAAATGGTCTTAATAATTCATTCCAGGCTATACCCGCTCTCATAGAAATTAAGTGTTCAAAATCGATTTGTGCCCGTAATGGATCAGCAAATGGTGTTTTGTCATTTAAAAGTTCTTCAATTGGTGTGTTAAGACCAGGAACAATATTTTGATCCAAAAGGATACCTGCCGCAATTGCTGAAATTGCCACCGCCGAGCCTTGAATATCAACAAGATCATTTCGGTTAATACTTTGATATTCGTTTTGATAGTAGTTTTCGAAAATCAGTTTGTCATCTTTGAGTATAATGAGACTCTTAATTGATCCATAAATGCCATCCCTTATTTTGTTGTCGCCGATTAAAAGCTGGGATTCATCCACACCTACATCACTTGGTTGGGCGAGCTCCCAGGGAGATTCGGGAATTGTTGGTTCGTCCTGAAAATCACAAGCGAACCCTATCAATAGAGATAGTAGTGGTGCAAGTCTATTCATCTTTTTAATTTATTAAACCAACCAATCTTAAGCATAGCTGAAAAATTAAAGCTATTTAGTTCCGAACTGCTTAAATCGGTCATTTTCAATCCCTGCACAATTCGATAACCCAATGATATATTCAATATGCTAATGCGACTTAACCTATAATCTAATCCGATCCTGGGATTAAACACGAAGAAATGATCTGAATCCAGCACCTCTGTTGTTTCTTCAAAACTCCAAGCAGCTTCACCTACACCAACTTTCGTTTCTGCTAATACAGAGAGCATACCCTTTTGCAACAGCGGATACGCTGCGAAGAAACCGGTATAAGTATAATCTAGTGTAAATGCATTAGGAAATATGAGCCTTTCAGAAAATCCGCCACTATATTGCTGTATATAAGCACCTACCTGCCATTTGTTATGTATGATAACACCCAGCGCACCTCCATAGGCACTTGAGGAGGATTTTTTCGTTAAAGCCTCTACTATTGGGGCCATGTAAAGGCCAATTCCCAATCTGTCAAAGAAGCTTACTCTTTTTATAGTATCAGTATCTATTGGTTTAATATACAATGTGCTGTCACTTAGCTTGCTTGCATCTTGAGGATTTTCAGGGTCCATGATAATTTCGGATTTGATCACAAAGTGATTCTCTCTAATTTCAATTTCCTCATTTTCAATGGCCATTTTGAGATCAATGGAAGCGATTTCTTTAGCGGAATCGTTTGCTAATAATGCCAGTAGATCCCATTTATTTGCAATTTTAAAAATGCTGCCTTCGTACTCCCGGGAGAGATATATTTTATCGGTGGATTTAACCTTCAAATTTTTCCGGACAAACTTCCGTGTAAAATAAACTGATTTATATGTGCCTGGTCCGACTGCTTTCTTCAACTGAAGCCTATCTCCTTTTTTGATATCTTCAATCAACCATATTGGCGCCATATTTTCTTTATTGCCTACTTCTCCGCTTCGTATGCTCAGTTCTAAATCCATAACCGCGAAATTCTTCATTATTCCGTAGGCAAGAGTCGCTTCTTTCCCTTTTATCTCCACCACGGTGAATGGTGCTTTATAAAATTGGTTTGAAAGGTAAATCTTCTCGGTACTGTGCGGTTTTAAATCAGGCCTAATGTTCTTAGCTGCTTGGTAAGTATAGTAAACTGATCTATACATACCATCATTCGAGGGTTCGTCGAGTTGTATTACATCTCCGACTTTAAAATCTAGGGGATCACCGTATGATTCCGCCATATTATTTTGAGCCCATGCTAAAGAGCTCATGGCAGTCAGTACAATGGTGATTAGTTGTCTCATGAAACTATATAAATATCAAACCAGGCGGCATATTCCCCAACGCTTTTTTGTAGTTTGTGTAACTGGTGAAGTTAGTTAATAAATGCCTTTTCTGTTGGAATGACTTAATTAACTGATTTTAAGGCGATGAGAGAACTTTTTACAATTGGTGAATGTGTGAAAACGTAATATGTGCTTTTTTGAGGTAAATCCTCAGCCGAAATCGTCAGCTGACTCGATTCGAGATATTTGACATCGGGCAAATAGACATTTGAGCTATCAGTTGTAATTAGCGGTCTGCGCTGAAGGAATGGTTCTATTTCACCCAGATTTTTCGGTGAATCGGGATCATTTTCCAATTCAGCAATCCTGTAGTGCATAGGTATGATGATCTTAGGCTCCGAGGTATCGGAAAATCTTGTTGTAACCTTCAGGAGAAATAATATGATAATCTCCGTCCATTGGTATAAGGAGAACATCAACATCAGAGAGATCTTCGATATTGTCCTCGGACAGCGGTCCGTTATCTCCCCAGTGAGCCAAGACGATCCCATTCACCTTGATCTTCCAGATTGTATTCATTTGGCCGAACTCTTTGCCGTAAGGGTCGGGAGTGTTTTCCAATTAAGCCCTTTACTTCAAATTTGTCAATTTCATATTCTTTTGGGTCTTGATAAAAAGGAGTTTCACACATCCAGTCTGGTTTAATACCCCTAAAAAGGCCCCCGTCATGATCATAATGGGGGATGAGTAATGAAAACTGCATCGATCTTTAAACCCTTTGGAAAATCATAACCAAGCCAAACTTTATTCGCATAAGGATCAAGCATTATTCGCTTACCGTTCGCTTACCGTTCGCTTCAAGTATGAAGCAAGCATGGGCCACATATTCAACAGATACTTTATTCGCTGAAATTTGTGAGACACTTTTTTCTGGTGTCTTTTCCCGGCATTGCGTGAGCATCAGAGTTGCAAGTATTATGATTGGCTTTAAATTTTTCATTATTATAATGTTTATTGACTCTATTTGATTTAGACAATTTAGCCAGCACCTAACATTCGTATACTTATGCTCAAATTCCAAATCGCAAAATTCCAATTATCAAATAGAAATCAAAAATCAAAAATCAAAAATCAAACTTCTAAACTTCCAATATTCAAAATAATAATTGCCATGATTAGTTAATTGGTTAAGCAACCGTCTACGTTGTATTTAACACAATCAAAAATATAATTGGATTAATATGAAAACTGTCTATACACTTTTAAAAATTGTAATTTGACTAATGAATATTATTGGCGCCATGTGCATCCTTTGGACTGATTTTGGCTCATTAATTTGGCATTTTTTAACCTTTAAGACGCAGTATTCACTAGGTACTGATTCTTCCTATTTTGGCATAAACTGAAGCTGTAGCTACTCCTACTATTGCTCCCATCAGATGTGATTCCCAGGAGACACTCGATCTTAAGGGCAACACACCATAGATCAAACTGCCATAAAATATTATGATAATTAGCGAGATGAGCAGAGACCTGAAATCTTTACGAAAAAGGCCGAATGAAATCAGAAAAAATGCAAGGCCGTAAATTAATCCGCTTGCCCCTATATGATAGGATGACCTGGCGAAGAGCCAGACAAGGGTTCCCGGGAAGATATAACAATGAAAGAACACATAACTGGCTATCCGGTCATAAAAAAGGTAGAGGGTTGAACCAAGAAAAACAAGTGGAAAAGTATTGGATGCCAGGTGAATTACATCGCCATGGATAATTGGCCCTGTAAGAATGCCAATTAAGCCGGTAATTTTTCTTGGGTAGATTCCCAAAAATCCGAAGTCAAACCGAAGATACAATTCAACGGTGTAAACCAACCACATGATAAAAGTTAATCTTAAAGGGGGTACTATGCTGTTATTAAAAGAGGACAACTTCTGAGAATTGGTAACTAACCCAAGATTTTCAATATACTACGAGTGGTGAATCTAGCAAAATCAAGCCTGACAATAAGCATAAAAAAATCCGGAACTTATCGGCTTTTTTTTGGATTGTGTTTATACGGATGGATCCTTGATCATCTCTAGTTCAAGCATTTTCGCTTCTTCATAGCTCACTGACATATAGCCCAAAATACCACCGGAAGCCTCCGCAACTCGCTTAGCCATATCTTTGAGACTGCCGTAAATTTTGGTGGTGAAAGGCTTATCTAATTTGATAAATATTCTGTTGAGGCGTCTCAATTCCTTGGTTATCAAGGGCGTACGCTGAGCTGCAGTAGAAGGAAAATCATGAATAAGCCTGTGGAGCTCGGATTCAAAATCCTGGGCCACCAACTTATAAAAATCATGCAAACCCTCCCGTGACCGTGTTTGTTCTGATCTTGCCATGGCTATTGCTGCCTTAATTTCATGCTTGTCAATGTTGTCGTCTGCACCGGCAATAAGGATACTTACCAAAATAGGCGCTTTTAACAATACTTCAACTTCGTCGTCTCTAAGATTCTTTAATTCTGGGATCATTTGTTCTTTTGGTGATCAATATATGTCACGAAAATAAAGATATTTCTTGCTATAATTAATAAGTGAAATTACTTATCTCCAAAAAACTGCTGTGTTCATGGATTAATTTAGTATTGAACTGGATTTAACTCAACAATAAACCCAGACCAAAAGTAATGACAAAAAGAAAGGTAGTTAGTGCCATTTGCTTCAAATAAGGATCCAAATCAGCGGGATTAATTTTTTTAGTCACAGCCATTCCATTTATCAACAGTAATGGGAAGCTTAATAAGAAAATCAATTGTGTATAGGCTTGAAAATTAATCACTACAAAACCTGTGGCACATCCCAAACCAACTAATAACAGGATCCAATGGTAGATCACTGCATTGTCCCTGCCTATTCTTACCGGGATTGACATTTTACCCGCCAGTCGATCGGATTCGATGTCCCGAATATTGTTTACATTAAGCACCGCAACTGAAAATAGTCCGCAACTTAAGGCCGGTAATGAGATCGTCCAATCAATGGATTTCGTGTATAGAAAGTAAGTGCCCATCACACCTATCAATCCGAAGAAGATCAATACTGAAAGGTCTCCTAACCCGGTGTAACCATAGGGTCTTTTACCTGATGTGTAGGTAATGGCTGCAATTATGGCTAATAATCCAAGAACAAGGAATGCAATGAATATTTTAGCATCCCAACCAAAAGCAAACCAGAGCAGGCAAAGTCCTGAAACCAGCGCCAATAGAGCAAAAAATGTGATAGCCGACCGCATGGATTCCCGAGTGATCAGTCCAGATTGGACAGCCCTTGCAGGCCCCTTCCTGTTGTCAGAGTCGGCTCCATGTACAGTATCCCCGTAATCGTTTGACAGATTAGATAATACTTGCAGGAAAATAGTTGTCAACATACAAAAGAGGAAAACCAAGCCATCAAATTCTCCATGATAGGCTGCAAGAAAAGTGCCCATACCAATACATGCTAATGATAGTGGGAGCGTGCGTGGTCTTGAAGCATCTATCCAGGCTTTGAACATCATCGTAATCTACATTCTTTCGGGAGCCTTTATGCCAAGCAACAAAAGCCCTTTTTTCAGGACGCTAGCTACTTGTATGGATAAAAATACCCTTAAGATTGTAATATTGAGATCAGTTTCACCAAAAATTATTAATTCTGTATAAAACCTGTTGTACTCCTTGGCCAGATCATAAACATATTGTGCAATGACAGATGGGGTATAAGTTTCAGCCGCTTCATGTACTTTTTCCGGGTATTGCACAAGCATTCGTATTAGTTCAAGTTCCTGGGGTTGCAGTTGGAGATTCTCCCTAAGATCAAGGGTTATTCCGGATTCTTCTGCTCGTCTTATAATTGTGGAAATTCTTGCGTGTGTATACTGAATAAAAGGACCAGTATTGCCCTGGAATTCGATGGATTCTTCAGGGTTGAAGAGCATGCGTTTTTTGGGATCAACTTTTAGCAAAAAATACTTTAAAGCTCCTAAACCTAACATGTGATATAGGTCCTGGGCTTGTTTTTCATTGAACCCCTCAATTTTTCCTAGTTCTTTGGTCTTCAATTCCGCCTTTCCCCTCATCTCATCGATCAATTCGTCCGCATCAACCACTGTCCCTTCTCTTGATTTCATTTTGCCAGACGGCAGGTCAACCATACCGTATGAAAGGTGATGCATTCCGTCAAAATAAGATCTTCCCAATTTTTTCAGAATCAAGAACAAGACCTTAAAATGATAGTCTTGTTCATTTCCCACCACATAGATGCTTTTTTCAAAGGGATAGTCATGATGTCTCATGTCTGCGGTACCTAGGTCCTGGGTCATATAAACAGCGGTGCCATTAGAGCGAATCAAAAGTTTTTTGTCAAGACCTTCATCTTCAAGATCTACCCAAACCGAACCATCATTATTTTTGTAGAAAGCACCACTTTTCAGACCTTCTTCAATAAGATCCTTGCCTAATAAATAAGTATCAGATTCATAATAGAATGAATCAAAATCAACACCCATCTTTTCATAGGTCTCGTTGAAGCCCTCATAGACCCATCCGTTCATTTTTTTCCACAGAGCTACAGTCTCAGGATCTCCACTTTCCCATTTCTTTAGCGTTTCTTGAGCTTCCACCAGGACGGGTGCTTCTTTTTTTGCCGTTTTAGCGTCTGCGCCATTTGCTGATAAAGACTCAACTTGTTTTTTGTACTCCTGGTCGAATTTCACATAGTACTTTCCAATCAGATGATCACCCTTAAGATTGGATGACTCGGGTGTTTCTCCATGGCCAAACTTTTGATAAGCCACCATTGATTTACAGATGTGAATACCGCGGTCGTTAATGATTTGCACTTTTCGAACTTCATATCCATCGGCTTTCAGTATCTCTGACACGGAATATCCGATGAAATTATTACGAAGATGACCCAGGTGCAGTGGTTTATTGGTATTAGGTGATGAATACTCAACCATTACCCTGTATCCATTTGAGGGTGCAAAACCGAAGTTAATATCCGTTTGCATTTGTCGAAGGCGGTCCAGCCAAATGTTGTCGTTTAGAGTGAAGTTGAGAAATCCTTTAACGACGTTGAACTCAGCAATCAAATTGGAGTTTTGCTTAAGGAATTCTCCAATTAATTGACCTGTTTCTTCAGGGCCTTTCTTAGAAACTTTCAAATAGGGGAAAGTGACAAAAGTATGTGAACCTTCAAAGTCCTTCCTGGTGGGTTGCAGAGCAATAGATTCTGGTTCAGCAAGGTGATTGAACACTTCCTTGAAAGCAGTTGATATCGCATGTTTTATGTCCTTTTCTAAATTCATTGATGTTCGTCGAAAATAGGTGCAAAGTTAAAGAGCCGAAGTTGCTATAAAAAGGGTTAGTGAGTTTGTTGATGAATGTACTTAACCGTTTTCGGAAATTCGAATCATTTCAATCAGATTCTTTGGGAAGACAGTTATTAGGGGGGGGGGATAACCTGCTGGTAAAACTGGTTACAGATGGTGTTCTGCGCTGATGGTTAGTTAGGTGCTACTTAAATCGGCTAAGTTCTAAATAACACAGCAATTATTATTATCTTCGCTATATGATATCAAGTCAAGAGATCAAAAATTTATTTGCACAATTGCCGATAAGTTCCCAAACCGAATTGTTGGATGAGTTGCTCCAGGAGCAGGAATTACAAGGCAAAGTATTGATTGCCGCTCAACAACAAATAGCAGAGAAAAGAAAGAAGAAACCCTGTCCAAATTGCACAAGCGAGAAGGTATATAAGAGGGGCAGACAAAAAGGTGTGCAGATGTATCAGTGCAATGAATGTAAAAGATGGTACAGTGAAACAACAGGGACACCTTTGTATGACATCAAGCTTAAATCAAAATGGCAATCTTATCTGCGCTGTATGGAGCAGGGCATGCCGATAAAAAAGATAGCAAAACAAATCGGAATAAGCATCCAGACAAGCTTCGACTGGCGGCATAAGATATTGAGTTCACTAAATGAGTTTGTTCCCGAACAGTTATCCTCGGAAGTAGAATGTGATGAATTGGAACTGGCACTTAACAACAAGGGCAGTCGAAATTTAGATAGGGCAGCAAGAAAGAGGGGAAACGATTTCATACGGAATATGGGAAAGGAAGAGGTCACAGTTGTCCAGGTAGTAACAGCGGTTGAACGCAAGGGGGAGAAGTACCTTAAAGCTGTTGCATCAAAACGGCTGAGCAAAGAAGAAATTTCAAAGGCATTGGATGGGAAGTTGGCCTACGGTGCAACCTTGATTACAGATAAGCACCCTTCTTATAAGGCTTTTGCCAAAGACAACCCCTCCATAAAGCACAAAGCGCTATTGGCCAAAGATCATGTGGATAGAGATGATAAAACAATCCATCTGCAAAAAGTAAACAATGTTCACACTCAACTTAGGACATTCTTACGCCCATTCAATGGTGTCAGTTCCAAATATTTGCAAAACTACCTGAATTGGTATGCTTATGCTGACCGAATAAGAGAGAGTAAAACAACTTTGAAACAATGGTTTCTGACTATGCTATTAACGGATCAAGCCTATCATCTGTATGAGCTATTTAAACAAAATGCTGTTATAATTAGAACTTAGCTCTTAATTCTAACAAAAGAATCACAGACCAGTAACATTTAAGTAAAGAGTGATATTAAATGCAACTCCGAGCAATTGACAGCTCTTAATTCTAACAAAAGAATCACAGACCAGTAACATTTAAGTAAAGAGTGATATTAAATGCAACTCCGAGCAATTGACAGGAGTATTATTAGCTGTTATCAATGATTAAATAAAGGTATGAGAGTTATGGAATTGAAAAAGATGAGTATTGCCCTGATGATGTTGATCATCAGTGGAGTCACATTTGGACAATCTGAAGACATAAAATACAGTTGTCAAACGGGGGATGTGGCTTTCGATGGATATGATCTGGTGAGTTATTTTAAAGATGATCCCAAAAAGGGCAAGGAGCAATACAGTACTACATGAGTAAACTCCTATTTATTTGCAATATTTAGATCATCAAAATGGGGCACTGGATCACAAATCAAGTTAGCATTGAGCTCAAGGAGTTTGAAATATCCGAACCCCAGTACAACGTACTGAAAATCTTAACTGGTAAAAAAGGGAAACCTAATACTGTTCAAGAAATACAACATCGGATGGTCCAACGAACAAGTAATGTAACGCGGATTGTGGACAAACTTATCGACAAGGGATTAGTAAACAGGCAAGAATGCCCCTCTAATCGTAGAAAAATGGACATAACCATGACTGGGAAAGGTAAAAAACTTTTGGTACAACTCGATAATAAGGTTCATGCGTTTTCATCAGCCGATGGCTAAAAACCTGACTGATAAAGAAGCATATACATTGACTAAACTTATAATTAAACTAAAAGGATAATAACAAAATGAACAAAATAGTAGCATTTGGTGCAAGTAACAGCAGTAAATCAATTAATAGACAATTGGCACAATGGGCATCATCTCAGCTTGAAGGTGCTGAAGTGAATCTTTTAGACTTGAACGGTTATGAAATGCCCATTTATAGTATGGATCGTGAACAGAACAGCGGTATTCCGGAAAAAGCTGAACAATTTAAAGAAGCCCTGAGAGAGGTAGATGGCATCATCATTTCTCTTGCAGAGCATAACGGCAGTTACTCATCGGCTTTTAAAAACATATTTGACTGGATGTCAAGATTGGAAAAACCTATTTGGCTGAACAAGCCTATGTTCTTATTGGCAACCTCTCCGGGTGCAAGAGGCGGAAAAAATGTATTAACCCGAAAAATTCATAGTAGACAATAAAAAACAGGCATAAATTGCTTATATTGAGATAGTTAGACAACAAAATAAGCAATTAATTTATGCCTGAATATAAGGAAAAAGATACCGTATTTTATCGAGGAAAACAAGCTTTTAAATTTGATTTTTCAGCATCAGCGATTAGCTCAGACGGAGCGATATTGTTAAGTGAAAAAGTAGAGAGAAAGACTGGTCTATTAAAAAGCTTCGCCGCACTGATTCCTGACTATCGAAACCCCTTTTTTATCGAATACACTTATGAAGAAATGCTTCGCCAACGGGTGTTTTTAATGATGCAGGGCTATCAGGATTGCAATGACGAACAAAAACTCCGAGAGGATCCGGTGATCCGTAAAGTACTAGATAGCGGATTATGTTCCCAGCCTACTTTAAGTCGATTTGAAAACAAGGCCGATCGGAGTCTGATCTACCAGATGAGTCAATGGTTTGTAGACCGTTATGTAGAGGAGTTGAAAGAGAAGACTGGTCAAATCATCATTGATGTAGATGGTACCGATGACCCTACTCATGGATCCCAACAACTCAGTTTGTATAATGGCTATTATGGACAGACTATGTACCATGAGTTGTTCTTTAAGGACGGGAACACCGGTCAGGTCATTTTACCAGTACTACGTCCGGGCAATTGTCACTCCAACAAATGGTTTGTGGCCTTATTGAAAAGGATTGTCATTAAAATCAGAAAAAAACTGCCCTCAGTAAAGATCCTTATTCGAGCGGATAGTGGCTTTTCAGGAGCATCTTTTTATCGGATAGCTAAGCAGTTTGACCTTCAATTTTGTTTAGGTATTAGTAGTAATGAAGTTTTAAAGACTTTTACCAAACAGACTATCATTGAAGTAAAAAAGGAATATGCTTCAAAAATCATCAAACATCAAGAGTTTGTTGGCCCGTTTACTTACCAGGCCAAAAGCTGGGATCGTTCTGAAAAGCTGTACGCCAAAGTGGAGTCTACCGGAAAAGGAATGAATGTCCGTTACTTTGTGAGCAACTTTGAAGCGATGACCGCTCAACAGATTTACTTTGATTTTTATGTCAAGCGAGGTGATGCCAGTGAAAATCGAATAAAGGAACTCAAAAACATGACTTATTCCGACCGGCTTTCCTGTCATCGCTACTGGGCCAATTTCATGCGTTTAATCATCGCTACCCTCTGTTATGAAATGTTCCGGCAGATTAAATTATTAATTGCCAAAACAAAACACCACTTTGCTAAACGATGGCAAGTGGACAATATCCGGCTTTACCTGATGAAGGTTGGGGCGTGCCTGAAAGAAAGGAAAAGATCATTGACAATACAATTCTCAAGAGCCTTTAGATATCAATACCTGCTGGGCGATTTGCTTACGGTGAACTGACCGATCAGTTAAACAGTTTGGTTTAATCAAAAAAATGTTCTTCCATAAGAACACAATAGAGCTTTGACTGAAAATTGAAAAATTCTAACAAAAAAACGCTCTAATGTCCTTTGAAATCCAGAAACCTGGTTGATCTTCAAATTAATACATACACTCCAATCAAAAATAGTTAGCAACCCATTATTAATCCCAAAATTGGTGGCCTATGAATAATGCGGGTTAACCAGTGCCACAGCGTCTTTCCCCCACCAAGGTGGTCAAGTAGCCGCAAGTTTCTCTTTGCCTTCTTTCAACCAAAATTTCACTTCAGATCAGGGAATCACTGAATCTGGGTTAAAAAATGAATTTGAAGCGCAATTGGCAATTTTTAAAAAAGCAATTGATGAAACGCAAACTGAAACGACGGCAACAATCTCATAAGGGGATGCTGTACATAGTTTATCCTGAGACCAGAGTGGGATAAAGTCCATTTTTTCAACGCTCGCATGATGTGTTGTCATAATGACGTTCTGATATAGGAGATGCATCAACACACTAGCTGATATAGCTCAAACTGGCGCTGGCAAAAGTCAGCGCTAGAAAGAAACCCAACATATCAGTAATGGTGGTTAGTATTGGTCCGGAGGCCAAAGCTGGATCCATGCTGAATCTTTTTAAGATAAGAGGGATTGTACCCCCAATAGAGACGGCAACGACGGTGTTGATCATCAGCGCACCCCCGACCACCATCCCCAGGTAAACATTTCCTTTCCAGATCCATGCCGCAGCACCAATCAACAGGCCCAGGATTAACCCATTAATCAGACCTACACGGAATTCCTGGAGTAGCACTCGTAAAACCTCAAAAGGTTTGACTACCCCAAGGGAGAGCTCTCTCAAACTAACTGCGACCGCTTGGTTTCCCGAACATCCACTCATATCTGATATTATCGGCAGGAACACGGCCAGGGCAATCACCGAACTAAGAATATCCTGGTAAAAGGCAATAACGCTTGCGGCTGCGATGTTGAGCAGAATATTAACACTCAACCAGGACAACCTTCTCCGGGACCTTAGCAAAGTTGGCATGGTACGCAACTCTTCACCTCCTACAATACCTTGTGTTTCCAGCAATTCTTTATTGGCCAACTCGGCTTCTTCAGCAAGAATGTGTTTTCTTAGAACTACCCCAACCAGTTCATCTTCATCCTTCATTACTGGAACCCCGTAAAAGTCGTGCGTATTAAAGAAGCGGATCAATTCTTCAAGGGTCGCGGTATCTTTAACAGTAAGTGCATTGCGGATCACTATCCGGGACATTGGCACATCCGGCCGGGTGAGTACGAGGTCTCTTACCCTAAGTACCCCAACGAACTTGTTATTCGAGGTTACATAGATATACTGCACATTGTAGCGCTCGTATTTATCGGCATTCTCTCGCAGGTGATCGGCTACCTCTCCCACCGTACTGCTCTCTTCGAAGGAGAGAAATTCGGTTATCATCAAACCACCGGCTGTATTCTGAGCATAGGTAATGAGCTTTCTGACGTTCTCCGCCTTTTCCGGCATCATCTCGGTGATGATGGCCTCTGTATCTTTTGTATCAAACTCGGCGAGAAAATCGGCCTGATCATCACTGCGCATCTCGTTAATAATGGCCGCTGCTTCGGTTGTCTCCAGATCTTCCATGATCTGCGCTGCCTGAACATAGGGGATCTCTTCGATCAGTTCTACTGCATCCTGAGGATCAAGCATTGTGAGCAATGTTTTACGGTTCTCATCACTCAGATGGCTAATTAAGCTGGTTAGTTCTTCGGAGCTCAAATCGGAGATATATTCCTTCACATAGTTGGCATCCCCACTAGTTAAGTATTGCGATAGTATTTCCCAGGGTTTAGTTCTCTCTAGTTCGGTGGTCATAATTTCTGAGATACGGTTTTGAAGTAACCCTAAAGGTAGCACGCAAAGTATCTCAAGAGAAGTGAGCATAAACTGATCTTGCTTGCATTGGTGAAGAACACCAACTGCGGCGCCGAGCTGATTGCTTAAGTCCTAACATCGAACTGTCATCCTGTTCAGCACGTCCAAAAGGTCTTTTCGACTCCGAAAAAGTAAGCAATACGCTGTTGAAGTAATTTACTTCTGGCCATGGTTGGTGTTCTTCACCAACCATGAAATATCACGAACTTAGATTATCAATCACCTTCATGTGTTAACAATCCAAAACAATCGTTTCCCGTTTCATAATATTTTGCGCTTGAGTAAATATAATTTTCCGGGTTTTCCGCAAGTTGCCATCTATCTTAACCCGAAAAATTCATAGTAGACAATAAAAAACAGGCATAAATTGCTTATATTGAGATAGTTAGACAACAAAATAAGCAATTAATTTATGCCTGAATATAAGGAAAAAGATACCGTATTTTATCGAGGAAAACAAGCTTTTAAATTTGATTTTTCAGCATCAGCGATTAGCTCAGACGGAGCGATATTGTTAAGTGAAAAAGTAGAGAGAAAGACTGGTCTATTAAAAAGCTTCGCCGCACTGATTCCTGACTATCGAAACCCCTTTTTTATCGAATACACTTATGAAGAAATGCTTCGCCAACGGGTGTTTTTAATGATGCAGGGCTATCAGGATTGCAATGACGAACAAAAACTCCGAGAGGATCCGGTGATCCGTAAAGTACTAGATAGCGGATTATGTTCCCAGCCTACTTTAAGTCGATTTGAAAACAAGGCCGATCGGAGTCTGATCTACCAGATGAGTCAATGGTTTGTAGACCGTTATGTAGAGGAGTTGAAAGAGAAGACTGGTCAAATCATCATTGATGTAGATGGTACCGATGACCCTACTCATGGATCCCAACAACTCAGTTTGTATAATGGCTATTATGGACAGACTATGTACCATGAGTTGTTCTTTAAGGACGGGAACACCGGTCAGGTCATTTTACCAGTACTACGTCCGGGCAATTGTCACTCCAACAAATGGTTTGTGGCCTTATTGAAAAGGATTGTCATTAAAATCAGAAAAAAACTGCCCTCAGTAAAGATCCTTATTCGAGCGGATAGTGGCTTTTCAGGAGCATCTTTTTATCGGATAGCTAAGCAGTTTGACCTTCAATTTTGTTTAGGTATTAGTAGTAATGAAGTTTTAAAGACTTTTACCAAACAGACTATCATTGAAGTAAAAAAGGAATATGCTTCAAAAATCATCAAACATCAAGAGTTTGTTGGCCCGTTTACTTACCAGGCCAAAAGCTGGGATCGTTCTGAAAAGCTGTACGCCAAAGTGGAGTCTACCGGAAAAGGAATGAATGTCCGTTACTTTGTGAGCAACTTTGAAGCGATGACCGCTCAACAGATTTACTTTGATTTTTATGTCAAGCGAGGTGATGCCAGTGAAAATCGAATAAAGGAACTCAAAAACATGACTTATTCCGACCGGCTTTCCTGTCATCGCTACTGGGCCAATTTCATGCGTTTAATCATCGCTACCCTCTGTTATGAAATGTTCCGGCAGATTAAATTATTAATTGCCAAAACAAAACACCACTTTGCTAAACGATGGCAAGTGGACAATATCCGGCTTTACCTGATGAAGGTTGGGGCGTGCCTGAAAGAAAGGAAAAGATCATTGACAATACAATTCTCAAGAGCCTTTAGATATCAATACCTGCTGGGCGATTTGCTTACGGTGAACTGACCGATCAGTTAAACAGTTTGGTTTAATCAAAAAAATGTTCTTCCATAAGAACACAATAGAGCTTTGACTGAAAATTGAAAAATTCTAACAAAAAAACGCTCTAATGTCCTTTGAAATCCAGAAACCTGGTTGATCTTCAAATTAATACATACACTCCAATCAAAAATAGTTAGCAACCCATTATTAATCCCAAAATTGGTGGCCTATGAATAATGCGGGTTAACATGGGTTTGAATGGATATAATTGAGTTTCTGTTGAAATACGGGACATTACCCCTTGCTTGCATTGGTGAAGAACACCAACTGCGGCGCCGAGAAGACACCAACTGCGGCGCCGAGCTGATTGCTTAAGTCCTAATATCGAACTGTCATCCTGTTCAGCACGTCCAAAAGGTCTTTCCGACTCCGAAAAAGTAAGCAATACGCTGTTGAAGTAATTTACTTCTGGCCATGGTTGGTGTTCTTCACCAACCATGAAATATCACGAACTTAGATTATCAATCACCTTCATGTGTTAACAATCCAAAACAATCGTTTCCCGTTTCATAATATTTTGCGCTTGAGTAAATATAATTTTCCGGGTTTTCCGCAAGTTGCCATCTATCTTAACATGGGTTTGAATGGATATAATTGAGTTTCTGTTGAAATACGGGATATTACCCCTTGCTTGCATTGGTGAAGAACACCAACTGCGGCGCCGAGCTGATTGCTTAAGCCCTAACATCGAACTGTCATCCTGTTCAGCACGTCCAAAAGGTCTTTCCGACTCCGAAAAAGTAAGCAATACGCTGTTGGAGTAATTTTCATTCCTACTTGTCCTTAAAAAAGCTAGGTTCGAGGCCGCAAAAACAACTTAAACTATAATGAGACAAATAATACTGACAATTTTGTTTAGGTATTAGTAGTAATGAAGTTTTAAAGACTTTTACGATCATTTGCCTGCTCATCACTTTACAGTTTACTCAGGCACAGGAATCACCACTTACCGAAGCCACCTTTAAAGGTCTGGAGTTCCGAAGCATTGGGCCAGCCTTTGTATCGGGGCGTATTGCAGATATAGCCATTCACCCCGAGGATGATAATATCTGGTATGTCGCTGTAGGTTCAGGTGGAGTTTGGAAGACCAAAAACGCGGGTGTGACCTGGAATCCGATCTTTGATGATCAACCTTCCTATTCTACGGGATGCATTACCGTTGATCCAAACAACCCCCATACTGTATGGGTTGGTACCGGAGAAAATGTCGGCGGTCGACACGTAGGTTTCGGTGATGGCATCTACAAAAGTGAAGACGATGGTAAAACATGGAAGAACATGGGCTTGAAGCTGTCGGAACACATTTCGAAAATCATTGTACATCCCGACAATTCCGATGTTATCCTGGTAGCTGTTCAAGGGCCACTCTGGAAAAGTGGAGGCGAAAGAGGGCTTTACAAATCAACCGATGGAGGAGAGTCTTGGAAGAAAGTATTAGGTGATAACGAATGGACAGGAGTTACAGACGTTGTTGTAGATCCAAGAGATCCCAATTGGATATATGCTGCTACGTGGCAACGACATCGAACCGTAGCTGCCTACATGGGCGGAGGTCCGGGGTCAGGAATTCATCGTAGTACTGACGGCGGGGGAACCTGGGAAAAACTTACGGAAGGTATACCCAAATCAAAATTAGGTAAAATTGGTTTGACTGTTTCGCCGTTCAATCCTGACGTGGTTTATGCGGCCATCGAGCTTGATAGAAAAAAGGGTGGCCTTTTCATTTCTGCCAATCGGGGTAAAAGTTGGACCAAGCAGTCCGACGCTGTTTCTGGTGCTACTGGCCCTCATTATTACCAGGAACTATACGCGTCTCCACATCAGGAAGGTAGGTTATACCTTATGGATGTGCGTATCCAGGTTTCGGATGATCACGGAAAAACCTTCAGAAGGCTTTCGGAGGAAAAAAAGCACTCGGATAACCACTCGATTGCTTTTAGAGCTGATGACCCAGATTATTTGCTAGTGGGAACGGATGCTGGGATTTGGGAGAGTTTTGACCTCGCTGAAAATTGGCGATATATCAACAACATGCCCATAACCCAATACTATAAAGTGGCGGTAGATGATTCAGAGCCGTTCTATTGGGTTTACGGAGGCACCCAGGACAATGGCTCCCATGGCGGGCCATCAAGAACGGATACTGAGCACGGGATAAGAAGTGCTGACTGGATCAAAACTTTAGGAGCAGATGGTCATCAATCAGCCATAGAACCCGGTAATCCTAAGATAACTTATGCTGAGACCCAGCAAGGAGGTTTACATCGTATCGACCGTGTGAATGGGGAAAAGATATTTATTCAACCCCAACCGCGTGAAGGGGAAGACTATGAACGATACAATTGGGATGCACCGATAATAGTGAGCCCTCATAATCCTGCTCGTTTGTATTTTGCATCCGCCCGTGTCTGGAAATCAGATAATCGTGGTGATAGTTGGACACCAATTTCAGGAGACCTTACCCGTGATCAGGAGCGCATTCAATTGCCTATTATGGGAAGAGTGCAGAGTTGGGATAATCCCTGGGATGTTGATGCTATGTCTAATTACAATACGATCCCTTCGCTTTCAGAATCTCCTCTTCAGGCAGGTCTGATCTATGCCGGTACGGATGACGGCATCATCCAGGTGACTGAAAATGATGGTCAGTCCTGGCGAAGGTTAGAAGTGGGTAACATCAAGGGACTTCCAACTACCGCTTTCGTTAACGATATCAGGGCCGATCTTCATGATGTTAACACAGTTTATGTAGCTTTGGATAACCACAAATATGGTGACTTCAAACCTTATTTGATTAAAAGTACTGACAAGGGTCGCACCTGGACATCAATGCGGGGTAACCTTCCTGACCGGATGTTAACATGGAGATTAGTTCAGGATCATGTCAAGAAGGAGCTCATGTTTGTAGCCACCGAATGGGGTATCTACTTCACTATCGATGGTGGATCAAAATGGATCAAGTTAACTGGTGGTGTGCCTACTATCTCTTTTAGGGATATTACCATTCAAAGAAGGGAAAATGACCTGGTAGGCGCTTCATTCGGAAGAAGTTTTTACATTCTTGATGACATCACCCCTCTACGTGAAATTTCAACACAGTCCCTTAACCAAGAAATCCAGTTATTTACTACGAAAGACGCCTGGTGGTATGAACAACGTGATATCGATGGTGATATGGGAGGCGCCTATTACACTGCAGATAATCCTCCGTTTGGGGCAGTCTTCACTTATTATTTAAAGGAAGAATTGAAATCGCTTAAAGATCAAAGGAAAGAGCGTGAAAAAGATTTGAATAAGAAAAGGCAAAATGTTCCATTCCCCGGATGGGATGCGCTTGAGGCGGAGCGTCGACAGGAAAAACCAGGAATTGTGTTGACCATCAAGGATGAAAGTGGGAACGTTGTTAACAAGATTAATGGAAGTACATCAAAAGGAATTAACCGGGTAAACTGGGACCTGACCTATTCTTCCAAAAAAGGTATTGATCTTGACCCTCCGGAAAGCAGTGAATTTGGATTCTTTGGAAGAAGAAGGTTTATAGCTACGCCTGGTACCTATTCTGTAACAATATCCAAGGTAGTTGACGGTATTTCCTCTGATATCGCCGGACCACAAAATTTCAAATTAGTGCCTTTGCGAGAGTCAGGTGCGCTTAAAGGCGCTTCCCACCAGGAGATTGCCGCCTTCCGGACTGACTTGGAGAATTTCCAACAAGAGATTTCTGCAACCTCAACAACGCTGGAGAACAAGCTGAAACTGGTGAATGCGATGCAGACGGCTTTATCACGGGCCAGCAAAGATTCTGAAGATTTAGTAACCAGGATATACAATGCCAAACAGCAGCTTCTTGATCTGGATATTAAAGTAAATGGTAACGATACCAAGGATGAAGTAGGTGAACGATCAAATCCGACCCCAAGGAATAGGATGTCCGTTGGTTTCCGGGCACTAAGAACTACCTATGGACCAACCGCCATGCATAAGGAAAGTATGGAGATTGGTAAGAAGCAATTGAGCGAGATAAAATCAGAACTGAAGCAAATTACGGATACTGTCTTACCCGGTATTGAAAGTGACTTAAAAGCACTTGGGGCTCCCTGGATTGAAGGACAGGTTTATTGAGGGAGTTATGTGGACGCCCCTTTATTGACTGATTTTTTCATGCCAGCCGTCATAAAGGTCGTTTTCCTGTCCGTCCTAGTCCCAGTCGAGTAGGCTAATGAACCGGGCTTTTGATCCTTCAAAAACCAGCAGTTTATGACATAGAACCATATTTTTATTACTGGTAGGAAGATACAATCAGATTACTGCCCGAACGCCTGAAGACAAATTCCCCACCTTCATCACCTTTCATTCTTAGTGGGTTGCCAATCGGAGTCTGATCTGATACTTCCGAAACGTGAAATTTTACATGTTGAATCAGCTCACTCACTGCAAATTCCGTTTTTTCCGTGTCCCGCAGAAAATTGAGTAATACCAGCGAGAAAGGACTGTTTGCACCTATGTTTCCGTCTGAAACTGCCTCTAACCGACCGGAAGCCAGGCCCCAGCGTGATTTATACTTATCAACTTTATCGTAAAAACCCCCACGTTTGCTGTCAACAAAAAGCGATCCTGAAAAGCAGGCATCTGCTATAAGCAAGGTATGTTGCGTATTAACCCGCATTATTCATAGGCCACCAATTTTGGGATTAATAATGGGTTGCTAACTATTTTTGATTGGAGTGTATGTATTAATTTGAAGATCAACCAGGTTTCTGGATTTCAAAGGACATTAGAGCGTTTTTTTGTTAGAATTTTTCAATTTTCAGTCAAAGCTCTATTGTGTTCTTATGGAAGAACATTTTTTTGATTAAACTAAACTGTTTAACTGATCGGTCAGTTCACCGTAAGCAAATCGCCCAGCAGGTATTGATATCTAAAGGCTCTTGAGAATTGTATTGTCAATGATCTTTTCCTTTCTTTCAGGCACGCCCCAACCTTCATCAGGTAAAGCCGGATATTGTCCACTTGCCATCGTTTAGCAAAGTGGTGTTTTGTTTTGGCAATTAATAATTTAATCTGCCGGAACATTTCATAACAGAGGGTAGCGATGATTAAACGCATGAAATTGGTCCAGTAGCGATGACAGGAAAGCCGGTCGGAATAAGTCATGTTTTTGAGTTCCTTTATTCGATTTTCACTGGCATCACCTCGCTTGACATAAAAATCAAAGTAAATCTGTTGAGCGGTCATCGCTTCAAAGTTGCTCACAAAGTAACGGACATTCATTCCTTTTCCGGTAGACTCCACTTTGGCGTACAGCTTTTCAGAACGATCCCAGCTTTTGGCCTGGTAAGTAAACGGGCCAACAAACTCTTGATGTTTGATGATTTTTGAAGCATATTCCTTTTTTACTTCAATGATAGTCTGTTTGGTAAAAGTCTTTAAAACTTCATTACTACTAATACCTAAACAAAATTGAAGGTCAAACTGCTTAGCTATCCGATAAAAAGATGCTCCTGAAAAGCCACTATCCGCTCGAATAAGGATCTTTACTGAGGGCAGTTTTTTTCTGATTTTAATGACAATCCTTTTCAATAAGGCCACAAACCATTTGTTGGAGTGACAATTGCCCGGACGTAGTACTGGTAAAATGACCTGACCGGTGTTCCCGTCCTTAAAGAACAACTCATGGTACATAGTCTGTCCATAATAGCCATTATACAAACTGAGTTGTTGGGATCCATGAGTAGGGTCATCGGTACCATCTACATCAATGATGATTTGACCAGTCTTCTCTTTCAACTCCTCTACATAACGGTCTACAAACCATTGACTCATCTGGTAGATCAGACTCCGATCGGCCTTGTTTTCAAATCGACTTAAAGTAGGCTGGGAACATAATCCGCTATCTAGTACTTTACGGATCACCGGATCCTCTCGGAGTTTTTGTTCGTCATTGCAATCCTGATAGCCCTGCATCATTAAAAACACCCGTTGGCGAAGCATTTCTTCATAAGTGTATTCGATAAAAAAGGGGTTTCGATAGTCAGGAATCAGTGCGGCGAAGCTTTTTAATAGACCAGTCTTTCTCTCTACTTTTTCACTTAACAATATCGCTCCGTCTGAGCTAATCGCTGATGCTGAAAAATCAAATTTAAAAGCTTGTTTTCCTCGATAAAATACGGTATCTTTTTCCTTATATTCAGGCATAAATTAATTGCTTATTTTGTTGTCTAACTATCTCAATATAAGCAATTTATGCCTGTTTTTTATTGTCTACTATGAATTTTTCGGGTTAATACTTTCAACAATCTTAAGGATTGAGGTATTGGAAAGATAATCACCCGGTGCATCCTGTTCGGCATCACTCGGAATCCAGTAGCCTTCGTTCAACAATTCGTCGAAGTGTCCATGTCCTGAGAAGTAGATAATCAGATTGTCCTGTGGGGTTACCTTCTCGATCATACTGCGGAGACCTTTATAAATATTGTTTTTGGTGGCCTGTTCATTCTTGAGAAACGTGATATTGGAAAACTTAAAGTCGTAATCATTCATCATTATTGTGGCGAGATCATCACCATCCTTTACCGCGTTATTCAACTTTGGCCAGGTTTGGTAATCATTGATCCCTACCACGAAGAGAAAATTCCTGGCAATCAAAGGATCGTACATTTCATCGTTGTTCTTACGATTTATGATGAATTTTTTCAGGGCAATATTACCGTTGATGTCCCTGGCCTCCAGTTCTATGTGATTCTCACCCATAGTTAAGGGAAGATGAATAATGAACTTACCATTCTCCTTTATTGGGGTCTCAATGTCATTGACTTTCAAGCCTCTAACGCCATAGTCATCGAAGATTGATCCCTGGAGATTGATCATACCTGCAGAGAAGTTGATGCGGTTGTTGGTGATCTTTGGCGGGTTCGACATATAGATCTGCGGAGCTATGACGTCTCCCTCATCCCTGAGTTTAAAAACGGGCGGTATGTTGAGATCGCTAATATCAAAGATCTCTGCATTTGGTGTCAGGTCTTCTATGATACATACTTCTTTCCCGTTCGGGCTAAAACTTGATCCTAAAACGGCACCATTGAGTTTTTTATAAACCATATCAGAGTGCTCTTCTTCCATAGACAGGATGAAAAAGTATTCACTTCCGGTGGCAAGGTAACTGCCATTATTGCTGAATTCGAGTGAATTGATCCTACCATGCGTGCCAAGCATGGCCCTCAAAAACTTCTTCTCTTTTACATCCTACAGATGCACAGACCCATCAGTACTGCCCGTAGCCAGGCTTTTACCATCCGGCGTGAAAGCCAGGCTGAGGATCCATTTTTGTTCTGACCTCCATTCACTTCGAGGTTCCCCCCTGGGGTTATATATGGTGATAGTGCTTTCACTATCTGCCACCGCAATTGATTTGCCATCTTCTGAGACATCCATAACAATATTATGGGCGTAGTGATTATATGCTTCTGTCAATACCTTGCCGGAGGTCGTCAAAATAGATAAACTCTCTTTTGTTAAAACGGCAATTTTTCCTGAAGACTCCAGGAATTTGCAGCTTAATATCTGATGATGACTTGGTCTGATGTCTAAATCCAACTTCTGGCCTTTCACATTCCAGATATTCAGTTTCCCGCTAGCATGTCCGGTAAGTAAATATTTACCGTCCGGATCAAAATTCAGAGCGCTGATTTTACCGTTGTTTGATGCCAAGGAAGCGATCTGTATACCCGAACGGAAGAGTTTTAACTTGTTGCCTACGGCAATGGCAATGAGATCGCTGGCCGGCGAATATTTCACAATTTTGGCATTGCCCAGACCAAAATGAATTTCATTGTTTGATTGTGCCCGCAAATGAATTAAGGGCAAGACACATATAAGAATTATTAATGATAGTTTTTTCATTTTCTTCGGTAGAATTGATAAGCGATTCCTGTTCGTATTTCGAGACTATGGCCCTGACTGAGCAAGTTCGAAGCATTGACATTCATGGTGAACCTATCGTATAGCTCCAAAATCTTAAGATTGATTCCGCTTTTTAATGGATAGGAAACACCAAATCCGATGCCAACATTCATATGTTTTTCCTTTCGGACAAAGTCATCCAATAGCACTTGTTTCAACACTGGGTCGGTTTCGATAAAATCAAGGTCTTTCAGTAAATTTTCCAATATTTGGTAACCCGGGCTAAGGATAAAGTAGAATTTGTACTTGTTTGATTTAATCAAATGATTGATTCTGATATCCACGCCAAATGACAGATAATGCGATTCGATATCTGTCTGGCCGGCGAATAATTCAGCGTCTTGAGGCCCACCGCCTAATTCCGAATCAAATAGTGTAGATTCTGCTTGCACTAACTCGGAAGACGCATCGTATGATTTCGTAAAATTCACACCAAGATCGAGGTAAGCGTTAACGGGATAGTGCCAACTTATGCTTAACAGGTCGGCGTCATAAACATGATCAAATTCATAATTATGTCTCCTTGACTCAGATTCATTATAGTCGTAAAATATTATTCCCCAGTTGAGAAAATAGCCGGTTTGGAACTGGATCTCATGCCCTCTTTGTCCGTTGCACATTGAAGAAGAGGTAATAACCAATATGAAAAGAAGTAGATTGGTTTTAGCTTTCATAGAGTCAACACGTCCGGTCTGCCGGAAGAGTTGGTTCCCCTATAAAAATTAAGAAAATTACCTATTACTGGCTTTGTGGGTTATAAAATAGAGTATCAATCCAACAATTAAGACTGAAAGGGCTATGATGCTTTCATATAGCTTTTCAATCAAGAGGTAACTGAGTATCCAAAGATTAAGGGTTATAAAAATCACGGGTGTAAAAGGATAACCCCATGTTCGGTAATCAGTCTTTATGGCTTTGAACTTATTCCTGAGTATAAAAACTGAAGCGACTGTGAACGTGGTAATCAAGATCAGTAAAAAAGAAGTGTAGATAACGACTTCGTCAAATGAAGAAGTATAAATGAAAGCCAGGCTTAGGAGCATGGAAAAAATAAATGCATTAACCGGAATTCCTTTTGCTGAGGTATGGGAAAACCACCTTAACGCTTTAAAATCTTCTCCCATTACCTGCATGATTCGTGGTCCAAGGAATACATAAGCGCTAACTGAGGAAAGGAGTAGAACAGAAATGATTGCTGCCATTATTTGGCCACCAGCAGGTCCATAAATTGACTTTCCGGAGAGATATCCAATCTCAATTTGTCCCTCCAGATCTTCAATTGGCACTGTGTAAAGAAAGATATAGTTAGTGTCTCTAAGAAAACAGCGAGTTTTAGGTCGTATTAAAATATTGCTTAAAATGGAACAATGAAAAAATCACTCACCTTGCTGACTAATAAAGGGTGACTTTGCTTTTATTCATTGTTTTTGATGGTTTTTGATAAAAATAGCCGGGTTTTAGCCTGGCCAGGACGCACTTCTGCCAGTGCCTAATCCTTATTAAACAGCTAAAAGGTGATTAAGCTGCTTGTTTCTGGCAATTGGCTTGCTGCTGGGCGGCCAGACGGTCAGCCTGGAGTTTACGCCCGATCTTGTGAAGGTTGTAGGCAGTAATGGCCAACCCGATGTAGCTATTGAAAGTTTTGCGGGTACGGTTCGGGCATCGGTCCAATCCCCGGTGTTCCAGCTCATTAATGTTGGATTCGATAGCAGAATGCTTGTTTTTCAACCTTTTGAAGGCTGGCGCTGATTCGATGGCTTTTTCTTCTTTGTTTAACCTACCCTTTTTAGGCATGATCACTTCTGGGATGAAGGTTTGCAGAGTTGCTTTATCCTCTTTATCGGAAAACCCCTTGTCGGCGCTCAGGCTTTGGATGGGGTATTTCTCAGCGATACGCCGGGCAATTGATAGGGTAAGTTGGTTGTCGGTTTGTTTTTCAGCTATTTGCCAGTCTATGAGTAAATGGTATTGATCCGAAGTGATGGCCAGATTCTTACCGATCTCCACATTGGGGTGCAGTTTGCCTTTTTTGATCATTTCGGCATAAGGTTGAAAGATGGAAAAGACTTTTTCGGCATGGGGAATGGTCTCTGCTCTGATCAACCGCCTGTCGAGCAACTCGATGTGCTTTTCCAACATCTCAAGATAATAGGTCAATGCCATCAGGGCTGCGAACTCCTCGATAGAGTTTCCCTGATGTTTTTCCAACATTTGGCCCACTTTCTTGCTCAAAGCACGGGCTTTAGTCAGATAGGAAGTGGCAGCCTGCTCTACCCGCTCCTCTTTGTTTTTTCCTCCTGAGCCGGTGGTCCTGCCCACGCTGCGCATCAGCCTTTTGAGGGATCTGCGCCAATCCCCGGACTTACGCCAGCCAGTAAAATACCTTTTTGAGACCAATAAATCAGCTACATCTATACACTTTCTGGCACTGTCCCATAGCAGGTTGTAGTCGGTAGGAAAGTGGGTGTCGGTTTCTACCACGAAACTATCGGTCTTGCAACGCAAGGCAACTTCCTCCCCTCCGGTTTTTCCTTTTTTTTTTAAACACCTGGTGACCTGCTGCTACGATTACATCATTGATGCCGATGAGCAGTTCATCGTCCAGCAAGGTCACATTGTCATAAATGTTCTGGTACTTATACTGTTTGCCCACAGAGTAGTCGGTAGGTAGCACCCCCATAATGCCCCGTACCAACGTGTCGTAATTGGAGATATGGTGTAACTCATCGTAAGAGATGTTCATGCACAGGCGCACCTGGGCCAATACGAAGACCTCCCACAGACTCATACCCTCACGGCCCGTCTTTTTCTTTCCCTCAATGAGTTTGGAAGAAAGTAATTCAAAAATACGCTGGTTCCATTCAGGTTGGACATAGATATATTGAAGGGCGGCTGCCAGGGCAGCTAAGTGGCTTTTAGTTTTCACCGGAGCCTCTACTTGCTCGATGGGTGTGCATCTCAGGGTAAGTTGGGGCTGGAAGGATTTCCTCATGGTTTGTATTTATATCGGTTATATGCAATATAATGATTAATCCTGATAAACCAACCGAAAAAATCGTTTCTTTTCTACACTGAATGAACAAAAAAAGGACAGGGATTTTACTCCCCGACAGACCAAAAAGCCTGCGAATCTCAAAGTGAATTCTTTGGGGGTTTTGAATGGAAAACCTTCAAATGGCCAATTAACAGGCTACAACGCAACTGTTCTTGATAATATTTGTGAATTTGATAATTCTACTGAATCAGATTCGAGAATAATTCAGCGCTGATTTGATGGAAAAAATACGAATATGATGGATAATCAGCATATTAGCCTGTTTTCATACAGACACTAGTTAAGAAAAAGGTAGAGTAACAAGACTATTGCCGTACCAATAAATAGTGATTTTCGCAAATTGGATGGTTTATCAATCTCACCCACGATATATATGGATGAATTCCATCCAGTGTAGGCATAAGAAACGAATACAAGAGCACCCACGAAAGGCGCACTAAAGATTTCATTCCATGATTCTTTTTGGGGCAACAGCTGAATATCGATAGTTTCTTTAGCCCAAAATCCTGAAATTATGAAGACTACAATTAGACCTACCTTTAAAACGGTAGAGATATCCTGAAATCTGGTGCCTGACTTAATACTCTTGGAATGTAGAAGAGTAAATAGGATAATGAATCCAGCCGCCACATGATTTTCAGGTAACTCCGGAATAAGCGCTTTCAAATAGAAAGATAATGCCATAGCAGCAATGGAGGCAGGGGCTGCAAAACCAACAGTAGCAGATACCCAACCGGCCACAAATCCTATTGATGGGTGGACCCAGGCGCGAAAGCAAGGAATATTCGCCTCCGGACCTCGGAAAGGCAGAACCCAATTCTGCGTAAGTAGTGGCACCGCAAAAAGCTGCAATTCCACCGATAGCCCACAAAAACATAATGGAGAAACCGGTTTTCATGTCCATCACTTGGAAGCCCAGGCTGGTGAAGATACCGGTTCCGATCATGGCAGCTATCACCAGTGAAGAGCTGGTGAGAAGGCCGACTTTATTACTTTTTAATTGCGACATCAATGTGCTAAATACACAAATTGGGGTGATGTATATAGATCATCCTCTAAAAAATTATTCTAGCCTTTGACTATATCTTCACAGTTGGATAGATGGTTTGCGCGACACAGCGAGAAACAACCCTAAGGTGGGAATATTAATTACTATCCAACTCCGTTTTGCAGGAAATCAAGCCAAGACTAGCTGTCCCACATTAGAAATGCCACGCCACTCCAGGTATTGGTCAAAGGCCATCAATTTATCCACACATTTATTTGGCGTTAATTCTACAATGCGGTTGGCAATGGTTTGGACAAAGGTGTGGTCATGAGATGTAAATAGAACAGTTCCAGGAAAGTTTTTAAGACCATTATTGAAGGCGGTTATCGATTCCAGGTCCAGGTGATTCGTCGGCTCATCCAGAATGAGCAGATTGGCTCCTGACAACATCATTTTGGAAATCATGCAGCGAACCTTTTCACCTCCTGACAGCACATTAATTTTTTTGAATGTTTCCTCACCTGAGAAAAGCATTTTCCCCAAAAATCCCCGGATATAGGTTTCGTCTTTTTCTTCCTCAGAGTATTGTCGTAACCAATCGATTAAATTATAATCTGAATTGAAGTACTTATTATTCTCATTTGGCAGGTAGGCCTTGGTGATGGTTTGGCCAAATTTAAAGCTTCCAGTATCGGGATTGTCTTCACCCATAAGGATCTGAAATAAAGACGTGATTGCTAAACTATCATCCCCCACAAAAGCAATCTTATCTTTTTTATTGACAAATAGGTCCAAATCAGTAAATAGGGGCTTACCGTCAACGGATTTACTCAATTTCTCAATTTCAAGAATTTGATCACCGGCTGGCCTGTTTTGAGTATAAATAATAGCGGGGTACTTTCTGGAAGAAGGTTGGATTTCTTCAACATTGATCTTTTCCAGTAATTTCTTTCTGCTTGTAGCCTGACGTGATTTGGATGCATTAGCGCTGAAGCGGGCAATGAATTCCTGAAGTTCTTTTTTCTTTTCTTCTGCTTTCTTATTAGCAGCTGAACGCTGTTGTAACGCCAATTGACTGGACTGATACCAGAAGGTATAGTTGCCGGTAAAGATTCTTATTTTCCCAAAGTCGATATCGGCAACATGTGTACACACCGTATCCAGGAAGTGCCTATCGTGTGATACCACGATCACTGTATTTTTGAACTCCAACAAAAAGTTTTCAATCCAGGTGACAGTCTTAATATCCAAATCGTTAGTAGGTTCATCAAGGACCAGGACGTCTGGATTGCCAAAAAGCGCTTGAGCAAGGAGTACTCTTACTTTTTGATTGCCGCTTAATTCGTTCATCAATCGGTAATGGTCGGCTTCTTCAATACCAAGCCCGCTCAGTAGGGCTGCAGCATCAGATTCGGCATTCCAACCGTCCAAATCCGCGAATTGAGCTTCCAGTTCGGATGCCTCTATGCCATCCTCATCAGAAAAATCGGGTTTGGCATAGATCGCCTCTTTCTCCTTCATGATCCTCCATAACTCTGAGTAACCCATCATTACGGTGTCAAGTACCACATTCTCATCGAACTCGAAGTGGTTTTGACGAAGGACGGCCATTCTCTTTCCTGTATCTATGCTTACGTAACCTGAGTTTGGGTCAATATCTCCTGATAAAATTTTAAGAAAAGTTGATTTACCTGCCCCATTTGCACCGATTACACCATAGCAGTTCCCTGAGGTGAATTTGATATTGACGTCATCAAATAGCACTCGTTTTCCGTATTGAAGAGATATATTGTTTGTTGAGAGCATCCTTCCTGATTTTGAGGCTGCAAAGGTAAGACAAACTGGCTACAAAAGATAGGCTGGTTAAAACTTAGCTGATAGTTAGAATGACTTTGCCATTATAATATTTTCGTTCCTTCAACACATTGCATTAAATTGATAGCTGATAACCCGAGATATGATGAAATCAATCTTTATGAGCATTCTGGTCTTGTTTATTGTTCATAGTTACAGTTATTCGCAACGACCGCTCAAACTGGTCACTTCTGTTCGGCAAAAAGGACCGGTTGCATATCGAGATCCTTTCGGAGCTATTTCTCCTGATGGAAGACTTTTTGCCTACTCCGACTTAAGAAAGATTGTAGTACAACCAATCAATGGAGGGGCTGTTATGGAACTTCAGAAAAACGGTGCATTTATTAGGTATCTTACCTGGACACCCGATAGTAAAAATAGCTAAGTTCTAATTATAACAGCATTTTGTTTAAATAGCTCATACAGATGATAGGCTTGATCCGTTAATAGCATAGTCAGAAACCATTGTTTCAAAGTTGTTTTACTCTCTCTTATTCGGTCAGCATAAGCATACCAATTCAGGTAGTTTTGCAAATATTTGGAACTGACACCATTGAATGGGCGTAAGAATGTCCTAAGTTGAGTGTGAACATTGTTTACTTTTTGCAGATGGATTGTTTTATCATCTCTATCCACATGATCTTTGGCCAATAGCGCTTTGTGCTTTATGGAGGGGTTGTCTTTGGCAAAAGCCTTATAAGAAGGGTGCTTATCTGTAATCAAGGTTGCACCGTAGGCCAACTTCCCATCCAATGCCTTTGAAATTTCTTCTTTGCTCAGCCGTTTTGATGCAACAGCTTTAAGGTACTTCTCCCCCTTGCGTTCAACCGCTGTTACTACCTGGACAACTGTGACCTCTTCCTTTCCCATATTCCGTATGAAATCGTTTCCCCTCTTTCTTGCTGCCCTATCTAAATTTCGACTGCCCTTGTTGTTAAGTGCCAGTTCCAATTCATCACATTCTACTTCCGAGGATAACTGTTCGGGAACAAACTCATTTAGTGAACTCAATATCTTATGCCGCCAGTCGAAGCTTGTCTGGATGCTTATTCCGATTTGTTTTGCTATCTTTTTTATCGGCATGCCCTGCTCCATGCAGCGCAGATAAGATTGCCATTTTGATTTAAGCTTGATGTCATACAAAGGTGTCCCTGTTGTTTCACTGTACCATCTTTTACATTCATTGCACTGATACATCTGCACACCTTTTTGTCTGCCCCTCTTATATACCTTCTCGCTTGTGCAATTTGGACAGGGTTTCTTCTTTCTTTTCTCTGCTATTTGTTGTTGAGCGGCAATCAATACTTTGCCTTGTAATTCCTGCTCCTGGAGCAACTCATCCAACAATTCGGTTTGGGAACTTATCGGCAATTGTGCAAATAAATTTTTGATCTCTTGACTTGATATCATATAGCGAAGATAATAATAATTGCTGTGTTATTTAGAACTTAGCCCTTCATTATTACCTTTGATTCTCTATCCACTAACCGGTGTGATGAGCATTCGGGAAAGTGCAGCGCCCTATTCCAATCCTTTGATCTACATTTTTGTAGGTGGTTTTATGCTCGCGCTGGCTATGGAGAGATGGAATTTGCATCGTCGTATTGCATTGAACATTATCAATTTGGTGGGTACCAATATGAGACAATTGGTACTTGGTTTCATATTGGCCACCGGTTTTTTATCTATGTGGATTTCCAACACTGCAACTACAGTGATGATGTTGCCCATCGCTTTATCGATTGCTACCCAGTTCAAGACATTTCAGGAAAAGTCTGAAAAAGTAATACCAGGGTCAGATGTTTTCCCCTTGGCGCTGATATTGGCTTTACCTTATGCGGCCTCTATTGGGGGGATGGCTACACTTGTTGGTACGCCAACCAACCTGATTTTCATTGACAGCATTGAACGTATTTATTATACATCGATACCTTTTGGGCAGTGGATGGCAGTGGGATTTCCTATATCCATCGTTTTATTGTTTGTATGTTGGTTTCATCTGACAAGGGTCGCTTTTAAGTTGAGCAATGAGACAGTTCCCGGGAGTAAGGAAATAATTCAATCGGAACTTGAAGCACTTGGGCTGATGAAAAAGGAAGAAGAAGTGGGTTACTGATTGTTTTCCTTGCTGTGGCTTTCTGCTGGATAACACGCAGCTATATAATTGCTCCTTTCTTTCCCGCTCTTAACGACACCATCATTGTATTGATTGGAGCCGCCGCTCTTTTTATAATTCCATCGTCAGATCGCTCTCAAAAACTGATGGACTGGGAAACCGCTCTAAAGTTACCCCTTTGATAGCAACTCAAAAATTGCTTTTTCCAAGAAAAGTGGTTTGTCTTGAAAAGCGGTTTCAAACAGGAGGTAATTTTCTCCCAGGGTTAACAATTTTCGTTCTGATTTAACAGCGCTCAGAAAAATCTCATCAAGATAATATTCTGCGGCTGCATTAAATTCGATTGCCAGGCCTTCACTTCTGAAGGCATCCCGGACCTCATTTAGTTTGGATAATATAGTCTCAGGGCTATGGGGATAATAGTCCTGTCTAATGTGTGGTGTTAGTGATTACTTTTTTGAATCCTGCATTTTGGTAGGCTTTGAGAATGGCAATGGACTCCTCAACAGTTTTCACACCATCGTCGATTCCCGGGAGGAGGTGGGAGTGGAGGTCTATTTTTGGCAAATTATGCTTAATGTTCTTGTTTTTAATGAAGAAATTAGAAATTGACTTAAACATGTTCATTTACTCAAAAATACATTACAAAAAATCATTGAATTGTTATAACAACATAGTGTTCATTCATATTATTAACTTTGGATTATATAGTTAAAGACTTTTAAAAATTTATTAACCTTCTGGTTCTGTTTTTAAAATGATTTATAAAAGATCAAAAAAAACTAAGAGATGTAATAAGCAGCTTATTGTGGGATACCACATATAGTTTGGAGGATTATATGGACATATTTCAGAGTAAAAAGTTGACAAGGGAAGAAGAAAAGAAACGAGATGCTATGTTGATCAAACTAATGAATTTCAATTCCTGGTATACATTACTTGAAATTTTTGATGTTGATACTGTGAAACGCTATTTATTAACCGATGATGTGATAAATGGCCTATTTCCAAGGCCTTTAAGAAAGAAGTATGACTTCGCAAGAAATTTATTACAGTAAATTATATGACCTCCAGGATAGAGCGCTCAATTATATTCAAAGAGCAAATACTGACTTTTATTTGACGGGTGGTACTGCGCTAAGTAGATTTTATTTAAATCATAGATATAGCGATGATCTTGATCTGTTTGTTAATCACCATCCGAAATTTGAACAGGAAGTAGAGAAAGTAAAAAAGAATTGGCGTCAGCATTTGGTGATGAATTGAAAATCCAGATTAATCAAGACTATTTCAAAAGGATGTTTGTCCATAGTGGAAATATCAGCCTCAATATAGAATTGATCAATGATGTACCCTATCACATCGGGGATTTTTGGAGTAATGACCAATTCAATCGAATTGATAACTGGCAAAACATTTTGAGTAATAAAGTTTCAGCCCTTAATAGAAATGAAGAGAGGGATATTATTGATATCTTATTTTTTAGCTATCGCTTTCAATTTCAATGGAGGGATATTGTTGATCAGCTAAAGAAAAAGATACGTGGGTTGAAGAAATCCATGTGGCACAATACTTTGCCGATATACAGGTCATTAATTCTATTCGTTGGATTGACACAGAGTGGGGAGAAAAAATTAATCTAGGTGATTTAAAACAATTGGGTAAAGATATCCTACTGGGCGAGGAAAATACACTATTTAATCCATCTGTAATTATATAGTATTTATGGGGTTTATTAGCCATTTTGAATTTATGGTTCTGACTTGAGCACATGAAATTACTTGTAAAAGCAGCTAATTAAAACGAGGTGTTCCTTGTCGATATACCATAAATGAGTAATTTTGTTACTCGTTTATGGTAATGTTAGACTCACTAATCACCTCGAAACACGGTTGAAGCTTTTATTAAAGTTTTTCAGCAATGCCAACACGCAAAGCTATTTGCGTAGTTTGGCTGATGAGTTCGGGGAGTCGACTAATGCTGTTAGAGTAGAACTGAACAGACTTTCGGAAGCGGGATTTTTGAACAGTTCCCAGGAAGGCAATACTGTAGTGTACCAAGCGAATAAAAACACCCGCTTTTTCCTGAGATATCCGGTATTGTTTCCAAGTATCTTGGATTGGATAGCCTTATTGAAGAAGTGATCATGAAACTAGGTGATTTTAAAGCAGGCGTGGGTTATTGGTGATTACGCTAAAGGCAAAGACAGCGGACTGATTGATCTTGGTTTTAGTAGGGAAAATTGAAGAAACTTTCTTCAAAAGTTGGTTCATAAGGCAGAGTCAATGATTCAGCGGAAGATCCGCACACTTGTGCTGCAGGAGGGTGAGCTGTTATCATTCGAAAAGAAGCTTGAATTGAATAAGGCCATCATTCTCTATACCAAGGAGTAGTTATGAATAAGCAACGGGCACAACAAGAATTGGTACGTATTATATACCAAATCACGGCAGGAAAAGGCGGTAGCCAGGAAGTTAGATGAGATTGGTATAGAAGTGTACTGCCCCCTCAAACGTACTAAGCGCAAATGGTCCGATCGATGGAAATGGGTCGAAGCGCCATTGTTCACTTCCTACTGTTTTGTTAGAGTAACCGAAGAAGATCGTGACCAGGTTTTTAGGGTTGCGGGTGTTGTTCAATACATTTTTTGGTTAGGTAAGCCGGCAGTAGTACGGGATGGAGGAAATAGACCAGATCAAGATTTGGTTGAATGATTTCGACCATGAAGCGATTGATTTGAAACCTATTCAGCCCGGGAGATCAGGTTTTTAATTGAATCCGGCCCACTAATGGATCAGAAGGGTGAAATAGTGACCCGACAGGGAAGCAATCTTTTACTGAAACTGGAAAGTTTGGGCACTATCCTTTGGGTAGATGCCAGTAAGAATAAGTTGGAGCGAGTTTCCGGCAATTGATATTGAAGGCGATTTAATCGTCTTTTTTTGAATAGATGCGTTGGAGGTTCTGAATTTGGGACTGAAAGGGCGGAGCTGTATCAACACACGTATTGGACTTTAAAGAAAAATCTTTCCTAATAACAGGTGGCACCGGAACATTTGGTAAGGCACTTCTGAAGAGGCTACTGAGGGAAGAAATCAAAGAAGTAAGAATTTTTAGTCGGGATGAAAAAAAACAGGCTGACATGCAGAGAGATTATCCTGATCCTCGAATTCAGTTTATGATCGGTGATGTCAGGGATAGAAATAGGTTAGAAGAAGCTGCCGAAGGGATTGATTACTTTTTTCATGCGGCTGCCCTCAAGCGCAAGTGCCCATTTGTGAAGATAATCCACTTGAGGCCGTTAAAACTAACATTATAGGTGCCGACAATGCCATTAATGCGGGTATTCGGAATAATGTAAAGAAAGTACTTTGCCTCAGCACCGATAAGGCAGTAAATCCTGTCAGTGCAATGGGAATATCTAAAGCTTTGATGGAAAGAGTTGTGCTCTCCAGGACAAAGAACTTAGTAGAAGGAATAACAAAACTGGTCATTGCCAGGTTTGGAAACATTATAGCTTCCAGAGGTTCGCTAGTACCTTTAATAATTGAACAAATCAAAACCGGTCAGGAAATAACCATCACAGATCCAGAAATGACCAGGTTTTTGATGACTGAAGATGAAATGGTTGATTTGGCTATTAAATCCTTCGAAGAAGGTAAGCAGGGAGATATTTTTGTTTACAAATCTCGAGCCGCCAAGCTTAAAAATATTGCAAGGGCGTTGATCGAACTATTTGAGGCTAATAACCAGACCAGAATAATTGGTCTCCGTGAAGGAGAGAAGATGCATGAAAGTTTGTTGACTGAATACGAATCATGCAAGGCTGATGTTCATAATGATTTTTATGTGATCCGAAATAAAACCTGTAAGAAAAATTTGAAGAGACCATATGATTTCAGTGATTTTAGCTCCAATTCTGTAGAGCAATTAAGCATTGAACAAATTAAATATCTTCTATTGACCGTACTGGAAGTTAAGATGGAATTACAAAAGAGAGCTCAAGTAAAATAGATCTGCAAATGAAAAAAATCGTTCGATATTAACTAAAAAAGATCATTAGAATGAACTTCAATAATCAAAGAGTGCTAAGAAAAGGGGTGTTTATATTTGTCTGTAAGCATTGAATTAAAATTAAATGGATAGAACCAAAAGTGTTAAAGAAATTTTTACTGCCGAAGAAATTTCCTTGATTGACCTTATTCATCTCTTTACCGACCGGCTTAGATATTTGTACATAGCTGTAGCTATATTTTTTGTAATGGGAGTTTTGATTGCTTTCACCTCACCTGTAGAGTACAAAGATGAAGCTAAAATTCTTTCTGAAAATGGGGGAGTCGGGAATAATTCGTCTCTTGATGCACTGAGTGGGTTGGCAGGGTTGGTAG
Source organism: Cyclobacteriaceae bacterium (assembly GCA_963664285.2). GTDB lineage: Bacteria > Bacteroidota > Bacteroidia > Cytophagales > Cyclobacteriaceae > JAJCYL01. The sequence continues at coordinate 88,032 of CAXXNX010000032.1, forward strand.
GATATCTTTATCTTCCGGCAAAAGCGAAACCCCTGGTTTGAGTCCCGAGATGTATCCTGCAATAGCTTCAAGTACACCTTTTTTGAGAGCTCTTATGCAAGAGCGTTTTTTCTTCCATGAGAAAGGTATAGAGATGTCTTTATATGAATATTTTTCAAAAGAACGACCAGGACATCTATTTTCTAAACTGTTTGATTTTGTTAAGGTATTCCCGGCCGTTTCTTTGCCCTTTTCGAAAGAAAGAAAGAATGGGATATTCCGGAAATTGTCCAGGAAACAGAATCCGGGGAAGCAGGTTCCGGAAGACGACGTCTCAAAATTGAAAATTTATCTTATGCCGAAGAGTACGTCATGACTCAATTGGCATCGAGAATAGAAATAGAAGGAGAAGGGCGTATGATAGTACTTAATGTAAAAATGCCGGAACCTTACTTCAGCGCTCAACTGAATACTATAGTGTTTGAAAAAATCATTGATTATGTGATTGCCTATCAGACTGATAAACAAAGAGACAATCTCAGGTTTGTGAAAGAAAGATGCGTGGAAGCGGAGGAAAAATTTAAAAAGACTCAGCTTCGGTTGGCGGTCTTCAAGGGATAGTAATCAGGGAATTGCTACTCAAAAAGCAAAATCACGGGAAGAGCAATTGTCGGCAGAGTTTAACCTGGCTTTCAATATATATAACAAGTTGGCGCAGCAATTGGAGCAACTCAAAATCCAACTGAAGAAGGAAACCCCATTATTTACTGAATTTGAGCCGGTAACAATTCCTCTAGATAAATCAGAGCCTAGTATTCCTGGGATAATAGTCAAATATATTGCTCTTGGGATTGTATTTGGGGGTCTATTCATCTTTATACTTATTGTGAGAGCCTATTTTAAAGAGATAGTTCCGGAAGATGAATTACCGGAGATTTTAGATTAGAAATAACCATTAAGTCAACTATCGGACACTATCATATAAACTTCAAGTTGCATGAAATTCTTCGATTTAAAAACAAATACTTTCGATATAAAGAGGAGGCCGATAACCGAATAAAAAATGTATTAGAGCCGGTATTCTCTTATCTCGGTTATTCTTATGGTGATTTTCCTCAAGCTGAAAAAGCATCCAGAGAAGTACTTAGTTTGCCCATGCACCCATTTTTAAGCGAACAAGAGCAGGATAGAATAGTAGATGCCCTAAAAGTCAATTGATCTGATAAGGTTGAAAAAAAACACCTGCCAAATCAATTAATTTAAACGACTTGGTTCTTGTAGATAAACCATAAACGAGTAATTTTGTTACTCGTTTATGGTAATGTTAGACTCACCTAATCACCTCGAAAACACGGTTGAAGCTTTTATTAAAGTTTTTCAGCAATGCCAACACGCAAAGCTACTTGCGTAGTTTGGCTGATGAGTTCGGGGAGTCGACTAATGCTGTTAGAGTAGAACTGAACAGACTTTCGGAAGCGGGATTTTTGAACAGTTCCCAGGAAGGCAATACTGTAGTATACCAAGCGAATAAAAAACACCCGCTTTTTCCTGAGATATCCGGTATTGTATCCAAGTATCTTGGATTAGTTAGCCTTATTGAAGAAGTGATCATGAAACTAGGTGATTTAAAGCAGGCGTGGGTTATTGGTGATTATGCTAAAGGCAAAGACAGCGGACTGATTGATCTTGTTTTAGTAGGGAAAATTGAAGAAACTTTTCTTCAAAAGTTGGCTCATAAGGCTGAGTCAATGATTCAGCGGAAGATCCGCACACTTGTGCTGCAGGAGGGTGAGCTGTTATCATTCGAAAAGAAGCTTGAATTGAATAAGGCCATCATTCTCTATACGAAGGAGTAGTTATGAATGAGGAACGGCACAACAAGAATTGGTACGTCTTATATACCAAATCACGGCAGGAAAAGGCGGTAGCCAGGAAATTAGATGAGATTGGTTTAGAAGTGTACTGCCCCCTCAAACGTACCAAGCGGAAATGGTCCGATCGATGGAAATGGGTCGAAGCGCCATTGTTCACTTCCTACTGTTTTGTTAGAGTAACCGAAGAAGATCGTGACCAGGTTTTTAGGGTTGCGGGTGTTGTTCAATACATTTTTTGGTTAGGTAAGCCGGCAGTGGTACGGGATGAGGAAATAGACCAGATCAAGATTTGGTTGAATGATTTCGACCATGAAGCGATTGATTTGAAACCTATTCAGCCGGGAGATCAGGTTTTAGTTGAATCCGGCCCACTAATGGATCAGAAGGGTGAAATAGTGACCCGACAGGGAAGCAATATTTTACTAAAATTGGAAAATTTAGGCACCATTTTATGGGTGGATGCTAGTAAAAATAAGCTCGAGAGGATTTCCAGTGAACAGTAATTTTTTGGGCGATTTAATCGCCTATTTTTCTATATGAGTTCGTGAGTTCCAAATTGGGACTGAAAGAGCGGAGTTGTAAATGCATAAATAAGATTAAGGACTACATTTGCGCCATTATTTTGAGCTATGTCAGGAAAAAAATTAAAGGTACCAGTGTAAGAGCGGTATTTTCATCTGAAGAGATTTCCTTGATGGAGTTATTGAGGCTGTTTACCAGTCGCAGGTGGTACGCTTACATTACAATGATAATTTTCTTTGTTTTGGGCATTTTGGTAGCAATAACATCTCCATATGAATACGAGGCAAGGGCGAGGATTTTATCTGAAAATGGAATAGCTCAAGGCAGTAGTGGAGGCTCTTTAGGAGCCCTGGGTGGTCTTTTAGATATTAGGGGGTCATTTGAGGATCAGGGAAGTTCTGATGCCGGCCTAACTGCAGAGATGTACCCCGATATCATTGCCAGTGAGCCTTTCCTATTGGACCTTATGCAACAAGAGTTTTTCTTCCAGGAAAAAGGTCAGCGAATGACCTTAAGAGCGTATTTCTCTATTGAGCAGCCTGGTCATATGTTTTCAAAAATTTTCCGGTCAATGAAAAAGGTTCCCAGAAGACTGTTTCGTGTATTTGAGAAAGATAAAAAATGGGAAAGGCCATTCACCGATCAAAATGGTAATCCAGATTCTAAAGGAGAGGCTGCAGTTGAAGAGCCGGAGTTCAGAATTGTGAACATCAGTACCATTGAGGAATCAATTATTTGGATGTTAAGGGAAAGATTGATTATTGAAGCATCGGGCAGGATAATTTCTCTGTCTGTAAAAATGCCAGAACCCCAGGTCAGTGCCGAACTCAATGTTATTGTACTGGAAAAGATCATTGATTACGTCGTTGCCTACAAGACCAAAAAGCAGCGGGAAAATCTCCAGTTTATCAAAGAGAGATTTCAAGAGTCAAGGCAAGATTTTGAGAAAGCTCAATTGAGATTAGCTTCTTTTCGTGATGAAAATTTTAGTTTAATAACCGCGGTAGCTAAATCAAGAGCAGATCAATTGGTAGCAGAATATGACCTGGTATTTAGCACCTACAAAGGTTTGGCTCAACAACGGGAACAGGCCGAAATCCAATTGAAGAAAGATACGCCTCTTTTTACTGAATTTGAACCAGTATCTGTTCCATCTATCAGTGCAGAGCCCAATTTTCCGCGAATTATATTAATGTATATATTTTTCGGAATTTCGTTTGGTGGTCTGGTTATATTCTTTGTCATTATTCGTGACTTCCTAGGTGAGGTAAAGAACAGCAAGGCTGAACATTAATCTGAACATTAACAAAAAACACATCGCCAAGTTGAACCAACTTGCTTATTATGTGTGACCATGAATAGTCAGTACCTTAATTTATCCTAGAATTAATATGCCAGAGGAATTTACTATTTACACAAATCAAAGCCGTAGAAAACTGTCCCTGTTCCGAACATGGACAGTTATGGCCCGCAACATTTTTGATAACAGAGAGCTTATATATCAACTATTCAAAAGAGATTTCCTTATGCTCTACAAAAAATCTTTTTTGGGTTTGGGTTGGCATTTTATAGCACCATTATTAGCAATAATATCTTGGATTTTTCTAAACTATACAGGCATATTACAGCCAGGTAAGATCGAGGTTCCATATCCTGTTTATGTCTTAGTAGGACTGACTTTCTGGAAATATTTCAGTTCTTTCTTTATGCGAGCAGTTGAATCTCTTAAATCTGGATCAGCAATTATTCTTCAAGTTAATTTTCCTCATGAAATACTAATTGTTAAACAAGCTCTTCAAGAAGGGGTATTACTGATAATTAGTTTTACCATCACCATTATAGCTATTGGGTTAATGGGCGTAATTCCAAAATGGCAGATCATTTTTGTGCCCCTGATGATAATCCCTTTATTCAGCTTAGCAGGAGGGATAGGTATTGTCTTTTCTGTTCTTTCTGGGTCAATAGGTGATGTAAAGAAGATACTCGAGCTTATCATGGGTTTGCTGATGTTCGCGACCCCGATAATCTATTCATTGGATAAATTGAGTGGAATCTTTAGAACAATTATTCTTTTGAACCCACTTACCTATTTAATTTGTGAGATTAGAAACGTAATGCTATTTGGTATGATCAACTTTCTGGAAGAATACGTGATAACTTCAGCTTTTTCGGTACTAGTATTTTTAATGGCGCTAAGATTGTTTTACGTGTCCGAAGAAAAAGTTATCGAAAAAATTATGTAGCCGATATAATATTCTAAAAAAGTGGAAGAAACAATAATTCAGGTACAAGGCTTATCAAAGAAGTTCTGTAGGGACTTGAAGAGAAGTATGACATATGCAGCATGGGATATTTCTCGGAGTATGTTAGGAATTTCATATAAAACCGATGTACTCCGGAAATATGAATTCTGGGCTTTAAAAAACATCAGTTTCGAATTAAAAAGGGGAGAGGTATTGGGAATAATAGGAGTGAATGGATCTGGAAAATCAACTCTTTTGCGTTTATTGAACGGAATTTTTCCTCCAGATATAGGACAAATTGGTGTTAAAGGACGGATAGGCGCTCTTATTTCTGTTGGTGCCGGTTTACATCCTCACATGACGGGAAAAGAGAACATTTATCTTAAGGGCACTATTCTGGGCATGAGCAGGGAGGAAATTAAAAGCAAATTCGATGATATAGTTGAATTCGCCGATGTCGGTGAATTCATTGATGCCCCAGTGTCAACTTACTCCTCTGGGATGAATGTGCGCCTAGGATTTTCGATTGCAATTAATGTTAATCCAGACATACTGATGGTTGATGAAATTCTCTCTGTGGGGGATTTAAGCTTTCGAAACAAAAGCCTTAGAAAAATGAGGGAGTACAGGGAGCAGGCCAAGGCGATAATTTTTATCAGTCATAATATGGAGCATGTGCGCGTGCTTTGCGACAGGGTCATTGTATTGAATAAAGGTAAGATGATATATGATGGCAATACCCAAGAAGGAATTGTTCTATACGAAGAGGTGACAAGGAAAATTAGGGTCGATAATCTTAAGAAATCAAAACCTGGAGAGTATGACAAGGTCAGGGATAGGATAAGTAGCGGGAGCGAAATAGTATTAGAGGACATGGGGATAATTAACTCCGACGGTATTAATTTGGATCAACTTGACTGTCATCAGCCACTCATTTTTACTTGTAAGTTTAGCCTAACAAAATTCACTAAGTCATTATATTTCTCTTTCGGAATACTCAATGAAGAATATAAAGCATGTATCTGGGTTGTCAGTAATGACAATGAGAATGTGATATTTGAGAACCTAAACGCTGGAGGCTATCAGATCAGAATCAGCATAGCATCACATAATTTGGCGCCAAATGTTTATATACCGCAAATCGCCATCAGAAATGGAGACACGGGGGAAACATATGAACGGATTCTTTCGCGCGAATCGTTTAAAGTGGTGTCTGATGGAAACCTACTTGAAAGAGGTATGATTAATGTCAAAGAAGATTGGATATTACAAAAATGTAATTAAGATTGATGAATTGGTCAAATGTTAAATACCAACTTGTTAAATTAGGTAGAAGCAAGAACTATAGAAATTACTTAGATCTGCAACTGAAGAGATCTAAGAGCAAATACAATCAGGCAGCAGAAAACAAACATGAAACTACTCGAAAAGAAACTCTAGTAAACCTGGTGTCATCTTTTCGAGGATTTAATAGTGATCAGAATTGTTTAGTTATTGGTTGTCGGAATTCTTATGAATTGGACTTACTTGAAAAAAAAGGAATTAAGAATGTCATAGGAATAGACTTGTTTTCTAAAGATCCTAGGGTTAAAGTCATGGATATGATGGACCTTAAATTTGATTCAGGCAAATTCGATTTAATCTATTGTTCCCACGCTCTTGAGCATGCATATGACTATTTGAAAGCAATAAATGAAATGCTAAGAGTAGCAAAACATAATGCGATCATACTAATTGAAGTACCAATCAACTATGCGGTAAGTGGATCTGATTTGCATGATTTTAAATCTTATAACTATATCACTAATCTCATGGAAAATTTATCATCTGTTGAGTATCTGAATGTTTTATACGGAAAAGATATTTCAGTAGGAATGCTTGATAATCTGCTAAATACAGATGTAGCGAGACTAATTGTTGAAGTAGGAAAAAAGACAGACTCATAGCATAGAAATAATGACGCCTATTTTTGATTACGGCACCTTTGACGACGTAAGAGCTAAGACGGTTCAGAAATTCGGCTCTTTTATAGAACTTCCAATAATAAGAAATGCTAATGAAATAGCGATATCTTATTATCGTGAAGGAAACATATTAGATATTGGAGCTGGAAAGAACAAGCCCTTCTTCAAGTCCATTAATGAAAAAATTGAAGGAGGTAAATATTATTCTCTAGATAACGATCCGCAGGGAGAGTTTGATTTCTCTACTCTTGAAGAAATTCCGTCAGATCTAAATTTCAGCCTAGTTATTGCTAATCAATTCTTTGAGCATTTAGAATATCAAGATGCAATCAATTTTACCCATCATTTAAGTAAAAATATTAGTGAAGGAGGGAATTTAATTGTTTCAGTACCCAACATTTTACACCCCAATAGATATTGGGGCGATATTACTCATCTCACCCATTGGAACTACAATAATTTAAGTTTAATCTATCATTATGCCGGTCTTGAGGTTACCAAGATTGCTAGATATTCCAAAAGGCATCCAAGAGGCCTAATAGAGAAACTCATCGCAGGTTATATAACTCGTATCTATCGTATGGATTGGTGTGATAGCATTGCAATGGTAGGTGTGAAATCATGAAAACTGAATCACTCCTATTAAGAGGGTTTGTTAAAGAAAAGGTGGAATTGGATGATTGTACTTATACAACTTTAAAAAGGCAATCAGCTATAGAGAGCGCTGATGTTCCAAGGCTAGTTATAGTGTCATACTTACCAGAACAAAAAACGATCAAGGTTCTTCAACTTTGCATAGCGACGATTAAAAAGTTCACAGATACTGCTTATGAATTATGGGTTGTTGATAATAAATCACCCTTACAAAACCTTGAATGGTTGGTGGATGAACCCAATGTCAATCTTATTTTTAATAGGTCTGAGCCTAAGGAGAAAAATGGTAGCTACGGTAATGCCATTGGACTCGAATTAGCCTCAAATAGTATAAGTCAAGACACTCAATATTTTATGACCTTGCATCAAGACTGTGCTCCCTGTAAGAAAGGCTGGCTAAGCTATTTGATGTCAAAGTTCGATGACAAAACTAGAGCAGTTGGGGTTAGAGAAGATACTTTCAGAATCAAGGAGGGCATCTTACATGTGCTCGGCTATATGATTGATTATCAGATCTTCCGCAAAAACCAATTGTCATTTTTTCCGGAATTACCTTCATTCGATGTCGGAGATAAGGCTATTCATCAGTTGGGTGTACAGGGGTATAAGTATTGGGCAGCGCCAAATACTTTATGGAATCCTGAATTAGTTGCGAAAATTGTAAATGGTGATCTGTTTAAAGATCTACCAGTAGACAGGAGCTTGAACGATGATAATGAAGTCTTTTTTCTTCATCTAGGCAGGGGTGTACTTAAATCCCAGGGAGATTATGAAGACGCCAGCAAATCGTTAGCGGTATGGGCAAACTTCATTAATCAAAATTTACTTTCAATAATTGAAGATGCACCCGCCAGGCTAAAAGAAATTACGCACCGAGTGCAATCAGATTTATGGTATTCATTTCGGAGGTACTGCGTCGACAAATTCTTCTTGGACAAAATAAATCACTTTATGGTAAATGATAAAGTGATAGACATCGGAGGAGTAAAAGAAAACAAGCGAGGTGGGTTCGATATAAATCAATATCCTTTGGAAATCGTCTATGCTAATATTGACGAACAAAGTCAACCGGATATTGTTTGTGATCTTACCCAGATTCCCGTACCCAATGATAGTTTTGACGGTGTTATTTTGGGGGAGGTGCTTGAGCATGTATCCGAGCCCAAAAAAGCATTATTAGAAGCATATCGTATATTGAAACCCGGCGGAAAGGCTTTAATAACGACCCCGTTTATGTATCATATTCATGCCCATCCAAATGATTATTTGCGATACACCGACTATTGGTACTCGGAGACCTTAAATGACATTGGATTTTGTAATATCGAAATCAGCAAACAGGGAGGCTTTCCATCTGTCCTGGCTAATATTTTAAAAAGTTGGGCTTATGAACTGAGAAATTCGGATAGCTATTCCAATCTTGTTAAGAGAATATTTCAATACGTTGCCCTTTGGTTTTCCAGAAGAGCAATTAAGATGGAGGGTAAAAATTTTTACAAAGACAATTGGAAAATGTCAGGGCATACTACCGGGTTTGGTGTGGTGTGTTGTAAATAGCGACATATTAAATGTATACAAATAGCAAATCTGAATTGTATGCTACGAAGACTATTTAATAGTAAAAGTCCTCAAGAAAGGACTTACAATATAGGTGATTATAATCACTACTTCTGGAATAGCTTTTATGTAAGTCATTTCTCAGACGATGACAACTTACGTCAGTTAAATGATGTTTTGAAATCTATTTATGCTGGAAATTTAAAAGGAGGTTTTGAATTGATTTCTAAATATCCTACTACAAAAGATCTAAGACCGGATGTCTATAGCTATAATGAGTCTTTCACAAAAATCTTGATTTCGAATAATATTCCTGATCTACTCTCTAAGGCTACTGGGCAGGAGTTAACTCTGGCGCATATCCAATTGAGGATCGCTTATCCTGACGAAAAGGGTTATATGGAATGGCATCGTGACACCCATTTTTATTCAGAGGAAGATCATACTGTCGGTAACGTCCCACCTGTTCATAAATTGATTTTCTATCCACAAATCAACGGTAAAGAGGAGGCCTTGGAGGTCCTTCCGGGGAGTAACATCAGGTACTCCGGGAATAGATCCCAGGATTTGAATCAGGTGAAGAAAAGGCGTTCTGAAATAGTAAGAATCTCCGCTTCGGCTAGTCAATTTGTATTATTTAATACTTTTTTATTGCACTCTACTTTACCCGTTCAAAATCCCGGCGGAGCCATGAGATTGATTTATAGCTTTGCGCCAAAATCGCAGCTAAATAATTTCAATCGACAAACTGAGTTGCACGAACTCTATTCGTCAGCGGTCCTTAATAAATAGTAATTATTGAGTAAAATTAAAATTGGTTTTATTGGGGCTGGGAAAAGGTTTGAATTACTTTTCCTTCCAGTCCTTCGACATTTTGAAGACCAATTCCAATTTGTAGGAGCTGTTACTAAAAGTGGAAGAATAAATCCAGATTATAATTTGGATATACCTGTCTTCCAAAATGTTAAAGAACTTTGTGAAAGCGAAAGCCCGGATTTGATCACAATCGTTGTTAATTCAGATTTGAATTACGAATTGTGTAAAGAAGTCGTTAGGTATCAAAAATTGATACTAGTTGAGACACCGGTATCGCATGACTGGCGAAAGATTGCCAAATTGATTAAGTATAGCAAACGGTTTACTAGTACAATAGCTGTGGCAGAGGGATGGCCTTTTCTTCCAATGGAATTGTTCAAAAAGGAAATTATCAATACTCCATTTTTCGAAAAGATTTTCATGGTGGAGAATGATTTTAGAACCAACGACTATCATGGAATAGCCCAATTGAGGTCCTATTTGCCGCAAGACTTGAAAGTCAGGATGAATAACGTTTGTGAGGTAGATCGTAAGTTATTGAATAATGAAGTTGAACGATGGAGAGTAGTTACCTCAAAGTTCGAAGATGGAACAATATTAGTTTCCAAGCATAATCAGAAAAGGTTGGACGTTCGATCTCAATCATTTAAATCTCTGAGGATTTATAGTAATAAGGCTAGTATGGTGACAGGCTGTTTGACAGAGGAAGAGCCCAAAAATATAACCTATCAAGTCATAGGTGGAGAGGCCAAAATTTCAGAGATTAATGTCAGACTTTATGAAAATGGAATAGATGAAATCTTTTGTGATCTTGAGAATTATAAGAGAGTTTCCTGGAGAAACCCTTATTCGTCGTCAAACCTAAGTGAGCATCAAATAGCCTTGGCTCATCACATTCAACGATTAATGGATAAAATTTTGGGAGTTTCAAGTGACGTTGCCTATTCATTGAGTGATCATTTAGTGGATATAAGGCTGTTGCATCAAAATATAAACTAGGGCCATTCACTCCCCTCATAACAGTATCGCTAGTACAAAACGCCTGGATGTCCAATTTGCTTGAAATCAGCTGACTTGTGAAAACGGCGATGATAACGGGAATAACTGGCCAAGATGGAGCATATCTGAGCCAATTACTCATTGCGAAAAATTATAAGGTAGTTGGAATCAACCGTAGCTACAACCCAAATACTTTCAAACTGGATTACCTAGGTCTAACCGACAACATTCAATTTGAAGTATGTGACTTGATGGATAGTGGTAATGTCTCTGATTTGATTGAGAAATATAAACCCAACGAGATCTATAACCTTGCGGCTCAGAGTTCTGTTGGGATGTCTTTCGAACAGCCTACTAGCACTTTAACTTTCAATATTTTATCTGTTATTAATCAACTAGAAACAATAAAAAGACTTTCTCTCAATACACGCTTTTACCAGGCTTCCACTAGTGAGATGTTTGGTAATGTTGCGAATCTACCAATCAGAGAAACTGAAACGTTTTATCCTGCAAGCCCCTATGCGATATCAAAAGCTTCTGCTCACTGGATTGTAACAAATTATAGAGAATCTTATGGGATATTCGCTTGTAGTGGAATTCTTTTCAATCATGAATCTTTTTTGAGAGACTCAAGTTTTTTTGTAAAGAAAATCATCTCTAATGCCGTTGATATGAAATTTAGGGGTGAACGGATCTTGCAAGTCGGTGATTTAAGTGTTAAGAGAGACTTCGGATATTCACCTGATTATGTAAAAGCGATGTGGTTGATGTTACAACAGGATATGCCGGATGATTATATAATATGCTCTGGTGAATCGATTACTCTTCAAGAGATTGTTAGATATGTTTTTCTATCATTGAAACTCGATACCGACTTAGTTGAGAGTAATTGTGATTTTTCCAGACCTAACGAATTAATGAACATATATGGAGACAATTCGAAAGCAAAGTCCAAATTGGGATGGAGCTATGATCGAAATGTTCATCAACTAATCGACCTTTTAATAGAGGAGGAGAAAAGTAACTATAGAAATGATTAGTAGAGTAGCAACTTTCCTAAGTAGGAAAAAGCATATATTTTTTGTTAGCGACAATGCAAATTGGGTTTTGGACGAAATCTCAAGATCTCTTCAGACTTATCTTAGCCCTTACGGCTTTAAAGTTATTTACAATCATTCCAAGGCTGGTAGAGGTGTTATCCATTTTTCTTCAATCTATAGTTTGCCTGAAATTGCCAATAATTTTTCTAGGAAATTGAAATACGGATTTACTTTTTTTCATGTTGCCGAGGCACACAACCAATATCTTGAACAGCTTTCAGATTGTCAATCTGAAATATCGTTCATACACACATCCAATTTAATTGCCAAAGAACGTTTTTTGGACCATAACATAAGTGAGGATAAAATTAAAATTATACCTATCGGGATTGAACTTTCTGATTTTTCGGCTGCAACCAAACTGGATAAGAATGAAATGAAGAGAAAATTGGGAATCCCCAAAGGTAGTATAGTAATAGGTTCTTTTCAAAAAGATGGCTCTGGGTGGGGAGAGGGGATGGAAGCCAAATTAATTAAAGGGCCTGATGTTTTTTGCAATGCGGTCGAAAAGTTAAGTACTGATCTACCAATTTTCGTTCTGCTAACTGGTCCCTCAAGAGGTTACGTAAAGGATCGTCTTGGGAAAGCTGGAATTCCATATAAACACATTTTTTTGGAGAACCCAAAGGAAATATTTCAGTATTACCGTGCATTAGATTTATACATAGTTTCGTCCCGTGTAGAGGGTGGACCAAGAGCACCACTAGAATGTATGGCCTGCGGTGTCCCATTTATTTCAACCAAAGTCGGACAAACTCCCAGTGTGGTAACCCACGGTGAAGATGGATACTTAGTGGAAGTAGGAAATGATGAGGCAATAACTTTCTACGCACGTGAAATACTTCGCAGTAAAAAGATACAATCAAAACTGAGATCAAGGGGTCTCGAAACTGTTAAGAAGTTTGATTATAAGGATATATCAATGGAGTACCACAAACACCTGTACCAGCCACTGCTCACATAGTCGCAATCGTTACCTAGATAATCAAATATCAATCTGTTTATGATCCGGCTATTTAAGAAGAGTAAAGATCAGGACATTAGACCTCTTGTTTATATCAGTTACCAAGTGGTAGACGGCCCTTGGGGTGGAGGTAACCAATTTTTAAAGGCGCTTTCAAGACATTTGCAGTTAAGTGGTCAATTCACTAATAAACCCGGTAAAGCGACTCATATTCTTTTTAACAGTCATCATCATTTGGAGGAGATTGTTAAGCTTAAACAGTCATACCCAGATAAGATATACGTTCATCGAATTGATGGACCTATTCATTTGATTCGTGGGGATGATATGCAAGTGGATAAAGAAATTTTTGAAGCAAATAGGCGATTAGCAGGTGTTTCCGTTTTTCAATCTGAATGGAGCTTATCGCAGAGTTTAAAACTTGGTTTTGATCCTGTGAAACCAATTGTTATTCCTAATGCTGTAGATGCAATAATTTTTAATTCTATGGATAGGAAAGAATTCTCTGCAAATAGAAAAGTGAAATTGATCTCAACCAGTTGGTCTGATAATCCAGGAAAGGGAGGACCGATTTATAAGTGGCTTGATGAAAATCTGAATTGGAACAAATTGGAATACACTTTTGTGGGGCGGTGTTCGGAACAGTTGGACAATATCCAGGCTATTGAACCTGTGCCATCTGAAGAATTAGCCGATCTTCTGAGGAAGCATGACATTTATATTACGGCTAGTGACAATGACCCTTGTTCCAATGCTTTAATCGAAGCTCTTTCCACTGGATTACCAGCTATTTATTTTAATAGAGGTGGGCATCCTGAAATCGCAGGAGATGGAGGATTGAAATTTGAACAAAAAGAGGAAATTCCTCAATTAATAGAGTCAATAGTTAATAATTACCAGGATTTCCAAGATCGCATATCTGTTTCAACCATGGATCATGTAGCCTCCCGATATATTTCTTCTTTTGGCGAATAATGTTTTTGGGTAAATAGTAATGGATAGAACTATTAACATTCCAATTCCTAAGAAAGATTCTATTGGTGGTCCATCTACCTTTATGAGAAACTTACTGAGATACCTTGAAGAAGTTGGATATCCTATTCAGGAGGAAATTTATCACTCATTTGGCATCTTTTTTCCCGTCCAAATCTCAACAGAACTGCTAACACATTATAAATATATGGGAGGTGCAATAATTCAGAGATTGGATGGGGTATACTACCCTTCTCAGCATGGAGAAGATTTTGAAAAGCGTAATAGTCAAATAGCAAAATTATATGTTGACTATAGTACTCATGTGATATTTCAGAGTGAATACAGCCGGATGCAGTGCTTTGAAATGTTGGGATCCAAGAATGATGATGAATATAGTATCATCCTTAATGGTGTTAATAGGAAGATATTTTATCCTAATGACAAGAATGATATATCGGATGATGGAATCATTAAGTTCATTACTGTGGGGAATTTTCGAAAGAAGGCCATGATATTGCCAATTGTGGAGTCCCTTGATATGCTATCAGAGAAATACCGGTTTCAATTAACACTGGTGGGAGACGTCCTTGATCCCGAATTAAAAAAGTATTTAGATAGGGACTATATTCTACATGTGGGCCCTCGGGATATGTTCGGTGTATCCGAGTTACTTAGGGACTCAGATATATTTTTACATTCCCAATTAAATGATAATTGTCCTAATACCGTAATGGAAGCGATTTCGTGCGGACTGCCTGTTGTTGGTTTTAATAGTGGTAGCATGTCTGAAATATGTTCATTTTCAAAGGATTTGCTTGCCGATATTCCATTTAAGCTGTTTCACATTTTTGAAGATCTTCAGTCCGAGGCTCTCGTGGAGAAGATTGACTTATGTGTTAAGGAATATTCGATTCGGCGAAAAAAAGCACTTGAAAAAGTTGCGCTCTATGATTTTAATAGTTGTGGGGATAAATATGTCCAAGTTTTTGACAATGAATTAAATAAGAGGACAATTGATATTCCGTGGAGTTATTTGATCAAGGGACACCAGCGCAAAATCTTACGTAAGATGAGATCAAGTGTGAAAGAAGCATTAAATATGAACTAGTAATATGACGATCTATGCAAGTTGATAAACCTACTATGCACTGCCAGCAAGAGTTGGAAAGAGACCTGAATTATCAAGGCTATTTGCCAGACGAACTATTGTTAAAATGGTCAAGAGATCTGTATTCAACATCCAATCATTTGTTGACACTTTATTCTATAATAAAAGGATTAGGAGCAAAAAACATTCTTGAGATTGGCTTCGGAAGATCATCTTTCGTTTTGATAAAAGCTGTGGCAGAAACCGGAGGAAAACTCCTTGGTTGTGATATGAGAGATTTTTCATATTTACTAAATAAAAGAGAAAAAGAGATAACTACTTTTTTATGCGGCAGCTCAGATCAGATTTGGCAGAAACTTGATAATTCGGGGTTTGATTTTGCTTTTCTAGATTACTTCTCTTCAGAGAATATTCTGAAATCTTTCATAATTTCTGAAATCAGCAAATGTCTGAATTGTATGAAAACAAATGGAGTGATTGCAATACATGATTCTACTGTTAAAAAATATGCGGTTGGAGATGCGCTACAAAACCTAAAAAAGAAAAACGGCTTTTTTCACAATCGGGATTTAGAGATTTTGTCTTTGCCATATAATTATGGTTTAGGCCTAATCCGCAAAATAGGACCAAGTTCTTACGGATCCTTGAAGGATAATTTCAAGAAGAAAAGTGAATAATATCAGGGAACTTTTCGTTCCTTTTGAAGATTTTACCTCCGTTGGAGGGCCGGGGGGGTTTATGCGTAATCTTAAATTCTTTCTTGATAAACAGGATATTAGTTATACAAAGCAATTGGTGAACGCCGGCATATTGTACCAATAGTTCCTTGCAGGTCTTTTTTGATAGAAAATATGGGCTAAGTTCTAAATAACACAGCAATTATTATTATCTTCGCTATATGATATCAAGTCAAGAGATCAAAAATTTATTTGCACAATTGCCGATAAGTTCCCAAACCGAATTGTTGGATGAGTTGCTCCAGGAGCAGGAATTACAAGGCAAAGTATTGATTGCCGCTCAACAACAAATAGCAGAGAAAAGAAAGAAGAAACCCTGTCCAAATTGCACAAGCGAGAAGGTATATAAGAGGGGCAGACAAAAAGGTGTGCAGATGTATCAGTGCAATGAATGTAAAAGATGGTACAGTGAAACAACAGGGACACCTTTGTATGACATCAAGCTTAAATCAAAATGGCAATCTTATCTGCGCTGTATGGAGCAGGGCATGCCGATAAAAAAGATAGCAAAACAAATCGGAATAAGCATCCAGACAAGCTTCGACTGGCGGCATAAGATATTGAGTTCACTAAATGAGTTTGTTCCCGAACAGTTATCCTCGGAAGTAGAATGTGATGAATTGGAACTGGCACTTAACAACAAGGGCAGTCGAAATTTAGATAGGGCAGCAAGAAAGAGGGGAAACGATTTCATACGGAATATGGGAAAGGAAGAGGTCACAGTTGTCCAGGTAGTAACAGCGGTTGAACGCAAGGGGGAGAAGTACCTTAAAGCTGTTGCATCAAAACGGCTGAACAAAGAAGAAATTTCAAAGGCATTGGATGGGAAGTTGGCCTACGGTGCAACCTTGATTACAGATAAGCACCCTTCTTATAAGGCTTTTGCCAAAGACAACCCCTCCATAAAGCACAAAGCGCTATTGGCCAAAGATCATGTGGATAGAGATGATAAAACAATCCATCTGCAAAAAGTAAACAATGTTCACACTCAACTTAGGACATTCTTACGCCCATTCAATGGTGTCAGTTCCAAATATTTGCAAAACTACCTGAATTGGTATGCTTATGCTGACCGAATAAGAGAGAGTAAAACAACTTTGAAACAATGGTTTCTGACTATGCTATTAACGGATCAAGTCTATCATCTGTATGAGCTATTTAAACAAAATACTGTTATAATTAGAACTTAGCTAAAATATGTAACTCACATCAAAGGCCTTAATGCTAAAGAATTAGCAGAACAGCTGAATAAACATCATATATTCATTTATTCTCACCTTAACCCCCCTTGTCCCAACTCAGCCTTGAAAGCAATTTCGTGCGGTTTGCCTGTGGCAGGCTTTGATAGTGGTAGTATGAAGGAACTGCTTTTTTTTCGCATGATTTATTGGCCGATGTATCTGAGGATCTATTTCAATTGTATGAAGATTTTAACTCTACAAAATTGAAAGAAAAAATACAGTTGGCAGTTGAAGACTATCCATCCTGGCGAGAAAATGCACTACTCCACAGCCACCTTTATTCTTTTGATGAGTGTGGAGGTAGTTATCTGGAAGTTTTTAGGAGAAATAGCCCCGAGGTAAATTTCCATTCATCGAACACATTTACAGACATTATGAACCAATTAAAAAGGGTATTCCAAGGTGAGAATAGAAAGTCCTAGTGTTACCGTCCTGATGTCTGTCTATAACAATGAGGATTACGTGGCTGAAGCCGTGGAGAGTATTCTCACACAGACTTATTGTGATTTCGAATTTTTAATTGTTAACGACGCATCCAATGATCGAACTGTGGAAATATTACAATCTTATGACGATGATCGAATAAGACTGATCCATAATCGCAATAATATGGGATTGACGGCAAGTCTCAACATAGGATTGTTGGAATCGAGCGGCAAATATATTGCTCGAATAGATGCAGACGATATAGCGACTGTGAATCGATTGGAGGAACAAATCTTATACCTGGAAGCTAATCCTGGTATTGGTGTTTTGGGAGCATGGTTTCGAATTATTCCGGATGACATCGTTGGTAAGCACCCATGTGTTCATGAAGATATATACGCTAAATTGTTTTTTAGTAATGCGCTTTGTCACTCAACTGTTGTGCTGAGGAAATCGGTCTTAGATAACTATCATATTTCGTACAACGAATTATTTACCAAGTCTCAAGATTATGAATTGTGGTCAAGAATGATTGAGCTGACAGATATTGCGAACATGCCTAAAGTTTTAGTTTACTATAGGACTCACAAGGGACAAATAAGTATGACATCATTGACCGATCAAATTAATTTTAGTTCGGTAATAAGGACCAGACTCTTTAATAATCTCATCTCATTGGACGAAGGCAGTTTCATAAATTTACTAAACAAACTCAGTGAAGAGGGGAAGCATATCGAAAATCACGAGTGCCGCTTTTTATTAAAGTTGTACTCGGAATTGTCGGAATCACGGTTGAAAAATAAGCGAATTGGCGCAGTAAGTTTTCGTAATAGATTAAGGCGTACAATTTTTCTTAATCTAAGAAATAAGGCTTTTAATATCAATTGGACACTCTTTTTTGAGATCTTAACATCAAAACTGTTTAGAGGCTTACCCAGGGACAAGAAGATTAAGATTTGCAAAAGGTGTACATCACTTCTGTTTCAGCATTTGATTGGAAAACGAGTTTTTAATTTCAGACTTGTGCAATAAACGAGTGTTGCGCAAGGGTGCTTAATTCTTACTGGTGCCGAATGAAATCTAATACTTCTCTTGTTTCGATAATAATACCATGTTTTAATCAGGGTAAATACGTTGATGACGCTGTGAATTCAGTTCTTAATCAGACCTATAAGAATATTGAGATAATAATAGTGAATGGTGGTTCAACGGATTCCTTTACAAATGACCTTTTGAACAGGTATGAACGTCCCCGGACAAGAGTAGTGAGAACTGCCAATCAAGGTTTGGCTGAAGCAAGGAATTATGGAATTAGAAAGTCATTTGGTAAGTATATTCTACCTCTTGATGCAGATGACAAGATAGCCCCTGAATATTGCAAAGATGCAGTAAATATTATTGAGCACAATCCGGATGTCGGAATAGTCCATTGTGAAACACAATACTTTGGTGCGAAAAAATACAAAAGAAAGGATCCTGAATTTTCACTTGAAATAATGTTGGCGAGAAATATTATTCTCTGCTGCTCCTTATTTCGAAAATCCGATTGGGAAAAAGTTAATGGCTACAACAAGAATATGGTCTATGGAGGTGAAGACTGGGATTTCTGGCTTTCTTTGATAGAACTTAAAAAAAAGGTCTACAAAATACCCAAGTATCATTTCTTCTATAGGATCAGACCAAATTCAATGGCTCGATCCATTGATAAAGAAGAGTTTTATCGGCTCAGACACCAAATATTTATGAACCACACCGAGCTCTATAACAAACATTTCGAGGACCCTATTAACTTATATCATCAAAAAGAGGAATATTTTAGAAAATACAACCGGCTAATCACAACTATTGAATATAAAATAGCTTCGAAAATCCTAGTACCAATCAAAGCTATGCGTAAGAAAATCAAGAGGACGATTCAGCTGTGATAGAATCGAGCGATACGGACCAGTTTCTACAAATACCCCTATCAGGTGAGACGATTGATCTCTATTACCATAGGACTTCTATTGCTGTTGCTTTGAAAAATGTTTTGCGAGAATTGGATGGTGATCTATTGGACATCGGTTGCGGAAAAATGCCTTACAAGAAATTTATTCTGGAAAATTCAAAAGTTGATAAATATGTGGGATTAGATATCGAATCTGCCCTTACATACGACGAAAACGTTTCCCCGGATTTATTATGGGACGGGATTACCATACCAATCGATGCTAATTCCTACAATTGTGCCATGGCGACGGAAGTGCTTGAACATTGCCCCGAGCCCGAAAAGACATTAATAGAAATATATCGAATCCTAAAACCAAACGGGGTTTTCTTTTTCACAGTACCTTTTATATGGAATCTTCATGAAATTCCTCATGACTACTATCGATATACCCCATATGCCTTGAGTCATTTACTTTCCAAAACGGGTTTCAGAAATATTGAGATAAGTGCTCTTGGCGGATGGCATGGAAGCATGGCACAAATGCTCGGTCTTTGGATGAAAAGATCATCTATTCGTTTTTCTTGGAAATTTAAGTTGCTAAGCCCCGTTTTCATCCTTATGTACAAAAAATTAATTCAGCTCTCCAGGACTGAAAAAGTCAACCTTGAAAGGAATACCATGATTTCAGGATTATATGGCTGTGCGAAAAAGAATTAACCTGGCTATCGTTGCCCCAAGTAATTCAGCATTATCTGAAACCTTCATTAACGCTCATAAGAAGATCCCGGAGATGAATGTATATTTCCACTACGGCACACCATTTCCGACGGAGTTGGATGGTTGGGGAACACTTATTTCTTCTGACTGGATCCATAAACTCTATGGCTCGGCAATGGCTAAATTCACCGGTTGGAGTCGTTGGGAGTATGAGCTCAAACGATCATTGATCAAACATAAAATCGACTGTGTTCTGGCTGAGTACGGAACGACCGGAGCAAAAATTTTGAAAGTTTGTAAGTCCTTAAAGGTTCCATTAGTTATCCATTTTCATGGAACCGATGCCAGTACTCATAAAATCATAAAAAAGTATCGCTCGCGATATCTTGAGATGTTTGGTTATGCAAACAAGATAATCGCAGTAAGTAAAGAAATGATCAATGATTTGGAGAAATTGGGATGTCCTCCAAATAAAATAGAATATAATACATATGGACCCAATGATAGTTTTTTAGATATAAAACAGGGCTCAAAGAACGGTAGCTTTTTATCAATTGGTAGATTTGTTGATAAGAAGGCACCGCATCTTACTATTCTGGCATTTCAAAAAGTTGTTGAAAAGCATAACGATGCCAAACTGATTATGGTAGGCGATGGTATGTTATTACAAACTTGTCAGGATTTGGTCTCACAGCTAGGGCTGAAAGACAACATAACCTTTGCTGGTGAAAAGAACCCTGAAGAGATTAGGGAATTACTTTCACAATCAGTTGCGTTCATACAACATTCGGTAGAGCCCGCATCCGGGAATAAGGAGGGTACACCTGTGGCGATTCTGGAGGCGCAGGCTGCCGGGTTGCCTGTTATTAGTACATATCATGCCGGTATACCTGATGTTGTGCTGGATTCGGAGACAGGTTTTTTGGTAGAGGAGAGGGATTGTGATGCCATGGCCAATCGTATGTGCGATCTTATTGAGGATCCTGATTTGGCAATGCAGATGGGACAGAAAGCCAGAAAACGTATAAAAGACCAGTTTAGGTTAGATAGGTACCTTGATCATCTCAGTCTATTAATACAGCAGTCACAGATGTGATATCACCAACACAAAAAGAGATTATCACTCATTTTCCTCTCATTTTCATCAAGATTAAATTCAATTAAAACACATGTCATATCTGTTCATAAAAATTGAAAAAATTAAATCTTTTTACAAAAGAAAAAAAGATCAAGGAGTATCAACGCTGAGATCAACTAATAAGTGCAATTGAAGGATGAAAAAGCTTTTAAGGGCTTTTTCATCCTTCAATTGCCTGAGCAGTGCAATCTTTGGATTGCAAAATGTCAAAAAACTACACACATCTCAGTATTGATCAAAGGTATCAAATTGAAGCATTATTGAAAACAGGAGCTACTCAAAAGGAGATTGCCTGTATCGTTCATTTTCACCCGTCTACGATCTCACGTGAGCTTAAGCGAAATGTGGGTTCAAGAGGTAGGGGAGCTGGTGTCTATCGAACAGCAAATGCACAAAGGAGGACCAATCTTCGTCATCAAGAAAAGCCAAAAAGAGTGATTTTCACCAAACCCATGAAAGACTGGATAGTTAACCGGCTCCAAGAAGATAGATGGAGTTTTGAATTGATCAGCCATCAGGGAAAGAAAACGAGAGAATGTCCACTTAGCCATGAATGGATTTACCAATGGATATGGGAATGTAAGCACACCAACCGCCAGGAGAACCAAGAATACAAACAACTATACACATATCTAAAACATGGCAAACGAAGGCGCAAACGAGGAAACAGAAAAGATCGTAGAGGTATTATCCCGAATAGGGTATCAATTGAACAGCGACCCCAGATCATTAACAAAAGGGAACGATTGGGAGATATAGAAGTCGATTTAATGATGGGTAAAAACCACAAAGGCTCTTTGTTGGTGATGACAGACCGAGCAAGTCTTTTTACCAGAATCAGAAAGATGCACAGTAAAAATGCCGATCAAATGGCCGAAGCTATTGTGGAGGAACTCTCTCAGGATAAACACAAACTGGAAACACTCACTTTTGATAATGATATGGCATTTTCTAAACATGAGTTGATTGCTCAATCCCTTGATGTGGATGCCTATTTCACTCGTCCCTATACTAGTCAGGATAAAGGGACAGTTGAAAATAGGATTGGGGTAATCAGAAGGTTTTATCCTAAGAAAACAGATATTAGATTTGTTACAGAGGAGCAAATCAAAGTTGTTGAAAACAAAATCAATGAACGCCCTGTTAGAAAATTTAATTACCTAAACGCAAAGCAAGTGCTACAAAGGAAAATTGCACTTATTACTTGAACTTACAAACTTCTAAAATTATTCTTTTAATAATAAGAAAAGCTCTAAAACGAGAGAATAAAAATCACCATTCAGGAGATGTTTTTCGCGGGTTCAAAATGTACAATAAGCCATTACTAATTACATATTCTAGAAGTGGAACAAACTGGATCAGGTATTTCGTTGAGACAGTTTCTAAAAAACCTACTCCTGGTCAAAAACGTGTGGTTGAAGGCAATGATTACATCCTGGATAGAGCGCATGCAGGTTTTATTAATGCAAAGAAGTATAAAGCCATTTTCTTAATAGTGAGAAACTACAGAGAATGCTTGGTAAGACATCATGGACTGCAGAAAATAAGAAATTTTGGTTCCATAAATGAATTTCTAAAGGCTGAAAAATTATCTCAACCAGCGAATTGGTTTATCAAAAATCTAGAGGCATTTGACGCTTATAAAGGTGAGAAACTCTTAATTTTCTATGAAGACCTGATCTTGGAACCGGAAAAAAATTTACAGGAAATTGGTCAATTTCTCGGCTTGTCAAAATCAGATGTCAAGCAATTCATAGATAAAATAGAAGAACATAAGATACAGTCTATTAATGCATACACTAAATTCAATCGTAAAAGTACGACCAAAGGAGATTATAGTCAACTTGGTTTTCATTCTACAATGCTAACTCCAACTGAAATCATGGAATTTGATGCTTTTTATAAACAAAGACATCCAAAATTATTCAATCAGTATCTGAGTAAATATGAATTTAACACCAAATAAAGCCAATGCTTAACATCCATTCAATTTCGACGGTCTCGACTTTCTGCCAACATGAAGCATTGCGAACTTTAACATCTCCGAAAGCCGCACTGTCTTTATTTTAACCGAAGGCAATTAATAGATGAGAATTCTTATTTGCATTTTGTATAGTATTGAAAATGAATATGAGGAATGCAAGAAATCCATATTCGGTCAGACTTATAAAAATTACGATACTTTCACTATTGAGCAAATGCCTAAAAAACAGGCTCATGATAGGATATTTCAGACCTTTATGGATCGAGCTAATCAATTCGACTTATTCATTAAAATTGATGCCGATATGGTGCTCTGCAGAACGACACTCTTTTCCGAAATTGTCAATGAAGTGAATAATCATCCGGATTATGATCATTTTCAAATCGCTGTCCGGGATCATTTTACCAATAAGCTCATTTATGGACTCAACGTTTATAGAAGTACAGTAAAGTGGTCTATAACTACTGAAAAACTATTTACTGATAGAACTTATGAAGCTACGAAGTGTAAAAAGTACATTGATGTCAATGAGCCCTTAGTACCAGCTGCAGACCATTGCCCAAATCCGTCCCCTTTCCAATCATTTCATTTTGGCGTTCACAAAGCGGCTAAACTTATGCAACGGGAGGCTAATAATATTTTACCAAGTGGAGCCGGGAGTCACGCTAGAAATCTGTATGATGTTTCAAAAAATTTATCAAAATCCAAAGATCCTGTTTTATTGTACTCCATGGCCGGTGCTTTCTGGGCTTTGAATATATCCGCAGGAGCTAAGGAAGTAGATTTTTCATCTGCCAAAACTCAGTCAGCTTTCAAATATTTCACACTGATGAATCCTCAAGCTTTTAAAAAGCATTTGAAGAAAGAATTTTTTGCCAAGAAAATGTTCTTGCCTCGAGATTACTGGGTCTTTTATATGATCAACCGTTATACTCTTCAAAAGAGCACCATGGGTGCTCTTTTTTCAGGATTGGTGCGAATGGTTCAGAAATATTACGGTATAAAGAAAAATAATTGATTACCCCTTTGAAATGGGCTCTCTTGGTAAAAGAAACAGTAAATTACTAGCGGTCGGCAATATAGTTGTAGGCGTTTATGGAAGGAATTCCCAAAGATTTCTGAGACAATAGCTGGCTGAATCTTAAATAACTTGAATTTATACATTTTAGATGTTCGAACAAATTTTTAATCGTCTCCCTTCAATTATTAAAAAAAAGATCCAATTAATTGTAAGAGATCAACTTCTTGAGGAATGGCGCATAATCGACAAAAAGATCCCAAGAGTGGATCTTAAAATGGAAAACATAAAGGAATGTAAGATAATTCTTAGTAGAGAAATACTGCTTGAATTGCTACCAAAACATGCCATTGTCGCGGAATTGGGTGTAGCTAGTGGAGATTTCACTACTTGCGTCATGAAAATTTGTTCTCCAAAAAAATTACATCTCATTGATCTGTGGGGGAATGCTCGGTACAATAATGATAAGATGAATTTGGTGGGAAATAAATTCAAAAATGAAATTGAAGGAGGTCAGGTTGAGATCAACAGGGGATATTCCATCGAAATGGCTGAAATTTTTGATGATGATTACTTCGATTGGATTTATATTGATACAGATCATTCATATGATACTACAAAAAAAGAACTGGAAAGGTATTGTAGAAAAGTAAAAAAAGAGGGGATTATTGCTGGACATGATTTTATAACTGGTAATAGAAAAACAAGAATTCGGTATGGTGTGATTGAGGCAGTATATGAGTTTTGCGTAAATCACAACTGGGGTATTTTGTACTTAACTGCTGAAAATGCCGACAATCCGAGTTTCGCCATAAAGCGAATTGTATAATTAGGAATTCTTCATAGGCGATTAGAGTAAAATAAATCTATTATGTTGAGAATTTCTGAAAAAAAATCCTACTAGATTTGAGTTATGATAAATCATGGGATGAATTAAAAGTAGGCATCTACTTGAACGAATTTCCCAAGATCTCCGAAACATTTATACGCGATCAAATATTAAATCTCCTCCAATCTGGTGTGCAAGTGCACCTTATTACAAAAATCCTAAATACTGAGCTGAATTTTCCGTTTGAAGCATACGAAAATTTATTGGTGTATCGTCGAGATTTTCGATGGAAGAATAGATTCGATATGTTTAAAACTTTGATCTATTTGCTAATCACTGAAAGTCGGTTTAGGTTTTTCTTTTACAAATCTCTGATCAGATATCCTATCGAGATCTTTAACTTTAAATTGATTAGAACCTATTTGTCTCTAAAGAATCTCAATGACTTGGATCTACTTCATGTACAATTTGCTACTAGGTTAGAAGAAGTTATTTTCTTGATAAATACAGGCCTAATCCCGAATTGTAAAATAGTCGTTTCTTGTAGAGGTCAAGATATTTCTGTGAACTTAAATTCAAATCCGCTATTTCTAGTAAAATACTATGACAGGGTTAGATATTTTCTACCAGTTAGCCACAGCCTGAAAGCTAAACTTTTAAGTGCGGATTGCCCATCATCCAGAATCGAAATAATTCCTTCAGGGATTGATATTGATAAACTGTTATTCAGGAAAATCCAAAAGCAAAATATGAATGACCCTGTCAGGGTACTATCTGTAGGGAGGTTGGTAGAAAAAAAAGGCTTTTTATATTCAATTAGATCGATTGCTGAAGTAATTGAAAAAGGGTATGATTTGGAGTATGTAATTATAGGGGACGGTCCGCAATTTCAAGATTTAAAATCTGAAATTCGTAAAATGCATTTAGAAAAGTCGATCGTTATGAAGGGACAATTAAAGCACGATGAGGTAATAGAGATAATGCAAAAGTCAAATATTTTTATTATGCATTATGTAACTGCTGCTGATGGTGATATGGAAGGAATCCCCAATGTAATTAAAGAAGCTATGATCATTGGATTACCGATTATAAGTACCAAGCATAGCGGAATTAAAGAGCTGGAGCCATTGGCTAGCAATAATTTATTAGTGAAAGAAAAAGATGTAGATGATATGGTCGCTAAAATTGAGAATACGATTTGTTTAAATAGCGAGAAGTTGGACCAATTGATCCTTACGTGTAGAGAATATGTTATAAAAAATTTCGATGCTTCTAAAATAAATAAGAAACTACTTGATCTCTATAGAAGGGCATGTAGCACCAGATAATAAGAGCGGGTACCGGTTGTTAGATAATTGTTTTAAGAATTGATGCACCGATCGATCGAAATGCGTTTAGGTGATCCATCATTAATTAATTGGTTGGCGCCAGAAAATTGTGCTTTACCAGACTTCATTATTGGAGGAGCAATGAAGTCCGGTTCATCAACCTTACATCGTATTTTGAGCCAACACCCAAAGGCATACTTGCCAAAAGGAGAGTTGCATTTTTTTGATATAGATAATATACTTCAGCACAGTGATTTCAATTTTTATGATACGCGAAATTACCAATGGACAAGCCAAAGAATATCGCATGATCCCCAAAAGATGTGGGAATGGTATTCAGCCCATTTTTCGGGAAATGCTGGATCGGTGATCGGCGAAGATTCAACTACTTACCTAGCCTCTAAAATTGCAGCCAAAAGGATCGCTGCACAGAAAAAACCAATCAAACTGATATTCCTGCTCCGTCATCCCACTTTGAGAGCATATTCGCATTACTATCATCTGCTTCGAACCGGACGGGCGGTTCATAGTTTTGAGGACACTTTGGTATACAACCCCTCCAGTATCCTACAGAGAAGTATGTACCTTGAGCAGTTGGAGTGGTATTTTGATCATATACCAAGAGATCGGATAAAAATTATTGTCTTTGAGAATTTTATTGATCAAACAAAAGCAGTAGTAAAAGAAATTTGTGAATTTCTTGGTCTTGACTTTGAAAAATTACCCCGAAATGCTTTGGAGATACACTCAAACAAAGCTATTGTTCCAAGGAACATCAAACTACAGATATT
The DNA here is from genome assembly GCA_963664285.2 of Cyclobacteriaceae bacterium. GTDB lineage: Bacteria > Bacteroidota > Bacteroidia > Cytophagales > Cyclobacteriaceae > JAJCYL01. Next base: position 114,926 of record CAXXNX010000032.1, read on the forward strand.
GAAGAATAGATTTTTCAGATCCAAGGTAAAGAATAAATATGGTGTCAAGCTTCCCAATCCATTTGAACTCAGTGCCGATCAATCCAGATTTCATCGAGTAGTTGACAAATTAGTGGAGATCATTAATCCTCATTTAGCACATGGTCTTCCAAAAATGGAGGTTTCAACACGTAAATTTTTGGACTATTTTTTTTATGACCATTTGCACAAGATAGATGACCTTACCGGCGAAGAAATCTTAAGTTATTGGTTTGACAACCTTGAGTCACGACGTTTCTCGGAGTCTGTTGCGAACTCCATCAAATAATGGGCTTATTTAACTTATTTCTTGAAGCCATTTACTACAATAGCCACCGTATCTATCTGCCAACTCAGTTATCATTGGTCTATACTTTTGAACAAGATGATTATAGATGTGCGGAGGTATTTCAGATTTTTCGGATTGATTAACCTTTCTTTGGAAGGATTTCTTAAAGGTGATACTTTTTGTATTTGATCCTAAATGAGTCACAATCTCTTGAAGTAGTTTCTCGGGTTTTTCTTCAATGGCATCATAAAACCCAATGAATAACTGTTTTTTCGAGAAAATTTTGGTGAATAAATCAATTGTTCGCAAATAATTTCCTCTCAATTCTTGCCTTTCAGAGTTGATAAAGTTGATGATTTCTTCGGTTTTCCTTTTATGATGATCATTAAACCTTATCTGCGACCAAGCCCGATCTATTGGATTTCTCATCAGAAAGACAATTTTAGCATCCGGGGCGAGCCTTTTCATTTCACTAATATCATTCTCGCTAAGCATTGAATAATCAGGGTTGATTTCACCAAGTAATTGATGATCCTTCCCCTTGAATAAAGATAAGTACCAGTCATCATTGAACTCTGAAAAGTACCACAGGAGTTTCCATTTCAAAACACTCCAACCTTTAAGTCTATATATCGATGAGAGGCAATCCCTGATAGCTTTTTTGAGCCACTTTTTGTTTCGGAGTCTATTACTAAGTTTAGATTGGGCAAGATAACTTGGTGATGGGTATGAATAGTCTCTATCAAAGTAGTGCAATTCTTTTATTGGCAACATACTAAAATCCTCCACCTCCAATAATCTTCGGTATAACCATGATGTTCCTGCTTTTTGTGCACCAACTACGGAAAAGTCAATTTTACCCTGAACCCATACATTATCTTTACTCATTATATCGAAAACTTTTAGTTGTGCTAATCTTTGGCCAATTTTTTCTGAAATGATTCTAATATCTGAGGTGTGAATTATGCGTCGAAAAAATTTATCCACGGTGTCTTGACAAATTCATCTTTTAAATGCTCATAGTTTTTATTGAATCACGCTTGTTGAGGTAGTTAATTTTCTTTAATTCCGATTCTAGTTTTATGGTTTCTACTTCTAGAAATTCCATTATTTGGTTCATAGTATGCTCACGATTTTCGGTAAGATCTTCATAATAAAAAGTTTGAACCTGTTGCTTCCGGAAATAGTAGTCGTACTTCTGGATATAGTTTTCGGTGTGTCTAAAATAATTTTTTAAGTCCCGGGCATTTATATTTAGTTTCTCTCTTGGTAAGGAGGCCTGACCTGTTGTTGTATAGAGTTTGTTCTGTACAGCAAATTTCCCTGAAATGAAGCTATCCAAAAGGTTTTTCCTTCGCAGATGAATAATCTTTAATTCATTTTGATTTATGAAGAGTTTAACTTGTCTGCGTTTCCAAAAATTTAAATGATGATAAAACAATCTACAACCTTTTATAACATGCCCATTCATTTCAGAACGGTAAAACAATTTCAAAAACTTCACTTGCTGTTTGTATTTCCCTAAATATCTAAACTTATCTAAGAGATCATGGCTGAAATTGTTTTCTTCAAGGCGCTTGATTAGATGGTGGGGTTGTATCAATATTTCGCCTGCACAAAAAATTTCTGTATGTGAGTCCAATAGGCTTTCCAAATAATTTGAACCAGTCCTCTGAGTGGCAAGAATAACAAAATTTTTTTTCGCCATATATGTATTATTGCTCAACACAAAATTAGTCATAGTATACCTTTTATTCATTGATTCTGAACTTTAAATGTTTGACCAACCAGTTTTACTTCTAGTATTTAATAGACCAGCTTTTACCAATAAAGTGATTGAAATTTTGAAGGAAGTACAACCGTCCAGGCTTTTTATCGCTGCGGATGGCCCTCGGGACGGCAACAATCAGGATGAGAAGATGTGTCAGGAAACTCGAAAAGTGGTTATTCAAAATATTAACTGGAACTGTGAAGTAAAAACACTATTTAGAGAAAATAATTTAGGTTGTGGCCTGGCGCTCAGTTCTGCTATTTCTTGGTTTTTTGAACATGTGGAGGAAGGGATAATTCTTGAAGATGATGTCTTACCTGAATTAAGTTTTTTTGGTTTTTGTCAGCAATTGTTGGAGAGATATCGCAATGACCCCGAAATCTTCGTAATCGCCGGAAACAATAGAATGACTGATAATCAATACTCAAGAATTGAAGGAAGTTATTTCTTCTCGGCTTATAGCTTAATTTGGGGTTGGGCGACTTGGAGAAGAGCATGGAATAAGTATTCCTTTCAGTTGGATCCTGAAAATTTATCGCCTTTGAAAACCCTTCTCAGGGATTATTATAAGTTTAAACCTTCGGAAGTTTTTTACTGGGTTTACATTTATGAGAGAATGTGTCGCATGATGGTCGATACCTGGGATTATCAGTTAACTTTTTCAGTTTGGTTAAACAAAGGAAAATGTATAATTCCCCGTAAAAACTTAGTTAAGAATATTGGCTTTGGCGAGAGAGCGACTCATACGATAGGCATAAATCGTTTCGATCACGTACCTAGCTATGAAATGGAGAATTTGGTACATCCATCAAGTAGCGAAATAAACACCTATGCTAACCGCTTATTGTCAAGATTAGTTTATCAGATCCCGTCTTTAGATATTAAAGGATATCTTCAATTTGTTATCAAACCACTTATTAAAAAAATGATGCAGTTGGAGGCTTAGTCCCGGAAAAAATGTGAATATCCTGCTTTTGTCAGCTCTACTTTAAGCTCCTCAAAATTTAAGAGAAGGTTTTCCATTTTTTCTTGATTCTGTTTTGCCATAATGGTACTTACTTTTATATAATTTAGGCTAAGGAATCTGAATATTTCTTTCATGGTGACTTCTCGGTCATTCGCAAGATCTTCGTAGGTAATTTCTATAACCTCATGGTCTCGAAAGGTTTTTCTCGTTTGAAATTCCCACGATTCAATTTCTTCAAACACTTCAAAACATTTATCCGGTTCGAGGTGAAATTTTTTGTCCTTGGTCTCAATATTCTTCTTTCCATCATAAGAGGTCCATTTACCAGTCTTTTCAGCGATAACTTTGGAGATCAATGTCTTAAGTCTGTTCTTTCTTATTAAATGAATTATTTTGATCTTATCATCTCTAAGGATCCAGTCCCATACTCGTTTGTCATCGCAATCCACAGGGGTGGTAGTAAAAAATTTTAAATCCTACTGCCTTGACATAATGTAGCTTTTTTGCAAAGGTCTTGTGCCAAACGTCTTTTGCATCCTTTCCCTTAAGTCTTTGAAATCTTTCCCCACCCATTACAATATTAGGATGACTGGCCAGCAGATGGACCAACAATGTCGATCCAGTTCTAGACCTGGTGACAATTACAAATTTTTGGTATCGATAATTTCCAAATGTGGAGTGAGCCCATGCCGAGAAGTGTCCGATCTTCTTCTTAATGCTTTCCAAAATTGATTTTGATAATAAACTATAATTCTCTAAAATTAGTCAATCGGATATAATTGTGCTCACCCTGATAATCTTGTATCTCCATTGTCATCAGATTGGTTCTTTAAATCGGTTGTTCAGTTCTGATAAAATATTAACTTGAATCCAAGGTTCAAGAAATAGCTTGTTAAAGTTTGAGGAAAAGAAATCGAGCAGAAATGCAATCTATTTTCATTACTATTGTTATTCCCACTTACAATTGTAATGGAGTTGTTCAAAGGGCTATAAAGAGTGTGAGGGGTCAGACCTTCAAAAGCTGGGAGTTACTGGTTATTGATGACGGATCCACTGATCAAACCTGCCGATCTATCTCCGATTTTGAAGGCTTGGATAGTAGGATTAGTTTAATAGAAAGGTCTATAGAAAGAGAGAAGGGGGCTAATGCCTGTAGAAATATAGGTATAGAAGCGGCAAGCGGTAAGTACATAGCGATGTTGGATTCAGATGATGAATGGTGTAAAAGTCGATTGCAAAAGTTATTTGATTTCGTCCGAGTCAATCCTGCTGTCAATGGAATTTACTGTGGGATAAAAATTGATGATGGCTGTAATGTCACTCGAGCGCCAGTTCGTCCGATAAAAAATGGTGAGAGCTACGCCGACTACGTAATGGGAAAAGATAACGTCATTCAAACCTCAGGATATGTGATGAGGAGGGAACTAGCCCTAAAAGTGAAGTTTGATGAATCTTTGCAGAGACATCAGGACGTTGATTACTTTATTAGGTTCGGCAAAGCTTTTGGTTGGACTCTTATGGACGGGTATAGTGTGATAGTTCATTGGCAAAAGGGTCTAAGTAGAAGGCATCATTTTGATTCAATGATCACGTTTTATGAGCGCCACCGGAAGGATATAACTTCGGCCAATATTGAAGGACACTATTTGTTAAAGGCCTGGACGCAAGCAGCTAAGAGTAATTCTGAGTATAAAATATATTATGCAAAAAGATTGCGACAGCTTTTTATGAAAGTCAATATGAAGTATAAGATTTTTGGGCTATTCCCAGATTTGGTACATTTTCTGTGGAAATGTTACAGGAAAATAAAGTAATTAATCTGTGGTCTCACACCACTTCGAATAGACTTTCTCTCTCATATCATTGAAGAAATAGTTGAAATATGTCGAATTAGTTAGATGGTCCAATAATGGTTTGGGCAATTTTACTTCTTGTTTAAAAGCACTATATAGATCTTTGTACACCTTATCGGAACCGGCGTTAGTATCATTAATTTTGAATTTTTTGATTCCAATAAACTCGGAGATTATTTTTTCTTTCAACTCATTCGGGAGATCATGTTTTATTGCTAGAATCTCAACTGAACCGTTTTTCATTGATGTGTAACCTTCAGCCGGAAATTCATCTTCATAAATATCGATACCAAATACTTTCTTGATCTTCTTGTCAAACCATATTAATGGTCCGTCATGGTGAAAATTCTCAATGAATATTGCTTTTAGATCTATTAAATGTTGGTCCCACTCATAAACTTCCTTACCTGTGAATCTTTTGAAATTTTGAAAAAATGCTGAAATATTACGACTAACAGGTTCCCTAACTAAGGTTATAACTTTAAGGTGACCTCCTTTCTGAAAGTATTTATATAATCGTCTGATTTCAAAATGCTTTGATCGAGGGCCAAAGGCATGGCCGTGAATGACTGGTCCTATATAGCAGAATCTTAATGAATAATATATTGAGGAGGATGCCACTTTACCCATTTGATAAATAAAAACTGGCTGGCGGCCAATAAGAAATTGAATCTCGAGAATTATTTTTTTTGATTATTTGCTTCATTAGTTCATTCTCTGATAAAATTTACAATACTCAAAAATAAAATTCAATCGCTCAAAATTTGCTCAATTACAACTTGAATAGATAATTCTTATATGAGAAGATTTTTGGTTAAATAATGAAGTAGAAAGTTAAAACAGGCATGGTATTTGGCCCATATAAACAATATGGTTTTTGAGACTTAATTATATAATCAAAGATCTTCATGATGAAACTTACAAGCAAGCAGGTGCAACATCTACTCTTAAGAGTAGGATTTGGTGATTCCTACGATGTAATACAAAGTTATACAGGAAAAACTCCTCATGAAGTATTACGGGATCAATTTGAAAAGCAATTTGATCCTATCAATGTCGACACAAGTAACTATTTACAGCTGAGTGATGATGACAAGTCAATGATGGCCAAAAGAAAACAAACCATATGATAAATCCAGGATTAATACAGGTCCCAGGAATCTTACCCGAATAATACTTTAAGAAAACAACTTAAGCTGGTCAGCTGAATTGATAAATTCAGGAGTTTTGAAACGAAGATATATTACTACACTCTCAGAGTGGTTACGATACTCATGCCAAACAATCGGAGCAACAAGACAGGTTACTTGGAAACTATGCCAGTGCTATTAGTTCATTTGTCAAGGACCTTAAAAAGATGGGCAATTGGGAAGACACACTGATAATGACATTCTCTGAATTTGGGAGGCGAGTTGAGGAAAATGCAAGTTCAGGAACGGATCATGACAAAGCAAACAATATCATGATCTTCGGGGGTGATTTAAAGAAACCTGGAATTTATAATGATGGCCCTGATCTATCAAACCTTGTGTATGGTGATTTAAAATATCAAGTTGATTTTAGATCAGTTTATGCAACAGTGTTGAATAAATGGCTAGGAGCGGATGCTAGTTCGATAATAAACCAAATTCCCACAACCTTGAATTTCATATAGAGATCTTAATGCCCACCTTAACGACGAGTTGTCCAAGAGCACAAATGCACAGGTGATTCGATAATTACTTTCATATTTTCAGTAAAATGTCAGGTCACAATGTAAGACGTTAGATAAATGGCATTGGGAGATACTTGATTTCGAAACGGGATCAAAATATGTCTATTCCAGAATTCACGATTAAATGTTTAAAAGGCATTTGGATGAAAACCAGCTCCATGCAGCGCAATAAATTGCCATTTTGATTTAAGCTTGATGTCATACAAAGGTGTCCCTGTTGTTTCACTGTACCATCTTTTACATCCTTCAATTGCACTGATACATCTGCAACCTTTTTGCAAAATGTCAAAAAACTACACACATCTCAGTATTATCAAAGGTCTCAAATTGAAGCATTATTGAAAACAGGAGCTACTTTCTGTATCTTTCATTTTCTCTGCTATTACGATGTCACGTTGAGCGGCAATCGAATACTTTGCCTTGAGGTAGGGGATTCTATCCTGAACAGCAAATGCATCCAAAGGATTCGGTTTCTTATCAAGCAATTGTGCAAATAGAATTTTTGATCTCTTGACTTGATAGTTCTCCATAGCGAAGATAATGGATTGCTGTGTTAATTAGATCAGCCCATTTACTGAAAGAAAATGATGACAATGTCCAATTGGCCAAAAGAAAACAAACCATATGGATATGGGAATGTAAGGATTTACCAGGTCACCAGGAGATCTTACCAAGAATACATACTTTAACTATAAACAATCTTAAGCATGGCAAACTGAATTGATAAATTCGAGGAAACTTGAAAAGATCGAAGATATATTATACCCTCATAGTGGTTATCAATGACTCATGCCACCCCAGATCATTAACAAGACAGGTTACGATTGGGAAACTATGAAGTCGATTAGTTGATTTGTCAAGGACCTTAAAAAGATGGGCTTTGTTGGTGAAGACAGACTGAGCAATGACATTCTACCTGAATTTGAAAGAGGCGCAGTAAAAATGAGGATCAAATGGCCGAAGCTATTGTGGAGGAACTCTCTCAGGATCATGACAAACTGCAAACAATCACTCATGATAATGATATGGCATGATTCTAAAGATGAGTTGATTGCTCAATCCCTTATAATGGATGGCCCTATCTATCAAACTCGTCCCTGTACTGGTCAGGATTTAAAGGGATCAAGTTGAAAATAGGATTTAGATCAGGTTTTATCCTAAGAAAACAGATGTTGAGATAAATGTTACAGAGGAGCGGATGCAAAGTTCGATAATAAACCAAATTCCCATGAACGCCTTGAATTTAGATAGAGATCTTAATCCACCTTAACGACGAGTTGCTCCAAAGCACAAATTGCACAGGTGATTACGATAATTACAGTTTCATAAATTTCAGGATTTTAAAATGTGATGGTCATAATGTAAGACGTTAGATTATGGCATTTCGGATTATCACTATGATATTCGATAACGAAGAGTTTCAAAATAGTGTCTATTCCAGAATTCAGCGATTAAATGTTATAAAATGAATTATTATGGATGAGATTTTCATTTTCTTTCTATGAGTTAATACCTGAGCATCAATCAGGATTAGAAAAAATTTGATCGACTCATAAAATTCATTGATTATTTATTTCGTATTATCAGGTATGTTTTCTTAGAGACACTAATTAAATAGGTATAGTGGGTAGTAGGTTTCATTTTCGTCGGCAGTTTTTAGTTTCGACCAAACCAGCGCTTTTAAACAAGGAATACTTTAATCTAACCAGGGTCGGTGGTTATTATGTCTATAATCACCTGGATCTTGAATTGTCACTTTATCAGGGTCATGATTTTACAATACTCTGCTTGGGTTACATGATTGATCCGGATTTTCCCAAAATGAGTACCGTAAATATACTCGAACAGAGGTTCAAGAATTTTCGATCTCCTGATGAAATTCATCTCCTGATATACTCACTAACCGGAAGGTTTGCTTTATTAATAATCAATGAAGTTGATTGCTACGTATTAAACGATCCATTGGCTTTCAGAACAGTTTATTATGGCCACCAACAAAATGAATTCTTTCTTAGTTCCGATCCCAACATAGTAGCTTCAACTCATCAGCTAATCAAATCTGACGACTATGATAGATACTTCCAATCACATTATGTAAAGAACAATATAGAATTCAGTTTACCCGGCAACTGTACCCTGTTTGAGAACATTTTTAAACTGTTGCCAAATCACATACTTAATCTTAGGACTTTTACTCAAAGTCGATTTTGGCCATGTGAGGACCTTGTTTCCGTTGAATTGAACACTGCACTCGAGAAATCAAAGCATATATTATCAGGGTCAATAGAGGCATTAAACAGAAGACACAAATTAGCATTAGCTCTAACTGGAGGACTGGATTCGCGGATAATGTTAGCTGCATCAAAAGAATTCAAGGAAGATATTTTAGTCTATACCAATAAATACAGAAACATGACTGAGAATATTAGCGACTTGTATATTCCAAAAAGAATTACAACTGACCTTGGATTTGACTATAAAATAATTTCTAGTGATGATTTTGTAGATGATGATTTCAAGGAAGCCTATATCAAGAATAGCTATTTATCTCATTACCATGATTGGGGTGAAATTGCACTTAGCCTGAAAAATGGGCTTCCTGAGAACTCTGTTAATGTCCGAGGAAATATGGTTGAACTGACCCGTTGTAATTATTATAAGAGTGGGATTCACCCAAAAGTTTTATATAAAGAAAAAGCTTACAAACTTAAGAAGTGGCCAAAGTTGGAAAGGATTGATAATGCATTGGAAGCATGGTTTAATGAGATTAATGACACGTGTATCCAATATAATTATAAACAACTCGACTTTTTCCATTGGGAATTGCATGGTGCTGGATGGCAGGCGCAGAGTCAATTGGAAAATGATATTGTGTTCGAAACATTTACACTTTTCAATAACAGGGCACTTATAGATCTTATTATGGGTGTGGATATAAAGTATAGAATAGGACCTGCTCCCAAATTTCATAAGTCACTTATAAGAATGATGATGCCTGATTTGTTGAAATACCCCATTAACCCAGCCAATAACTTCAGAGAAACAATGGGAAATTTTAAAAGGCAGTACGGTTCCAAATTTCTTTTCCCGATCTCCAGGTGGTTAAAATCTATGGCTAAGTTCTAAATAACACAGCAATTATTATTATCTTCGCTATATGATATCAAGTCAAGAGATCAAAAATTTATTTGCACAATTGCCGATAAGTTCCCAAACCGAATTGTTGGATGAGTTGCTCCAGGAGCAGGAATTACAAGGCAAAGTATTGATTGCCGCTCAACAACAAATAGCAGAGAAAAGAAAGAAGAAACCCTGTCCAAATTGCACAAGCGAGAAGGTATATAAGAGGGGCAGACAAAAAGGTGTGCAGATGTATCAGTGCAATGAATGTAAAAGATGGTACAGTGAAACAACAGGGACACCTTTGTATGACATCAAGCTTAAATCAAAATGGCAATCTTATCTGCGCTGCATGGAGCAGGGCATGCCGATAAAAAAGATAGCAAAACAAATCGGAATAAGCATCCAGACAAGCTTCGACTGGCGGCATAAGATATTGGAGTTCACTAAATGAGTTTGTTCCCGAACAGTTATCCTCGGAAGTAGAATGTGATGAATTGGAACTAGCACTTAACAACAAGGGCAGTCGAAATTTAGATAGGGCAGCAAGAAAGAGGGGAAACGATTTCATACGGAATATGGGAAAGGAAGAGGTCACAGTTGTCCAGGTAGTAACAGCGGTTGAACGCAAGGGGGAGAAGTACCTTAAAGCTGTTGCATCAAAACGGCTGAGCAAAGAAGAAATTTCAAAGGCATTGGATGGGAAGTTGGCCTACGGTGCAACCTTGATTACAGATAAGCACCCTTCTTATAAGGCTTTTGCCAAAGACAACCCCTCCATAAAGCACAAAGCGCTATTGGCCAAAGATCATGTGGATAGAGATGATAAAACAATCCATCTGCAAAAAGTAAACAATGTTCACACTCAACTTAGGACATTCTTACGCCCATTCAATGGTGTCAGTTCCAAATATTTGCAAAACTACCTGAATTGGTATGCTTATGCTGACCGAATAAGAGAGAGTAAAACAACTTTGAAACAATGGTTTCTGACTATGCTATTAACGGATCAAGCCTATCATCTGTATGAGCTATTTAAACAAAATGCTGTTATAATTAGAACTTAGCTAAATCTATTAAATGATATTCTTTGCATCGACTTTAACAAAATGGATTAATGAGGGTACTTCATATATGCGCATCTGATGGGTTAGGAGGAGCATCCCGTGCCGCGATCAGACTACATGAGGCACTCCTAGAGGAGGGTATTGATTCTGAATTTTTGGTTCAGCGTAAAATAAGTGATTCGGTCAAGGTTCGTAGTCCTTATAAAGGTGTTAAAGAGCTTCTGGTATTTCTTAGAATCTATTACGAAAGATTTGTTCTGTATAAGAAATTACAGACCAAGGCACCTTTTACCATTGGCAGTCTTGGCTCAAATCTAATGAGAAAGGCCATCGCTGATATAAAACCTGATCTATTACATCTTCATTGGATTGGGAAAGGAACAATTGGTCTACATGACATTGAACGTATTGGTCTTCCAGTGGTGTGGTCGTTACATGATATGTGGCCTTTTACAGGTGGATGTCATTATGATAATGACTGTATGGGATATGCCCGAGGTTGTGGCAATTGCCCTATGTTAACCAATCGTCACAAGAATGATCTTTCGTGGAAATGGTTTCTAAAAAAGAAGAAAATATACCAACAATTGGGAAACAGACTTACGGTAGTCGGATTAAGTGAGTGGATTAATAGGGAAGCCACAAGGAGTGAAATCTTTGCAGCTAACAAAGTAATTAACCTACCTAATCCCATTAATATTACCTCTTTTAAACCTGTTGATCAATTGGTGGCCAGGAATATCATGTCAATACCAGCAGACAAGAAAGTTATTCTCTTTGGATCGATGGGAAGTACATCTGAAAAGAGAAAAGGTTTTGCTGAATTAGTGCAGGCTCTTAAAAAGATTGATCCTCATGATGTTCTCCTGTGTGTTTTTGGGACTAGTAGAATTCATCAAAAGATTGCTGCATTTGAGATGAAAGCTGTGGGAACCTTTCGAGACGACGTCTCACTCTCTTTACTTTACAACTGTGCAAATGTGGTTGTGACGCCAAGCTTACAGGAAAATCTATCTAATGTTATAATGGAGAGCATGTCATGTGGCACTCCGGTGGTAGCTTTTGATATTGGCGGAAATCGTGACTTAATTACACATAAGCACAACGGTTACTTATCTAAAATGGGAGATACAAATGACTTGGCAGAAGGGATTCAATATGTCTTGAATAGTGGACTTGAACTTGGTAAAATGGCTAGAGAATCGGTTGAAAAGCAATTCGCTAGTAAGGTAGTGGTGGATAAATATATTAAGCTTTATTCCTCTATAGTTTGAAAGATTTTAAGGTCTCTGTAATCACGGTCGTTTATAATTCGAAAGAATTCCTAAAGAAAACTCTTGAGAGTGTAATCAATCAAGATTACCCCCATTTGGAGTATATTATTATTGACGGAGCTTCTGATGATGGTTCAATAAAATTGATTGAAGAGTTGTCTGATGGCATTGACATTTTTTATCTCAGAGAAAGATAATGGCATCTATGATGCGATGAATAAGGGTTTAAATCTCGCATCAGGAGAATGGATAATCTTTCTTAATGCCGGTGATTATTTTTATCATACAACAACTGTAAGTCATATTTTTAATCAGGATCGGTCTTCATTAAAAATGATGTATGGATCAATGGTTCTTTCGGGCATAGGAAATAAAGTGCTTGCGCCTAAACCTTTTACAAAATGGAATTTGATTTTATGGGGGACGAGAGTTGTCTGTCACCAGTCTTTGTTTGTAAAAAAAGAGATCGCACCGAGATACGATACTAAGTTTAGATTAAAGAGTGAACTGGATTGGTACTTTCAACTGGTAAGAAAAGTTGGAAGGAACGAGTTTCGAATTATCAACGAACCAATTTGCTTTTATCAACCGGGAGGAATGGGGGATCGGAAATTGTCCCTTAATTTGTTTGAACAGTTTCAAGTATTACTCAGACACGCTGGGTTATTAGCTCTACTATCTCTTCCCGTTATGTGTTATAAGTTGATTATAATAAAGACTTTCTGCAAATGATATCTTTCATAATGCCTGCTAAGAATGCTGCAGCATTCATCAAGGAAGCCATAGAATCCTTGCTTAAGGTTACACTCTACGAGTGGGAATTGATCGTTGTCAATGATCACAGCACTGATGCTACGGCGGATATTCTGGAGAAATATGCACAAGAAGACCCACGAGTTCGTGTTTATCAGAACACCGGCAATGGAAAAGTGACAGGATTGAATTACGGCTACTCTTTGTCAAAGGGTGATATCATTAAGTGCATTGACGCTGATGATGTCTTGCTCCCTGAATTTTTTGAAGTCAGTAACTTGATGGATGATCATGACGCTCTCTGTCATGACAGCTATGTGGTTAACAGTAAACTGAAACGGATTGGTACGTATTATATTAATGCAGCATACTTAAAAAACGACTACGAAACAGTCTTAGCGAATTTGATCAGTCTGCCTCGATGGACCTGGTCATTTAGTCGAGAAATTGGGGGCAAAATTTTTCCATTGCCAGATGATTTACCATTCGAAGACGTTTGGTTTGCTCTGGTTATCAAACATCATGCATCAAGCATCGAATACTCAAGGGAAAAGCTCTACTTATATAGACAACATAAAAATCAAACCTTTGGAGGAATACTTAATTATGATAAGGCAATAATTAATTTCAGAGCCAGAAGGATGATCAAATTAATAAGAGCGTTGGCAAGTAATGCTGATCGGATAGAACTTACAGATATTTCTGAACTAGACTATATTGAGAGATACAATCTGTTGTTGGTTGATCAATTTAAATTCCGCAAGATACTTTCATCCAAATTGCAATTTGTCCACAAGCTGAAGGTTACCCTAATGTGCTTCTTCCCTAGTTTGGCATCCACCATTACCATACTTAAATGGAGATGGGACCAGGTAATCAACAAATAGGTTACATTCATTGAGCAAGAAAAATATTTTTCTTATTGGTCCGCCGCCAATACCTATTACCGGTCAGTCTAATTGCTACAAAGTATTATGTGATTTTTATAAAGGCGGTCACTTCTTTTACTTTCCTGAGTCAAAAAGATTATTCCCTCAAAAATTAATTAAC
>CAXXNX010000033.1:0-15279 GCA_963664285.2 Cyclobacteriaceae bacterium
ATACCTGCTGTTCTACATGCGCTAGTTTGTACGACAAGCAGCCTGAATTTTTTGATGTTGGAGATTAATATATGTTTCACTTAAATAACAAAATGATGAAAAGATTTTCAATTCCAAGAGTAGCCCATTGTGCAGACGGCTGCCAACTTAAGTCCCGGGTGAGAGCGTAAACTGCCCTTTTTTATTTGCTCATAAAAGATGACAAGTATTTTCCGCCGTAGTTAGATACATACATCGTCGTTTTACTAATGGATATATCAGTAGGCATGTCAAATTGCTTCTCAAAAATTTGACAACATTACCGTCGAAATCATAAACCAGAACGCGGCTATTGTGAAAGTCAGTTTACATAAATCAGGTCTTCATACACATCTAATCCGGAAGCGACGTTAATCTCTTCCTGCCAGCCAATCACTTTAACAAAATCACCGTCTTCGCTAAAGACCTGTACTCGTTGTTGTAAGCATCAGCTACTATAACTTTATCGCCATATAATTTGACGTCTGTCGGATAATAAAGTTGACCATCTTCATGTCCCTCACCACCGATTTCCGTCACCTGTTGATCAACAATCAAATACACTTTGTGGTTATAAAAATCAGCAAATAGCTATTTTCCCATTTTCGACGTCCACTCCAGCTGGCGCATCAAATTCAATAGCTAAGTTTAGGGATTCTATTTGTCCGTCAATCACAGTAATGATTCGATCATCCGTGAATTCCGTCGAGTATATTTTCTCATCATCCAGGTCGATATGCATTGGCCGTTGTATAGCCGCCCACTCTTCGATTACAATGCCATTCAGGTCGGTTCTGACGATCCTGTTATTATCTGGATCGGAATGATCAGGGTTTCTTTATCAGGAATAATACCGAGCGGTGATATTCCTTCAAGAGGAATATTTTCGTCAAAAACCCATTCTTTCTTTGATTCACAGGCCAATAAGAGTGCTATGAAGGCAAACTAGATACCGATTCCTTATCATCATTCAGAAGTGACAAAGGTTACCTCCCTGGGAGTAAATCCAGCCTTTTTCACTTCCGATCTAACTGTTTCCGGATCTACCTCAGTTTCTCCATCCAGTGACAGCAATGCTTCCCCTTTTTCAACGGAGATCTCAACTTTAGTGATCCCATCAATTTCCATTAATTTTTTTTCCAGTCCATAAGCGCAAAACGGACAGCTTAATCCATCGACTTCAACTTTGATTTGTTGATTGGTAGTCTGGTCCTGGGCCAGGGAAAAAGACACCACTAAAAAAGTTAGAAGAAGAGCTATATTTATTTTGAAAATATTTTTCATATTGTTTGATTTTAAAAAATGAGAATTCGTGTGCCTAAGGTATAGGTATAATTGAATTTATTACCGCTAATGCCAGATTGAACTATTGGAAGTTGTATCCCGGTCTCGAGAAGAAACCGTTTGCCTGTTATAAGCTGTAAACCCGGTGAGAAAAACAGGATATTCTGATCAACTTCGGGGACCGCACTTCCGTTCAGGTCAACCGATAAATTAAGTTGAAAGGGAGGATATTTTTGCGGAAGTAGGGGATAGCTGAAAGCAAAACTGTAAATCACGCCGTTTGGAGAACCATCAGACACTATATTAGATCCAAGCTCCCCGTAGAAGCCATACTTAAGGGTAACATAACCCGTGACAAACCCAATTCCGGTCGTATTAACACTGTCACCTATGGCAGGTATTTCAGAAGAATTGCCGGTGGGAACGGTCTCAGATAATTTGATCAATCCCTGAATGTTTTGCCTTTCCCGTCTTTTTGAAAGACCTGGTATTTTGTAAATAGGGTTAAATCCCCGAAACCAGAATTGGTTTTCACCCCTTCAGTTTCAGGATTGATCCTACGCCAGGGCAGAATTGCCCCCACCTGCCATTTGGCATTGATATTATATGGTACAGCTGCGGGTTGGACATAGGCCTTCACATTTTCCCGGTTAACCCGAAAAATTCATAGTAGACAATAAAAAACAGGCATAAATTGCTTATATTGAGATAGTTAGACAACAAAATAAGCAATTAATTTATGCCTGAATATAAGGAAAAAGATACCGTATTTTATCGAGGAAAACAAGCTTTTAAATTTGATTTTTCAGCATCAGCGATTAGCTCAGACGGAGCGATATTGTTAAGTGAAAAAGTAGAGAGAAAGACTGGTCTATTAAAAAGCTTCGCCGCACTGATTCCTGACTATCGAAACCCCTTTTTTATCGAATACACTTATGAAGAAATGCTTCGCCAACGGGTGTTTTTAATGATGCAGGGCTATCAGGATTGCAATGACGAACAAAAACTCCGAGAGGATCCGGTGATCCGTAAAGTACTAGATAGCAGATTATGTTCCCAGCCTACTTTAAGTCGATTTGAAAACAAGGCCGATCGGAGTCTGATCTACCAGATGAGTCAATGGTTTGTAGACCGTTATGTAGAGGAGTTGAAAGAGAAGACTGGTCAAATCATCATTGATGTAGATGGTACCGATGACCCTACTCATGGATCCCAACAACTCAGTTTGTATAATGGCTATTATGGACAGACTATGTACCATGAGTTGTTCTTTAAGGACGGGAACACCGGTCAGGTCATTTTACCAGTACTACGTCCGGGCAATTGTCACTCCAACAAATGGTTTGTGGCCTTATTGAAAAGGATTGTCATTAAAATCAGAAAAAAACTGCCCTCAGTAAAGATCCTTATTCGAGCGGATAGTGGCTTTTCAGGAGCATCTTTTTATCGGATAGCTAAGCAGTTTGACCTTCAATTTTGTTTAGGTATTAGTAGTAATGAAGTTTTAAAGACTTTTACCAAACAGACTATCATTGAAGTAAAAAAGGAATATGCTTCAAAAATCATCAAACATCAAGAGTTTGTTGGCCCGTTTACTTACCAGGCCAAAAGCTGGGATCGTTCTGAAAAGCTGTACGCCAAAGTGGAGTCTACCGGAAAAGGAATGAATGTCCGTTACTTTGTGAGCAGCTTTGAAGCGATGACCGCTCAACAGATTTACTTTGATTTTTATGTCAAGCGAGGTGATGCCAGTGAAAATCGAATAAAGGAACTCAAAAACATGACTTATTCCGACCGGCTTTCCTGTCATCGCTACTGGGCCAATTTCATGCGTTTAATCATCGCTACCCTCTGTTATGAAATGTTCCGGCAGATTAAATTATTAATTGCCAAAACAAAACACCACTTTGCTAAACGATGGCAAGTGGACAATATCCGGCTTTACCTGATGAAGGTTGGGGCGTGCCTGAAAGAAAGGAAAAGATCATTGACAATACAATTCTCAAGAGCCTTTAGATATCAATACCTGCTGGGCGATTTGCTTACGGTGAACTGACCGATCAGTTAAACAGTTTAGTTTAATCAAAAAAATGTTCTTCCATAAGAACACAATAGAGCTTTGACTGAAAATTGAAAAATTCTAACAAAAAAACGCTCTAATGTCCTTTGAAATCCAGAAACCTGGTTGATCTTCAAATTAATACATACACTCCAATCAAAAATAGTTAGCAACCCATTATTAATCCCAAAATTGGTGGCCTATGAATAATGCGGGTTAAGCCTCCTGCTTTGTAACCGGACAAGTAGATCTTACCTTGACTGTTTTGTCTAATAAGGCAGGAATAAACAAAGCATCCCATGCACACCAGGTGTATAGCATAGTATCATCTACTTCCAGAGAATGAGCCGTTTTATTCAAATTGAGGCCAAAGAAACCAATAATTTTTCTGTCCTCATTCCAAAGTACTTCACTGCCCCATCGGCCAATAATCAGGTTAATTTCCTGTACTGTTGAACCAGATTTGGTGGCAACATTCTCAAGTGCAACTGGCTTTCCTTTGACCAGTAACTGATAAAAAACTAACGATACTCTTTGCTCCTCGGCCGATAATTGCATAAGGTTTTGCGGGAAAAGAGATAGGAAGTTGCCAATTTCAGATTCAGCCATAGTTGTTTGTTTTATTTTCTGCTTTATTACCGTGGGAAAGAGATTAATGCTCCTTTTTCCTTTCCCGGCTTTTCAGAGACTTTTCACCTTTATACCAATTTCCGGTCATTTTATTGGCCCGGTCAATAATGTTGGCGGCTACGATCAGGATCTTTTTAGGACCACAACAGTCAAAGCACGCAATTGCCGTCATAAGATTTAAAATCGGTATGCCGTTCATCTTTCCGAGGACATTGCCAGCGATAGTCATCCCGGCCATTCCAGACTCCGCGAACAACTGGATCAAATTCTTTTTTTTTGCAGACAGATTAAATGCTGTCAGCAACAACTGCTCCTGCCACCTTCCTGTATGGGTGGACATGGAACTGTCCCATAAGAACAGTAGACACAACAATCACCTTCCTTAGGTTTCAGCACTTCATGACAATTTTCACATTCATAGAAATACTGGCATGCGTCAGTGGGCATAGTCTCTTCCTTTTGGTGACCACAATTAGGACAGGTGATAGTTGATTCAAGAACAATTTCCTTTTCCATGATTTTGATTAATTATTGATTGATGGAGAACTGATAACCGGATCTAAAGTGATCTCAGAAGGGTTTTTTTCATTAACAGCCACAACTTTATATCCGGTGGCGTCAATAGTGGCCGTAATCTTCTCTACATCGAGAAGTGAAGCATCGAATTTCACAAAGGCATTAGCGTCCTCATAGGATGCCTGGGTTCCGATTATCCCTGGTAATTGACTGACTTCGTATGTTACATGCTGCTCACACCCGGTACAAGTTATCCCCTCTACTTCAAATTCTACCAACCTGACATTGTCAGATACCGCAAACCCTGCATTTTGCACATCGGGGTAAAAAATGTGGGAGTAGCTTGGAAAACCCAACATTACAATGGCCACAACAGTTACTATACCAAGGAATTTCTTTGAATGAAGAAATTTGGTTTTACCTGTTTCATCCTCACAATCACAATCAATTTCCTGTTTACTCGGTTTCAGTTGCTGGTACCAGGCAAATCCCAGAACCATCACAGTAATTCCAATCAAGAACGGACGAAATGGTTCCAACCAGCTAAAAGTGGCTGCAATTCCGCCGATACCACCAAGAAATGCTAATACTGGGGTGATACAACAAAGTGATGCTACGATTGCTGCTAAAACACCTGCACCAGCGGTTTTCGTTTTTAAGCTTTCATTACTCATAATACTTTTTCTTTATTATCAATTTTCAATGATTTAATAATCGGTAGAATTGGATTGACAGTCTCCTCATTCAGTGAATAGAAAATAGTTTGTCCTACTTTTCTATCAATCACCATCTCCGCATCTTTTAATTTTCGCAGATGTTGTGAAATAGGTGAAACATTCATCCCCAGGACGTCACTCAAATCGCAGGGACACATTTGCCCCTCCCGATAGAGCAGGTAAAGAATGTGCAGCCTAACTTCATTTCCTGCTAATGCCATCAAACGTGTTAAGGGTTTTGTATTATCCCGGATTCTCTCTATATCTTCCCTACAATCCCTAATTTGGTTAACATCTGCTAATACCCTGATACAGGAGTTCTCCATGGTTTAGTTATTTTAGTTATTGCTAAAACGTTAAAGTTAATACAATAGTTCTAAAAGTTCCATGGAATTACACATTAGTCCAGTAAAACTGATATTGCGGGCATTGAATATATTACCAATGAAGAAGGTAGCGTTTTGTTTATAGTATAAACACTAAAACCAAACTACAACGGGGATGCCGAAAAGGCGACCGGTTATCAATGGAAAGGGAGAGGGCAGTGGCTGAATTTCTTAAAAAACATTTTGTTTCAAAATACAACTAATCTTCTTCAAAGAGTAAATTTTGCAACGAATTACTCAGTTCCTTTTCTGTTTGTTCTTCTGACTGTTTTCGAGCAAGTTGTATGCCTTTTTCCAAGATATCCTTAGCAGTTGATAAATCCCCGTTTTCAGCATAGAATTGTCCCGCGTGATAGTAAGTCGGCAGGTATTGATCATGGGATTGTAATAGTTGTTCAAAATAGAATTTTGCTTTTTCTTTTTCCAAAGCAGTGTACTCCAAAGCTATTGCATATAGGGTAAATGGATCGTTAGGATCCTCATCAAGAAACTTGAGTAATTTTTGAAGCCTTTCCGTGTTCATTCGCAATTTTAAACTTTTTCGAAGGAAAAACACACACGACCTTGGCTTAGCGGAAAAGCTGAATAATTTTGTGCTTCCTTTTCAAAACTATCGTTTGAATGAAGATTTTAGTTTGCATAACCCACGCTCCTGACACTACTTCCAAAATTTCTTTTACTAACAGTAATACGGAATTCGACAAGACAAGAGTTCAGTTTGTGATTGGAGCCTATGATGACTATGCCTTAGCAAGGGCAGTTGAGTTGAAAGAACAAGGTGAAAGTACAGTGACAGCCTTGAATGTTGGCGAGGTGGATTCTGAACCTACGTTAAGAAAAGCTTTGGCCATTGGGGCAGATGATGCCATTAGAATAAACGCCAATCCAACGGACTCTTTTTTCGTTGCCAGTCAAATTGCTAATGTGGCTAAAGATGGTGCTTACGACTTAATTCTCATGGGTAGAGAGTCCATCGATTTTAATGGAGGGATGGTTCATGGAATGGTGGGTGAGATTCTGGGGATACCATCTTTATCGCCTGTGATGAAGCTAGATATCGAGGGAAATACTGCCAAACTGGCGAGAGAGATTGAAGGTGGTAAGGAATACATTGAGGTCTCACTGCCGCTCATTGCCGGTTGCCAGGAACCAATTGCTGAATGGAAGATCCCAAACATGAGAGGAATTATGATGGCCAGATCAAAGCCATTAAATATTTTAGAACCTTCCGCTGATGAGGTAAAAACAAAAACTGAGTCCTATGAGCTTCCACCCGAAAAAGGAGAAGTGAAAATGATTGATGCAGATAATGTTAGTGAGTTGGTGAGACTGCTTACTGAGGAGGCTAAAGTATTATAATATGTAACGGATGTTGTTTAACATTTGATATTTTGATTTAATTAATAATGATATGTCAGTTTTAGTATTTGTTGAACAATCTGAAGGAGAAATTAAGAAATCATCAAGAGAGGCAGTTTCATATGCTTCCGCTATGAATGCCGGGGATGTTGTTGCCGTGGTTATGGGTTCGGCTGAAAAGGGCCAAATGAAAAGCCTGGGTGCGAATGGCGCAAATAAAGTGCTGCATGCTTCGGATAGCAGGTTAAATCAGGGCATTATTCGGGCATATGCCTCGGCATTGGCTCAAGCAATGAACAATGAAGGGACGGAAACACTAGTAATAGCGGAATCTTCTTTGGGAAATCCGGTTGCGGCAAGAGTATCAATAAAAACGGGCGCTTCATTAGCTTCCAATGTTGTTGATCTACCGGATACCTCGTCAGGCTTCAAGGTTAAAAGAAGCATCTATACGGGTAAGGCATTTGCCAATACAGTTTTAGAAGGGAGTAAAAGGCTAGTTACACTTAAAAAAGGTGCGGCACCATTGAAAGAAGATGGCCCCGAAGCTTCTGTTGAGGTTTTTAGTCCTACTCTTGAGGATAGTGATTTTGGCGTGACCATTACTTCACAGGAAAAATCTACCGGACAGGTACTTCTCCCGGAAGCTGATATTATAGTTTCGGGAGGCAGAGGGTTAAAAGGTCCTGAAAATTGGGGTATGATCGAAGAGCTGGCCGCAGAATTGAGAGCGGCTACAGGTTGCAGTAAGCCGGTCTCCGATATGGACTGGAGACCTCACCATGAGCATGTAGGTCAGACCGGTATTAAGGTAGCTCCGACTTTATATATTGCGGTTGGTATTTCGGGTGCAATTCAGCATCTTGCCGGAGTGAATTCTTCGAAATTCATCGTGGTTATTAACAAAGATGCAGATGCACCGTTCTTCAAAGCTGCTGATTATGGCATCGTTGGAGATGCTTTTGAAATAGTTCCAAAACTAACTGAAGCCATCAGAGCCGCTAAATAGGATATTTTGGACAAGATCAAACTTGAAATATTAGGACTTTCATCCAGTCAATCCCAGTCAGGATCTTTCGCCCTGGTATTAGGAGAGGTTGAAGGTAACAGACGTCTCCCCATAATCATTGGAATGTTTGAGGCGCAGGCTATTGCCATAGAAATTGAAAAGATTGTGCCTAATCGTCCGATGACTCATGACCTGTTCAAATCATTTGCCCATAGTTTCAATTTCACCCTGGAAGAGATCATTATCTCTGATCTAAAAGAGGGAGTTTTCTTTGCCAAGATCATTTGTAGCGATGGTATTAAGAAAATCGAAATTGATGCCCGTCCCTCGGATGCTATCGCCGTTGGACTGCGTTTTGGAGTTGACATCTCTACTTATGAAGCTATTCTTTCTGAAGCCGGTATTGTATTGTCTGAGGAAGCTGAGGAAGAGGAGATGAAACCAAAGAAAAAAACCGCTAAGAAATCCCAAAAAAGCTTTCCAGAAGTATTGAAAGATGTCTCCAATGACAGATTACAACAAATGCTGGATGAGTCTTTAGGCAAAGAAGACTATGAGAAGGCAGCCAAAATCCGGGATGAAATGAACAAGCGGAATTAGAGTATTCCGGACTTTAATGTTATTAGTAACCTCAATTCAGTAGATCCACATGAGGTATTGGTTAATTCTGATCCTAATACAATTTCACACCATGCTGTCAGCCCAATCACAGCTGGATCCGGAAAAATTATGCAATCAATTAGATAATTTGGTGAATGAAGTTATACCGGCAAGTTTTGTAAATACATCATTCGAAAATAGTACAATTAGTGAAGCTGACGATGATAAAATCTATAAGAAAATGGATTACTCATTTCTGGGAATGGAATATGTTTATTTCACTGAAGTAGGCGAACTCAACAAAAGACTTCTCTGCTATCCATTAGTCACTACAGATAAAGAAAAGGCCCTTAAATACTACGTTGAATTGAAGCAATCTTTTGATGGCTGTGATCTTGTTTATACTTCGTTCGTACAGCAAGCCAATCCTAATATTGGCCTTATTGCAACGCATACCATCGGGATTGATCGTAGATTTTACAACAGCAATATGAAGTTGTACCAATACGTCTCGGATAGCATATCAAAATATTGGATTGAGTACGAATTGATTGCCCCGAAGTAGCAAAAGAAATTACATCAAAGCTCCAAGGATTAAATAAAGTATCACCGTTGCACCTCCAGCCAAAAGTGCATAAGGCAACTGTGTTTTCACGTGGTCAATATGATCCGAAGCCGAAGCCATGGAGGAGATAATGGTCGTATCAGAGATGGGCGAACAGTGATCACCAAAAACACCACCACCAAGCGCAGCGGCAATGGCCAGATATACATTGGTATCTAGGGATTGCGCCATGGGGACTGCAATGGCAATCATGATAGCAAATGTTCCCCAAGATGTTCCAGTAGAGAAGGCAATAAATCCACTGGTAATATAAATGACCGCAGGAACCAGGCTGGGGGAGAGCCAGCTCCGTGTAATATCGGCAACGTATAACCCCGTACCCAGCTCATCACACAAGTTGCCAATGGCAAAGGCAAAAACCATCAATAACGCCATATTCAACATACCAGACATTCCCTTCAGCCCTAAATCCAGCATTTCCTTTGGCTTTACAATACCCGTAGCCCAATAAAGAACAAACGCCACAATCAATGCTGCCGTGACTGAGTACAATACTGCTTCAGAACCTGATCCACTACCAATGGCTTCAAAAACAAGTGAGAAGATGGATTGATTGTAATTTTCGATACCCCCCCATCCTGTATAAATAAGCATAGCCGGCATCATTAGGACCATAATCGCAATAGGTATGATCATGTTCCTTGATTTGGGAGTCACTGTATCATCTGGTTCAATGATCAGGACATCATCTGAGATCATTGGAGTGGAACCATCAGCGATCACCTTGCCTTCATTTTTCGCTCTCAACTCAGCCTTCTTCATTAGCCCAAAATCTTTTCCGGTGAAGATGATAAATAAGACAAAGGCGATTACCAGCATGGGATAGAAATTGAATATAAAAGCAGAAAATAGCGTATTCAAAGGCTTTTCAAATCCCTGTGCAATCAATAAACTCATTATAAATGCCCCCCAGGCGTTAAAAGGAATAAGGATACTTGCGGGGGCCGAAGTGGAGTCTGCCAGGTAAGCCAATTTTTCTCGTGAGATTTTAAGTTGATCAAAAACAGGACGGTATAACGTACCAACTGTGAGGATAGAGATATTGGTTTCGACAAAAATCAAAATACCGGTGGCACTGGCGAGGAATTGGATAAATATCCGGTTACTACCTGATTTCCGGGCTTCAAGTTTCTGGAGATAATTATTAACCCGAATAATAAACCCTTTAACCCCTCCTGATTTTTGTATAAACGCAATCAAAGCTCCTACCAAAAGGGTAAACATTATAGTACGGGTGTTGCTGTCACTTTTGAATGTATCTACCAGGCCTTGAAGGGTGGCCATGGTTCCGGAAAAGATATTTCCATCGTTGATGATCACCCAGCCTAACCATATACCCGCCGTTAATGATGCATAAACCTGTTTAGTCTTGATTGCCAAAACAATGGCAATTACCGGGGGAAGTACTGACCAAAAACCGTATTCGTGCATCGGGCCAAGATAACAAAGTCTGCTTTTTAAATAACATTTGGGACAAAATCGACCAATGTTATTTAATACAGGAAATGGATTTTCTAAATTCTGTTGGAGAGCAATTGACTTGCTTTTTGAAATATTTTATAAAGTAATATGGGTCTTGAAAACCTAAATGAATTGCGATTTCATTTATATATGCATTTATGTGAGTCAGTTTTCTTTTTGCCTCAAGAATAATTCTATCAGCAATTGTTTGTGACACTGTTTTTCCACTTAGTTTTTTGATTATAGTGTTGAGTGTTTTTGTTGAAACTGCAAGTTCATCTGCATAATTTGATACAGACCAATTTTTGTAAAAATTATTTTCTAAAAGGTCACGAAAAGTAAGATAAGTAGTGTTTTGATTAGTAATAAGGGCTAAGTTCTAAATAACACAGCAATTATTATTATCTTCGCTATATGATATCAAGTCAAGAGATCAAAAATTTATTTGCACAATTGCCGATAAGTTCCCAAACCGAATTGTTGGATGAGTTGCTCCAGGAGCAGGAATTACAAGGCAAAGTATTGATTGCCGCTCAACAACAAATAGCAGAGAAAAGAAAGAAGAAACCCTGTCCAAATTGCACAAGCGAGAAGGTATATAAGAGGGGCAGACAAAAAGGTGTGCAGATGTATCAGTGCAATGAATGTAAAAGATGGTACAGTGAAACAACAGGGACACCTTTGTATGACATCAAGCTTAACCCGAAAAATTCATAGTAGACAATAAAAAACAGGCATAAATTGCTTATATTGAGATAGTTAGACAGCAAAATAAGCAATTAATTTATGCCTGAATATAAGGAAAAAGATACCGTATTTTATCGAGGAAAACAAGCTTTTAAATTTGATTTTTCAGCATCAGCGATTAGCTCAGACGGAGCGATATTGTTAAGTGAAAAAGTAGAGAGAAAGACTGGTCTATTAAAAAGCTTCACCGCACTGATTCCTGACTATCGAAACCCCTTTTTTATCGAATACACTTATGAAGAAATGCTTCGCCAACGGGTGTTTTTAATGATGCAGGGCTATCAGGATTGCAATGACGAACAAAAACTCCGAGAGGATCCGGTGATCCGTAAAGTACTAGATAGCGGATTATGTTCCCAGCCTACTTTAAGTCGATTTGAAAACAAGGCCGATCGGAGTCTGATCTACCAGATGAGTCAATGGTTTGTAGACCGTTATGTAGAGGAGTTGAAAGAGAAGACTGGTCAAATCATCATTGATGTAGATGGTACCGATGACCCTACTCATGGATCCCAACAACTCAGTTTGTATAATGGCTATTATGGACAGACTATGTACCATGAGTTGTTCTTTAAGGACGGGAACACCGGTCAGGTCATTTTACCAGTACTACGTCCGGGCAATTGTCACTCCAACAAATGGTTTGTGGCCTTATTGAAAAGGATTGTCATTAAAATCAGAAAAAAACTGCCCTCAGTAAAGATCCTTATTCGAGCGGATAGTGGCTTTTCAGGAGCATCTTTTTATCGGATAGCTAAGCAGTTTGACCTTCAATTTTGTTTAGGTATTAGTAGTAATGAAGTTTTAAAGACTTTTACCAAACAGACTATCATTGAAGCAAAAAAGGAATATGCTTCAAAAATCATCAAACATCAAGAGTTTGTTGGCCCGTTTACTTACCAGGCCAAAAGCTGGGATCGTTCTGAAAAGCTGTACGCCAAAGTGGAGTCTACCGGAAAAGGAATGAATGTCCGTTACTTTGTGAGCAACTTTGAAGCGATGACCGCTCAACAGATTTACTTTGATTTTTATGTCAAGCGAGGTGATGCCAGTGAAAATCGAATAAAGGAACTCAAAAACATGACTTATTCCGACCGGCTTTCCTGTCATCGCTACTGGGCCAATTTCATGCGTTTAATCATCGCTACCCTCTGTTATGAAATGTTCCGGCAGATTAAATTATTAATTGCCAAAACAAAACACCACTTTGCTAAACGATGGCAAGTGGACAATATCCGGCTTTACCTGATGAAGGTTGGGGCGTGCCTGAAAGAAAGGAAAAGATCATTGACAATACAATTCTCAAGAGCCTTTAGATATCAATACCTGCTGGGCGATTTGCTTACGGTGAACTGACCGATCAGTTAAACAGTTTGGTTTAATCAAAAAAATGTTCTTCCATAAGAACACAATAGAGCTTTGACTGAAAATTGAAAAATTCTAACAAAAAAACGCTCTAATGTCCTTTGAAATCCAGAAACCTGGTTGATCTTCAAATTAATACATACACTCCAATCAAAAATAGTTAGCAACCCATTATTAATCCCAAAATTGGTGGCCTATGAATAATGCGGGTTAAATCAAAATGGCAATCTTATCTGCGCTGCATGGAGCAGGGCATGCCGATAAAAAAGATAGCAAAACAAATCGGAATAAGCATCCAGACAAGCTTCGACTGGCGGCATAAGATATTGAGTTCACTAAATGAGTTTGTTCCCGAACAGTTATCCTCGGAAGTAGAATGTGATAAATTGGAACTGGCACTTAACAACAAGGGCAGTCGAAATTTAGATAGGGCAGCAAGAAAGAGGGGAAACGATTTCATACGGAATATGGGAAAGGAAGAGGTCACAGTTGTCCAGGTAGTAACAGCGGTTGAACGCAAGGGGGAGAAGTACCTTAAAGCTGTTGCATCAAAACGGCTGAGCAAAGAAGAAATTTCAAAGGCATTGGATGGGAAGTTGGCCTACGGTGCAACCTTGATTACAGATAAGCACCCTTCTTATAAGGCTTTTGCCAAAGACAACCCCTCCATAAAGCACAAAGCGCTATTGGCCAAAGATCATGTGGATAGAGATGATAAAACAATCCATCTGCAAAAAGTAAACAATGTTCACACTCAACTTAGGACATTCTTACGCCCATTCAATGGTGTCAGTTCCAAATATTTGCAAAACTACCTGAATTGGTATGCTTATGCTGACCGAATAAGAGAGAGTAAAACAACTTTGAAACAATGGTTTCTGACTATGCTATTAACGGATCAAGCCTATCATCTGTATGAGCTATTTAAACAAAATGCTGTTATAATTAGAACTTAGCTGTAATAAGGTTACTTGATTTAATGTTTTTCCTTTTTTCTCTTTCGACAACCAAAAGCAATGATTTTAATAAATTGGAGAGAATTTTCTCGTTTCCAAATTCCTCCGTATTATTCAATTTATCTTTCATTTGATCAAGGTAACTTTCTATTTGAAGTTCAAGTCTTTTTGGAATTTGATAATAAGGTTAGCTGAGATCAACTAATAAGTGCTTTTGAAGGATGAAAAAGCTTTTAAGGGCTTTTTCATCCTTCAAAAGCCTGAGCAGTGCAATCTTTGGATTGCAAAATGTCAAAAAACTACACACATCTCAGTATTGATCAAAGGTATCAAATTGAAGCATTATTGAAAACAGGAGCTACTCAAAAGGAGATTGCCTGTATCGTTCATTTTCACCCGTCTACGATCTCACGTGAGCTTAAGCGAAATGTGGGTTCAAGAGGTAGGAGAGCTGGTGTCTATCGAACAGCAAATGCACAAAGGAGGACCAATCTTCGTCATCAAGAAAAGCCAAAAAGAGTGATTTTCACCAAACCCATGAAAGACTGGATAGTTAACCGGCTCCAAGAAGATAGATGGAGTCCTGAATTGATCAGCCATCAGGGAAAGAAAACGAGAGAATGTCCACTTAGCCATGAATGGATTTACCAATGGATATGGGAATGTAAGCACACCAACCGCCAGGAGAACCAAGAATACAAACAACTATACACATATCTAAAACATGGCAAACGAAGGCGCAAACGAGGAAACAGAAAAGATCGTAGAGGTATTATCCCGAATAGGGTATCAATTGAACAGCGACCCCAGATCATTAACAAAAGGGAACGATTGGGAGATATAGAAGTCGATTTAATGATGGGTAAAAACCACAAAGGCTCTTTGTTGGTGATGACAGACTGAGCAAGTCTTTTTACCAGAATCAGAAAGATGCACAGTAAAAATGCCGATCAAATGGCCGAAGCTATTGTGGAGGAACTCTCTCAGGATAAACACAAACTGGAAACACTCACTTTTGATAATGATATGGCATTTTCTAAACATGAGTTGATTGCTCAATCCCTTGATGTGGATGCCTATTTCACTCGTCCCTATACTAGTCAGGATAAAGGGACAGTTGAAAATAGGATTGGGGTAATCAGAAGGTTTTATCCTAAGAAAACAGATATTAGATTTGTTACAGAGGAGCAAATCAAAGTTGTTGAAAACAAAATCAATGAACGCCCTGTTAGAAAATTTAATTACCTAAACGCAAAGCAAGTGCTACAAAGGAAAATTGCACTTATTACTTGAACTTACATTATTCACTATTATTGAAAATATTATAAGTAAGAAAAAAATTAATATCAGATTCAGTGCTCAAAATAAAGGACTCATTAAAATGAATTAAGCAGCCATCATAATCAGAGCGGTTTTCAAAATAGTGTACTTGATTTTTAGCAACAAAAAATAGCCTATTCTCTTTGATATCATAACTTTCAAAATTAATATAATGTTTGCCACTACTATTTTGAACCAGATGATTTGATAAAAACTATGGGTATGCGG
>CAXXNX010000034.1:0-50246 GCA_963664285.2 Cyclobacteriaceae bacterium
GCAACTGAATTTGAAAGAGGTGTTTTCGTGGAAAAATCGGATTTTTAAATGGTTTCTTCAATAGGGGGGAATTCTAAATAAAGATAAAACATAGATTAATTGATATGGAATACAAATCGGACTCATCAGAAAATTTATACTTAGAAACATCATTTGGTTGGGATGATCCTAATGCTAAACTTCGATCAACATATGTTCAAAGCAATAATACTATTAGGCTAAATAAAGTCGATGAAACTAATCATGTTTCCCGTGGACCACAACTGGATCTAAAACATGTACCAGAGCTAATAGAGGCATTAATAAAAATTTACAACGACAATACTCCCAGAGGGGAGAATTCTTAAACTGAAAAATCTAAAATGTCAGTTCAATATCAAGTAGGCCAATTAGTGAAAGTAGATAAGCGGTTTTGCAATCATGAAACTACCGGTTATATATATGAACAGTATCAAGATTTTAATGACGCTGAGAACTACGGTGTGGGTATCATTTTGAAAGATGGTAAAAATCTAGGCGGTTTCTCATTTAGGGAACAACAAGACTATTTAGAGTTTGTTAGTGATACTGGCTTTGCCTATCAGTTTGAGAATGTTATGAAATTGCACCAGGACTATCAGGCAGGTTTGTTCGAAATGTTTTTTGAATTAAATACTCTCTCCGGGGGGAATTCTGAATAGTTATTAAGTAACAAAAATGAAATTATGGATTACTTGGAGTCTCACAATAAGCGTTGCAATAAGGTTACTAAAAGAATGATCATTGGTTTTACCCTTTTATTTATACCAATAGTTTACATGACTTTCATTCCTTTTGGAGTAGTATTTCAGATTATCGCACTCGTGTTTCTGATATTATCAGCGTTGGTCGGATATAGAATTGTCCAACGTTCCGAAAGTAGTGAAGATAACTCCCTGTTTTTTTAAGGCGCAAAAAATTTTTGAAATGTGACACGCACTATCTAATTGATAAATTAAATTCTTGCTAGGGGGGAATTGGGAGTATATAGTAGAAAATTGAACAGATATGAATAAATATTTATTAATCTATTTTTTGGGACCATTAAGTTGTTTTGGTCAGGAAGATCCACCAAAGACTGTAGAGTACATGTCAGTGTACTTGAAGGTTTTTTATCAGGGTAATCAGATTAGTTATGATAAGGGCGGTCTGTCAAGGTCACCAGTGATTTCCATGCCCGATGGGACAAGTGGCCTTGCATATGACTATACAGATAAAGAAAAACCCAAAAAGTTTAATACTTTAAATGATTTACTCAATTACATGTCAAATTTTGGATGGTTGCTTAAATCTAGCAATAGCATGCCGTATGAAGGTGATGGTGGTAATACCAGTAAAAGTGTACTAATTAACACTAATCAATATATTCAACTTCTCATTTTTGAAAGGCCGGTATGAAAGTGAATATTGTTAGAGAGTTATTCCTGGGCACTTGTCTTTTTAGTATGTAGGCTATGTACAAAAGTTCTGCAAAAAAGGTAAAACGTTGATAACCAACACTCTAATTAGGCCTCTATGGCAAATTGGGGCGTAGAATGCAGTAGCCTGATTATCAATTAGTTACGATATGCTGTAGCAGTAATTTAGAAAGGTTGAATTGGCCTTGAAGGATAAATGGGTAGTAAACCGCCGTGGATGGCCTATGCAGTAGATATCGACATCCAGCTGCAATCGATAGAATGCCCAATTCTGTGTTTATTAGAGCTATTTGAAGATTCCAAAAACGCTATCCCTCCTTCTATTCGTATGTAGAGGAATTATCATTTTCTCAGTTTCAGGTACCTGAATCAATTGATCAAAGAATTTATATTTGTATGCTACAGCATGTCGCCATTCATAGACGAACACATATTTTATATTCTGGTTATACTTGAAAATATAGCCATCACTGAAAAACAGATTTTTACGTAGTCTGGAATTAATTGGGTATTTGATGCTGTCCTTGGTTGTGTTATTTATAACAACAAATAGATCCTGGGAAATCAATAAATGATACTTGTCAAAGTGATGAGTAACATTACCGTTATTGTCGTAAGAGTAAGTAACTTGAGAGGAATAAATTGTATTTGGGATTGGCCTTAACTTACAGTGTGTGCAGAGAAATATAAGGGTGAAGTAAATTACCCTATTTCCGTAGTTCATAAATTAATTTGCCAGTACTATTAATTATGTAAAGCCCGGTTTTATAGTTATTAAAATCTTCGTAGAACTGGTTATCAATGTTTATTTTTCGAAGAAAACGCTTGTATTGATCTTGGGAGAGCTCATTTGAGGAGAATTTGTCGAATAGCTCTAATATTGATTGAGAAATCATGTTAATTCTTCAGAATTTGTCTTTTCCGCTGGTATAAAAAATGGTTTTGGTTGGACTGTGCTGTTGAGTGCTTTGTGATTTGTTTGAAGAAGCTCTTTATTGACGTTTACAAGCTCTAAACCTATTTTTTTGGGTTCTTTCCACCTGTTTACGAGGTCTAAATATTCATTTTCAAGATAGATTTCTGTCATTGTAAGGCGGAGTCTCATGTTTGTATATTTTTAATAAATGGTATATTGTCCTTTATTCATAAAATTGGCTAATTAAATTATCTATTGCAAATTATATTAGCTAATTTATGTAAGAATGGCACCGGACCTTGTCACACGTAGATCACAACTTAAAATTCTTTAGAGACAATTTTACTGAGCTCTCACAGGCTAAGTTTGCCCAAGAACTTGGCCTGAGTAGGGGTCAGATTGCTCTTATGAAGAAGGGAGAGCAAGTCCTCCTACGGAATTTCTGGAATTACTTTCTGAGAAGTATGATATTGATATTCATCGGTTTATTACTATTCGAATGGATGAATCGAATGTTCATGACTTTACAATAGATGCAAAGCCTAGCCAGGCGTTGTTGGAGTTCGAAAAGAAACAGGAAAAGGAAAAAGCTGAGTTTATTGCTTTATTAAAGGTTATTAAAAGCGGACAATTAAAAGGTCAGGATTTAATAATTACTATTGATCGTATTAGGGACATATTCCTGGTGAAGGAAGTAGAAATTTCTGGCTTAAGAAAAAAGGTGATTGATTTTTATATGAGCCAGGAAGCTATAAAGAAAATTGTGAAAAAATTCACAGGTAAGGATATTGATTTCGATAATGTTGAGAAATAAGATAGTTACTATCGGATTAAAGTCTTACTGATAGAGGTGCCAAAATCATTCAAGCTTTTGTTTTTTGTGGATTTCATATAGCCAACAATTAGGGCAATTAAGATAATACCTATAACTATTGACAGAATGATCATTTTGGATAGGAAGTTAGTTTCATTTCCATTGGCTTTTTCATTGGCTTTTCTTTCTTCGTATGATTGATCGATTAAGTTAAATCTTTCAATTTGATTATCTTCTATCATTTTTTTCTGATTGTCAATGAACCCATTATTAGCTTGATCATAAAGGCGCATGTATTTAAGAAATTCGGAAATTGATCTTGAAAAGTAGGCATCCCGTAAATATTGATAAATGATAAAATTTTCTGAATCATCTTCGATGTTAGGATAGATTTGCAATGCTTTTTCCCAGGTAGCAATGGCAGCGGATGTATCTGTTTTTTCAGCTAACATTTGACCCATAAAAAGAAAGCTCTTAAACGTTCTGGATGGATCGTTTAATTCATAACTCGTTTCAATCGCTTTCCTGTAGTATTGTTCAGATTGTTGATAATCTTTCTCTTTAAAAAAAGATGTAGCAATGTTTTGAAATGCATGTGTTAGATCTGATGGGTTTTCGCTATTATCAACGATAAATTGATAATGTTCTCTTGACTTTGAGAAATTATCAAGATCTAGATGTATTAGTCCATGCTCATTTCTAATTACATATACCAGCTGATGGTCGTTAAAGGAACGGGCCAGATCTTCCGCTTGTATTAATAAATCAATTGATTTATCAATTTCACCAGTTAGTCTGTAATTACCAGCTTTGTCAGAAATGATCCAGGGTTCTAGTTTGTGATCACCGTACTGTTTAACCAGGTCAGGATGAGTATTTATATATTTTTTCAATACCAGCAGAGAGGAGTCAAAATAGACAATTGCTGTATTATACTGTTTAAATATATGGTAGGAACGACCGAGGTTTCTTAGCAAGCCTATTTCATTGTAATAATCTGTGGTATCTGAAGATTTAAGTATAAACAGAGATTCTTTAAATAGCAGGTGAGCGGTATAGTGATGACCGAGAAGATCCTTTACCCGGGCTTTAATCATGTGGCTCTTTGAAACACTATAATTGTAATTAATATCTCTGGCGAGGTCATAGGTTGAATCAGTTATTTGCAATACTCTTTTTTCATTAGAATGTATCATCTTCATCGCAACGGTGTGTAGCGAATCGACTTGCCTTCTAGTTGTTTGTTGGCAATAAGTGTTTGTACCTATAACTAGCGCTAGATATAGAAATACGCAGTTTTTACTCAATAGATCAGTTGATAAAACTGATTTAAAGTATGATATAAAATGGGAACCGGTAGTACCAGTTCCCATTGATAAATAACATTTTGTTTTCTTAACGAGGATCCTGGCCTTGGTTAGTTCCGCTTGTGGATTTAAGTTCAAGATCGATTTCAACTTGTTCTAATTCAGTAATTTGATCAAAGATCTCCTGGTCTTCTTCATAGCTAGAACAACCGAAAAAAGAAATACTTGCAAAAAGAAAGAGAAATAAGACGAATAAATTTTTCATAATACTAAAGGTTTATAGTTAAAAAATGTAATTACATATGAATCTAATCTACCTGATTAGTAAATCAGGTGTGAAAGCGATCGTAATTAAAACTATAAATAATCGATAGTATTAAGACACAGTAGGCATTAGTATAACAAGGAATTGGTATTTATTAATTGATTTGAGACAAATTTCCGGATGAATGTGATTAAGAATTCTTTATATCTTTTTAGTTTATTAACAACCGTGTGAGATAGTAATCTGAGATTGGTTAAATGGCCAATATTGTAGCAACCCTTCCACTGGGCCTTAAAAGACAAATGATAGTCCCTTATCTTTTTTCTTAAATGAAGATAACTCTTGTTTAAAATATTTGGAGAGCTGATCATTCATAAAGGTTCGAATATGGGATAAATCGTTTTTGGATCTTGTTGCTTTTAATGCATCAATGTAAAGAGCTTTATTTTCAGTAAATACCAGGCTTAAAGGTTGTTTGTGATATGCCTGAATATAGTTCATTAGTAATCGTGAGGTGCGGCCGTTACCATCACCAAAAGGGTGTATTGATACAAGGTAGTAATGGGCATCAAATGAGAGGGTATAGATATCTTTTGGTTTTTTGATGTTCTCTAATTGTTTATTGAGTTCATTAGATAATTCCAATACTTGACCAGGAACTTTATCATAAGAAATAAAATAATGGCCACCGGCACTGACACTGGATAATCTATAATCTCCTTTTGAGTCATCGAATTGACCTAGGACGGTATTGGTAATTTTACCAGTATTTTTATTTACAAGTGAAGCGATTTGTTTAATGAGCTCAGGAGTAACCGGTTTTTTTTGCTCCGCTTCTGAGAGAATGAATTTTAGTGCACTGTAGTGATCCTTGACCATCAAAGAATGGTCTAACGGTTTTCCTTCAGGAGTAATTCCTTCATCGAGCAACAGATTTGTTTCAACTTCTGTTAGTGAGGATCCTTCTATAGACGATGAATGATGGGTAATAAGATAGCCATTAAATTTATCGTAGTCGATTGATTCAATTATCCCTGACTGCATGAATTCGCTATATAAGTCTTCGAAGGCCATATACAAAATAAACGATAAATTCAGAGATTGTTTCGATTGAGTTAGAATTAAGGGTTTTGATAGTTAATGGCTAGGATTAAATTAAATAAGGCTAGAGATATACTTTCATACGAGGAACAGATCAAATCCGGATCAAATGAGGAAATGCTTTTTAATTTGATTAAAAGTTTTGAGAATAATCATTTCGGATGGAAAAGGGATAAGATGGGTTATTACAGGGAACTTTTTCTTTCGAATTCTCGGGTTAAGTATTTGAGAACATTCTTAAAGGTGAGTAAGGTAAAAAAAACAGAATTTGAAGATCATTATCTAGTTAGACTGTTGCGCAAGTAATATCGATCAGTTGAAGTCTGGATATTCTGTATAAATAGGCATTAAGTTCATGAATTTCGGCTGCTGAAAGTGAAGTATTAATTTGTCGAATAATTGTAGATCTTGATACTTCAAATTCTAAGGAAAGGACGTCAAAAAAAGATGGGAGGATAAAACGTTTTTTAAACATTCCCGGTTGCAGAGGTCTCACGTTGTAGGATCCATCAATGTATAATCGGAAGTATGATAAAATGATATGATTGATTTTATCAGCGCTATCTCTATAATCTTCAAGAGCTTGCTCTAAAAATTCTCTATTTCGCATGTCTATAATTTTTGTAGAAGAATTTTGACAACATCTCCATGATCCATATTAAAGAATCTGGAAAGTTTATCTATCTCGACTGGGGTGATAAGATTGGGATTGCTGATTTTTCTGGAGGCTGTGGATTTGTACCAGCCCATATGCTCCAAGAGATGTTTCTTTTTTATTTCCGGATGTTCGATTTTGAAGTATTTCTCAATCAGGTCCTGGAAGTTGCTGTATTTTTTGAGAATTTGAGACAATAGCATTATTGATAGTGGAATTTAAAAATAGATCAAAATTCAGTTGGATCAAACCAGGTATAACCTAATCCAAAATAGTGTGATTGTAGATCTTCGAGAGGTCTAAATCGAAAAGACCTATCAATTTTGTCATGGGAGCAATATTCTATAATTTCATTAATAATAAATATCGAAAAGAAACCAGGTCCTTGCTTATCTCTTTTGTAGTTCACACGGGTAAAATGTACAATTTTACAATAAACAGGCAGGGGTTTTTTAAGCATGTGACCAAATCCGGAATGATTTTTTTGTAGTTCTTTCAGGTTTTTTCCCTGGTACTCAGAAATATCTCCATTGCTCCAAAATATATCACGAATTATTCCTGATGGAGTAGTTACTACTCTAAAGTAATTTGTAGACTGTCCTGTGGAATGAAAAAGATAATTAAGGATCCATTTCTTCCTTTTAATTGTACTTAAATCCATCGAGACCGTTATAAATTTAGTGATGTTTTAAAAGGAACTATCCTACTTTTTGATTGCCCCATGAAAGGCTCATTTTACCTTCGTGATCATAGCTTTTTGTTATGACTGTTTGAAGGATATTATGATCAACTTGGTATTCATCGAGCACATCTGAGAATTCTTTGTATTCTTGAGTTTTAATGAAGTCATTAATGCGTTCCTTGCTCATAAGCAGAGCTATAATATTCTGTTCGATAGTGTTTTCATAGGTTATAAAATAAACGTCTGTAACTCCTAGAGAATCGTATCTTATGGCTCTGAAAAAATACTGGCTAAGTTTGGGTAAATTCCATTGCAGGCTTTCTATTATTACTTTATTACAGGAAGGGATATTGACACTGCTTTTTAGTGATTGTTGGGTAGATATTAGAATTCCATTGAAAGTATTTTCAAATTGTTGAATGATGACCTTCCTCTTGTTGATGTCTGTATTTTGACCGAGTATTAGGAATATTTTTCTGAATGGGTAATTGGTAGTAAGGTATTGATAGTACTTTTTTGCTGCAGCAATAGTAGTAGTTCCGAGCATTACCTTTTCCTTTTCAAAATCCTGTATCATAGCAGAAATTTTGTGAAACTTATTTGGTAAAGATTCATGTTCTCCGGAAAATCCATATTCATCAAAAGTGTGAGGAATTGATGTTGCTTTAATAAGCAATCCTATTTGCCTAATAATGCGCAGCATGGCATCTTTTCTGGAGTTGCCGGTTGATTTACAATATTTCTTTTCAAGGACGTAGAATTCCTTTATTATCATTTCATATACCTGGATCTCAGACTGATTCTGTTCGATTTGGATATTATGAATATTGTATTTGCCATCACCGGCTATTTCCTTAAATTTTCTAGTAATAACTGTTTTACGGATGAGCTTTAGCAAATCTTCTGAGTTATAGATATCCTGGTCCTGTTTTTCAATTCCAAAAACAGTTTTTTTTGAAGGATTAAAGCAGGAACGAAAAAGGTTAAATCCGTGATGAGCCGGGAATGGTATTTCGAAAAACTTCTCATTCTCTTTTTGCACTATGCTTTTTCCATTGTCACCATTTTCTTCACGATAAATCTGACTGCATTCACAAATCATATGAGCAGAGTTATTGTAAAGTACTTCTAGTTGTGAGTACCATTCATTTACATTATTTCTTGTAGTAGTGCCGGTTGTGAGGATTTTGTATTTGGCTTTTCTAAAAACATTAAGGACTCCTTTGGTTCGTTTCGAGTATGGATTAGTGATTTCATCTGATTCATCAAATACAAGGCTTACTTTTTGTGATTGCATTTTAAGATATTTTCTCACTTGCTTTTGATATTTGGAAAGCATGGTTAGTGAGATGATAGCTGTTGTCCCTGGCTTTAATGATTCTATATCTTCCATTTTGGATATCATTACATAAGGATGGTTCTGCAATTCAAGAAAGGGTTGCCAGGTAGCCTTAATTGCAAGTGCAGGGCCAATTATAAAAGCGTTACGGATGTTTGAAAATTTGTAATGAAAACAAAAGAATAGATATCCGGCAATTGTTTTTCCAGACCCTTGTTCCCAGTTTAATTGTGAGTATCTTTTTTGGAGTACTAAGCCGGCATCAATTTTTTGGATTTCATTGAGTTCACAAATAGCCTTTTGTTTGTTTTTGAAGGTAAAATTATTGAGGTAGTAATCTATTCTCAGATTCCTATTCATTTGGTCCCAAGGCATTTCCTGAATATCATAGGTGGTGTGTTTTTTCTCAATCAGCTTGTCATAAAAGTTATCCGGAACTGTGGGTAGTTTAATTGGGTACTTTGATGTCAATTCATGGAATGGCCAGTATGATTGTTTAAATACCTTGTTAACTCTCATTTTTGATTGACGTGAGTATCCCCTGATTTTTATTCCATAATTGGTTTTAACTATAGAAACTCTTTTTTCCGGAGTCTTTCGGTGTTGTGAGTTGATAATCCTTTTGAATTGATTTAGGACTTTATTTTTAGTTAATTTTTGCTTTTGCCATTCCTGTTCTGAAAGATCATCCGGTTTCTTTTGGTTTTTATATTTCTCTAAAAGCTGGAGAGCTTTAGTAAGCTTAGCTCTTAGAGCTGGTTGATGTTTAATTTCAAATAGATATTTATTGATTCTGTAGTTAAAACCCGGGTGTTCAAAATTTTCTCTTAGTGCATATGACCAATTATTATCTTGTGATTCAGTTGACTTTAATTCAGTGAGTAGTTTTGCTCTTAGTTCATTTCTTTTATTCTGCAATGGTTGTAGATATTGATGGTTGATATCTATTGATAAATCGACGAACTCACCAGGCTTGATCGGTGTGTGGGCTATGTGATCACTGCGTCGCTGTAGTATTAAAATTTTGGTTGAAAAATTCTTGACTCCTATATGTGCGAAGGAATTAATTGGGAGTTTTGCTTGGCAGATGAAATTAAAATGCTCTTCAACAGTTTCTATCTGATGTTTATTGGAAAATTCATCGACCAAAAATGAAGTGGGTACAATGATGGCCATTAATCCACCTGGTTTTAAGAGATCTGCGGATTTGGAGCAATAAACCATTTGTGACAGTTCTTTATCCCAATAAAGATTAAATGGTGGATTACCGATGATAATGTCAAACTTCATCTGAGGATTATAATATTTGATATCACCCCTATATAGGTTGGCTCCCGGGTATAGCAACTGAGCTACTTTAAATGCTTTTATATCAATTTCACATCCATAAATATTTTCTTCAGTTGGCAAATAGTTGAAGAAGGTCCCCATTCCAAAGGTTAAATCCCCAATGAGGTCCTGCTCCCCTGGATTGAGAATATCAATTATTTTTTTACAGATTTCAGGAGAGGTAAAAAACTGACCATTTTCTATTTCCTTTTTATCTTCTGAATAAGCATAGTAGGAATTGTAGTCTGATTGCTGTAAATCATGAAGTCCGCCAATGCCGGTATAGGAGTTAAATATGTCTTCATTGCTTATTGTTTGAAGGTTTTCAGTTTCAATTAGTTGAATGATCTTTGAATTAATATCTTCCCTTCGTTCTTTAGGCACAATTATTTTATGGTTGTGATATTTCATAGTAAGAAATTGATAGTTTTATACAGATTGGCCGGTCCGACTAATTAGATGCGGTAGCTCTTTGATGTAGTTCAAATAGCTCCCAAAATTCTGTTGCATATCCGGAGGAGTGAAAACAGAGGTCAATTCGCCTGTTCTTAAAGAATTTTATTCCTTTAAATTTCTTGGTATTATTTAATTCGTAGAACTTAAATTCTACTATTCGATCACCAGATCCCTTATGTGGGATTTTATTAGAAAGAATGGGTAGAATACTGGTAACCTGTTGTTCAAAATGTGACAATGCCAGTAGTACATGAGTCATTCCTTTATGGTCGTAGTGTATCTTATAGTGATTATCCCATGACCAATGATCGTAGCTGGCGTATTCATCAATGATGATCTTATTGCCTTGTTTTTTGGCTCTACCGGTCCATATACT
Organism: Cyclobacteriaceae bacterium; assembly: GCA_963664285.2. Lineage (GTDB taxonomy): Bacteria > Bacteroidota > Bacteroidia > Cytophagales > Cyclobacteriaceae > JAJCYL01. The sequence continues at coordinate 10,677 of CAXXNX010000034.1, forward strand.
TTTAAGAAAACCTTCCTTTATCTTATTTACACCTGACTCGAATAGATCGGTTCCATCAGTTTCTTCGAATATATGATCAACTATAGTTTCATAGTTGGCTGTGGTATCCAACTTAAATAATTGGGATAAGTCAAGGGTAATATGATATTCACTTTCAAAGTATTGCTTGATTTTAGTGATGAAGGCGGTGTGTGCATGAAGGAGATTGTTCTTGATGGCAGCAATAGAGAAAAGAGGACTGTATTTTAAGTATTGGTCCCATCTGATTTTTCTATCCAAAGATTTGGATACAGACCAGGTACCTTTGGAAGAATCCTTTTTTAATATCATATGCTCCATTGGCCTGTGCGTTATTGTATTTTTTTTTTCAAACCACTTAAGTTGTTTTTCTAATAAAGTTGTGAGCTCATCGTATTCTTTCTGAATTCTGGTGCAATAACCTAGGTCTGCTTCAGAGATTCGGGATTGATGATCGACCTGGAGATCATCGAATTTAGAGAGAAATTCATCTGGAGTAATTGCTGTTTCAGTTTCAATAGTTTCCTTAACTATTGGAGTCGGCTGTGATTCCTTATATTCTATGGTTTGAAGATGGATAAACAAATCAATTGCCAAGTCTTTAAGAGTATAATATTTCATGTTTAGCCAACCATCATTATACCATACCATGTAAGCATTAATATCTCTAAGGTGAATTGAAAATGGCCCTATTTCGGTACCGGCTTTTTCATTTATTTGAGTCTCTTTCTCTTGCAATAGAGGAAGGTATGATGCGGCCCATATTTCTTCAACCTGATCGCTAATTCGAATGTGAGTGTAAGTATTGCCGCCACCAAGGATCTCACCACTTGCTTCACAATGGCTTATTGATTCTATAGTATTTGCAAAATCCTTTACTTTCTGATAGATCACCTCCGGATCTCGAATAGTAAAATCGAAGCTCCAGCTTAGGCCACCAGGATCCTCTTTCACTGAAACTTGACGCGAGTTGTATTCCAGCTCGGTTTTAAGACGTTCTTTGATTTTTTGTGATTTATTATTCATGATTAGATGTTTAGAGTGAGTTGATCAGTCGAATGTTTTTTTTTGTAATCATTGAGAGCTTGATCAAGGAATTTTAATTTTCCGTTTTGTGGCATCCTGAAACAGTGATTGATTTCCTTTTCTTTGATTACATAATCGTTGAAGTTTTCAGGATCTAGCTCTGAAGAGGTCAGCAAATCACGTAATCCGGCTAGAATGCAGACCTTACAGGATAGTCTTGTCATGCCGGCAGCATAGACCCAGTGGAATGGCCAATCTTCAAGCGCGGCATCGATGTCTCCAGCTTTATATAATCTTATTCGTCTGTGCCAATCCTCAGTAGATGAGCTATAAGATTGCCATACCTGATTTAAAGTGTATTTGTGAATAGGAAGCCAATGAATTACACGCCGGAGTGAATTAGTTTCCTTTTTGTTAATGCTGATAATTCGTTTTTTCTTCCGCTCTGAAGATTCCTGGGCTCTGAGGCCAATGCAATGAACAATTTGTTTGTACCCCCTTTCACGGGATAGCTTTCTCATTAATTTGTTTATTGGAGAAGTCTTTAGATCCGAGGTACAGGTTCTATATTGTTTCGATGGCCACATTTGACGATGATCAACCATTTGAAAGAATGATTTGTCAGCCTGGACGTTGAAAAATTCATGGTTGATTGTCTTTTGGATATGAGGAATCACCCCTTCCCATTCTACACCGGGAAGATGGGCGTGAATGACTATTAATTGTTCCGAAGGAATTAGGGTTGATAGCAACTTGTACATTGCTTGGCTATCCTTTCCGCCGGAGTGATTACAGATAAAAAGGGCGCCATCCCTGATCATTTGACTGATCGTTTTAGGGATGCGAACCATGAATGATTTAATTTAATATTCTTCCGAATTAGCGAAGCTGAGATCAACTAATAAGTGCAATTGAAGGATGAAAAAGCCTGAGCAGTGCAATCTTTGGATTGCAAAATGTCAAAAAACTACACACATCTCAGTATTGATCAAAGGTATCAAATTGAAGCATTATTGAAAACAGGAGCTACTCAAAAGGAGATTGCCTGTATCGTTCATTTTCACCCGTCTACGATCTCACGTGAGCTTAAGCGAAATGTGGGTTCAAGAGGTAGGGGAGCTGGTGTCTATCGAACAGCAAATGCACAAAGGAGGACCAATCTTCGTCATCAAGAAAAGCCAAAAAGAGTGATTTTCACCAAACCCATGAAAGACTGGATAGTTAACCGGCTCCAAGAAGATAGATGGAGTCCTGAATTGATCAGCCATCAGGGAAAGAAAACGAGAGAATGTCCACTTAGCCATGAATGGATTTACCAATGGATATGGGAATGTAAGCACACCAACCGCCAGGAGAACCAAGAATACAAACAACTATACACATATCTAAAACATGGCAAACGAAGGCGCAAACGAGGAAACAGAAAAGATCGTAGAGGTATTATCCCGAATAGGGTATCAATTGAACAGCGACCCCAGATCATTAACAAAAGGGAACGATTGGGAGATATAGAAGTCGATTTAATGATGGGTAAAAACCACAAAGGCTCTTTGTTGGTGATGACAGACCGAGCAAGTCTTTTTACCAGAATCAGAAAGATGCACAGTAAAAATGCCGATCAAATGGCCGAAGCTATTGTGGAGGAACTCTCTCAGGATAAACACAAACTGGAAACACTCACTTTTGATAATGATATGGCATTTTCTAAACATGAGTTGATTGCTCAATCCCTTGATGTGGATGCCTATTTCACTCGTCCCTATACTAGTCAGGATAAAGGGACAGTTGAAAATAGGATTGGGGTAATCAGAAGGTTTTATCCTAAGAAAACAGATATTAGATTTGTTACAGAGGAGCAAATCAAAGTTGTTGAAAACAAAATCAATGAACGCCCTGTTAGAAAATTTAATTACCTAAACGCAAAGCAAGTGCTACAAAGGAAAATTGCACTTATTACTTGAACTTACAAATTATATAATGGGAGTAAATGCAATTGCACAATATTTTTGCATTTACTCAGATTTTCGCTCCAGACTCAACAGGCTCTTTTGGCCAATGTCTGTTCTTGAAATCTTCATAATCTTACGTTTTTAGTTATGAAGACTTAAACTGCTGCCGATGGAATTATGCAGACTTGGCTACCTTTAGGTTTGGTTCAACAATAGATAAAAAAACATAGGGTTTTCTGCAATCCGAAAGTGCATCGGTTTCTATAAAGTCCGCCAAGTAAAATATAAATTTATAAATCGGTCTTGGCTAGTAGGTCAACGAAAGCAAGGTGCTATTCAATCCCTACGTTTTTCATCAAGGTCGTTATAGGGCATAAAAAAATGAATTAATTGAAACCTCAATCTATCTTTGTGATTTAGATTAAATTTATAAACAGAATTTGTGAATTGTATAGACTTATATAGTGGTATTGGAGGTTGGACTTTAGGGATGAAACTCAATGATATTGAGCACATCAAGTCCTTTGAATGGAATAAAGATTCAAACCAAACGCACAATATAAACTTTGGAACGGATACGGAAGAGATTGACATTCGAAAACTTGATTACAAGACATTACCTGAAGTTGGTTCAATAGATTTTGTTGTTGGGAGTCCCCCATGCACTCAATTCTCTTATGCAAACAAAGGTGGTGGTGGTGATATTCAAGATGGACTTGTGGACATGTACCAGTTTCTTTGCGTGGTTGAATATCTCAAACCAAGGTATTGGGCAATGGAAAATGTTCCAAGGGTTAAGACTATCCTGGAGAAAGCTCTAAATGAAGATTTAAAATTCAAGCGATTCAAGAAGCTCTTCAATTATTTAGAAGTAGTTGATTCTAGTGAATTTGGTGTTCCCCAAAAGAGGAAACGAATGATAGCTGGAAATTTTCCGCATCAGTTATTTGAAGCATATAAAGGCCATACAATTAGAAAAACTTTAGGAGATGTTCTTAATGCGCTTCATCAGGATGTCGTTATTGATCCTGTATATGGTTATGCTTTACCTAAAACTGAACTAACAGATCATATTGTTGAAGATTCCCTTAACCCTGAGGAATTAAGATTAAATAGGGAATCAAAGGAGTTTCACCCGATCTATAATGGAATGTCATTCCCTGAAAAACTGGATAAACCTTCTAGAACAATTACTTCAACATGCACAAGAGTTTCTAGAGAAAGCTTGGTTATAAAAAATGGTGTTGGATTTAGAAGACTAACGGTTAGGGAGAGGAGTATGTTAATGGGGTTCCCAATTACATACCAATACTACGGTAAGTTATATAATTCCAAATTAAAGATGATTGGAAATGCTATTCCTCCGGTAGTTACATACTTTTTGTTTCAAAGTATGTTGGAAGTGCCTGTTGAACAATTGACTTTGATAGATAATGTTCAAGATTATCGCCATGTTTCACCCATAGAACCAATTCCTGTTACACTACCGGATAAAGTGAAATTTAAATATAGAGACGTACGCTCTTTTAGATTAGCTATCCCAGAATACAGATTTGGAAGTGGTGTTAGGTTTGAACTGTCGAACAAGTGTAATGATGGTGCTTGTCAATGGAGTATAAAATATTTCTATGGTTCATCAAAGAAGATTAATCAAGTTTTATTTACGGATAAAAAACATAAAGAGATATTAAAAGTATTGAAAACTCAAAGTATCGATATTGATACTGAACTTAAAGAGATAACTAGTTATTCGAATACAATTAGTTCTAAGGAATTACAGAAGAGATGGACTCATAAGTCTCAAGAGTTTTCTCATCCATATTCCGTATTAGACAAGCTTTCTGAATTAGGATTAAATCTGAAGAAACGTCTTTCAGCTATAGACATTTCAGATTCAGAATTTACTTCAATCGTTGGTGATAATTTGAATGCGAAGCTATTTGATAATAAAGCTTTGATTCTTTCTGGAATTGTTGCTGGGTACGTATTCAATAAAAATATTAAAAAATGAAAATCGGAGCGAAATATTCACATTTGAATGGCGAAGAATACTTATTAGTTCATCATAAAAAAGAATATAAGGAACTTCTTTCTGTTATTAAAACCATTGATGCTAGCATACATAAGACAAAAGTTAGCAAGGAAAAGACTATGGTTGGAAAGGTGCTTTATTCTCCCGATTCTATAAATAATGACTTCAAGACCAAGCTCGGAGCTCTTAACTGGAAAGAAAGTCGAAGGAATTTTTACGTGTCTGATCAATTTGAAGTTGTTAAGCAAATTGAACCAATGGCTTACAAGGATCAGAAAGAATATCTAAGTTCAATAGGTCACGCCTTAATGCCATCATTCAATCAAACGGATTTTATTAAAAATAAGATTGGTCTTGAGGTTCAGTTAGGCAAGTATTTTTCTGTTACCTACGATTTGTTCGTTAAACACCTATCTTTTTATGGTGGTGGATTAATCAATGTTGGTATTGAAATAGTTCCGATGAAATCAATGCAAAAGGAAATGTCTTCAGGGCCTCCTTGGTATGAGAAAGAAATTCATAACGTAATGCGTCATGGGAGAACTAATCCTCCCGTTCCTTTACTTATTATTGGGATTGAACCGTGATTCAAACGCCCTACAACAACGTATCAACGGCATTAAAACGACCGTTTCAGCTTCATTTTCCTTTCCCTATGATGATTTTCATTAGCACAAAGTTTTTAATCAATTAAAATACGTTTATTTGGATTGAAGAATGGAAGTAACGATGGTTAAGAAAGAGAAAAGCAAATATTCAGATCAAGAATTAAAGGAATTTCAGGACATTATTCTTGATAAGCTTGAAAAAGCTCGTAAAGAGTTGAAATACATAAAAACTTCCTTGAGTAAGAATTACGATGACTATGGCGCCGACTCTGATAATTCTAATCCAAAGGGACTTGAAGATGGGGCAGATACAGCAGAAAGGGAAAATTTAAGCCAACTGGCAGCCAGACAACAAAAGTTCATGAAACAACTAGAAAATGCACTAATCAGGACCAAGAACGGGACTTATGGTATTTGCGTTGACACCGGCAAATTAATCCAAAAGGAGAGATTGAAAGCCGTGCCTCACACCATACATTCAATTGAGGCCAAACTCAGACAAAATGCATAAAGTTTCAATTACTTAAACAACACATTGAATTTTTGTCTTTTTGTTTACCGGCAGACATGGCGATCTTATCGATGCCTGGATTTTTATTAACTCCCCCCTTTTCATATGGTGCCTCACTATGCCAATATTTCCTCTCTGAATTGAATTCCTGAATTTCTATTGGTTGATGATTTTGTTTCCTTTTCAAGTTCCAGAGATAGAAGCTCTGCAATCCGGTTCATTCCAAAAACCCCTAAACCACTTCTGATTTCTGCCTCACGGTTGTAATTTGTATTCGTATTGACATCGTAAAAATATCGAGCACCAGTCGCACTTTCGACAAATTCTATTCCCGCTATATCAATAGCGTTGGCTTTTAGAAATGCTTCACAATTCCCAATCTCAGGGATGGTAAAATCTTCGAGAATCTCAAATTTGTTACTTGTATCTGAAGAAGTGGGGCAAGCCACATCTCCTATTTGACAGTCATCAGCTGGGCACAACTCGAAGCCGTCACTTGTATCTACACTGACGGCATATAAAAACCTGCCATCCACAAATTCCAATCTGATGATTCTATTATTTTTTGGCTCAATATATTCCTGGACCAGGAAAACACCGTCAAGACTTATCTCGCTTAATTCCGTTTGATTCAAAAATTGTTTAAGACTTTCTATCGATTGAAAAAGACGGACGTCAAGGCCTTTTCCGCCTCTGTTTGGTTTCAGGATAAAAGGAAATAAATTAAGTTCATATACAGCCCTGATGATTTCCGACTTACCTACCGCTGCAATAGTCTTAGGTGTGCGAATACCAAATTGTTGAAGAGACATATATTGCTCTATTTTTCTAACCTCCAATTGTAGTGCTCGTGATCCATTTAAAACTTTCCGATTATGTGTTGTCAACCATGCCAGTACTGGCCCGGTCATTTCTATAGCATACCTGTTGCCTCGGGTGTGTGAGGAAGCGCTCATGCGATTATAGAATACACCCAAAGGAGGAGCTTTGGCGATATCAATTGTTCCCCGGTCAAGAAACCATTCTTCAAATGGAGTATCTAACATTTCAAGGCCTTTGATTAAAGGAAGAATCCACTCTCTATTTTCGTGTAAGATGTAGACCTTTGGTTTCGTTTCATCATCAAGTATTCGCTTCATAATATCTTGTTTTAAAATAAAAAAGCCCTTTCCGGAAATATCCAGGAAAGGGCTTAATAAATTTTTATTTATAGCTAACTACTCCCTGGAATATAATAATCCACAACAGCAACATGTGCTAAACTGATGTGACAATATTCCAGAAGAAAACTGCATATTAAGTTTTTATGATATGAACAATATTACGGATAATCTCCGGTATTGTTTTCAAATCGATTTGATTCTTAAATTCAATTGTTACCGAATGTCATATTTGACCGAAAGCAACAATCCAGGGCCGTTAACTCCCCTCCCCTAATTTCATTAATGTTGTTCTACTGAACGACCAATTGTTAACTTGATTACGCCCTGATCCTGAGAATATTGGTTGAATGAAAGATTCGGTTTAATTCGTGAGACTATTTATGAGACTCAGAAAAGGTGGGTTTTATTTAACTCCCGTTGTTAAACAATTGCGAGTAGATGCTGTGACAGCATCTCAGAGTGGTTGGTGACAGTCCGGTTCATTTCCATTACTTTTTTTACCTTCAATAAACTTCCTACCTCCCCTTCTGAAGTACCTCAACCATTCCAAAGAGTTTTTTCACTCTATGCTCCATGTACGTCCTTTCTTTCAGTGAATTCATAATCTACCATGCAAATACGCACTCCATACTCCCTACCTGTACATAGTTTATTAGTACTTTCTGTAAAGTCAATGATTACCGTATTGTGACAGTTTGGACATTCAATCCTAAAAATCAATTGATGCTTCATCAATTGAGCAGCTAAAACTTCCGCTAATTTCTTGTTGTACTTTCTGGCAATAATTCTCATCTTGATATAAATTTCTAATACCACAAGAATAAGAATTGCGTTGAGTGTTTTATAGGACAGCTATCAATCAGCAGGCTTGCGGAGTGGTTTTTCAATAGATAAAACAGCCTTGAGCCAAAACCCGCTTTCAGCGATGATCATCCCCGGGAAGATAACTTCTTGCCGGGGGTGGCAGAGTGGCCGAATGCGACAGACTGTAAATCTGTAGTGCGGTAAAACGCACCGGGGGTTCGAATCCCTTCCCCGCCGCTCATTGGAAGTCCTCTATTAGAGGGCTTCCTTCATTTTAGACTAAGCTGAGATCAACTAATAAGTGCAATTGAAGGATGAAAAAGCTTTTAAGGGCTTTTTCATCCTTCAAAAGCCTGAACAGTGCAATCTTTGGATTGCAAAATGTCAAAAAACTACACACATCTCAGTATTGATCAAAGGTATCAAATTGAAGCATTATTGAAAACAGGAGCTACTCAAAAGGAGATTGCCTGTATCGTTCATTTTCACCCATCTACGATCTCACGTGAGCTTAAGCGAAATGTGGGTTCAAGAGGTAGGGGAGCTGGTGTCTATCGAACAGCAAATGCACAAAGGAGGACCAATCTTCGTCATCAAGAAAAGCCAAAAAGAGTGATTTTCACCAAACCCATGAAAGACTGGATAGTTAACCGGCTCCAAGAAGATAGATGGAGTCCTGAATTGATCAGCCATCAGGGAAAGAAAACGAGAGAATGTCCACTTAGCCATGAATGGATTTACCAATGGATATGGGAATGTAAGCACACCAACCGCCAGGAGAACCAAGAATACAAACAACTATACACATATCTAAAACATGGCAAACGAAGGCGCAAACGAGGAAACAGAAAAGATCGTAGAGGTATTATCCCGAATAGGGTATCAATTGAACAGCGACCCCAGATCATTAACAAAAGGGAACGATTGGGAGATATAGAAGTCGATTTAATGATGGGTAAAAACCACAAAGGCTCTTTGTTGGTGATGACAGACCGAGCAAGTCTTTTTACCAGAATCAGAAAGATGCACAGTAAAAATGCCGATCAAATGGCCGAAGCTATTGTGGAGGAACTCTCTCAGGATAAACACAAACTGGAAACACTCACTTTTGATAATGATATGGCATTTTCTAAACATGAGTTGATTGCTCAATCCCTTGATGTGGATGCCTATTTCACTCGTCCCTATACTAGTCAGGATAAAGGGACAGTTGAAAATAGGATTGGGGTAATCAGAAGGTTTTATCCTAAGAAAACAGATATTAGATTTGTTACAGAGGAGCAAATCAAAGTTGTTGAAAACAAAATCAATGAACGCCCTGTTAGAAAATTTAATTACCTAAACGCAAAGCAAGTGCTACAAAGGAAAATTGCACTTATTACTTGAACTTACATAACATAAAGTGGTTTACGTTGATGAATTCCGGTAAATCTTATTTTCTGTGCCTGTGATGGTTTCCATTCACCCATTTCCCAATTTGGAGGGATTGCCGGAAAAATTTGCCGCTCATTTTTGCGTCCAATAAGCCGATGTGCTATAAATCCAAAAGTGACTTCCCCCATCTCATTCTCAAATTTCAATGAAGAAAAAGGGATTCTGCTTTCGGCTGTCCAACCCCAATCATGAACAATCACCTTTGTGTCCCAGTAGGCATTCCAGTCCTGATTAAATAAAGCTCTGAAATCGCCCTCTGCATCATTGGTGATTTCTGCATCCACTCGATTACCAGTAGGTGTAGTAGTGACAAAGTTTTCATTGTCGTTATAAGTGTCTAATAGGATGTTAAAGAAATCCCCTCCTTTATCGACATCCCTGACAAGGGAGTTTCCCTGGATTCCTTTTGGATTGGAATCATAAAAAACTGCCGATGTATAGATGAAGCGGTCATCATATGCAACCCTAATCTCGGATTTCTCAGTAAGCTCACCCTGAAAAACCGGGGTGTACATAGTTAGTGGAAGCGGTGTGATTGTTGACCAGATATGTTCATTCACCAATCCATCCAGTTGGATCTTCTCATCGATACGGGTTACATCATAGAAACTCTGTGCCATCAGATGGGCAAAAGAGAATAATAGCAATGTTTTTAGAATAACTAACCTTTTCAAAATGCTCACCATGATTTTAACGGCATCGGTTTATTGGTGGTGTAGTCCACCTTATTAATTGCGGATAGTGCAGTTGATTATCGGATACTGATCAGTTCTGGCCAGTTTGCTCCTTCTGCTGTTGTCTGGTCAAATGAATCTGACCTGGTTTTGTCTTTTTTTGAGACTGCCTGGTAATAGCAATATGAAACGTATCTCTGAAAAGATGAAAAGTAAACGTCGAGGTTTTCATTACACATCAATTTTAATTTCATAACAAAAGTAGAAGAGTCGAACTATCGGGAAAACCCGATAGTTGCTCATCTTTGATGTTACTTTAGACGGGAATGTTGGGAGAAGGATGTATTAATAATATGAATTATAATACATTAACCCGAAAAATTCATAGTAGACAATAAAAAACAGGCATAAATTGCTTATATTGAGATAGTTAGACAACAAAATAAGCAATTAATTTATGCCTGAATATAAGGAAAAAGATACCGTATTTTATCGAGGAAAACAAGCTTTTAAATTTGATTTTTCAGCATCAGCGATTAGCTCAGACGGAGCGATATTGTTAAGTGAAAAAGTAGAGAGAAAGACTGGTCTATTAAAAAGCTTCGCCGCACTGATTCCTGACTATCGAAACCCCTTTTTATCGAATACACTTATGAAGAAATGCTTCGCCAACGGGTGTTTTTAATGATGCAGGGCTATCAGGATTGCAATGACGAACAAAAACTCCGAGAGGATCCGGTGATCCGTAAAGTACTAGATAGCGGATTATGTTCCCAGCCTACTTTAAGTCGATTTGAAAACAAGGCCGATCGGAGTCTGATCTACCAGATGAGTCAATGGTTTGTAGACCGTTATGTAGAGGAGTTGAAAGAGAAGACTGGTCAAATCATCATTGATGTAGATGGTACCGATGACCCTACTCATGGATCCCAACAACTCAGTTTGTATAATGGCTATTATGGACAGACTATGTACCATGAGTTGTTCTTTAAGGACGGGAACACCGGTCAGGTCATTTTACCAGTACTACGTCCGGGCAATTGTCACTCCAACAAATGGTTTGTGGCCTTATTGAAAAGGATTGTCATTAAAATCAGAAAAAAACTGCCCTCAGTAAAGATCCTTATTCGAGCGGATAGTGGCTTTTCAGGAGCATCTTTTTATCGGATAGCTAAGCAGTTTGACCATCAATTTTGTTTAGGTATTAGTAGTAATGAAGTTTTAAAGACTTTTACCAAACAGACTATCATTGAAGTAAAAAAGGAATATGCTTCAAAAATCATCAAACATCAAGAGTTTGTTGGCCCGTTTACTTACCAGGCCAAAAGCTGGGATCGTTCTGAAAAGCTGTACGCCAAAGTGGAGTCTACCGGAAAAGGAATGAATGTCCGTTACTTTGTGAGCAACTTTGAAGCGATGACCGCTCAACAGATTTACTTTGATTTTTATGTCAAGCGAGGTGATGCCAGTGAAAATCGAATAAAGGAACTCAAAAACATGACTTATTCCGACCGGCTTTCCTGTCATCGCTACTGGGCCAATTTCATGCGTTTAATCATCGCTACCCTCTGTTATGAAATGTTCCGGCAGATTAAATTATTAATTGCCAAAACAAAACACCACTTTGCTAAACGATGGCAAGTGGACAATATCCGGCTTTACCTGATGAAGGTTGGGCGTGCCTGAAAGAAAGGAAAAGATCATTGACAATACAATTCTCAAGAGCCTTTAGATATCAATACCTGCTGGGCGATTTACTTACGGTGAACTGACCGATCAGTTAAACAGTTTGATTTAATCAAAAAAATGTTCTTCCATAAGAACACAATAGAGCTTTGACTGAAAATTGAAAAATTCTAACAAAAAAAACGCTCTAATGTCCTTTGAAATCCAGAAAACCTGGTTGATCTTCAAATTAATACATACACTCCAATCAAAAATAGTTAGCAACCCATTATTAATCCCAAAATTGGTGGCCTATGAATTAATGCGGCTTAAATCAAAATGGCAATCTTATCTGCGCTGCATGGAGCAGGGCATGCCGATAAAAAAGATAGCAAAACAAATCGGAATAAGCATCCAGACAAGCTTCGACTGGCGGCATAAGATATTGAGTTCACTAAATGAGTTTGTTCCCGAACAGTTATCCTCGGAAGTAGAATGTGATGAATTGGAACTGGCACTTAACAACAAGGGCAGTCGAAATTTAGATAGGGCAGCAAGAAAGAGGGGAAACGATTTCATACGGAATATGGGAAAGGAAGAGGTCACAGTTGTCCAGGTAGTAACAGCGGTTGAACGCAAGGGGGAGAAGTACCTTAAAGCTGTTGCATCAAAACGGCTGAGCAAAGAAGAAATTTCAAAGGCATTGGATGGGAAGTTGGCCTACGGTGCAACCTTGATTACAGATAAGCACCCTTCTTATAAGGCTTTTGCCAAAGACAACCCCTCCATAAAGCACAAAGCGCTATTGGCCAAAGATCATGTGGATAGAGATGATAAAACAATCCATCTGCAAAAAGTAAACAATGTTCACACTCAACTTAGGACATTCTTACGCCCATTCAATGGTGTCAGTTCCAAATATTTGCAAAACTCAAACCTGAATTGCGTTGTATGCTTATGCTGACCGAATAAGAGAGTAAAACAACTTTGAAACAATGGTTTCTGACTATGCTATTAACGGATCAAGCCTATCATCTGTATGAGCTATTTAAACAAAATACTGTTATAATTAGAACTTAGCTTCAAGGAGTTACGTGCCTTAAACAAGGTGTAGCTCCTTTTTTACTTGCATAACAATTTGCATAACAAGCGCTGAAATACTCCCTTTTCTGAGGAACTACTCTAACTTCCAAATTATGGAGTAGCTTGGTCAATGATCCAATCAATGGCATGGTCTACCAATTGTTCGGAAGTAAATTGAGCTGTTCGAGTTGTCCAGACATATTTGAAATTTGAATCGACATTGAAATCGATCAGGGTTTTAGGGTTTTTCAAGGGTTTTAGGCTGACGCTGATTGGTGACGTCCTTGCTCTGGATGGCCCCAGCAATCTGCCCGAAAGCGAGGCGAATATAGGTGAGCAAATCCGCTACCTCCGTATCCGACATGGCGGAGGCGAAGTCGTGCGTCTCGCGGGTTGTTTGAGGAAGACCGTGCAAGACGGTGCGAATCAACTCCGAGGGATCGCCTCGCACGACTGCGTTGTCTGTCAGCGAGGGTTGGAGAGAGGACACACCCGAACCGTCGGGCATATGGCACGTGATACAGTGCCGCACGTACTGAGCTCGGCCTTGTGACGTACACGTTGGGCTCCGCTTGGCTGGACGGCTGGCTTCGTAGCGGCAGGCAACGAATTTAGGTAGGCGGCAATCGCCTGCGCATCCGTTTCGGTCAGGCCTACAGCCTGTGGTGCCATGGTTCCGTTCAGGAGCGTATCGACAATTCTGGGTCCCTCCAGTTTACTGATCATATCGAGGGTGGGAATCCCAGGCTGACCTGAATCATGGCATATAATGTAACGTTGGTTTACGAACGTCTGCCCGGCCTGCAAGAGTTTCGGATCGAAGATGGCTTTCTCGGCAACTTGCGCATCAGTCGCGAATGGCGACGGAAAAATCGGATGCGAAGCTAGGGCTGCCGGCAGCAGTCCGAAGGCTTGGATGCGATCCGTCCCAACATAGACAACTCCTCTCGCAATTGCGGGTTCGTTGTATTTTCCAGTTGATGCCAGCTCGTCCGGCGCGCTCTTCCAGAGAAGTTCGAGCGTAAGGGCATCGAATGCATAGAGAACTGGCCGCGAGGCATTCGGACCTCTCAAGGGCGCGCGTCTACGCACATTCATGTCCATTACCCAAACGATAGCGTCTCGCCCTCCATTGCTTGTCACCATTGGCGACCCCGGATTGTGGAACGTCTACGTTCCCTCCAATTGATCGATTCTCAAATAGGCTGGTTGGCTAGGAGCAGTGACAATCTCGAGTCGCGCCAAGCCCGGTGGAGTGCTTATATCAACTTTCTCGCCGGTCTTTGCACTGCCCGTAACAAAGATATAATTTCTACCCGTCTCGCTTTTGAAATACGCTGAAGTGGACCGGCTCCTAGCCTGATTGTTCATCGCGTTCCGGTCCGCGTAAGGGCCAAAAACGTTGAGCGGACCCCGTTTCCCAAACTGAGGCTGGATTTCCGGCGCCAGCAAGGATCCGTCTGTATTGGAGTCCTCGGAGGGGGCAGGACGTTTCACTAACGATCCCGGCATGTTCGCTCGGTCTATCAAGTAGACGTTGCCCTGCTTGCCCCCCGCGACGAGCAGATGGGGCGTGCTGGTGGTGGCAGGGTCCAGATCGATCGTAACGGTGCCACAGTTGGCGAGATCGATGTCCATCGACTGAGACTGCGCATAGTTGAACGGCGAATATGTCCCAGTAAGTTCGAATCCCGTTTCCAAATCATCGCGCAAACGGATGACCGACTGTCCCCAGTTATGCTCGCTATCCGGAAAGACTCCAGGTATCCCCAGCTTCCTTATAGTGACCCTCACGTTGGATCCGGTCGCAGTATGGATATTGTCGTCCGAGTCGATGGACGGTCCGCCAGAACCCCACATCCCCCCTTGCGTTTCTTCGCTGCAGGAAGTGGTGGAAAATGCCGTGGCCACGGAGGCAGAATGGGTGTCGATCGACACGATCCAACCCGAGGAAAAGTCGCCGCCGAAGGCTACATATAATCGTGACCCGTCGGAGTTGAGGTTTAGCGCTCCGCGCTGAATAAGAAGGCGCTCGGATGGGAACTGCGTGGGTCCGTTGCGGTCGACGCTGGGCGCGTTAATCGCCACCGAATCGAGCGCCACAGGCCAGTTTTCTAGTTGTTCTCCACTCCTCAGATCCAAGGCGTACACACGGTGAGGACTGCTGCCGTTGTTGCCAACCGCATAGATACGCTGGCGCTCCAAGTCGATGACGGGGGTGCTTATGTTGCCAAAACGACTCGGCCTCGTTTCCGATACGCGGCGGCTCCAAAGAATTGTTCCGGGCGCGATATCGTCGACAGCAGTGGCGTTCACCGCGTAGAGGTAACCGACATCTGTCGCGGCAAAAACCACCGAGAAGGTTTTTCCCTGATAGGGGCCGCTGGAGAGAGTCAATCGATCTACGTAAAGCGGGGACGCGAAAAGCCGAGACTCATCACCATCAACCGAATCGAACTGCGGCGTTTGCCACAACTGGCCGAACGCGGATCCCGATACGGATTCCGGCGTAAGCCGAGCTTCATGGAGATTCCAGCCTGATCGCTGTTTATCATTATGGAAGGTCAGTTTATCGTACGGACTCGACTGCTTATCTATACATGAGCATGAAATGAATGCCCAGATAATTGCCATTGTTTTAAATTTCTTCATTTGATTCTTCTTATATACTGCATAATTGTTTCGTCTAAGTTAGAAAATATGTTGTTTCATCATGTCAAAATATTTATTTGTTAAAAAATTAAACCCCTTGGGCGGTCACCCTTGGGGAATCAAAAATATTGCCCGCTAATCTAAATACGGAAAACAAAACAATGGTAATTGCATCCTGGTGTATCCTAACTGAATTATACTCTCTACTCCATATGAGCAATTTCTTCATGGGTCAGCGTACCTTTAAAATTCCTCTCATTGTTAGGCCGTGGCCGGGAAATGTACAGATATAAACATAATCACCTGGTACATCTGGTGCCTCAAAATAGATTACATCACTGCTTCCAGGTTGCAAAAGTGTAGTATGGTAAAGTACGTCATTCGTATCAGGCACATAGTTCATTTCCTGTCCTTTAAGACCAAGGCCTAACGCCTCCTGCACAATCTTGTCCGCTGTTCCAGGCTTCAGGATCAGTAAATTATGTAGCATGTCATCTGGGTTATCAAACTCCAATTTGATCTTGCTTCCTGATTTCACGTTAATCTCATCTATATCAAATTTTAACCCAGGCACAGTTTTCAAAGTAATAGTTTGATCAGGCCCATCAATCCAGGCTACTGGCATTTCTGCTATTCGTTTTTTGCTGGATGTCGAAGAGCTGGCACTTGAAGATTGAACCATAGCAGCATGATTTGTCTTCTTTTCACCCTCGGGAATATTATTCAAAGTATAGTAGCCAAAATTGTGTAGCAGCTTCTGGTTATTTCTATTAACTACTCCCGGAGCTTTGAATTCATAAACATATCCAGGGCGCAAGCCATCAATAAAGAGCCTTACTTTGGTACGATCTTCGTTTAATTCAATATCGTAGATTTGTTTTTCCTGAATGTCAATTGCAGGACTGCCATAGATATGGTGATACAGATAAGTAAAATCACTAACACTATAGGAACCGGCCTCCCCCCCTAAAGCCGGATCAACAGGTTGTGTAAATGTTAATTCAAAACCATCTGGTTTGGCATTTATTTGTTTGATTTCAAATGGTGTTTGGCCATTCCATTCCAAACGTTCCAACCCGTAAGGTTCAGGCCCGGTAGAACTCCATCCACGGCTCGTCATACCCACGTATAGAGACCTTTGGTCTGGGCTCCATTCCAATCTCAATATACCCGATGAAAATCTCTCTCTGAATGGGAAACAGGCACCCTGATATATGCCATTTACTTTTTCCTGGTACACACGCATGATTTTGCTGTGTCCCTGGTCCCCAATGAGCAGCTGGTTTTTAAAAGGGCCAAAATTATCATGGTCGATCAACAAAATGCCTGATGTTGATATTCCCATTAAACCATGCGGAAACCAAACACTTGGGTTCTTTACGGCCTCATTTTCATAAAGAGAAAGACCTTCCGTATCAGTGATATCCTCCATTTTCAAAGTCACAGGAGAGCCTTCTTCACCAGCCCATTTCAATCCTTCTGGGTTGCCCACAAAATCACCTTTTTCAACATGCGTCATTCTTCCAGAGCCAACCCAACCACCCTGGTTTTCGGTATAGAAAAGATCTCCGGCAGCATTGAATCCAAATCCTGCCGGCGAACGCATCCCAGTCGCCAATGGTGTCATCTCTCCCTCGGGGGATATCTGGAGCATCCAACCACGCCATTTGGACAAACTTGCCCCCCGGCTAATCCATCCCAGGTTAAGCGCAACAATCATGTTTCCATCAGGCATGAAAAGTGGGCCATAGGAGTATTTGTGATAGTTGGCTGCCAATGGTCAGCTATAAATAGTTTCATAACTATCGGCTTTTCCGTCATCGTTTAAATCCTGAACCTTGTTAAGTTCACCGCGTTGCGTGAAATAATAGGCACCATCTTTATAGGCCAGCCAGAGTATTTCGTGCAAGCCATGTGCGAAATGTTTAAAAGTGGGTTTAGCTGATTCCGGGTTTGTGATTAACCATACTTCGCCCCGCCTTGTACTTACACCCAATTGGCCAATATCATTGAAGGCCAATCCACCGACTTCGAGTACGATTTTTTCAGGGATATTGACCTTGGTGATTTTGTAGAATTGGCTTTCAGCTGCCGAACTACCTGATTGGGCACTTGTTGAAAGGGATGCCAATGTAAATATGGCCAAACATAGTAATTTCAAGCCCTGCCTTATTTTTTTAAAAAGATAGCTTACCATATTATCGAATATTGAATATTGACTTTGGAAGATGAAATTGGAATTGTAATACCCACACCTTCAATTATTTGCATTTCGTTTTCCATGAGTGATGATGGCAAGAGGTAGTATCTGCCGTTTATGTTGTATGAACCATTCTCCATTCTTAGAATGTGGCTGCCGGAAGCTATTAGAACTGCATCCTTGGCATCTCCGTTTTCGATGATAATAGTGCGGTTTAATCCGGGATTATCTGAGATAGCAGGTGTTATTTTGTCTGTGACAGTAACGTTTCCATACGTTGAATAAAACACAGGCCTTTCTTTTTCGTCGAGAATATATTTCTTGAAAACGTAATTGTCTTTAGCGCTCCAGCCGTTTTCAACTATAGAGCCCAAAATTGGGCCTTCATCAAGTTCGACAGTAGAATTTCCGGGATCAAGCAACTGGGATTGACCCCTGCCGTGCCGCATGGCTGTAACATCTGCATAAAGCCCTTTCCAACCGAGGATAGGGGCTCTCCGGTTGCCAAGTCATAAGTATAGTGTACATCGGCTGGATCACCTACGCTTAATGCATGGGTCTTTACTGTATCGCCATATCGGATAAAGCCTCTCGTCATCTCGGGGGTTGACAAAGCTTCAATCATAATTGGATCTGGTGGGGCACCTTGAAATCCATTCGTTTCAAGTGCCAGTGTTTGCTTGAAAATCCCTGGCCCCTCGTATTCAATGTGTACCGCCGAGCCCCATACTGTTTGAAAATGGGAAACTTCAAAATCATGTTGACCTGCTATGAGTTCGATTAAGTTTTTATCGCTTCCACCACCATTCTTGCCCACATCCCCAAGTATGCGTTTACTGTCAATGAACAATTCACCCCCATTGTCAAAATATACATCAAATAGGTATGTTCCCGCGACAGGGACAGAGAGATTTCCATTAAAAACGTAACCATAATCCTCATTTCGTTTTGCCAGTTTGCGAACTTCAAGCAATTCGGTTAGTCCGTTGTCTACAGGCACAATAGCACTGAAATCAGGCAGGGTATCCCACTTGCCTTCATAATATTTGTATGTAAGATCTTTCAATTCCAATTTTTTAGTGTGGTCGTATGCTTTATACCGGATGTTTCTGAAAGCCACGGGGCCATGATCCCCCTGAATCATGAATTTTCCCCATGAAGACTCATCATTATCGGCAGATGCACGTGTTGGGCCACTCAACTCCACATTCTCATGGATTAGCTTGCCGTTTAAGTGGATATAATTAAATCGGGCATTTTCCATTTTGTTTCCTTCTGGATCAAACCTTGGTACACGAAAGGAGGCTTTGATAGTTTGCCATAGCCCCGGTGCTTTACTGGCATTTACCCTTGGTGGGACACCTTCATAGCCCTTTTGCCCATCTGGGAGACTCTCATCCCATCGTTGATAGATACCGCCACAATCCGAATGCGTCGGCTCCCCAATATTCCAGCTATCAAACAATTGTATCTCATATCGTCCTTGAAAGTAAAGCCCCGAATTGGAGCCTTTTGATATCATAAATTCAATTTCGAATTCCATGTCACCATGTTCAAATCCCAAGAACAGGTTAGAATGTGCATCTTCATTTGGTATACATACAAGAACACCTGTGCCAGGTTCGGATTCCAGGGAATGCTCTTTCTCATAATCTGAATTGACATTGCCTGCCAATTGCCAGTTGGCACCCAATTGATCAAATGCTGACAAGTCTTGAAGGGAAATTTCTTTCATCGGAAATGTACTTGGAACTTCCTGTAACTCCGGAGGCTTCTCTTTCGGTTGACATGCCCATAGTATGTAGAGCAAGCCAGTGAGTATTAGATGTCGTGTAGTAGATATACCCATATTACCTATAGCATTTAATTGATTGATGTTGACAGTCATAAAATTGAAATCAACCTGCATTTTGAGTATGTATTGATATCATATCAAAAGAAATTGAGGGATGAGACTCCAGGTTAACCTTAAGACACAATTAACAGACTATGCCTTCAGTCCGAAAAAAGCAACCTTATTCTAAGGATAGGGAAAAGATTCAGGAAGTCAATAGATTATATCTGAAGAAAAAATGATAGCAGGCATCCAGGCTCAATACAAAGCAGGCTAATTACAACCCTCCCTAATCAGCTTATAGGTAATTCAATAATAAATTCTGCTCCTGAACCCTCTTCAGTCTGAACTCCAGGCCATACACTGCTCTAAGTGAGAGGAAGCTACGCAAAGGGTAGGCACTATCCGATCTCTAATTTACAAACGACGTGAAACCCTCTGGCCGTAAAAATTTTTACGCGAGACGTTTTGAGTTTTTTAAGACAATAGGACCAATAGAAAATTTGGTTAAGAAATATGGTTCAAGATGCACTCTTTGACTTAATAGGGATACGATTCGTGCCCTCTCACCTAGGCTATGTTTCTTAATTCTCAACGTTTTTCTCATCTTCTTATCTCTGTAAGCATTAAGTATTAATAGGTCAAGAGCTATCTTCCACAAAAGTTCAATAGTAGTTTCATCCAATGAAAAGTATTTTAGGATATCTTCTCTCATTAATGATTTAGCATCATTGAGTGATCTGTCCAAATCGAAATTGGGAGACAACCAATAGTTGACATAATTGAAAATATACTCTTTTAGATGTGGAATTAAGATTGACTGAAACACCCCGCATTGGTGATAAGATTGATCTGAGGATGTTTGATGACCAGAAGTATTCCAGTGGTTTTGTGTATGAGGTTACTCATGTGGTCTCAGGGGATAAAGTAGAGATCCAGGTCCGGGTTCATCCTCGTGATAATGAAATACCATAGATGGTTGAAATTGAAAAAGGAATACGAGTGGCTGGAGAGCATACGGAGGCAAACTAACTATTGAATGTGGGACCTATTGTCCTGTTGGACATAACTACTTGCTTTATTTGACATATAAAAAAGGTGACTTAAAAGAATCCAAAAAGTAGAATATCAATTGACTTTTTTTTGTAATGTAATCTGTTAACCTCCTCAAGATCTCTCTGGAATTGACTTTTAATATCGTTTTTGGTCGGCTCAACTTCATTAGAAGATTCCCTCCAACCTAAGCCACATTTCAAAGCGAAGATCACTCCGGTGGGTTTATTGCCATAGACCAGTTTCTCTTCGTAGAGAGCCTCAATGCGCTGAACAGCACGGATGATAATCTCTGAAAATTCTTCCCGGTGTTTATAGTTCTGAACTGACTGCCGGGTCAAACCGAGATGCAACGCTAATCCAGTGAGGGTTATCTTTTCTTCAATTTCAAAATAGTCATCCACAGCATCCTGCAGCTCCTGGGGACTCTGGAATTTTAGCTTTGCGCCAACTGTGGGCCTATCAGGATCGAGGATTTCAATGCCGTTGTGCATACACAAATATACCTTATCTCTGGCTTTGTTAGGCAAATTATTAGGCACAAAAGAAAAAGCACCTACAAGAAAATATCGTAAGTGCTTGATTATAAAAGTGAACCCGGAGGGATTCGAACCCCCAACCTCCTGATCCGTAGTCAGGTACACTATCCAGTTATGCTACGGGTCCGATTTCATCAAGCTGCAAAGGTAATCAATCGTCATACCTACAAAATATTGGCCATTCAAAAAATATAATTTCTCGACTTCCCGAGGCAACAACATTGATTGTTTTAACATTAATAAGCCAGTAAATATCTTCTCAAAATTAGACTATCTTTGCCGCTTTAAAATTTTTTTGGTGCGGCAGAGCCGTTAATGAACATGAAGCAAACGTTAGTATTAATTTTAATAATCAGCCCTTTACTTTCATTTTCCAGTAATAATTCTGGTACAACAAATGGTGCTCAGGCACTACGTGAACAAAAAAAATCCATGGCGACTCCCGACATTCCCGGGAATTTCACTGTAGATGTGGGATTTAATCTCCTTACCAATAAGGCACCTGAAATGAATCGTAAATTCTGGGGATCCAAATCCGTAGGGCTCTCTTATACTTTCAATATCAATCCTCCCAATACATTTTTTAGTGTCAACACGGGGATTAGTTTTGGCTTGGAGAAATATGCCTTGGAGGACAACCTAATCCTGTCAACCACAGTGGACGATGACCTGGGGAGAATTGCAATTGTGGACACATTAGAAATCAACGCCAAAAAATCTAAAATAGCAACGAACTATATCGAAATACCATTGGAGATCAGGGTTTACACCAATCAAAAAGATCGTGAAAAAGGCGTATTTTTTGCATTAGGAGTATCCGCTGGTCTGCTGTACCAATCATTTACTAAGCTGAAATTTTCAGAGGAGGGGGTAGACAGTAAAGTGAAGAACAATACCGATTTTAAACTAAATCCTTTTCGTTCACGGGGGATTGTGCGATTTGGTTTCAGGGGGGTCAATTTTTTCTACAAATTTGGAATTACAGAGTGGTTCAAAAACGGCAAAGGACCTTCCGGAGCATCATCCAAAATGTCTACGATTGGAATTTCGTTTGTAGGATTCTAGCCAGGAATGGATTCGATCACCCAATTTGTCCTTGGTGCATCAGTTGGGGAAGCAGTTCTTGGCAAAAAAGTCGGAAATAAAGCCATCATTTGGGGAGGACTAGGTGGAACAATTCCAGACCTTGATGTATTCCTTAATCCTCTTTATGATGATGTAAGCCAATTGATGATGCACAGGGGCTTTTCTCATTCCATATTTTTCCCATTAATCGCTGCTCCAATTATAGGGTATTTGGTGAGTAAACTTCACAACAAAACGGGGTCTCAAAACGAATGGATTAAGCTATTTTTTTGGACAATATTTACCCATCCCTTACTTGATCTTTTCACTGGCTACGGTACTGGTTCCCTCACACCCTTCTATGACTATCGATTTCAATTGGATACGATTTTTATAATTGATCCCGGTTATACGCTTCCGTTGTTAATGGCAGCGCTTACAACCATTTTTCTGAAAAGACAATCCAAACTGCGTTCAACCATTAATTGGATCGGAATTGGCATGGCCCAAGCATATTTACTCTTCACAGTCTATCATAAGTTGAGCTTTCAATCAATTGTTGATCAAAATATTGAGAATCAGAATATTCATGCCAAGCAATACATGACGGCGCCATCTCCTCTAAATAATTTCTTATGGTGGGTACTAGTAGAAAACGACGACGGCTACCTGATCAGCTACTATTCGTTTTTTGATTCAACAAATAAACTCGATTTTAAGGCTTTTGATAAAAATAAGCTGCTGCTCCAGCCATATCTAAATGACCTTCCAATACTAACACTAATCAAATTTTCCAAAGGATTTTATTCCATCGAAAAAGAGAATAACAATTTGATTTTCAACGATTTAAGATTTGGACCAATCAATGGATGGTTTGATTTATCAAAAGATTTCATCTTTTCATTTGATATACAGCCGATCAATGGTAATATTTACATTAAACGCAGACCAGCCTCTGAAAGCCCGGGACAGGAAGATTTTGATCGGCTGATCGACAGAATTAAAGGAATTTAACCAGTATGGGTAAAGTAGCTTTAATTGCTGGAGCAACTGGCCTTGTAGGTCGGGAATTGGTAAGATTATTACTAAGTGACCCTTATTATGATAAAGTCAAAGTGGTTACGCGTAAATCCACGGATATAAAGGATAACCGACTTGAAGAAATTATTATCGAGAATTTTGACAATCTGAAATCTCGTTCCGACCAGTTATCAGCCTCACACTATTATGTTACGCTTGGCACTACAATGCGGAGAGCAGGTTCGAAAGAAAATTTTTATAAAGTTGATTTTACATACCCTCATGTACTTGGGAAAATGGCCAAAGAAGATGCTAATTTCGAAAAATACCTGATTGTAACT
Source organism: Cyclobacteriaceae bacterium (assembly GCA_963664285.2). Taxonomy (GTDB): domain Bacteria; phylum Bacteroidota; class Bacteroidia; order Cytophagales; family Cyclobacteriaceae; genus JAJCYL01. The sequence continues at coordinate 34,348 of CAXXNX010000034.1, forward strand.
TCATATAAGGCATCGACTGATTCAAAGTTCTACTACAACCGTGTTAAAGGAGAAATCGAAGAGGCATTAAGAACACTCCAGTTAAAATCATTGCACATCTTTCAACCGTCTCTGCTGATTGGTTTTCGTCCTGATTTCAGAGTTTTCGAGGAAATTTCCAAGATCATCCTACCAGTAATCGTATTCCTAACATTTGGCCAAATTAAGTTTAGAGCCATTGAAGGTCGGGATGTAGCCAAATCAATGCTAAAGGTTGGCAAAGAAGGCATCAATGGTATACATCTATATCCCGGTGATATTATTGAAGAAGTGGCAATATCTAGTCTGCCTCCCGAGGAAATCGTTCAATGATCGGGGTAATTCAACGCGTTACCGAAGCTTCTGTAACAATCAATCAATCCAATAAAGATCAGATTAACCATGGTGTTCTTGTATTATTAGGCATTGAAGAAACTGACGATCAAACTGACATTGATTGGCTCTCGCAAAAGATTATCAATCTGAGAATATTTGGCGACGAAAATGGAATAATGAACAGAAGTTTGTTAGAAGTAGAAGGAGACATTTTATTGATTAGTCAGTTTACACTGCTCGCAAGCACTAAAAAGGGTAATAGGCCTTCTTACTTAAAAGCAGCCAAACCAGACATCGCCATTCCGCTATATAATTCATTCATTTCTAAATTGGAAAAACTGCTCAACCGCCAAATACAAACCGGTGAATTTGGCGCTGATATGAAAGTAAGCTTGACTAATGATGGACCCGTAACTATTATCATAAACAGTAAGGACAAGAAATAGACATAAGGGCTTCTCTCAAAATCCTATATGAGTATCAGAGGAGATTTGAAGCTTTAGGTTTATTTCTTTTGCTTTTAACGCATAGCGTAGCTATGTGGAGAGGAAAAAGAGTGAAGATATACTTCAAATCTTATCCCAGAGGGCCAAACAGGGTTTTTAGAGGTCAACTTGAACTATTCCGGCCAAATATCAAATCTTGCAGTCAAGGCCTGATAGATGGAATGAGTTGGCAATCCCATGACATTAAAATACGATCCTTCGATTCTCTCGACGCCAATAAGTCCTATCCACTCCTGGATACCGTATGCACCAGCTTTATCGAAGGGTTTAAAATTCTCAACATAAAAGGCTATTTCATTCTCTGAAAAAGTTTTAAAAATGACGACAGTTTCATCATCGAAACTGAAGTGTCTAATTCTATCAGAGATAGCCACACCTGTAATCACCGAATGTGACTGACCAGACAAGGATTTTATCATTTGACGTGCATCAGAAGCATCGGTCGGCTTCTCCATAAGCTGCCCCGTCGATACTACCGTCGTATCGGCCGTAATGACCACCTCGTCCTCAAAATGATTGCGATAAACCCGGTTTTTCTTCTCAGCCAAATACTTAGCTATTTGATTCACACCAATTTCACCTGGATAGGATTCGTCAATTTCGAGGGTAAAAGTCTCAAACTGAAAACCCGAATCCCGCAGTAGTTGTTGTCTTCGTGGAGAATTAGAGGCTAATATCAACCGGCAATTGGAACTCATCTTCTTTTATGCTGCTAAAGAGAAACCCGCATATGACCTTTGGGTAAAAATAGGTGGTTTTAGGGGGCATAGTGTAACCCGAATAACAGACTTCCTTGATTGTCTCCATTTGCAGTTCCTTGGTAATAACCGCAAACTGTGACTCACCACGTAACACTTTTGAGTGACACTCAGTGAAGTTTCGCTCAAAGGTAATCAGTCTGGATTCTCGTTGTTTTGGTCCAGGTATGCCCATAACTTTTTCAAACACAAAGTAGTGCATGATTGTCAAATCCAGTCTTTTGATCATTTCAGGAAAATTCCAATTTATCATTTCAATACACTCCGGTTTAAGCCTGATCTTAAACGCATTTTCTCCAACTAACAAGCCGAATGCCCACTGCTTACCCAAAATGATCTCATTAACATCTGAAGCATTGGCAACCGGTTTAATGATAAAATACTGTGACAGCTCATCCAGGAGTGTTTCTTCATCAAATTCTTCCCAACCGGCAACCATACGATGGGTAGGCAATACCCTGAGATCGTCGGACTCGGTGTTTGTAAAAAACATCAGGTGAAAATTGTAGCCTTCATTACCAGTATGATTAGGGTTATTAGTCATGCACTGATGTTTGTGAGTCAATGATCCTTCATAGCGATGATGTCCGTCAGCCAAAATGATCTGCCTATCTTTCAGAACCTCGATAAATTTACCGACCGCAGAAGTGTCATGGATTACACTCAGAACATCGCGTACTCCCTGATAATCTTCCGTTTCATAGATTGGATTGAGCATACTCTCATCCATATAAAGTTCAAGAGAATGATCTGAGTCAGTGTAAAGTCCGTGGGTGGGGCTAACATTTAATTCAGTTTCTCGAATCAAGTCAACCCTATCTTTGACAGAATGAGGCATTGTATTCTCGTGACGAAGTAGGATCTTCTCCTCCCAATCATAGGCCCTTATATTGGCAATAAATCCTTTTCTACAGTATTCCTTAATACTACCTGGTAAACTGAAATATTGATAATAAACATAAATTCCAGGTATAGCATCCTGCACTATGATCTTTTCCTCTTTCCATTTGTTTAACGTAGCAACCGCATTATCAATTGGTTTCGGACCTCTTGGAACTGAAAGGTGAATACTATTAATTTCATTTTTATAAAGTGCCTGCCTTTGTCGGTCTGATACAACATCAAATAGTGGAGAAGTCAACTCTTCAATGCGGTGAGTCAATTTTAAATTAAATCGCCAAGCTTTTAGCGGCCTTATTTGAGCCATAAATAATTATTGTTTTAGACGATCCTTCCAACGTCTTTTGACAGATATTTGATTCATCGGATCGGTAAAATCGCTATCACTATTATTTTCATAGTGATGCATTCCAATCATTGCCGCAATTCGCAGTTCTTCACTATCTAACTGTTGTTTTAACTTTTCAGGTAAAAAATATTGCTCAATAAACTTTGTAGTGAACTTGCCGGAGATAAATGCTTTGTGCTGTAGGGCAAAATCACAAAAGGGAAGCGTCGTCTGAACACCAGTGATAGTATATTCTTTGATTGCTCTTCTCATCCTATCAATTGCCTCGCGTCTATCCCTCCCGTAAGTTATTAGCTTAGAGATCATCGGGTCGTAGTAAATAGGTATCACCATTCCTTCTTCATAGCCATCATCCACCCTGATACCAGGACCCATGGGTCGCTGATAGGTGCTCAACTTGCCAACGTCAGGTAAAAAATTATTTGTAGGATCTTCAGCGTAGACACGAACTTCAATAGCGTGTCCATTTATTTTGATATCATTCTGATTAAAAGATAACTTCTTACCTGCGGCAATATTGATCTGTTCCTTCACCAGGTCAATTCCTGTTATTAATTCAGTCACCGGATGTTCAACCTGCAGGCGGGTGTTCATTTCAAGGAAGTAGTAATTCAAATTTTCATCAACAATGAACTCGACTGTCCCTGCCCCATAATAATTGCAGGCTTTTGCCACGTCTATCGCAGTCTGTCCCATTTTAGCCCTCAACTCTTCTGTTAAAATCGAAGACGGAGCTTCTTCGATCACCTTTTGATGTCTTCGTTGCACAGAGCAGTCCCTTTCAAAGAGATGAGCCACATTTCCATGTTTATCGCCAATGACCTGTATCTCTATGTGCTTTGGTGAGACGATGAACTTCTCAATAAATACTGATCCGTCCCCAAAAGCAGACTGGGCTTCACTGACCGCCCTCTCCATCTGCACGTCAATTTCGTCCACAGTGCTAACAATCCTCATGCCTTTACCACCACCTCCGGCACTGGCTTTGATCAGTATCGGGAGTCCAATACTTTCTGCAACTTTTTTGGCTTCCTCTTTACTCTTGACTGCGCCTTCTGTACCAGGAACCAATGGGATGTCAGATCCGGCGATAGCCCTTTTGGCTGCTAGTTTGTCCCCCATTATTTCGATGGATTCGGGGGATGGTCCAATAAAGTTCATACCCGCTTTTTCAACTTTACGGGCGAATAGGGGATTTTCAGCTAAAAACCCATAGCCGGGATGAATGGCATCTACTCTTAAATTTTTAGCTTGTTCAATAATGGCATCAATTCGTAAGTATGATTCACTAGATGGCGAAGGGCCAATCAAAACCGCTTCATCAGCGAAACTCACAAACGGCGCCATCTTATCAGCTTCGCTGTAAATAGCTACTGTAGAAATACCCATTTCAGTTGCTGAGCGCATGACCCTCAGGGCAATTTCGCCACGATTGGCTACCAGGATTTTTTTAATTTTCAAATATTGAGCTTTTTTATCGGACGCAATGCTATAAATAAATCTGAGCTTTAGCAATCTCAGTGTTTCTAACGATTCAAATCTTGGGGCTAAGCCATCCGTTCCTATTTTAATACATAGATCTTATGTAAATTAAATCTACCTTTGCAGCAAAATTTAGCAACAGGTGATCTATAAATTCTAAAATTGTTTTCCAAACGATCATTTTCTATTTTTAAGTTTCCTCAACAAAAAGCTATCCATGGATTTATTCGAAAAGTTATTAAGCGATTCTGGTCCCTTGGGCCAACACAAGTTTATTGACAACAATTTCTACATGTTTCCCAAGCTGGAGGGTCCAATTGCTCCCAGAATGATATTTAAAGGTAATGAGGTGCTGACCTGGAGTCTGAACAACTATATCGGCCTGGCAAATCATGAAGAGGTCCGGAAAACAGACGCCGAAGCAACTGCAGAATGGGGCCTTGCATACCCAATGGGTGCTCGAATGATGACGGGTAATACTAAACATCACGAAGAATTTGAGCGTCAATTGGCAGATTTTGTCATGAAAGAGGACTCCATGCTGCTTAACTATGGCTATCAGGGCATTATGTCTATTATTGATGCACTGGTTGATCGTAGGGACCTGATCGTTTACGACGCGGAAAGTCACGCTTGCATTATTGACGGTGTCCGGATGCATATGGGTAAAAGACTGGTCTTTCCACACAATAACATTAGCAATCTTGAAAAGCAGCTCATCAGGGCTGAAAGGCTCACAAAAGAATCTGGCGGAGGTATTCTTGTGATTACTGAAGGTGTCTTCGGAATGTCCGGTAACATGGGAAATCTTAAAGAAATAGTCGCTCTTAAGGAAAAATATAATTTCAAGTTATTAGTAGATGATGCACATGGATTCGGGACAATGGGAGCTACTGGTGCTGGAGCAGGTGAAGAACAAGGTGTTCAGGATGGAATAGACCTATATTTCTCCACTTTTGCCAAAGCTATGGCTGGAATTGGAGCCTTTATAGCCGGGGGCAAAGATGTGATTGACCATCTCAGATACAACACAAGGTCACAAATATTTGCCAAATCACTCCCAATGCCTTATGTAATTGGCGGCTTAAAAAGGCTGGAGTTATTAAAAAACCAACCTGAATTACGAGAAAAGCTCTGGAAAGTGGTCCGTAGAATACAATCAGGTTTGAGGGATAAGGGTTTCGACCTAGGCACAACCAAGTCACCTGTTACACCTGTTCGTTTGAGTGGCGGGTGGGTCGAAGCTTGCAATCTCGTACTAGATCTTCGCAACAACTTTAATATTTTCTGCTCAGTAGTTGTGTATCCCGTTGTGCCTAAGGATGTAATGATGTTGAGGATAATTCCAACCGCTGTGCACACCATGGATGATGTCGATGAAACCATTGCAGCGTTCGAGGCCGTAAAGGTAAAATTGGTAGATAGAACTTATCAAAGAGCCGGATGGGAAGATGTCAAAAAAGTGGTTTCAATGTAAAAAAAACGTATTTTGTATCGTATTTAAGACATTTTGACTATATTGCCACACCTTTTTAGAAACATTTATTAACAACCTTAAAAAAAATAATAATGAAAAGATTTGAACAAATAAGAGACCTGGTTGCGTCATTGGATGGTGACTTCGAAAAGTTCTATGACAAGAAAAACCAGGCAGCTGGAACGAGAGTAAGGAAGGGAATGCAGGACCTTAAGAACCTTGCTCAAGAAATTCGAGTTGAAGTTCAAAGCATGAAGAACCAGGGCTAAGAAGGAGTTAATCTAACCTGAAAAGATTAAAATATAAGGTGGCAATTTGCTACCTTTTTTATGTCTTTATTTTTGAGATTTCTTTCTCAATTCTAGTTGAGAGCAGATTCGAGGCAGCAACCAAGGGTAGTCTTACCCATTTCTCACATAAATCAAATTGATTTAACAGCTCTTTTACTCCCGCCGGGTTCCCCTCTTCAAAGATCAAGCGTGTAAATTCAACTAATTGATGAAAGGAAGCGGTAGCTTCGGCTAGTCTACCATTAATGCAATTTCTCACCATTCCACAAAATTGTTCTGGCAAAGCATTAGCTATAACTGAGATGACTCCAACTCCGCCAATACTTAAAATTGGAAGTGTATGCATATCGTCTCCAGAAATGAGTAAAAAATCAGTGGAACAATGGGCGGCAATTACGGCACACTGCTCAAGATCACCGGAAGCCTCTTTTATAGCTATAATATTATCGTGTTGTGCCAATTGTAAAGTTGTCTCCGCAGAAATATTCGATGATGTGCGAGCCGGCACATTATAAAGTATTACAGGAACCGAACTTTTATCCGCAATTCTTTGAAAATGTTCAAGGATACCTGTTTGCGTTGGTTTGTTGTAGTAAGGTGTAACTGAAAGGATTGCGTCTACGCCTTGCAACGCTTCAGCAGAAAGACGACTTACCAATTCCTTGGTATTATTGCCTCCCATACCCAAAACAACAGGTAATCCGGAAGTGTTATAATCAGCAACAAATCTTAAAATCTCTGTTTTTTCTTCCTGAGTCAAAGTTGGAGACTCGCTTGTTGTCCCCAGAACTACCAGGTAATCAACTCCACCTGAAGTCACATGATTTAATAATCGCTTAAAAGCACCAAAGTCAACTTGATTATTCTGATCAAAAGGAGTCACCAGCGCTACCCCAGTACCTTTAAATTTTTTACTCGTCATTTTTAATCCTTTCCAACATTGCGACTATCCCGATAATGAGACTTTCAATAGTTTTTTGCTCTGGTTTTATCATTAATTCAAGGAAGGGCTTGGCGTGGTCATTATAAATCCCAATTCTGCAATGTGCTTTACTCCGCGCAACAACATTACCAATAAATAGATTGTAATCTAAGTCAAGGTAAATCAGGAAATCAAATTGCTTATCAATAAAAACCTTAACACGCTCTTTTTTCCAAATACCAAAAAAATTCAAGTCTCTTTTTGAAAATGAATTATTAGAAATACCGCCGGCATTGGAGGAATTTTCATGAAAAATCAATAATGAGACTTTTTTACCTTTATCCTTCAGCTCATCGATATACCACTCGACAGCTTTGTTTTCACCTATCAAAGACTTGTAAGAGCACAATACGCCGACGGAAGTGGCATCCTCGAAGGAGCGACTAAATCGTCTGACATTCTTTTGATTGTGACGATTAGTATGATAAGGAATAAAAAACTTGCCCAACATTACTTGTTCAACATAGATTCAAGATCAAGTTCTGAGATGATTTTTACCCCAAATTTATTGGCCTTTTCCAATTTTGAAGGGCCCATGTTGTTGCCAGCCACCAGATAGTCAAGGCTACCGGATACGGATGAGACTATTTTCCCGCCGTTTTTTTTGATGATACTCTTGAGTTCATCCCGACCATAATTCTCAAAAACACCGGATATCACAAAAGACATTCCCTCTAAGGTATCTCCCTCAAGCGCATGTTCACTTGATAATTTCATTTGTGTACCAGCATCCTTCAGCCGCTGAATGAGGTCAATATTTTCCGGCTTCCTGAAATACTCCTCAATACTAACAGCAATTTTCTCCCCTATTTCAGGAGCATCAATAAGTTCTTCATAAGAAGCTGATGTGAGTCCATCTATATTCCTAAAATGTCCGGCAAGTTTTTCTGCAACTGTCTGCCCTACATAGCGTATCCCCAACGCAAAGAGGACATTCTCAAAAGGCACATTCTTGGAAGACTCAATCGCCTCGATAATGTTCTTAGCTGATTTTTCCCTTAGACTCCTTACCGAAATATCCCCCTTCTTATTCGAGAAGACTTTAAACTCCAGACCATTGAGTGTCTCGAAATCAAGCTTATATAAATCACCAGGGTCCTTGATTAGGCCGGTATCCAATAATCCTTTGATGGTCTCCCTACCGAGTGTTTCAATATTCATGGCTTTCCTCTGAATAAAATGCTCTATGCGGCCCATAACCTGGGGTGGGCACCTGTCGAAATTTGGACAATAGTGGACCGCTTCTCCCTCTACCCTGACTAAGATAGTGCCACACTGGGGACATTCTTTAATATACTTTACAGGTTCACTTTTCGATGATCTCTTTATTTCATCAATTCCAGTGATCTTAGGAATAATTTCACCACCCTTCTCTACAAAAACCGTATCTCCAATCCTTAGGCCCAAGCGCTCTATTTCATTAGCATTATGCAACGAAGCCCGTTTTACCGTCGTCCCAGCCAGTAGTACTGGTTGTAACTCAGCAACCGGAGTAATAGCGCCAGTCCTGCCAACCTGGTATGTTATTCCATTAAGTCTTGTTGAGGCACTCTCTGACTTGTACTTGAAGGCAATCGCCCACCTGGAGCTTTTGGCAGTATAGCCCAAAATCTGCTGATACTTGATATGATTAACCTTTATTACTATTCCGTCAGTTTCAAGAGGAAGCTCTAAACGTTTAAGTTCCCATTCATCAATATAACCAAAGACCTCTTCAATAGAATGGCAGCTTTTATAAGTCTGTGAAATATTGAAGTTCCACCTTTCTAAAGCTTGAATGGACTCAGAATGACTCTCATAATTCACTTGATCACCTAACAAAGCATACAAATAGCAATCCAGGTTTCTCGAGGCAACAACAGCAGAATCCTGCATTTTTAATGTACCGGATGTCGAATTTCTAGGATTGGCCAGGGGCTCCTCACCGATATCAATTCTTTCTTCATTAATCCTGTTAAAAACCTTTCTTGGCATAAAAACTTCTCCCCGAACCTCGAACTCACCAGGATAATCACCAGGTGCAAGACGCAACGGTAGTGACCTGATCGTCTTTGCATTAGTTATAATATTATCACCTCGCGTTCCATCTCCTCGTGTAACTGCTTTTTCTATGAGCCCGTCCTTAAAAGTCACACTGAGAGCAACCCCATCAAATTTTAATTCACAAAAGTATATAAAATCACTGTGGCCTAGACCTTTGATTACCCGTTCATGGAAATCTCTCAACTCCTCCTTTGAGTAAGTGTTGCTCAGGGATAACATTGGATACTTATGAGTGACTGTTTCAAAATTCTTTGTAATATCTCCACCAACTCGTTGAGTTGGTGAATCCGGTAGTTTCAGCTCTGGATATTTCTTCTCAAGATCAATTAAGCGATTCAGCAATTGATCAAATTCATAATCGGAAATTTCCGGCCTGCTCAGGTTGTGGTACAAATTATTATGATAATTGATCTTTTCCGTTAATTCTTGAACTTCAGGAAGTGCTTCATCTACTGACATCCGACAAATTTAGCAGGCGATTTGAATAATTAAGAACGTTATTTGTGCATTGAATTATTGTGGGAATTCCATTCGAGGTTTTGGTGATGTGTCCATCTGCAAAAATTCTTTTCGCATAAACTTGTAATGAGCGGTAATAGCAATCATAGCAGCATTATCGGTACAATACTCAAATTTTGGGATATAAACCTGCCATCCATGTTCCGACCCAAGATCTTGAATTCTACTTCTCAATCCTGAATTTGCAGATACGCCACCTGCAATGCCGACATGTTTTACACCAGTTTGATCTGCCGCCTTAATTAATTTATTCATTAACATCTCCACCAGTGTGTATTGCAGGCTGGCGCACAGGTCATCAATATTGTCTTTAATGAACGTCTCATCTGACTTCAGCTGATCCCGCAGGAAGTACAAAAAAGCGGTTTTAATACCACTAAAAGAGTAGTCTAATCCTGGCATTTCAGTTTCTGGAAAGACAAACTTCATTGGGTCACCGTTTTTAGCCTGTTTATCGATCTGTGGGCCACCTGGGTAAGAGAAACTCAGTAATTTGGCACATTTATCAAATGCTTCACCCACAGCATCGTCCTTAGTCTGACCTATAATTTCCATTTTCAGATAATCCTGTACTAAAATCAATTGCGTATGACCACCACTAACTGTCAAACACAGAAAAGGAAAAGCTGGCCGGGGATCCTCAATAAAGTGAGATAGTACATGCGCCTGCATATGATGTACCCCTATCAAGTGTATTCCGAGAGATAAGGCCAACGATTTTGCAAACGATCCACCTACTAAAAGCGATCCAAGAAGTCCTGGCCCTTGGGTAAAAGCTACAGCGTTGAGCTGATTTTTAGCTATCTTTGCCTTAATAAGGGCATTTTTAACAACTGGAACAATATGCTGCTGATGCGCCCTGGAAGCCAATTCTGGAACAACACCGCCATAACCCTCATGTATCGACTGTGCGGCAATAATATTGGAATGAATATTGCCATTAATTATGACCGCTGCTGAAGTTTCGTCACAAGATGACTCAATAGCCAGAATGTTAGCCATTTAGGATTTTGAAAAAGAATATAAAAACGCTGCTGCAAGTTATCAAAAAAGGGGTCCTGGGCACACTTCTTTGGGGCGGGACAATTCTGGGCATTCTTTTCGTAATTACATTTTTTTCTATTCAAATACCATACATCCAGACCAGGATAGTAAGCGGTCTGACTGATTATCTGAGCTCAAAAACTGAGCATGTGATTGAAATTGGCTATGTAAATATCTCCTGGTTTGATAGCGTGGTTCTGGAAGATTTTAAAGTAGTTGACACATTTGATTCGACGATGATTGATACTAAAAGCGTGTTAATCGATTTCAGTCTTTTGGACCTGATAACACAACAAGGTATCCTACTTGACGCCGTTCAAATTGACGGCAGCGGGCTCTACCTCCAAAAGGTAAATGACAGCACTGCACTGAATATCACTCACTTTTTAAGGAAGTTAATGGGCCTAAAAAACTTAGACCCTGACACTCAATCGAAGGTATTTAAAATTGGGAAAATTAAAATTGAAAATGCAATTGTAGCTATCAATGACTATAGAAAGGCGCCGGCTCCATCACCTTGGGATTATAATCATATACTCTACAGAAATGTGAATTGCAGTTTTAGTGATCTGATGGTTGTAGGAGATACTCTTAGTGTTAAAATCGATCAATTATCCGCAGTTGATGACAAAAATGAACTTAATATCTGGTCAATGTCCAGCTCATTCCAATTTTCCAATCAATCCATACATTTTGATGGACTCAAACTCAAGACAAAGCATAGTTATTTCAACGATTCTATATCCTTCTTTTACTCGAATCCTTCAAACCTGAGTTTCTTTATTGATAGTGTCGATATAAGGCTCAATTTCAATCAAGCGGTTATCCATCCAAATGATCTCCAATTATTCTCGCAGTCTCAAATTCCTTTTCGTGAACCAATTCAATTGAGCGGTAAACTGGAAGGTAAAGTTGGTCGGTTTGAATTGAGGGATCTGCAATTACACCTTGGTAAAGCCAGTCATCTATCAGGATATTTAAGTATGAATGGTTTGCCCGATATCAGGGAGACGTTCATGGAGATAAGACTGGATGATTCAAAATTACTAAACGATGATTTAAAGCGATTTACCCCTGGTAATGTTCATCCTTATTTGGAATCACTAAAAACTCTACAGGCAAGAGCATCATTCCTTGGTTTTTATAGTGATTTCGTCGCCAATGGGTCATTCAGAACAGAACTCGGCGATGTAAAATCCAATCTCAATCTCAAACTACCACATGAGGGCTTCATTGGCCGTTATTCAGGTAAACTCGATCTCGAGGATTTTAAACTTGGTCAATTTCTGAAAGAGCCACGGATAGGTGCCGTCAGTATGGAAGGCTCCATAAATGGACATGGTTTTGATCAAAACAATGCTGATTTCTTTTTGAATGCTACTTTCGATAAAGTCGGGTACAACAATTACCAGTATACTGATATCCGTACAGATGCACAATTCGCTGCACAATTTGTTGAAGGAAAACTTGAGATAAACGATCCTAATCTTAAATTCAATATTGACGGTACCGTTGATCTTAGAAACGGTCGGGATCAAGTTAATTTTAACGGTGAGTTGGACACCCTCAATTTAAAAGCGCTTAACTTAAGTGACCGCGACATTTTCTTGCGCACCAAAGTTGACCTGGATTTTATCGGCCTCCAATTAGATAGCATCATTGGATTCGCCAATTTAAATGACTTTTATATACGCATTGGGGACCGGGACCTATCCGTGGACACGCTTTCAATAATTTCAGTTCGTAATTTTGACAATCGCGATCTAACAGTTAAAACAGAATTGGCCAAATTCAATGCCTCAGGTAATTACAGCTACACTACACTATTTAGTGATATAGGTCGAATGTGGAAGGAATACAACTTGATATTCAAAAATGATCAAGACAGTATCAATCGTTATTTTGCAAAAACGGATCGTAATATATTCGATGATTACAAAATCGATCTTACACTTTCATTTGCAGACGCTGATCCATACCTAGGACTTTTTACTGACAATATTAATGTCGGTCATGATACCCAGGTAAAAGGGACCTTATCTCATGGGGACACTACTATTTTACATTTAAATAGTCACCTCGACACACTTATCATTGATGAAAATGTATTCTATAATAATGAGTTTGACTTGAATACGTCCAAGTTGTCTGATAGCACGGCTGTTTTAGCCATGCTTTTTTTATCATCTGAACGCCAAATTCTACAGCAGTCCACTTCCTTTGATAATCTGTACTTCGAAGCCATCTGGTCAGGAAATAAAATCGATTTCAACACAAATATTCAACAAACCGGCGGTGACAATAAAGCTCATCTATTCGGGGACTTCGCTTTTCTGGAAGATAAGTATCGTCTTAAGCTAAAACCCTCAGAACTGGTTGCGATTGGACGAAAATGGGAATTCTCAACAAACAATGAGATCATTTTTGATCATGGTGATATCATCTTTAACGAAGTTCAATTAAAACATAATGACCAGACAATTCAACTTTCAGGAACTTCGTCAAAAGATCCCAATAAAATACTCACCCTGTTAATCGACAATTTTCAGCTTGACAACCTCAACCCGCTTATAAATTCCAAACTGAGTGGGGTTTTGAATACTAAAGCAAATATTACGGGAAGAGGTGAGGACCTGATGATCCAAAGCAATCTTGAGGTTGAGAAACTCGAGCTTAATGATTTCCTAATAGGTGACGTGAAGGGAACCTCAAACTGGGAAAATGCTTATGACAGAATAAGGCTGGGTTTTGAGGTAGATCGTTTAGGTCGAAAGGTTATTCAATTAGGTGGATATTTTTACCCCAAGGAGCAACGCCAGTTAGACATTGTTGCCAATTTCAATGAGACCAGCCTTAAGGTTGCAGAACCCTTCATTAGCAAAAACTTTAGCAAAGTTGACGGATCACTAACAGGAATGTTCACCATTGGCGGGAACCTGAACAACCCCATTCTTGAAGGAAAAGGTTCCGTGAAGGATGGTCAAATAACAGTCAATTATCTCAATACGGACTATACTTTTAATGGAAATATCATCTTTAGAGAGAATGAAATTGGCGTTAGAGAGCTTGATATTAGGGACGTCAATAACAATTTAGCCACCGCCAATGGCGGTATTTTTCATAATGGATTTAGAAATTTCACCATTGATATCAATACTGACCTGAAAAATTTCCAGGTCGTTAGCACAACCTCTTCTGATAATGAACGGTACTATGGGACAGCCTACCTCACAGGTGATGTCAATTTCCTGGGATCCTTCTCTAATCTTCAAATCTCTGCAAAAGCGACAACAAATAGGGGTACTAGAATTTTCATACCTCTGAGTAGCAATTCCAGTGTAGTACAGGAAGATTTTATCAAATTTGTAAACTTATCGGAACAGACAGAAACAATAACAAAAGTAGAACTCCAGCCAACAAACAATAATCGCATAGATCTTAAAGGTATCAAACTCGATTTTGACCTTGACATCACTCCAGACGCATATACCGAACTCATCTTCGACATTAAATCCGGCGATATCATTCGTGGTCGTGGTAATGGCAAAATCAATTTACAGATCAATACAGACGGTGATTTCTTAATGTTTGGTGATTTCGTTATTGTAAATGGTGGATACAATTTCACCCTAAAAAACATTATCAACAAAGAATTCGATTTGATTGATGGTAGTAAAATATCATGGTATGGAGATCCCTACCAGGGAGTCATGGATATTACAGCAGAATATAGTCAATTAACATCCTTGCTACCTCTTATAGAAGAGACACCGAGCCCGGAGTTATTAGCATCGCCAGATGCTCGGAGAAAATACCCTGCTATTGTGATCCTGAATCTAGAGGGACCATTACTTACACCTGAAATTGATTTTGATATACGAATTCCGGATTACCCCGAAAGTATCTCGGGCTATTCTGTGGGCCCCCTGGTGAATGCGTTTAATTCCAGGATCAATTCTGATGAGCAAGAACTCAAGCGTCAGGTATTCAGCCTGATAATACTGCGACGTTTCTCGCCTAAAAACAGCTTCAATGTTGGCGGCGGACAAACATTGGAAAGTAGCGTTAGTGAGTTCATTTCTAATCAACTAAGTTATTGGGTATCACAGGTGGATGAAAATCTAGAAATTGATGTCGACTTAACAACACTTGATCAGGATGCATTTAATACTTTTCAGTTGCGACTGGCTTATACTTTCCTGGACGGACGATTAAAAATTTCCCGTGATGGAGGATTTACCAATGTCGATAACGAAGCGGATGTATCTGCCGTGGTTGGTGACTGGACAGTTGAATACCTGATCACCTCTGACGGTAAATTACGAGCTAAGATGTACAATAAAACCAACTATAGCGCTGTAAATCGAGCCCTGGGTGATCAGAATATGACAACGGCAGGATTCAGTATACAATACACGAAAAGTTTTGATCAGTTTAGAGAATTGCTTTTAAAAGCCAGAAAACTTCCTAAAGTTCCAAAACAGGAAACTGATAAAAAGGACGGAATCCTGGTTTCACCGGAAGGCACTAACAGCGGAAATAATATTAGCTGAGATCAACTAATAAGTGCAATTGAAGGTGAAAAAGCCCTTAAAAGCTTTTTCACCTTCAATTGCACTTATTAGTTGATCTTACATTATTAATTAACCTGAGTTTCTATATAGCCTACAAAAAATCTACCAATGACACTAGTTAATCATCTTTCTACATAATCAATTGATTTACGCCATGGTTTGTGTCGCACATATTATCCAGTTCGACTGTGAAGACACAACCGAAGGCGGGAATATTTTCCGAGGATGATCCATTAACGTTCATCTCAATTTATGTGTTTTGCAAAAAGATTAAGCCTCTGAATAGCCTGCCCCGTCTCGAGGACGGTTTTTGTTGTTTGTTACGTCCAGCTCAGGTTAATTAGTGTCTCTAAGAAAACAGCCCTTTTTTTATAAAATGAATTATTATGGATGAGATTTTCATTTTCTTTCTATGAGTTGATGCCTGAGTATCAATCGATTAGAAAAAATGGAAAGATCGACCATAAGAATAATTTTTAATTTAGGTGTGTTTTCTTAGAGACACTAAGTAGACATCACTTGATAAGTTATTGCAGAAGATCTCTTTGTTCTCCATTAGTCAATTACTTATAATAACACTTTGGTTTCTGCTAATGCTTGATACATCTTAGGGTAAAGTGT
>CAXXNX010000035.1:0-15744 GCA_963664285.2 Cyclobacteriaceae bacterium
ATGGGAATGTAAGCACACCAACCACCAGGAGAACCAAGAATACAAACAACTATACACATATCTAAAACATGGCAAACGAAGGCGCAAACGAGGAAACAGAAAAGATCGTAGAGGTATTATCCCGAATAGGGTATCAATTGAACAGCGACCCCAGATCATTAACAAAAGGGAACGATTGGGAGATATAGAAGTCGATTTAATGATGGGTAAAACCACAAAGGCTCTTTGTTGGTGATGACAGACCGAGCAAGTCTTTTTACCAGAATCAGAAAGATGCACAGTAAAAATGCCGATCAAATGGCCGAAGCTATTGTGGAGGAACTCTCTCAGGATAAACACAAACTGGAAACACTCACTTTTGATAATGATATGGCATTTTCTAAACATGAGTTGATTGCTCAATCCCTTGATGTGGATGCCTATTTCACTCGTCCCTATACTAGTCAGGATAAAGGGACAGTTGAAAATAGGATTGGGGTAATCAGAAGGTTTTATCCTAAGAAAACAGATATTAGATTTGTTACAGAGGAGCAAATCAAAGTTGTTGAAAACAAAATCAATGAACGCCCTGTTAGAAAATTTAATTACCTAAACGCAAAGCAAGTGCTACAAAGGAAAATTGCACTTATTACTTGAACTTACATCTTTCTTTATACACTCCTCAACATATTCTTGTGAATATTCATGCATTTCCTGATCACCCATAAAATACTGCATCAGATTTCTCAGCATCTGCATTATCACGTTCGAATTCATATCGTGCTGCATAATACCTTTTCTTGTTCATAACAATTTATTTTTAAGATAACCGCAAAAAGTTGAATTTTTGTTAAGGCTAAAACATTTTGTGCAATCCTCATTTTCTCCAACGAAGGCCAAGAAGTGAGATTCAATGGAATGAGGCCCACTTTGCTGGATATAAGTATTGTGATTCCTAACAGTTTCAAATTGATCAATTCAAATATATCTTGCCATACGAATGATTGAATTTGAGTACAAAAAATCTTCAAAAAAATAAGCGCATGCTAACGATTAGCCGTTTCGCCAGTTAAGCTTCCTGAGTTACTAGGATTGAACAACTTGTTTGGGTAACAACTAAATACTCCCGAATCTTTCCCGACTAACTTGAGAAATAGTTAACTCCTAATAAAACAGTTTGCAATGGCTGATTAAAATTTCTAACCTTACCTAATTATCGATCCCATTTGGTTAAGTGCCAGGTGAATATCTCATATCCGAAGTAGGCAGAGATTATCCCGTCTATATCATTGGCTGAAATGGACAATAAAACAACTATTAAATATTAATTGTTTCCCAGGATCAACGGTAATCCGTCACCTCCACCACCTATTACTACAACTTTCGAGTTTGGTGAAGAGGCCAACTGTTGAGTAGCCTCAATCCCCCGCATCCTTAACAAGTTAGTAGTCAGGCTGGCATTAACAATCTTGTTTGCTATAGCTTGACCTTCCGCAGCAATAATTTTCCGCTCGGCCTCACTCTTTTCCTTGTCCAGGCGGAATTGATAAGCGAGCGCCTCCTGTTCCTGTTGAAGCTTGCTCTCAATGGCCTGCTTGATTTTCTCCGGAAGGTTAATGGAGCGAATCAGCAGGGCCTTCATTTCAATATTGTTATTTTCACTACCCAATACCGCAGCGGTTTCCGTCTTAATGGCAGCCTCAACCGCAGACCTTTTAGTCGAATAGATCTCTTCTGCTGTATATCTACCCATGACCTGCCTGACGATAGAACGCACTTCGGGAATTACCAGCCTATTCACATAATCTACTCCAAAAGTCTCCTGTATGTTTCCTATTCTATGGTAAATGGGATGAAAACGGACGGATACTTCTACTGCAATTGATAAGCCACTTTTGTCCAGAACATCCATTGTTTCTTCGGCTTTATTTTCTGTCACATCGTAAACATAGACTTCATTCCATGGAGCTTTCACGTTAAAACCTGGCACTATCACGTTTTCCTTATCCAGACCACCGCTAAACTTTCTGAATATTACTGCTCTCTGGCCTGGTTTGATGGTGAAAAAGAGGCTTGAGGAAAGGTAAACTATCGTTATTAAGGCAATAAAGCCCACAACTACAAAAGGGAGTAACTTACGTTGATCCATTATGATTTAAAATTTTGAATGAACAGCAAAGGTATACTTACTAAGTAGGGAATTCTATTGGACATACAGGATGATTAAAAAGATGAAGTCATACATTGGTTACCGGAAAGGAAATTATAATTAATCCGCAGTTATAAGTTGCGCTTCTCTCTCAATCCGCATAGACTTGGTACGCAACCGAGGGTATAAAAATACCTAGGACATCATTGCTGAACATAAACCAGCCAAAGTCAGATCAGTTCTCTAAACGCTCTATTTCATAGACCATCTTCCCATATTTTCAACGATCTCATGCTGAGTGGCAGCAAAGTATGTCTGGAGGGATGAGGGGAGATTGGCGGCTACCTTAATTCGATTCCATTAATTTGAACTAACTTGTCGGATTGATAATTACTAACCTTAAAATTCAATAGAATGAAATTCCTAATGAAGAACGCATCAAAGCTTGATCAAATATAACGCATTAAGAATAAGAGCATTTGTCAAAGCACTAAACGCATAATTTTATGGCTGGAATTTCTTTGATCTTACTCATACTCGCCGGAATAGTCGGTTTTTTCATTTTTCTCTATTTCGTTCCTATTAACCTCTGGATCACTGCTATATTTAGTGGTGTCCGAGTCGGATTACTCGAACTGGTTTTTATGCGGATCAGAAAAGTTCCTCCCTCGCTAATTGTGAACTCATTGATTACCGCTACAAAGGCAGGTCTCACAAGAGGTGAGGAGGATGGAACAAGAGGTCCACTACTCATACAGGAGTTGGAAACACACTATTTAGCGGGAGGAAATGTTCCGCAGGTGATTCGGGCGTTGATCTCAGCAGACAAGGCTAATATTGATCTTATTTTTAAGCAAGCCACCGCTATTGATCTGGCAGGAAGGGATGTTTTTGAGGCGGTTCAAATGTCAGTAACCCCAAAAGTAATCAACACTCCATCCGTGACTGCTGTGGCTGCAGACGGAATCCAATTGAGATTCAAAGCACGGGTTACTATCAGGGCAAATATCCAGCAGCTGGTTGGCGGTGCAGGAGAAGAAACCATTTTGGCCAGGGTTTGGCGAAGGTATTGTAACATCGGTTGGTTCATCTCCTACCCATAAAGAGATGTTATCGAATCCCGATAACATATCAAAGTTGGTATTACAACGTGGTCTTGATGCCGGTACAGCATTCGAAATTCTCTCCATTGATATAGCAGATGTTGATGTGGGAGTAAACATCGGTGCCAAACTACAAATTGATCAGGCCGCAGCAGATCTGAAAGTTGCCGAAGCCAAGGCAGAAGAGCGAAGAGCTATGGCTGTAGCTGAGGAGCAGGAAATGGCTGCCAAAGCACAAGAAGCGAGAGCCAAAGTAATTGAGGCTGAAGCAGAAGTGCCCAAGGCGATGGCGGAAGCCTTTAGAAGTGGTAATCTTGGTTTATAATAAAGAAGTAGTAGAACCTACAAAATAGCTTTGATGCAAATGAAATTGCTACATTCTTAGGTAACCGGACTCCGATCCGCCAAAGGAAGATGTCCAGTTCGATGAGGCACGGTCCATTCAGTGAAAAAATCCAGGAGGTCAACCGAATGTACCTGAAGAAGAAATGATTGCAGGCATCCAGGCTCAATACACCTCTAATCATCTTTATTAATTCAGGATCTTTCATAGAAAAGAGTTTTCTAAAAATAACTTGTTCTCTTAAAGCTACTGGAATATCCTTCTGTCAAAAATTGAATAGGGTTAAGCCGGCACTTCAAATGGACCCGTAATACCTTTCGGTACATTAAGCTGACCCCCTAATGGTCTTTTTGGGGAACCCTGGTAGGGCTAAGAGCAGTACACCTATTTTCAATGATCTCTTATTGAGTCGTTTAGGACGCTATTGATAAAATATTATTATTACTTCTTAAAAGACCCTAATTTAAGGCCTATCCTAAAAAAAAAATATCACATTGTCAGATCCTCTTAAGTCGTTCGAGAATTTTTTTGAGAGAATCATTTTTTGGAGTAGATGGGTACAGGCACCAATGTATATCGGCATAGCCATTGGATCATTTTTCTATCTGTATCAATTCATGCATGAATTATATATTATGTATGAGGGGATGTTTGTTGGCCTGCCTGATGAAGAAGGGGTGATTAATAAGTTTACAGAAGACGAAGCTATGCTTAGTGTATTGGCTTTAGTGGACATTTCAATGGTAATGAACCTAATTATTATGGCCACAATTGGAGGTTATTCGATTTTTACCAGCCACATTGATCTTGATGAAAATGAAGACAAACCATTGTGGCTTGAGGGTTTAGATGCAGGAATGTTGAAAATTAAATTTGCTACATCTCTAGCGTCCATATCAGGTGTGCATCTTCTGAAGACATTCATAGACATAAGGGGCTCGATTCAAGGTGACTCGGTCACGGGTATTCTGATTGAAATAGCAATTCACATGGCCTTCATCCTTTCGGCATGGTTGCTTGCTGAAACAGAAAAAACTATCCACTCATATCATTAGTTGAAATTGTACAACAGTTCCAGCAAGAGCACAATACCAATTCATGCTCAAGACTGTAACTGCAATTTTCTCAATAAGGTAGCACAATAGATTGAGAAAATTGCACTGCTATAGAGTAAGGTAAAGATGAGGATTGCAGACAAATATTTTATATAACTCAGTTGGACGATGCCACAGCTACCTCACATCACTTTCAACAAATTGTTCTGACGGGTTCAGCAAATTGTTCTGGCCGTAACAATTTTCAATTAATGGCTTCTTTGAAAAGTTCGTCTGATAACGTACCTTACCAGACGTAATTCATACTCTAAGCTATAGAATAAATGGGGAAAAAGCAAGATAAAATAGCCATAAGTTCGTCCGGTAAGATTATTAGTTCCGGAATTGATCAAAATACCCTGCTCACCTGGAGTGATCAGTACATTAAAACCGAAGTGTTGGGAGGACCAACCGAAACCGTTCGAGCCAAAACCCGGGACCTGAAAAACTTCATGACTTACTTTGGAGAGCTCACCGGATCACACCACCCCCACCACTGGACACCTTCGGTATCCAAAGGGTGGAAAACCTACCTGGAGAAAAATAAATACCAGGCCGCTACCATTAATCGCATGTTGGCTACCGTCCGGACGTTTGCCAACTGGATAAGGCAAAGAGGTTACCACATTCCGGCTGGCCATCCCCTTTAAAGGGGTAACTGATCTGGCCACTGACGAGCCAGTATGGAACGGTTTAACCAACCGCCAAATAACTTTGGTCAAATCGGCGGTTGACATTCGTGTGGCTACCTCCAAAAAGGCATATGACAATCCCTTGCTCGAAGCTGCAGTATTTTATTGCATTCTTACTACGGGCATGAGAGAGTTTGAACTAGTGTCACTAGATCTAGCACAGTATTATAAAAAGAGCTTCCATAACATCCGAAGGAAGGGCAGTAAAGTCACCAAAGAAATCGTGTTGCCTAAAGAAGCAAGGTACTGGCTTGATCGGTACTTATATGAAGTCCGGTTGAAATCATTTCGAAAGGGCCTGGGTGCTTTGGTGGATTATGACCAGGCCAAACCTGCTGATGGACTAGGTGAGCTCATGGCCATGGCCAGTGAAAACCCTATGTTCGTTGGTCGTCGTGGTAACCGGCTTTCCACTAAAGGAGTCTATCACATCATGACCCGGCTATCGGGCCAGGCATCCGCACAGCTTCCGGAGGACGAGAAATTCACCGTAGCTCCTCATATGCTTCGTCACACCTTCCTTAAACGTGTGGCCGACACCCAGGGCATACACGTTGCTCAGAAGCTATCAGGTAATGTCTCGATGAAAGAAGTGTGGCGATATACTCAACCTTCCCAGGAAGAGATCAGGGGAGATTTCCGAAAACCTTTATGATTAAGAAATTCAGATGAAATCAAAGAAACGGTATTGAAATTTAAGTAGTATGAAATTTCCAAAAGCATTCAAAGACCCGCTAAAAAATTTACTTGATGATCATTTACAATATGTTGATTATGACTGGGGAAAAACATAAAGACAACAAGAGTTGGGAAATATGTAAAACTCAGCTCAAAGGCAAGACAGAAGTATTTTTTAACATCACCTGCATTGAGGAACGAGCTAATTACTTGGTTGACAAGCATGATATTAATGCGACAGAAAATGAAGGAGCTCTTGTAAAACAAACACCGAAAGAGGCTATCGATAAGCTGGCTATATGGTTGGATTTAATTGTTGCCGAAAAGGGTAATTCGACAAACAAAGAATTTGATAAACTCAAAGATGAGATTGATAAGCTTATCAAGAACAACCCTCATATTGATACTATTGAAGACAATGACAACGAGTTAAAACTTGTAAATGTCAAAACCCCATCTCTGTATTTTTTTATTACCCAGGTCGGTGACAAATTCAAGATAAAATATTTGGATATTGTAAATAGAATAAGTGACCCCGATCACCTATTTAAAATTAAAGGGGTAATTCATCACTTAACACAATGGCTCGAAATATTCACCAGGGTGGAGAAATCACCGGATAAGTTTCCAGAAGAAAAAAATCTATTCCCTGCTGCTTTTCATAAAGAAATACTGTCTTTCAAATACAAGAATGATGAGCTTCTAAGCATTAATGATCAACCAGGTTATATTAAATTAGATTATAACGAGGATAAATCAGTTTTCTTTAGTATTCGAACAACTGAACAGAGTGGTGTTTTTGATATTCAAAAAATTAAGACAAATAAAAAGGGTCCAAGAAATTCAATAAATGCAAGACATCTTAATGGTGAAGATGTGCTTAAAGACTTGCAAGAATGGAAAGATTCATTAATTGTAATCAGTCTTGCACCAGAACAAATAGAAAAGCTGGCTAACTTACTCGGCAACATTAAAAAACTTGCTATCCCCTCTAAGGTCAAGTTGATTGTTACAGATTATCCTGATGCTATTCGAATCAAAGACAGTGACAAAACCGTTGCATTCTTGATCGACATTGCAGGGAATAATTATAGGGTTAGGTATTCGGGAGGAGAATTGGGATCACAAGAATTTAGTAACCATTTTGATGCCGATGAAACAATTATCCATTTTAAAAAATGGCTTGACGGCCTCAATACAAAAGAGAAGGCAAAGGCCATCCTTGAAGAAAAAACAGAAAGTCATACTTCAGAAAGTACCCAACATCAACAGGCCGCAACAATTAAATCCAACTTATCAGAAACTAACGTTGATAAAGCTGTAAGGGAGATTGACGCCTTTGTAAAATTGCTTAGGAAAAATACAGGCAAGGCACTAATAATCCTGTTTTTAGGATTACTTTCTATTTCCTACCAAACTAAAATTCCTAAACCTTTTTGGGACTACACCTTAATAAATACTCCAGAAAAAAAGGCTGTGGTTCTGATAGATGGTAATGCTTCACGCAATGTATATAATCCTATATATGCAAAAAATGGAGAGACCAATGCACACAATATTAGAGATATTTTAAAGCGTGACGACCAATTAAATAAAATAATTGATCAATACCAGATTGTAGTAACAGGCAATATTGTCCATACCCTTGAGCAAGTAAATTCAGACCACGCTGATTTAATAATTATACATAGATCCACCTTTGAACGAGATACTTATAAAACGGAGGAAGATTATGAAGACCCCGAAAAATTATTAGAAACATTTATTTCAAAGTTCAAAGCCGACAAAAGTGTGTTCTTGATTTATTCAAGGGAAGAAAATACCGATAGTCAATATGAACAAATCTTACACGAGAAAACTGGAATTTCTAAAGATCAGATTAAAGCTTATCAATTTAAATCTAAAGAAAACCCACTGGGGGAAAGTATTGAAGTAGTTGAATTTAAAACTGTCATAGAGTCATTATTACGAAAATAGGTAATATGACGAATACCGTATCCGGATTATCAATAAACTACAAGAATTAGTTCCATTAAACCTATTTTCTGATATTTAATGAAACTGAACTATCGATTAATGGGCAGTAAATCGTCATATAGGGTTAATGTACTTTTCGTCCCTTTAGACCTTGAACAAAGATTGGGCAAATTTTACAATTTACTGATAACCATCCTATTGCGCTTTTTGTCCCATTTGACCTTGATCCGGAGGGAGATTTCATATTCAACGGTTCAGGGTAGACCACCCTTTCAAAATTTCTACCTTTATGATTAAGCATGGTCAAAAGATTTCCACTCGAATTTAAAAATAAGCTCATTGAAATTCTTGACGTTCATAAAGAAGATATTGAGCATCGTGTTCGTGTAGATAAAAACAATCGACAAGTATTAACAGCACACGCGATCGCGAACAAAAAAAAAATTCTTCTGCATCTACCATACCGACAATGCCACCTCAGTTAACTACAGATTAGAACGAAACGATGTACCAGTATCAGAGTTCAATCAAAATAGATTGCTTGAGCACCTTGATATTTGGATAGCATCTATCCCTAAAACAAGTATTAAATTTCCAGAACAGGTTAAGATAGACCTTAACCTGTTTATTGCTAGATACAATGAATATATAATCGATGCCTGGTCAGTTGTCCAGCATGGGAATAATCGTTGTACGCTTACATTAATTAAAAATCCGAAAGTCTTCTTTGCTGTCTATACTGTTAATCCTTCTACTGATACATATGGAATTGACTGGACTGATATCACCGGAAAATCAAATCAACTCAGTAATCTAGAAAGAATTAAATCAGGCGCACTATTCAAGAAACTGCAGCGATGGATGGATTTGATTGTTGACCAAAAAGCTGAAGCTCGTTTCACCCCAGAATTCAAGAAAAGAATAGAGGACTTACTTGATAACCATAGCCAATATATAAAGTATGATTTCCCAATAATTAAAAAGAAAGAATCTTTAAAAGCCAATCTGATTGAAAACAATACTACGTTTTTTAGCATGTCAATATTTGGTGGCAGCGATGCGTTAAGTATAAGCAAAATTGACGTCGGCAAACAAGCCATTGACTTGTCTGAGATGGTGATAGAGGACCATATGCAAGCGTTACACAAACTACACCAATGGGTTAATTCAATTGTTGCGCATCACAAACAGAAACATTCTGCAAAAACAGATGTTAAACCCATCAAAAAACCA
The DNA here is from genome assembly GCA_963664285.2 of Cyclobacteriaceae bacterium. Lineage (GTDB taxonomy): Bacteria > Bacteroidota > Bacteroidia > Cytophagales > Cyclobacteriaceae > JAJCYL01. Next base: position 9,249 of record CAXXNX010000035.1, read on the forward strand.
ATCAAATTTCCTGAATTCAATATCATAAATCATCCTTTCTTCAAATCAAACTTGTTTAAATTATTAGCCGCACTTGCGGTAGTAGTATTTGGATGGGTTCTCACATCATATAAATTTCCTGAGGTTTGGAAGGAGTTTACAACTTCAATTGAAAACTTTTTTGAGTTAAATGCCCCCCCTCTGGTTAGTCATTACTCTTGCTTTAATCATGCTGGCGTTGATTATCGCCTTAGTAATAAAAATTAATAGAATAAGAATATTAGATCAACTACAAAATGACAGAAACCTGCTTGTTCAAAAGCATTCACTATACATTTTGTCCGCAAAATTCGGTGTTCAGGAAATAAATACTACAGACGTTACACAAAAAGTCGTGTCCAAACTTGCCATCGACGGAAAAGTATTCGTGCATATTAATCCCTTTAGTCGGTGGAAAAAAACATGATCCTGCGTATGGGGATGATAAATTCATCTACATAGACTACCACCACAATTCGAAACTCAATAGTAAAACCTTCAAAGAAGACTCGACTTTCTCAATATCAGATTTGAATTAATTTCAGCTTTAAATAGCCTTTTAAGTTAGTTATCTCCTACCAGCCTAAAAACAGACAAAAAGCCCAACAAACTAATATTCTGAGAGCTTCACCCAAAACGGCCTAATCCTGCGTTTTAATTTGACTCTGAATTGAATAAGAGTATAATCACTTTTTCGCTGAAATGGACTGAACATACTTGTCAAAGCCTGTGTCTTTGACCTCAGAAAATGTTGCCATAGCAAACCCGAAGTTATTGAACTTGAATAATGGAGGTGTCGAAGGATGGTTTCTAAGCCTCTCAATTGTATTAACTGACATAACGAAAACTAGATGGTCCTGTCCCGTTACAATAGAAAGGCGGGGAGGTGAACTGTGATCATATGCGGAGTGCACGAATTCGTCAATTGTATTCAGATATCTCTTTCTAAACTTCATTAAGCCCACACCGATAGACTCGTGAAATGTTTTCACCGCTTCAGAAACTGTGTTAACTATGATTTTAACATCTATGAGCTCCTCCATTTGTCTGAGGTTGCTTCGCGATTCTTTGTTCCAAGATGATCGTCGTTTCAGCAGCGAGCTTTTGTGTAGATATGAGCCAATTTGCGAAACGTTGAGCTGTCCTGGCTTATTGAATGCGGTTCTAATTTCCGCAGATTCAATTGCATAACCGACATGTTGAATGTGATTTCTTAACTTGTAACAAAAGGGGTAATAAGCAGAATTATCGTAATAATCATTTCGTGTCCTTTTGAATGTAACAAGCAGCTTTTTCGAAGAAATTTCAGATAAGATTCTATCGGTTGAATCCAGATACATTCTAAACGCTGTAAGAAAATTACCAAGCAGCACATTTTGTGTGTCAATGAAAAGCTTTTCCATTCTAGCGAAGTCACCCCCTTTGGAATGGAGAACTGCGTCAAAGTGGCTTTTTGCAATATTTAAGATTGCCTCGTTGATTGAGTCATATGAATCGTAAACATGATTAATGAGTTCAATTCGTCTGTAATTATATATCAGTCTTCTCTTCTCGGCAATTGTAATTTCCTGTATTAAATCACCTGCTGAGATCAACTAATAAGTGCAATTGAAGGTGAAAAAGCTTTTAAGGGCTTTTTCACCTTCAAAAGCCTGAGCAGTGCAATCTTTGGATTGCAAAATGTCAAAAAACTACACACATCTCAGTATTGATCAAAGGTATCAAATTGAAGCATTATTGAAAACAGGAGCTACTCAAAAGGAGATTGCCTGTATCGTTCATTTTCACCCGTCTACGATCTCACGTGAGCTTAAGCGAAATGTGGGTTCAAGAGGTAGGGGAGCTGGTGTCTATCGAACAGCAAATGCACAAAGGAGGACCAATCTTCGTCATCAAGAAAAGCCAAAAAGAGTGATTTTCACCAAACCCATGAAAGACTGGATAGTTAACCGGCTCCAAGAAGATAGATGGAGTCCTGAATTGATCAGCCATCAGGGAAAGAAAACGAGAGAATGTCCACTTAGCCATGAATGGATTTACCAATGGATATGGGAATGTAAGCACACCAACCACCAGGAGAACCAAGAATACAAACAACTATACACATATCTAAAACATGGCAAACGAAGGCGCAAACGAGGAAACAGAAAAGATCGTAGAGGTATTATCCCGAATAGGGTATCAATTGAACAGCGACCCCAGATCATTAACAAAAGGGAACGATTGGGAGATATAGAAGTCGATTTAATGATGGGTAAAAACCACAAAGGCTCTTTGTTGGTGATGACAGACCGAGCAAGTCTTTTTACCAGAATCAGAAAGATGCACAGTAAAAATGCCGATCAAATGGCCGAAGCTATTGTGGAGGAACTCTCTCAGGATAAACACAAACTGGAAACACTCACTTTTGATAATGATATGGCATTTTCTAAACATGAGTTGATTGCTCAATCCCTTGATGTGGATGCCTATTTCACTCGTCCCTATACTAGTCAGGATAAAGGGACAGTTGAAAATAGGATTGGGGTAATCAGAAGGTTTTATCCTAAGAAAACAGATATTAGATTTGTTACAGAGGAGCAAATCAAAGTTGTTGAAAACAAAATCAATGAACGCCCTGTTAGAAAATTTAATTACCTAAACGCAAAGCAAGTGCTACAAAGGAAAATTGCACTTATTACTTGAACTTACACCTTTCCAATCTATCAACTTGTACATTTTAGGTATAGTTCAGTAAATCGCTATATAAATCTAATGGACTTTTCGTCTGTATAGACCTTGAACTTCCCAAGGAGGTCTTAATTGAAAATCTGTATTAAGGCCATTACTATATTAATAGCAATAGCTACAACGGCAATATAGGTGGCAGTTTTTGCCTCCTTTCTAGCTGTTTTCGAGTCCTGCCTGGCCTCCTTAAGTTCATAATACTCCAATAACCTAAAATACGTTTCAAGCGTCATAAAATAACCCCGCAAATCTTTGCTACCCTGATGAGCTATATCCCTTTGAAAGATTTCCTTAAAAAGAGGTCCGGTCAAGTCTTCCTCAATATCAAAATCCCAACAAATTTTTTTAAAGGTATCACTGTTGGTAGGCTGATTCTTTCCAAGACGCTCATTTAACACATCTAACAATTGGACATACTTATCTTTCATTCCCGTATAGTTTATGCCGTTCTAATCTAATCCAATTTAACGGTATCAAGTTGAGAACAGACAAAAGTCCAATAAACTAATATTCTGAAGGTTTCACCCAAAAACGGCCTTCATACTTTAACCCTAAGCAACGATCTCAATAGTGGCAATAGTAAAGCCTATTGAAAAATGGGGACTCAACTCTAATGTTGACTTTTTCAAGTCGAACCACTGAAATATATACTCATGTGGCCGTTAATTTCATCAAGAAGTAGAAAGTCCAGTTGATTCATTAAGTTTGATCCAAAAGACATAATGCGGATATACAGCATAATGCCGTGTGTTCAGTTGTTAGCAGCAATATCCCAAGCTTAAGAGATTATGGCAATTGAAAAGTTAAAAGAATCTGAAGAGGAAGAATTTGTTTATTGGAATGAGGATACCCATAGTGAACCAGTGAAACCAACAACCATATAAATTATGAGTTCAATTGACAATCCAGATATTCAAATAGTCAGGGAAGCAATAGAGTTATTTATTGTTCGCTATTTCGATACTATTGAGATGTCTGGAAGTGTAAAGTCAGAAAAGAGGACTGATCTCAATTATTTGAGTGTTGATTTATCCCATCTTGATTGGGATGAAAATCTTGAGAAACTTCATAGTTCATTGAAGAAGTATTTAGCTGAATGGGCTAAGAGTAATATCTCGAATTTCAACAACTATGTTTCCATTTCAAAACTGACAATTGAATACCTATTACCTAAAAAAGATGGAGCAAATCAAAATCAATCAAAACACGTAAAGCTTTTCTATGTTCCTGCTTATTATTACCGCGCCAATAAATCTGAAGGCACAAAACAATATCCACAAATTGTTATCTGGCTCTTAACAATCTGGCACAACCTTTTTTTAAGAAATTTCATTCTGACATTCATCCCGATAATCTGTTTAATACTACTGAGTATTTACAATTTCCAGCACGATGAGGGATTTCAGAATCGATTGGAAAAATCATATGATTACATAAATATAGCTAGCGGAATCATTGCATCTTTTGTTCTTGGCTTTTTAATAACCAAGGTTATTTCTATTCGACAGGATAGGCTCAAGTACACAAGTTCGATTAGGAAGTTATCGAATAAATTAACCTACTTTCGGAATATATGCTTCAATCTAACAAGGGACCACACTTTTTGGACCCGTACTAATCCTGTTTATAGTTCATATGAATATGCGAATTCATTAAAGAATGATATTACCTATGAGGAATATCGTTATCCAAACTATGATGATGATGTTGAGTACGCCAAATTCAAGTCATTTTACAAAGAAGATGTTTCTCATAGTGTTGTTCTATTAGTTCTTCAACTCCATATGATGGCAGATGATTCTTTCTTAGACTCAGGATTATCATATACCAAGTTTCCTCCAAACTACATTTACACGCATAGTGAGATGGAACGATTTGCACTCTTTAATGAATCCAATCAAATTTGGTACAGCTGTTCCGAAAATAGAATTTTCCCGGAAAAGTTCCGTCAATCGCATCATGTGAATGAGATAATAGATGATATAAAGCGTATATATCCCAAAAAGAAAATAGACGGATTAACTCTTGAAATTCTTGAAAGCGTAAGCTTGGATTTTCAATATAAAATTATCCCACAACTATATAGATTGACTAGAATGGTCAAGTCTTCATTACCGATTACCATAAAATATTTTGTAACATCCTTTATTCTATTACTTGGGTTCGGTCTAATACTCCCAACTTTAACTTATGTTTTTGTCGATCAGAAATACTCTTTATTAAGTGTTTTTGTGGTCATCGGAATAATAACTCACATTTTGCTGAGTTTAAAAACAATTTTGAAGGCTGAAATCTCCTTAAACAGGAAATATGATTATCTGTGATTTAAACTAGTAACATGCTGCTAACAGATGCTAAAAATCCATAGGCTATGAGCTATTTGCCAAGAGCATTTGGATCAGATACTTTTAAAAGCTAATCAAGCGGCAAGCCTACGGATTTTAGCTGTGTCGTTAGTGGATATGCAAGGACTTGAGATCAAAGACACCTGATGAAAAAACGCATTATTAGAGATGATGAAGGGGTTGGCCATACCACAGTTTATGAAACTGGAGATTTTGAGTATGTTAACCCAATAGAATTTTATTCAAATCATCAAATTCAGACTGTGATGTCTATGGAAAGAGACTTGTTGCTTATGCACAACTTAGGTATCCCAATAAGCTCTATCAATGCCTTTACCAATAAACGAGCCATTGTGTGGTGGGATGAATGGTATAAAGAAATTCTTGCGACCGAAATACCTCCAAATTTCATTGAGTTGTTAGGGAATAACTCGAAAAAAGAACAAATAAAACTCCTCAAGGGACAATCATTCAGTCCTAATCAACTTATTGCATTAATTTTCAAAGCTTGGACTGATTTTGGATTCACATTAAGTCAATACACTGGAATGCATCACCACAAAGGATTGGATGAATCTGAGTTACCCGAACTTGTTGAGGTAATGAGTAAGAAGATTAGAAAAGTTGGTGAAACAACATTGACTGAAGGACAACTAAAACATGCGGTTGAATTCAGGAATAGGACTGTTTCAAAATTTTTGGATAGTGGTGATACCTGGCATTGTTTTTTCCTGACCTTCAAAGCACTAAAGGGCAAAGAATCTTGGAAAGGTGGACAAGCTCATTACCATTACATATCAGACAAATTCCAGATTTCTCGTTCGAAAGCTGTTGAGCAATTGAAGAGCGAAAAATATCCAAGTACCCCAGTACATATTGATCTAATCGATTATGGCCATCAGTCTGAACAGGGATAAGTCATAACACAATATGCCTAAAAATATAACTAAGTGCAAGAGTGTTAAATCAAAAATAAAATAGGAAAAACAAAGGAGTATCAACCCAAGATTCACAGGTAAAATTCGGAATTTTTACAAAATAAAAATGAGAACGTTAATGCAGGTTTTGTGAAATCTTCCGGATCAGTAAGGGCTAATAAGAGAATTGAAGTATTGACAATTTTTTCTCATTATTTATTGTACAAGACCAGAGTGTTTATTCACAATTTGATTGTTGAACCACTCATTTGGGGATATTTCTTATTATTTATTGGAAATTCTCGTTATTTATTCTTTCTGACAAATAGACATTACTCACAAAGAGTCTGATAAACATTGGTAGGATTAGCCGGCCTTGAACAAGATTTGAGTTTTAAATGTTGTGGACCACCAGGTTTCCCCCGGGGGGCAGATTTCTCAATATGGTACACTTTAATTATCGTTTTTTAAGACCTTAATTTGATCTTC
>CAXXNX010000036.1:0-112731 GCA_963664285.2 Cyclobacteriaceae bacterium
GTTGAGTCAGTGAATCTTCAGGGACCTCCAGCAGCAGATTTAGATATCGGCTGAATGTATCTAGCTGTTTCCGTCCATAGAATACCCGGGCCTCTTCGGAAAAAGAGCTCCTAAAAGCCCTTAACTTAAGATTTTCTATGAAAAATAAATTCTTATAGACTACAAAAGCTGGAGCATAATGCCTATCCCTTCCCAGGAAATAAGCGAGATCTTTTCTCCAATCTGCAGCTAAAAAGTGCTGATCCTGCTCTTCCAACTGATTGATGTTGTACATATAAAGATCAGGGTATCCTGCACTCCTGAAAAGACCAAGCTTTTGGGAAGTACTCCGATTATTCATAATGTCCAAATAGTCGAGGATAAACCCTTTTTTCTTCACTGTTTCGAGGTTTTTGGTATACTCCCTGATCAGTTTGGTGTCACCTTCGATAGGCTTTATCTTCTTTGCCAGGGCAATTTGATTAAAACCACGTAACTGGGCTTTTGATTTGCCTGATTTGGTTGAATAATCTTCAGCCAGTCTTTCGAAGTACTGGTCAGCCAACTGTATAGGGAGTCAGCCACTTCAAAATCTCTAAGCTCCTCAAAAAACCTGCCCGATACCAACCAGTAATTAGCAGGATTAAACTTTAAACTGCTCCCATAAAGTATATCGGTTTGCTCAAAAACCTTTTTCCCTTGTTCGAATAGACCAGTGATAGTATAGAATTGCAGTTTGGCCAAATGGTAATCGAGCATCGCATTGTAATCGATTAATTCACTTGACAGGTCTTCAAAATGAGATTTGTCCTCGAAATCAGCCAATTTTGACCATACAGGCTTCAACAATTCTACATGTTCGTCGACGAACCCAATTAGTTGATCAGCTGACTCCAAATCATGAATGCGAATAAAATGTTCCAAAGCCGGCACTGAAACCTCCTTCCACAAAACAGGGTTTTTCATCAAAACAGGTTGCCTGTATGCCGAATCAGCGCTAAAATATCCCGAGGCCTCAACAGCTCCGCTTACATCCAGGTCCTTTGGCAGAATTTCATCCGCTAATCGTTGGTATGCAATATCCATCAGGCTTTCCATATCCATTGCTTCTCCAAGGCGAAATTGAATGGCCTCATTGGTGTATGGCTCCCGGAAAGAACTGTCCTGAACTATTATGTGATGAAGTGAACTGTACAATGACGAAACAGTACCCGGTTGAATAAAAAGTAGGCTGCTTGTTGGGTTTCGTCCACAGTGGGCAAAGGCCGAATCTGCTAAAGCCAAATAGACTTCGTAATCTTTTAGTTGTGCAGCGCTAAGAGTTCGTTCTATTAAGTTGTAAAATTCACGGGCTTCGTCTAAAAGATTATCTGATCCAAAATTTTCCAATTGATCTATTTTATTAGAAAAATCACCGTAAGTGAGAAACGGATATTGGTCTACACGAATTTCATTTACTGCGCTAACGTTATTAATAATTTTAAGAGGAAGGGTAAGTATTTGATCATCTACCTTGGAGTAATTCCCAGTGAAATAGCCACTCACTTCTACCAGGAAATATTTGTAAGCCTTGAGATCATCGAGGCTATAAAGCTCAGAGTTTAGTTGTTTGGAATTGCTGCCATTTTGCAATGCTTGCTCAGAATAAAAAGTTTCGATGGATAATTTGTCGCCAGATGGTTTTTCACGTTTACTGGCATATACCTCGTAAGTGGCTTCAAAAGCCCCAAGGGAATCAGCACAACAAGGCATGTTAATATCAAGGGTTAAATTGATTGCCGAATTCTTTTCATATTCAGAAACCCGAAAATCAGTTATGTACGCCTCCTGCAGGCTGATATAAGATCATTGACCATCACCTTTTGAATGATCGTGTTACTCTGTTCTTTAAATTTTACATTATCATCAGAAAAAAACGTGGCTAGTTAAAAATACTCCCCCGGTGGGACTGACTGGGAAAGCGTTTCCTTCTTAAAATCGAAACTTGTAACCTGTCTCGACTTTTTAATTAATATATTGTCATCCTCATCAACTAAAGTATCAGCTGAAAGCACAACTATGAGCTTACCTGCTATATTCTTATTAAAGTTCTCATAGTCCTTGATATTCACTGACCAGTCAAAAATTATGGGAGTTTCAGGCTTGATTATATACTGATAACTGCCTCCACCCTGTGTAGAATAGCCAGTCATTAATTCATAATCAATATTATAGATCTTTACCGTCAGGATAAGGGTATTGCTCTGGTCATCATATTTTACCGTATCATTGGAATAGTATTTAGCTAATAAATAATACTCTCCCGGTAGAATTGTTTGATTAATCGTTTCCCTTTGAAAAACAAAATTTGTTACCTGACCCGATTTTTCAATAAGAGCCTTATCTTTTTCATCAATTAGAGTATCTGCTGAAATCACAACCAAGAGTTTCCCGTCCATTTTGTTGGTAAAGTTTATATAGTCCTGAATATTTATCGACCAGTCAAAAATAATGGGAGTCCCTGGCCTGACTATATATTGATAAATGCCGTCACCCTGTGTGGAATAGCCAGCAATTAATTCATAGTTGATCTTGTCCTGACCACTTAGATGCAAAATACCAGTACCAAATACTGCAAGAAAGAATATCGATTTGAACACCATCCGAATATAGTAGAAAGTCATCTGCACATTCAACTTAAATCAATTAAACCTGCCATTTCGGTTGTGATTCTTTTCGAGAATTATAACCTTTAACAAACGAAAATATTTTCCATCAGGCTTAATAATTGTGCAGGTCCAGGAGCTGGTAATATCAAAATCCCGACTAACCCTTTTGTCAGAGAAATATCACCGGGTGAGGAGCCAATCGGTCAATTTATGTAAACCATTAAAGGCTGAAGATTATGTGGTTCAACCAATCATAGACGTTAGCCCTCCAAAATGGCATTTAGGACACACTACCTGGTTTTTTGAGGCCTTAGTATTGGAAAAATACTATGACAGCTATAAGATCTTTGATGCAGACTATGGCTATATGTTCAACAGTTACTATGAATCCGTAGGGGAGCGTGTTCTTCGACCCAATCGCGGGTTTATGACCAGACCGACTATTGAAGCCGTAATGAACTATCGTAATTATGTCAATGAACAAATGGAGGATTTTTTATCAACTCTAAATGATGAGCAAGTCAGAATCCTTGATCTATTAGAAATTGGCTTGAATCACGAGCAACAACATCAGGAATTACTTCTTACAGACATAAAATACATATTAGGTCACAATCCTCTGTTTCCAGCTTATCAAGTCAAAGCACCTGAGCCATTAAATAATCAGATTGATGTTCCGAAATTTCTCAGGGTGAATGAAGACACCTATGAAATAGGCCATCAGTCTGATACTTTCTGCTATGACAATGAACTGGGCATGCATAAGATTTACCTTCAAGCTTTTGAGTTAATGGATCGGTTGGTAACCAATGGAGAATACCTGGAATTCATAGAAGCTGGGGGCTACCAGGAATTTCAATGGTGGTATTCCGAGGCCTGGGATTGGGTGAAAAATAATGATATTAAGGCGCCGCATTACTGGCATCAATTTGATAGTGTGTGGCATCATTACACCCTTAAAGGATTGCAAATTATAAACACTTCAGAGCCGGTCACACATATCAGCCAATTTGAAGCAGATGCCTATGCTAGGTGGAAAGATCTCCGCTTACCTACAGAATTTGAATGGGAAATTGCTTGCAGAATCCACAACCCCGAAGTTGATGTATCCTCCAATTTTGTAGAAGATGAGAGCTTCGGTCCGGTGGCCCAACCTGAAGGCAATTACCAGTTTTACGGTGACTGCTGGGAGTGGACTAATAGTGCCTATCTCCCCTACCCTTACTTCAAAACTGATCAAGGTGCGCTGGGAGAATACAATGGTAAATTCATGATCAATCAGATGGTTTTGAGAGGAGGCTCGTGTGCTACTCCAAGAAACCATATCAGACCGACCTACAGAAACTTTTTTCATCCACATTTAAGATGGCAATTCACCGGTATGCGTCTTGCCCGATATATTTAAACCTAACCTGATCAATATTTTCCAGTTAGTTAAAGTAGAAGATTTGAAATTATGAGTGACCTTTTGAACGAAAGTGCAGAAGCTATAGAATTATCATCGGGTGTTCATTCCTTACCGGACCAGGAATTTGCCCGGGACGTAAGCCGGGGACTATCAGGAAGTCCCAAATATATATCTTCCAAATATTTCTATGACGAAAAGGGAGATGAACTTTTTCAACAAATCATGGAGGTTGAAGAGTATTATCTAACGAAATCGGAATACTCCATTTTTAGCAACCAAAAAGAAGAAATACTCAAAACATTCTGCGGTGAGGAAAACTGCAAATTTGACTTACTTGAATTTGGAGCGGGAGACGGTTATAAAACCAAGGTGCTGCTTAGGCACTTCCTGGATGAAAAGGCTGACTTCGAATACAAACCTGTAGACATTTCTTCGAATGTTCTGGAAACTATGTCTGAAGATTTGAGCATTGAGCTGCCCGAACTAAATGTTTCAGGCCTACGCGGGGAGTATTTCCAGGTACTTCAAGGCCTCAAGAAAAATGCTAATAAGCGACGGATAGTCCTTTTCCTGGGTTCAAACATTGGCAATTTTACCCGACCGATTGCTACCCAGTTTCTTCATCAACTAAAAAACGGACTGGCCCCAGGAGATCTGGTGATGATCGGTTTTGATCTAAAAAAAGATCCCTCCAAAATTCTCACTGCTTATAATGACAGTGAAGGAATAACTCGAGATTTCAATCTGAACCTATTAAATAGAATTAACCGGGAATTGGTAGCCGACTTTAATACTAATAATTTTATCCATTATCCTTACTATGACCCGGCTATCGGGGAGTGTCGCAGTTATTTGATCAGTAATTGCAAACATACGGTCAAGATCCGGAGTCTGAATCAGATTGTGCACTTTAAGGCCTGGGAACCAATTCATACAGAGATTTCTACGAAATTCGACATCGAAACCATCTATGATTTGGCACAAACCACCGGATTCACCATAGAGGCCAATTACTTCGATGAGAATAAATGGTTTGTGGATAGTGTGTGGAAGGTGGAGTAATATGGACAAATGAGAAAGGATTAAACCACTCGAGGAATGGAATAGTGAAATTACAAATCAAGCGGAAGGGTATTGAAAAAATAAAAGAGAAAAAAGTATCGGAATAATTATCCTTCACTCTTAACAAGCCCGACCCTTACTGACTTTGACGCAGGCGTATTACTAGTATTAAGTTTCTTAATTAACATATCAATGATTACGCGATAGTTAAATCTTCCATTTTCCACTTCCATTTAAAGATTGTTGGCATCTCATTGATTTCATTAATGTATTTCAATATCCGGTCTTTGAGCTCTTTCTTTGATTTTACACGGATCCCCCTTAAAAAGCTCCTGGTCATTTTGCTAAAGAAGACTTCAATAAGATTTAGCCAGGAAGCATGTACAGGTGTAAATACAAATTCAAACCTATTAGGCACTGTTTTCAGGAATGCTTTTGTCTCTTTTGAAATATGGGCCGAATGATTATCTAAGATTATCTTGATCTTAAAGCTGACTGGGTAGAGTTCATCAAGCCCTTTCAAATATTCCACAAATTCCCTACTTCTATGTCTATCCTCGACCCGTGCATATATCTTGCCGGTAATCAAGTCGATTGATGCCAACAACGAAACTGTACCGTGTCTTTTATATTCATGGTCCCTGCCCCAATTTGGGTGCTTGCCTGCTATGGGGCTTAGGTCAGTGGCGGTATTTTCTATCGCCTGCATTCCAGGTTTTTCATCGTAGGACAAGATGGCAATTATTGATCCTTCCGGTTTGTTAGCTTTGTAAAGTGCCACTTCTTTATAAACATGCAATACCTGGGACATCTTTCGGTTAAAGTCAGGGTCTTTCTTTTCTAGGTAATAAGATAGTTTGTGGGGCTTTACATCACTTTTCGACAGTATCTTTGAAACGGTCCCTTTCTGTATTTCGCCTAATGAAAGATGGCCCGCCTGTTTGCAATTGCCCCTTACATACTTGGCCAATGCATTATAGGTCCAAAATTCTGAGGCCATGCCCAAGTCTTTTGGTTTTGTGCAAGCTATCGATAAAAACCATGCCCTGGCCTCATTGGTGATCTTTGGGGTTGCCCCTTTTCTGGGAAGGTCGTTCAGAGAGGTCAGTATACCGTATCCTATTGCCCTATCAACAGTCCTTTCAACCTTTGGCCGATTCGTGCCAAGTTGTTTTGCTATCGAATTGATGCTTTGCCCTTTCCAATAACCAAGAAGCATTTTCGCCCTTTCAACCCGTGATTTGGCCTCAACCCGTGATTTACTTATAACCTCCAATGTTTGCTGTTCCTTTGTCGTAAATGATATTTTCGCTCTTTTACTCTCAAATGGCATAGGGTTCACTATTTTTGGTCCAACTGCTAAGATAGAACTTTTATTATTGATATACTATATAGGAAACTATATACTAGTCAGGATAAAGGGACAGTTGAAAATAGGATTGGGGTAATCAGAAGGTTTTATCCTAAGAAAACAGATATTAGATTTGTTACAGAGGAGCAAATCAAAGTTGTTGAAAACAAAATCAATGAACGCCCTGTTAGAAAATTTAATTACCTAAACGCAAAGCAAGTGCTACAAAGGAAAATTGCACTTATTACTTGAACTTACAGTTGTCTAAAAACACATTACGAAAAGATTTAATATAAAAAGTTTGTAGTTTTAGAAACCCTGAAGTTAAGAGCCAAAGAATAACTAAAGACTACAAACAATGCTTAACCCGAAAATTCATAGTAGACAATAAAAAACAGGCATAAATTGCTTATATTGAGATAGTTAGACAACAAAATAAGCAATTAATTTATGCCTGAATATAAGGAAAAAGATACCGTATTTTATCGAGGAAAACAAGCTTTTAAATTTGATTTTTCAGCATCAGCGATTAGCTCAGACGGAGCGATATTGTTAAGTGAAAAAGTAGAGAGAAAGACTGGTCTATTAAAAAGCTTCGCCGCACTGATTCCTGACTATCGAAACCCCTTTTTTATCGAATACACTTATGAAGAAATGCCTCGCCAACGGGTGTTTTTAATGATGCAGGGCTATCAGGATTGCAATGACGAACAAAAACTCCGAGAGGATCCGGTGATCCGTAAAGTACTAGATAGCGGATTATGTTCCCAGCCTACTTTAAGTCGATTTGAAAACAAGGCCGATCGGAGTCTGATCTACCAGATGAGTCAATGGTTTGTAGACCGTTATGTAGAGGAGTTGAAAGAGAAGACTGGTCAAATCATCATTGATGTAGATGGTACCGATGACCCTACTCATGGATCCCAACAACTCAGTTTGTATAATGGCTATTATGGACAGACTATGTACCATGAGTTGTTCTTTAAGGACGGGAACACCGGTCAGGTCATTTTACCAGTACTACATCCGGGCAATTGTCACTCCAACAAATGGTTTGTGGCCTTATTGAAAAGGATTGTCATTAAAATCAGAAAAAAACTGCCCTCAGTAAAGATCCTTATTCGAGCGGATAGTGGCTTTTCAGGAGCATCTTTTTATCGGATAGCTAAGCAGTTTGACCTTCAATTTTGTTTAGGTATTAGTAGTAATGAAGTTTTAAAGACTTTTACCAAACAGACTATCATTGAAGTAAAAAGGAATATGCTTCAAAAATCATCAAACATCAAGAGTTTGTTGGCCCGTTTACTTACCAGGCCAAAAGCTGGGATCGTTCTGAAAAGCTGTACGCCAAAGTGGAGTCTACCGGAAAAGGAATGAATGTCCGTTACTTTGTGAGCAACTTTGAAGCGATGACCGCTCAACAGATTTACTTTGATTTTTATGTCAAGCGAGGTGATGCCAGTGAAAATCGAATAAAGGAACTCAAAAACATGACTTATTCCGACCGGCTTTCCTGTCATCGCTACTGGGCCAATTTCATGCGTTTAATCATCGCTACCCTCTGTTATGAAATGTTCCGGCAGATTAAATTATTAATTGCCAAAACAAAACACCACTTTGCTAAACGATGGCAAGTGGACAATATCCGGCTTTACCTGATGAAGGTTGGGGCGTGCCTGAAAGAAAGGAAAAGATCATTGACAATACAATTCTCAAGAGCCTTTAGATATCAATACCTGCTGGGCGATTTGCTTACGGTGAACTGACCGATCAGTTAAACAGTTTAGTTTAATCAAAAAAATGTTCTTCCATAAGAACACAATAGAGCTTTGACTGAAAATTGAAAAATTCTAACAAAAAAACGCTCTAATGTCCTTTGAAATCCAGAAACCTGGTTGATCTTCAAATTAATACATACACTCCAATCAAAAATAGTTAGCAACCCATTATTAATCCCAAAATTGGCGGCCTATGAATAATGCGGGTTAAGGGACTTGAGTTTGGTTCCTATTATTTGAAATGCCTCCTCCCAGAGGATAGGCTTATAATGCGAATCCCCTTCTTCCAATATCATAGGTTGAGTAATGCGCCCACTTTTACTGATTTCATAATCGGACCAGGTGGATAGCTCTTCAACTGAATATTTGGTAAAAAACTTGAGACCAACACGTTTATTAGTGGCCTCTTCGGAAATGGCTTTTACCCCATTTTCACAATATTCTCCCAGTAAAGATCGCTTTTCTGGGTCCGGCCAGGCACAACCAGGGTAGTCAAAACCCTCAACCTGGTTCATTTGTTCAGCGCTTTGAACCCGGTATTCCAATCCATCTCATTGTCTACATGCTTCAATGATGAAATGACTGACTGCAAGCCAACAGCAGTTTTTTTTACTGCTTTCTTTTTTAATCCTGTGAACTTTTCCGGTGGTTGAGGATTTATCTTGTACGATTTCATCCGATTCATAATCTAGTGGGAAAAGTTAATAAAACAATTTCAAGATTATTTCTTGCGGCTTAATGGGTTAGGAAAGGCATCGCTTTCATCCTCGTTTTTTCTCTTGTGCAAGCATTGAAAATCCTTCTCAATTAATATTTTGAGACCATCGCCCTGATCGGTATATTCCTGGTTTTCAATTCCAGCTTTATTAGAGTTGATCCAATCAAAGGCATCTGATTCCGGTAACAAAACCTTAATATGTCCATTTTTAAAGATCCCGACAAGTTCAGACACTTCCTCCGATAAACTGATTGAGTATTTAAGTATGTCGGATCCATTAGAGAATTCTGTCTGTTGCGTCACCTGTCCCTCGTTCTGCAATTCCTCCACTTCTTCCCGGGTTAACCGTAAACGAATGGTATTTTCAAGAATTCTAATTTTCATTGTCTTAATTAATGAAGCACCCGGTGAGTGCCATTATAAATGTTAAAATTACCCTCCCATACAAATCCAATAAGTGTCAGGTTAGTCTCTCTTGCCAACTCAACAGCTAGACTGGACAGGGCTCCAACAGCTGCCACGATTGGAATTTCTGACATCACCGCTTTTTGAGTAATCAGGTATGAACGACTGACACAAAATCAAACTGTCACCAATACCTGAAAGCAACACTTAGGCTTATCGTCGTAGGTGCAACAACGCTTTAATTCAAGGCCGGTTAATTCTTTAAAAGTACTTCGGCCAAGTAACACACCTCCGGACGGTGTGTTGTAGCCTCTGACAAAGGACAATGTAACTCTTTATAAAAATACTTATCATCTTCCTGCCAGGATTCTGAAAGTCCGCCAGATCTGCTGATTCCTGAAACTGATAACGGGGTGTTAAAAGAGCTAGATCAAAATGTGGTGCCCGCTCTAAACTAAGCCTCTTTTGATATTTAAGAATCGAACTGAATGTAACATACAAACCTCTCTGTTCAGGGGTAGTAAAAAAAATCAGAATTTATAATAGAATAACATCCCCTATTGTGGTTGCTAATTGTTTGGTCTTAACCTACCTTTGTGTCCCGTAAGTCGCACAACATGGCATCAACAAAGTATATTTTTGTGACTGGCGGGGTCACCTCATCTCTCGGTAAAGGAATCATCTCGGCATCACTTGGTAAATTACTTCAGGCACGGGGATTTTCAGTCACCATCCAAAAATTTGATCCTTATATTAACATCGATCCAGGTACGCTAAATCCTTATGAACACGGAGAGTGTTATGTAACGGATGATGGAGCAGAAACAGATCTTGATCTTGGACATTATGAAAGATTCCTTAATATCTCTACCTCACAGGGTAACAATGTAACGACAGGAAGAATTTATAATGATGTCATTACAAAGGAAAGACGAGGAGATTTTTTAGGTAAAACGGTTCAGGTTATTCCTCACATCACAGATGAAATAAAGAATAACTTCTACAAACTTGGTGAGACCGGTAAATACGATTTCGTTATTACAGAAATTGGTGGGTGTGTAGGTGATATCGAATCACTGCCCTTTATTGAAGCCGCCAGGCAGGCAAGATTGGAATTGGGTCCTACCAACTTTGTCTCCATTCATTTGACACTGGTTCCTTATCTAAGGGCTTCCGGTGAATTAAAAACGAAACCAACCCAACATTCTGTAAAGCAATTGCTAGAATCCGGCATACAACCTGATATTGTAGTTTGCCGCAGTGAGAGACACCTCCCCCCGGAAATTCGCAAGAAAGTAGCGCTATTCTGTAACGTACCGGTCAACTGTGTCATAGAAGCACAGGATGCAGAAACGATCTATGATGTACCGGTATTAATGCGGAAAGAGAGGCTTGATGAAAGGGTACTTTCAAAACTGAAGCTCAGCCACAAAAAGGAACCAAAAATCGATCGATGGAAGGAATTTTTAGGAAGACTCAAAAATCCCACTGAGGAAGTCAATATTGGACTGGTCGGCAAGTATGTACAATTGCCCGATGCCTATAAATCTATTGTAGAGTCTTTTGTCCACGCAGGCGCTGAAAATGAATGTGCTGTAAACGTCAAATGGATCAATAGCGAGGAGGTGTTCTCCGAAAATGTTGCGCAGTACTTTACGGACTTGCATGGAATATTAGTCGCTCCCGGGTTTGGAGAGCGAGGAATTGAAGGTAAAATTACGGCCATTCAGTATGCCAGGGAGAATAAAGTTCCATTTTTCGGTGTTTGTTTGGGGTTGCAGTGTGCTATCATTGAGTTCGCCCGAAATGTTTTGGGATTGAAAAATGCGGCGTCAACTGAAGTTGAGCCTAAGACCAAAGATCCGGTAATCGACTTGATGGAGGAGCAAAAAAACATAATCAATATGGGAGGAACGATGAGACTAGGCGGATACAACTGTAATTTGAAGAAGGGTACTAAGACGTTCAATATATATGGTCATGGTAAAATAAGGGAACGCCATCGTCATCGTTATGAATTTAACAACCAATACCTCCAAGCTTTCGAAGGAGCAGGAATGGTCTCTTCAGGTATAAACCCGGAAACTGGTTTAGTTGAAGTGATGGAATTGCGTGGGCATCCATGGTTTATCGGATGCCAGTACCATCCGGAATTGAGAAGTACTGTTTCTTGCCCACATCCTTTATTTGTCAGGTTCGTAAAGGCAGCTATGACCTATAAGCTAGAAAAGGCTGACAAGAAAGTCACCGAAAAAGATTTGGCTGTTTAACTTTGCTCCTGTTTTAAAAAAAACTAACCATAACAGATGGATAAGAATCAGGTGATCGGGATCACCATGCTGGTGTTAATGTTCTGGGTTTACATTGAATTTTTTGCTCCGGAACCTCCGAAACCAGAAGAAATTGCACCTCAGGAAGAGGTTGAGGACAATTCCAACCTATCTCCTTCGGAGTCCGAGAATGCGGTTATTGAAGCTCAAACGTTACCTGACGCTATCTCACAGGCCCAAAAAGAAGAACAGTTTGGAGTTTTCGCAGGTGCCACAGATGGCGAATCGCGTGAGATCGTAATTGAAAATGAGGACATCAAAGTAACATTTTCAACCTTTGGTGGAAGCATTAATCAAGTGATGCTGAAGAAGCATCTGACTTACTTAGGTGAACCATTAATCCTATCCGATGCTAATAACCTCGAAATATCCAAATTCCTCTCCACACAAGGAAAGACCATAGATCTAAAAGACCTTTATTTTTCAACGAGATCTCGTTCTACGATTGTTAATAAAGGGGATACTACCAGGGTATTATTTACCCTGAGCTTAGGAGATAATCGCTACATTGAGCAAGAATATTCCATGGCCAGTACCGGCTATCAAATTGGATATAATCTGAATCTCGTAGGATTAGATAATCTGGTTGACAATCAGGACTTGAGGTTCCTTTGGAAAAACCATGCCAAACGACTGGAAGCGGATCTCAAAGACGCCAGGATCCGTACGCTAGTTCAATATTATACAGTTTCGAAAGAGATCAATGACCTCTCCTCCTCCAGTCCCGAACTGATCCAGGAACAATCCTCAGAAGGTATTAAATGGGTCTCGTTAAAACAGAAGTTTTTCACCTCAGCAATAATCGCGAGGAACGGATTCCGAACCGGGAATTTTACTTCCAGTTATAATCCATTGGACACGACAGTAGTACGAGAAGCCAATATTGTGCTCACCTATCCCATCGGTGATCTGAAAACCGGTCAGGGCGCCTTTACTTTCTTCTTTGGTCCTAACAACTACCAGATCCTGAAAAAAGTGACCGACGGCTTTTCTGAGAACGTTGATTTGGGTTGGAATATTTTTGCCTTTATCAATAAACTATTGGTGATACCCATATTCAGCTGGTTGGAGAACTACATGGCGAACTATGGGATCATTATCATTATCCTGGTTATTATTATTAAAATCATTTTATTCCCGCTTTCCTACAAGGCCTATATGTCAATGGCCAAGACTAAGGTATTGAAACCAGAACTGGACGAAATAAAGAAGAAATATCCGAATGATGCACAAAAAGCCCAAGCGGAACAAATGCAGATGTACCAAAAAGCGGGTATCAACCCTTTGAGTGGATGTATTCCCATGTTGCTGCAAATGCCCATCCTGTTTGCTTTGTTTAAATTCTTTCCCAATTCCATAGAACTTAGGCAGAAAAGCTTCCTTTGGGCCCATGACCTGTCTACCTATGACAGTATTCTTGATCTGCCTTGGGACATTCCCATGTATGGAGATCATATCAGTTTATTTACTATCCTGATGACTGCTTCAACTATCTTATACACCTGGTCTAACAGCCAGATGACCCCAATGCAAGGACCGATGAAAACCATGCAGTACATGATGCCGGTAATGTTTATGGTGTTTTTGAATTCCTTTTCGTCCGGATTAACTTTCTACTATTTTGTGGCCAATATCGTTACTTTTGGACAGCAAGCTTTCATTAGGCGGTTTGTTGATGAGGACAAAATCCGAAAGATGATCGAAGAGAATAAACGAAAAAATACTAATAAAAAGACTTCGCCTTTTATGTCCCGTCTACAGGATGCCATGAAAAGTTCGGATCAACAAAGAAGAAAACAACAGCTGAAGAAAAAGTGAATTCTCCATTACAATACAATGTACAATGGAGATAAACGAATTGCGTTTTCTTGGACGAAATGTGCGATATTGGTAAAATTGCACTTATTACATTTGTAAGTTCAAGTAATAAGTGCAATTTTCCTTTGTAGCACTTGCTTTGCGTTTAGGTAATTAAATTTTCTAACAGGGCGTTCATTGATTTTGTTTTCAACAACTTTGATTTGCTCCTCTGTAACAAATCTAATATCTGTTTTCTTAGGATAAAACCTTCTGATTACCCCAATCCTATTTTCAACTGTCCCTTTATCCTGACTAGTATAGGGACGAGTGAAATAGGCATCCACATCAAGGGATTGAGCAATCAACTCATGTTTAGAAAATGCCATATCATTATCAAAAGTGAGTGTTTCCAGTTTGTGTTTATCCTGAGAGAGTTCCTCCACAATAGCTTCGGCCATTTGATCGGCATTTTTACTGTGCATCTTTCTGATTCTGGTAAAAAGACTTGCTCGGTCTGTCATCACCAACAAAGAGCCTTTGTGGTTTTTACCCATCATTAAATCGACTTCTATATCTCCCAATCGTTCCCTTTTGTTAATGATCTGGGGTCGCTGTTCAATTGATACCCTATTCGGGATAATACCTCTACGATCTTTTCTGTTTCCTCGTTTGCGCCTTCGTTTGCCATGTTTTAGATATGTGTATAGTTGTTTGTATTCTTGGTTCTCCTGGTGGTTGGTGTGCTTACATTCCCATATCCATTGGTAAATCCATTCATGGCTAAGTGGACATTCTCTCGTTTTCTTTCCCTGATGGCTGATCAATTCAGGACTCCATCTATCTTCTTGGAGCCGGTTAACTATCCAGTCTTTCATGGGTTTGGTGAAAATCACTCTTTTTGGCTTTTCTTGATGACGAAGATTGGTCCTCCTTTGTGCATTTGCTGTTCGATAGACACCAGCTCCCCTACCTCTTGAACCCACATTTCGCTTAAGCTCACGTGAGATCGTAGATGGGTGAAAATGAACGATACAGGCAATCTCCTTTTGAGTAGCTCCTGTTTTCAATAATGCTTCAATTTGATACCTTTGATCAATACTGAGATGTGTGTAGTTTTTTGACATTTTGCAATCCAAAGATTGCACTGTTCAGGCTTTTGAAGGATGAAAAAGCCCTTAAAAGCTTTTTCATCCTTCAATTGCACTTATTAGTTGATCTCAGCATTGGTTACATTAAATAAATAAAAGAATGGCGAAATCGCAAGAGACCTTTAGTAAGAAAGAAAAAGAGAAAAAACGTCTAAAGAAAAGAAAGGACAAGCAACAAAGACGAGAAGAACGCAGAGAAAACTCACCGGGCGGTGGACTCGAGAATATGATGGCCTATGTAGATGAAAACGGAAACATCACAGATACACCACCTGATCCTGCGAAGAAAAAGAAGGTTAGCGCCAAAAGCATAGAAATTGGTGTCCCGAAAAGAGTGGATGAGGCCCCTACAATCCGTAAAGGTAGAGTTGATTTTTTCAACGATTCAAAAGGATTTGGTTTCATCAAAGAACTTGAGACTCAAGAGAAATATTTTGTGCACGTCAACGGCTTGATGGAGGAAATCCAGGAAGGCGATACGGTTGTTTTTGAACTTGAACGAGGTATGAAAGGCATGAATGCCGTCAAGGTAAAGAAAGCTTAACGCAGTTCTTTTGAATAATACCCGACTGTCCTACCAACTGCTTCTTCAGTTTAATTAGTGTCTCTAAGAAAACAGCGAGTTTTAGGTCGTATTAAAATATTGCTTAAAATGGAACAATGAAAAAATCACTCACCTTGCTGACTAATAAAGGGTGACTTTGCTTTTATTCATTGTTTTTGATGGTTTTTGATAAAAATAGCCGGGTTTTAGCCTGGCCAGAACGCACTTCTGCCAGTGCCTAATCCTTATTAAACAGCTAAAAGGTGATTAAGCTGCTTGTTTCTGGCAATTGGCTTGCTGCTGGGCGGCCAGACGGTCAGCCTGGAGTTTACGCCCGATCTTGTGAAGGTTGTAGGCAGTAATGGCCAACCCGATGTAGCTATTGAAAGTTTTGCGGGTACGGTTCGGGCATCGGTCCAATCCCCGGTGTTCCAGCTCATTAATGTTGGATTCGATAGCAGAATGCTTGTTTTTCAACCTTTTGAAGGCTGGCGCTGATTCGATGGCTTTTTCTTCTTTGTTTAACCTACCCTTTTTAGGCATGATCACTTCTGGGATGAAGGTTTGCAGAGTTGCTTTATCCTCTTTATCGGAAAACCCCTTGTCGGCGCTCAGGCTTTGGATGGGGTATTTCTCAGCGATACGCCGGGCAATTGATAGGGTAAGTTGGTTGTCGGTTTGTTTTTCAGCTATTTGCCAGTCTATGAGTAAATGGTATTGATCCGAAGTGATGGCCAGATTCTTACCGATCTCCACATTGGGGTGCAGTTTGCCTTTTTTGATCATTTCGGCATAAGGTTGAAAGATGGAAAAGACTTTTTCGGCATGGGGAATGGTCTCTGCTCTGATCAACCGCCTGTCGAGCAACTCGATGTGCTTTTCCAACATCTCAAGATAATAGGTCAATGCCATCAGGGCTGCGAACTCCTCGATAGAGTTTCCCTGATGTTTTTCCAACATTTGGCCCACTTTCTTGCTCAAAGCACGGGCTTTAGTCAGATAGGAAGTGGCAGCCTGCTCTACCCGCTCCTCTTTGTTTTTTCCTCCTGAGCCGGTGGTCCTGCCCACGCTGCGCATCAGCCTTTTGAGGGATCTGCGCCAATCCCCGGACTTACGCCAGCCAGTAAAATACCTTTTTGAGACCAATAAATCAGCTACATCTATACACTTTCTGGCACTGTCCCATAGCAGGTTGTAGTCGGTAGGAAAGTGGGTGTCGGTTTCTACCACGAAACTATCGGTCTTGCAACGCAAGGCAACTTCCTCCCCTCCGGTTTTTCCTTTTTTTTTAAACACCTGGTGACCTGCTGCTACGATTACATCATTGATGCCGATGAGCAGTTCATCGTCCAGCAAGGTCACATTGTCATAAATGTTCTGGTACTTATACTGTTTGCCCACAGAGTAGTCGGTAGGTAGCACCCCCATAATGCCCCGTACCAACGTGTCGTAATTGGAGATATGGTGTAACTCATCGTAAGAGATGTTCATGCACAGGCGCACCTGGGCCAATACGAAGACCTCCCACAGACTCATACCCTCACGGCCCGTCTTTTTCTTTCCCTCAATGAGTTTGGAAGAAAGTAATTCAAAAATACGCTGGTTCCATTCAGGTTGGACATAGATATATTGAAGGGCGGCTGCCAGGGCAGCTAAGTGGCTTTTAGTTTTCACCGGAGCCTCTACTTGCTCGATGGGTGTGCATCCCAGGGTAAGTTGGGGCTGGAAGGATTTCCTCATGGTTTGTATTTATATCGGTTATATGCAATATAATGATTAATCCTGATAAACCAACCGAAAAAATCGTTTCTTTTCTACACTGAATGAACAAAAAAAGGACAGGGATTTTACTCCCCGACAGACCAAAAAGCCTGCGAATCTCAAAGTGAATTCTTTGGGGGTTTTGAATGGAAAACCTTCAAATGGCCAATTAACAGGCTACAACGCAACTGTTCTTGATAATATTTGTGAATTTGATAATTCTACTGAATCAGATTCGAGAATAATTCAGCGCTGATTTGATGGAAAAAATACGAATATGATGGATAATCAGCATATTAGCCTGTTTTCATACAGACACTAATTAATTCATTAACCCAAAATTCTCTCTTGCTTTTTTGGTGCCAAATGGGAAATCATTGCCGGTATAGCTGCCGCAACTTGGTGTTATAATAATCGATTGGTCAAGCTAGCTTTGCAACCAATCAGAAAATAGCTCTGATACTCTAAGCCAAATTACTAAAAGTTAAGTAATCACAGATCTTTAGGCCATATCCTACGACCTGATTGCGCCACGATGCTATCAAAGAATCTGAAAAGGTTCTCAGCTGTCCCTCTGGCGAAACTGTGAGACCTATTTGGCCAATGAATACTGGATAAAGTCCTGAAGGAGACCAAGTTTATATAAAACCTGTGGGCAAGGGAATAAAATTCCCCTTATTTGTGTTACAGTTCAAACGAATAAACCATTAATTCGAAGACTGCCATATTGATCTTTGCCCGTGGAGCACATATTGAAGCCCGGCACAAACGCTTTCACAGCGCTCTTGACCGGTCTGGAAACGTTGTGCTAGCTAAGTCCTTGAATCAGAAAACGATCAAAGTCTGTGACCAAACAGGGCTCCCTTATTACCATATTGATCAATCCCAACAAAAGGGATCAAATTTTGGAGACCGTCTAACTCATGCTTTTAAGCAAATTTTTGAAAAGGGATTTGAGAATGTGATCGCTATCGGCAATGATTGTCCTGATCTTGAAGTGAATGATCTGATCTTGGCCGATCAATCACTTACACAGGGTAAAAATGTTCTGGGGCCTGCTGAAGATGGTGGCGTGTACCTTATTGGTCTCAATTTGAAGAATTTTTCTTCCAAGGCATTAGAAGGTATCAATTGGAAAACAAGTAATGTATTCAAACAATTACTCCGATCAATAAAGGATCCTGTCCGGCTATTAGTTCAAAAATTTGATATTGATGGCGTTATCACCAAAAAAGTTGTTAAAAGATTTGGCAATAGTTTATACAAGCTTTGGAGATTAATTACACAGTTACTTATTTATTTCAAACCCAGATATCAACCGATATCAATACCTGTTTTTTTATCTGTCATCTTAACGCTCCGGGGACCTCCTTCTTACTGTTAATAACCTGATAATCACCACAATGACGGAAAAAACCGTCATAAAGTGATAGCAAATTACGGCTTAGACAGGCTCTGCTTTGATTTTATTATTAATGAAGAAGAAACTAAATGGATAAAACATACTACGATCCAAAAGATCTTAAAAAATTTGGGGATATCGCCGAATTCGGACCAGAATTGGCTAAGAAATTCTTTGATTACTATGGAGATGTTTTCAAAGAAGGAGCGCTTACATCCCGAGAAAAGTCATTGATCGCTTTGGCTGTCGCCCATGCTATTCAATGCCCCTATTGCATTGATGCCTATACCAGTGACACGCTCGAAAAGGGCGCTGATGAAGAGCAAATGATGGAAGCAATCCACGTATCGGCTGCCATCCGTGGAGGGGCTTCATTGGTCCATGGAGTTCAGATGATGAATAAGGTCAAAGAAATCACCATGCAATGAAGAGTTTAAAAGCAAGGAAACATGATTTGGCTTTGGTAGATCGCCAGTTGGAGATTTTAGAAGATAATCAATCGATTGGCATTGATTCTTTTGAAGATAAACTTCAACAGATCGATCACTACCCTCTAAAACCAACGGGTATTGAGGTCTTCCAGGTCAATGTAGGCAAAATGTGCAACCAGACGTGCAAACATTGCCATGTAGATGCCGGACCAGACCGAAAAGAGATAATGACCAGAGAAACAATGCAGCAATGTCTTGATGCTATTCGAGATACCGATATTCATACTGTTGACCTGACGGGTGGGGCACCTGAAATGAATCCTGATTTCAGATGGTTTGTCAGAGAGCTTTCAGCTTTGGGAAAGCATATAATGGTCAGGTGTAACCTAACCATTATAGTGGCAAATCCAAAATACAATGATCTTCCTGAGTTCTTTAGCAAGTATAAAGTAGAAGTGATTTCGTCACTTCCCTATTTCTCAGCGAGAAGAACTGACGCTCAGCGAGGTGAAGGCGTTTTTGAACGGTCTATTAAAGCGCTGAAAATGCTTAACGCCGTGGGATACGGTAAAGTGGATTCAGATCTTATGCTTAACCTGGTATACAACCCAACCGGGGTATTCATGCCGGGGTCTCAAGAAAGTTTGGAATTACAATTCAAACAAAAGCTAAAAGATGGATTTAGTATTGATTTCAACAGTTTGTACACAATTACCAACCTTCCTATCAGCCGTTTCCTGGAATACCTGGTAATATCAGGCAATTACAAAGATTACATGGAGAAATTAGCAAATGCTTTCAACCCGGTAGCGGCTAAAGGTGTGATGTGCAGGAATACTATATCTGTCGGATGGGATGGGTATCTGTTCGACTGTGATTTCAATCAGATGCTTGAGTTGAATATCAACAACAGCGCTCCGGATCATATAAAAGACTTTGATATAAAGAAATTAAACAACCGTGAAATAATAATCAATCAGCATTGCTATGGCTGTACTGCGGGAGCCGGAAGCAGTTGCGGAGGTGCAACCGCTTAAGAGGAAAACCCAAATAACAAAATGCAAATTTCAAAAATCCTAATGATGACATCAGGATTTTGATTTTTGAATTTGATTGAGATTTGATTTTTGAAAATTTTGATTTTTTAATAAATGAGTACATACTTAGAAACAACAAAAAATGTCTATAAAGAAGCAGCTCTAACTCCCGATGTGGGCTTATGCTGCACCACTTCTCCCATTTGGCAACTGGCCGGGATTGCAGATTCCTAAAATCATGCAGTCGATGAACTATGGCTGTGGCAGCACTGTTCATCCACGCGATCTGGTGAATGAACCCTCGATCCTTTACGTTGGGGTCGGTGGAGGAATGGAACTCCTGCAATTTGCTTACTTCACCAGGAAACCTAAAGGAGTGATTGGGGTGGACATTGTTGAAGAAATGCTGGAAGCTTCCAGAAAGAACTTTTCAGAAGTTGAGCAACTAAATTCCTGGTTTAACCCGAAAAATTCATAGTAGACAATAAAAAACAGGCATAAATTGCTTATATTGAGATAGTTAGACAACAAAATAAGCAATTAATTTATGCCTAAATATAAGGAAAAAGATACCGTATTTTATCGAGGGAAACAAGCTTTTAAATTTGATTTTTCAGCATCAGCGATTAGCTCAGACGGAGCGATATTGTTAAGTGAAAAAGTAGAGAGAAAGACTGGTCTATTAAAAAGCTTCGCCGCACTGATTCCTGACTATCGAAACCCCTTTTTTATCGAATACACTTATGAAGAAATGCTTCGCCAACGGGTGTTTTTAATGATGCAGGGCTATCAGGATTGCAATGACGAACAAAAACTCCGAGAGGATCCGGTGATCCGTAAAGTACTAGATAGCGGATTATGTTCCCAGCCTACTTTAAGTCGATTTGAAAACAAGGCCGATCGGAGTCTGATCTACCAGATGAGTCAATGGTTTGTAGACCGTTATGTAGAGGAGTTGAAAGAGAAGACTGGTCAAATCATCATTGATGTAGATGGTACCGATGACCCTACTCATGGATCCCAACAACTCAGTTTGTATAATGGCTATTATGGACAGACTATGTACCATGAGTTGTTCTTTAAGGACGGGAACACCGGTCAGGTCATTTTACCAGTACTACGTCCGGGCAATTGTCACTCCAACAAATGGTTTGTGGCCTTATTGAAAAGGATTGTCATTAAAATCAGAAAAAACTGCCCTC
The DNA here is from genome assembly GCA_963664285.2 of Cyclobacteriaceae bacterium. Classification (GTDB taxonomy): domain Bacteria; phylum Bacteroidota; class Bacteroidia; order Cytophagales; family Cyclobacteriaceae; genus JAJCYL01. Next base: position 21,005 of record CAXXNX010000036.1, read on the forward strand.
AGTAAAGATCCTTATTCGAGCGGATAGTGGCTTTTCAGGAGCATCTTTTTATCGGATAGCTAAGCAGTTTGACCTTCAATTTTGTTTAGGTATTAGTAGTAATGAAGTTTTAAAGACTTTTACCAAACAGACTATCATTGAAGTAAAAAAGGAATATGCTTCAAAAATCATCAAACATCAAGAGTTTGTTGGCCCGTTTACTTACCAGGCCAAAAGCTGGGATCGTTCTGAAAAGCTGTACGCCAAAGTGGAGTCTACCGGAAAAGGAATGAATGTCCGTTACTTTGTGAGCAACTTTGAAGCGATGACCGCTCAACAGATTTACTTTGATTTTTATGTCAAGCGAGGTGATGCCAGTGAAAATCGAATAAAGGAACTCAAAAACATGACTTATTCCGACCGGCTTTCCTGTCATCGCTACTGGGCCAATTTCATGCGTTTAATCATCGCTACCCTCTGTTATGAAATGTTCCGGCAGATTAAATTATTAATTGCCAAAACAAAACACCACTTTGCTAAACGATGGCAAGTGGACAATATCCGGCTTTACCTGATGAAGGTTGGGGCGTGCCTGAAAGAAAGGAAAAGATCATTGATAATACAATTCTCAAGAGCCTTTAGATATCAATACCTGCTGGGCGATTTGCTTACGGTGAACTGACCGATCAGTTAAACAGTTTGATTTAATCAAAAAAATGTTCTTCCATAAGAACACAATAGAGCTTTGACTGAAAATTGAAAAATTCTAACAAAAAAACGCTCTAATGTCCTTTGAAATCCAGAAACCTGGTTGATCTTCAAATTAATACATACACTCCAATCAAAAATAGTTAGCAACCCATTATTAATCCCAAAATTGGTGGCCTATGAATAATGCGGGTTAAATCAGATTTCGTTGATCTAAGACACGGAGATGCATTGAACCTTCCGGTTGAAAATGCTTCCATTGATGTGGCAGCTCAAAACTGTCTCTTTAATATTTTCAAAGCTGAAGATCTGCAAAAAGCATTGAAGGAAATGTATCGTGTACTAAAACCACATGGTCGATTAGTAATGTCAGATCCGGTTTGTGAGCAAGAAATTCCCGAGAACTTAAGAAATGACGAAAGATTGCGGGCTTTGTGTTTGAGCGGCGCAATCCCGCTTAAGGATTACGTGAAAATGCTGACCGAAATTGGTTTTGGCACCGTTGAAATCAGAGCCAGACGGCCCTATCGTATTTTAGATACAAAGCAATATCAAACTATTGATAACATTTATGTCGAAAGCATTGAGGTCTGTGCACTCAAAGACCCCATGCCGGAGGACGGACCATGTATATTTACCGGTAAGAGCGCTATTTATTTTGGCGAAGAGGAATACCTTGATGATGATAACGGGCATATAATGCTTCCTAATCAACCACTTGCGATTTGCGACAAAACAGCGACAGCGCTGGCTTCGTTAGATCGATCAGATGTTTTTATATCTGAGGCCACATACTTTTATGATGGCGGTGGATGCTGTTAATTTCAGGACACCTCTAAAGAATGATATCCGCTTCCTTAACCCGAAAAATTCATAGTAGACAATAAAAAACAGGCATAAATTGCTTATATTGAGATAGTTAGACAACAAAATAAGCAATTAATTTATGCCTGAATATAAGGAAAAAGATACCGTATTTTATCGAGGAAAACAAGCTTTTAAATTTGATTTTTCAGCATCAGCGATTAGCTCAGACGGAGCGATATTGTTAAGTGAAAAAGTAGAGAGAAAGACTGGTCTATTAAAAAGCTTCGCCGCACTGATTCCTGACTATCGAAACCCCTTTTTTATCGAATACACTTATGAAGAAATGCTTCACCAACGGGTGTTTTTAATGATGCAGGGCTATCAGGATTGCAATGACGAACAAAAACTCCGAGAGGATCCGGTGATCCGTAAAGTACTAGATAGCGGATTATGTTCCCAGCCTACTTTAAGTCGATTTGAAAACAAGGCCGATCGGAGTCTGATCTACCAGATGAGTCAATGGTTTGTAGACCGTTATGTAGAGGAGTTGAAAGAGAAGACTGGTCAAATCATCATTGATGTAGATGGTACCGATGACCCTACTCATGGATCCCAACAACTCAGTTTGTATAATGGCTATTATGGACAGACTATGTACCATGAGTTGTTCTTTAAGGACGGGAACACCGGTCAGGTCATTTTACCAGTACTACGTCCGGGCAATTGTCACTCCAACAAATGGTTTGTGGCCTTATTGAAAAGGATTGTCATTAAAATCAGAAAAAAACTGCCCTCAGTAAAGATCCTTATTCGAGCGGATAGTGGCTTTTCAGGAGCATCTTTTTATCGGATAGCTAAGCAGTTTGACCTTCAATTTTGTTTAGGTATTAGTAGTAATGAAGTTTTAAAGACTTTTACCAAACAGAATATCATTGAAGTAAAAAAGGAATATGCTTCAAAAATCATCAAACATCAAGAGTTTGTTGGCCCGTTTACTTACCAGGCCAAAAGCTGGGATCGTTCTGAAAAGCTGTACGCCAAAGTGGAGTCTACCGGAAAAGGAATGAATGTCCGTTACTTTGTGAGCAACTTTGAAGCGATGACCGCTCAACAGATTTACTTTGATTTTTATGTCAAGCGAGGTGATGCCAGTGAAAATCGAATAAAGGAACTCAAAAACATGACTTATTCCGACCGGCTTTCCTGTCATCGCTACTGGGCCAATTTCATGCGTTTAATCATCGCTACCCTCTGTTATGAAATGTTCCGGCAGATTAAATTATTAATTGCCAAAACAAAACACCACTTTGCTAAACGATGGCAAGTGGACAATATCCGGTTTTACCTGATGAAGGTTGGGGCGTGCCTGAAAGAAAGGAAAAGATCATTGACAATACAATTCTCAAGAGCCTTTAGATATCAATACCTGCTGGGCGATTTGCTTACGGTGAACTGACCGATCAGTTAAACAGTTTAGTTTAATCAAAAAAATGTTCTTCCATAAGAACACAATAGAGCTTTGACTGAAAATTGAAAAATTCTAACAAAAAAACGCTCTAATGTCCTTTGAAATCCAGAAACCTGGTTGATCTTCAAATTAATACATACACTCCAATCAAAAATAGTTAGCAACCCATTATTAATCCCAAAATTGGTGGCCTATGAATAATGCGGGTTAAATGTCGGAGCATCTCCCTCCATTCGTATATGCGTATTTAAAATTTCATTGCCATTTTCGCGGATCATCTCTGACAATGTACCTGTGGGAAGATCATTGGCATCAAGACCAAAAGGATTTTCAACTTCCTCTGAAACTACTTCAATGCCGAACATAGCGAATGACATCACCATGGCCGCAGGTATAGTGAGATAATGAAACTCATTAACTAATCCAAACGGCAGAATGCCAAGGTAAATTAGAATAAAGAGTTTTATAAAGGTCGTATGTGAAAATGGAATGGGAGACTTTTTTATCCGCTCACATATTCCTAATACTTCAATAAACCCTTCAAGAAGCTGCTTCAGTCGGTTTTTGTCGAAATCAGTAACGGATTTTTCCTTGTACATAGCTTCAACTTCATCAAACAAAAAAGTCGCAACTATATTGGGTTGATGTTTTGACTTTCTGATTTTAGATATCTCCTCCTTAGTTCCCACATACTCGGCTTTTTCTGTCGTATCCCGAAGGTGCCAGGTTAGAGACAGGCAAAAATTGTAAATATGCTTGGTGAAATATCGTCGCCTCTGTCTATTCTCAAACGGAATCAATGTATTCAATTGTATAGCAAAATTCCTGCTGTCATTGACTAACTTTCCATATGCCTGTCTTCCCTCCCACCACCTGTCATAAGAAGTGTTCATCCTGAACACCACAAATAATGAAAGGATTACACCTATGAGCGAGAAAAATACAGTATCTACATGAAAATACGCACTCAAATAGTTAATGAGTATAAAGGTTACCGCTGTCGTATAGATCACGGAATATATTAAGAACCGGAGAAGGTATTTGAGGTTATAGCTATATCGATAAGACTTAATAAGGGTCTTAACCCGAAAAATTCATAGTAGACAATAAAAAACAGGCATAAATTGCTTATATTGAGATAGTTAGACAACAAAATAAGCAATTAATTTATGCCTGAATATAAGGAAAAAGATACCGTATTTTATCGAGGAAAACAAGCTTTTAAATTTGATTTTTCAGCATCAGCGATTAGCTCAGACGGAGCGATATTGTTAAGTGAAAAAGTAGAGAGAAAGACTGGTCTATTAAAAAGCTTCGCCGCACTGATTCCTGACTATCGAAACCCCTTTTTTATCGAATACACTTATGAAGAAATGCTTCGCCAACGGGTGTTTTTAATGATGCAGGGCTATCAGGATTGCAATGACGAACAAAAACTCCGAGAGGATCCGGTGATCCGTAAAGTACTAGATAGCGGATTATGTTCCCAGCCTACTTTAAGTCGATTTGAAAACAAGGCCGATCGGAGTCTGATCTACCAGATGAGTCAATGGTTTGTAGACCGTTATGTAGAGGAGTTGAAAGAGAAGACTGGTCAAATCATCATTGATGTAGATGGTACCGATGACCCTACTCATGGATCCCAACAACTCAGTTTGTATAATGGCTATTATGGACAGACTATGTACTATGAGTTGTTCTTTAAGGACGGGAACACCGGTCAGGTCATTTTACCAGTACTACGTCCGGGCAATTGTCACTCCAACAAATGGTTTGTGGCCTTATTGAAAAGGATTGTCATTAAAATCAGAAAAAAACTGCCCTCAGTAAAGATCCTTATTCGAGCGGATAGTGGCTTTTCAGGAGCATCTTTTTATCGGATAGCTAAGCAGTTTGACCTTCAATTTTGTTTAGGTATTAGTAGTAATGAAGTTTTAAAGACTTTTACCAAACAGACTATCATTGAAGTAAAAAAGGAATATGCTTCAAAAATCATCAAACATCAAGAGTTTGTTGGCCCGTTTACTTACCAGGCCAAAAGCTGGGATCGTTCTGAAAAGCTGTACGCCAAAGTGGAGTCTACCGGAAAAGGAATGAATGTCCGTTACTTTGTGAGCAACTTTGAAGCGATGACCGCTCAACAGATTTACTTTGATTTTTATGTCAAGCGAGGTGATGCCAGTGAAAATCGAATAAAGGAACTCAAAAACATGACTTATTCCGACCGGCTTTCCTGTCATCGCTACTGGGCCAATTTCATGCGTTTAATCATCGCTACCCTCTGTTATGAAATGTTCCGGCAGATTAAATTATTAATTGCCAAAACAAAACACCACTTTGCTAAACGATGGCAAGTGGACAATATCCGGCTTTACCTGATGAAGGTTGGGGCGTGCCTGAAAGAAAGGAAAAGATCATTGACAATACAATTCTCAAGAGCCTTTAGATATCAATACCTGCTGGGCGATTTGCTTACGGTGAACTGACCGATCAGTTAAACAGTTTGATTTAATCAAAAAAATGTTCTTCCATAAGAACACAATAGAGCTTTGACTGAAAATTGAAAAATTCTAACAAAAAAACGCTCTAATGTCCTTTGAAATCCAGAAACCTGGTTGATCTTCAAATTAATACATACACTCCAATCAAAAATAGTTAGCAACCCATTATTAATCCCAAAATTGGTGGCCTATGAATAATGCGGGTTAAAGAACCAACTCCATTTCTGGGAATCGTAGACAATCATCTAGTATGTTTTTGCTGGGTGATAAGAAATCATGGGCAGATAACTAATAGTATTTCAAGGAGATTACCTTCTAACCGGTCTCACAATTTCTCCAATCCAAAGAACGAGAGATGTACTAGCTATAATAATACCCCAATCAGTAAAGGATAGTGGTACAGTTCGAAATACCTTCCCTCCAAATTCAACGATAAAATATTGTCCAACAATAATAAGGAAAGCGACAATTATAAAACCAACCCCCTTATTCATTTCGTAGAATGCCGACCGACCGGTACCATACGCCTTGGCGTTAAATAAGTTCCAAAATTGTAGCAGTACGAAAATGGTGAAGAACAATGACAAGTTGTAGTCACTAATAGTTCCATCGGGCTCCGTAAAGTAGTAAAGTAATCCTAGCAACAAAAAAACGAAGGAGAATCCAACAAATAATATATTGACCTTCATCTCCTGAGAGATGATGAAATCATCCTGGCCACGAGGCTTATTGTCCATGACTCTTTTATCCGGGGGAAGAGAAGCCAGTGCAGCCGCCGCAAAAGTGTCCATAATCAGGTTCACCCATAACATCTGAGTAACTGTTAGTGGTAGCTCGTATCCCAATAAGGAGCCGAGGAAAACAATTGTTAGGGCAGCTACATTTATGGTTAGTTGAAACAGAATAAAACGTTGGATATTCTGATATAAAGAACGTCCCCACATTACAGCCGTCGCAATGCTGTTGAATGAATCATCCAACAACGTAATGTCCACTGGCCTCTTTAGCCACAGAAGTGCCAGAACCCATTGAAAGACCTACATGGGCATGATTGAGTGCGGGAGCATCATTTGTTCCATCTCCGGTTACGGGCCACTACAGAACCGGTTTGTTGAAGCAGCTGAACTAACCTTTGCTTATCAGTTGGTCTTGCCCGACACATAATTTTTAAATCCCGAACTCTTCCAAGCGCTTCTTCATCCGACAAACCTTCAAAATCTACTCCTGTAATTATATGCTTGTCAGTGTCACTCTCAGACCATATTCCAATCTGCCGACCAATCTCTTTGGCTGTTCCGGGTGTATCACCGGTAACTATTTTGACATCTATACCCGCCATATGACAAACCTCTACTGCAGCCGGTACATCTTCCCTCACAGGGTCGGATATGGCAACAATACCTAAAAAAGTCAGATCAAAATTAGCCAAGTCCTCAATGGTTCCCGGTTTTTCATCCTCAATGATCTTGTAGGCGAACCCCAGGGTTCGCATAGCTTTATTTTGATAGCTCAAAAGTTGATCATTAACCTGTGGTTTGATTAAACTAACATCCTGAGTTTTATCCTCAATTAAGGCATCCTTACACTTACTCAGGACAATCTCAGGAGCGCCTTTAACATATAATACTTTCTTTTTGAGCGTTGGTGATTCTACCAATGTAGCCATGAACTTGCGCTCTGTTGAAAATGTTAGCTGATCAATTACTTCTGTACCCTCACGAAGCTCTTGATAGTTTACATCATGTTTATGTAACCATAGTAATAATGCCGCTTCAGTAGGATTTCCCAGCCCCTTAATTTTAGTATCATCGGAATAATCTAAATGAGCCGTCGTATTTGACGAAATGCTCTCTTTAATCAAATGACCAGCATTGTGATCATCAGGTTTTTGGTCCTTCAATCCATAGAAATCTGTTTTATGAATAGTCATTTGATTTTGTGTCAAGGTACCGGTCTTATCGGTACAGATAATGGTCGTAGCACCCATTGTTTCACAAGCATGCATTTTCCGTACGAGATTGTTGGTTTGTAGCGTCCTCCGTATGCTCATAGCCAAACTTAAGGTTACACTCATCGGTAATCCTTCAGGTACTGCAACCACAATCAGCGTCACCGCAATCATAAAATAGGTAAGTATTCGTCCTGCTACCTCAATGGTTACCCAGTAAAATGCGTTTAATGGATCTATTCCCATAGGATAGGCTAATGCTATCAAGCCGATAAAAGTCAATATGGCATAACCAATCCATCTCAACCAACTGCCTTCCTCAATGATTTTAGGCGTCTGTTTATCTGAACCGAACATTTGCATGCCATCATAGACAATAGGCACCCAAACCTTGGACAAGGCCACCATAGCAGAGGCAATCACTATACCGACAGAGCCAAGATGAACCAATGGCACCACTATATCTCCAAGAAATAGTTCTTTAATAAATAAGGTTGAAAATGTTAATACCGCAAGCGTAAACCCAACGATACCGATGAACCTGGCTAATCCATCCAACTGCTTGTTGAGTGGAGTTTCTTCACCAGTCATCTCCGTAGCCTTTTGTGCCACTTTTCCATACTCTGTCTCATCACCAATTTTGCTAACTTCCAAAGTACCATGGCCATCAATTACACTGGTACCTCTCATAACCCAATTTGAAGGGTATGTAGCATCCTTATTGAAATTCGCAGGGTTAATGGTTTTATGAATACTGAGTTCTCCTGTCAGGCTGGATTCGTTCAATTGAAGAGAAACTGCCTCCAACAATTCTCCGTCAGCGGGAACTTCCTCCCCGGCTTCTAGCAGCACAATGTCACCAACAACAACCTCCTTTTTTGGGATCTCCTTGATATTGCCGTTTCGGGTAACCTTTATGAGTGTATCATCATTTACCTTATTCAGTACATCGAACTTCTTATTGGCATCCATTTCAAACCAGAACGCTACACCGGTGGACAGGAAAATGGCACAAAAAATACCGATGGTCTCAGCATACTCATTATTAACAAATGAGATAATAAGAGACAAAAAAGCTGCAATTAGTAAAATCCTGATTATGGGATCCTCAAATTTCTCCAAAAAAAGTTTCCACAATTGTTCTCGTTCAGGTGGGGTTAATAAGTTTAAGCCGTGTTTATTTCTACTTTCTATTACTTGCTCATCCGTAAGCCCAACCAGATGTTGTGTCTTCTTCATAGAATTTGATCATGGTGATTTAGGAACCCTTAACTAATAAAAACTGAAATTAACAGTTTAATGAACTTATTAGTAAAATCCTGATTATGGGATCCTCAAATTTCTCCAAAAAAAGTTTCCACAATTGTTCTCGTTCAGGTGGGGTTAATAAGTTTAAGCCGTGTTTATTTCTACTTTCTATTACTTGCTCATCCGTAAGCCCAACCAGATGTTGTGTCTTCTTCATAGAATTTGATCATGGTGATTTAGGAACCCTTAACTAATAAAAACTGAAATTAACAGTTTAATGAACACAAACCTATATTTCAGTTTATGAACATTCACGAGCAATTCACAGTGCCAATAACTAGTACTCAGGCGGTTTAAGGTACTAATAATTACCATTTTCACAGATTTTTTGGGATTGAATATGGCTCATGACACCAACAGGGCCCTAGAATGGAGCATCATTCGGCTTTTCTGGCTCAATATTTTCCGAATCGTCATCTTCAAAAGTGTCATTTGCTTTGCTAGGTAACGTTATTGTATTCGGGAATTCAGAAGACAAACCGGTTCCAGGTAATGATGCATAATCACCATCACCTGCAATATCCATATCAGTAAATTTGGTAAAGCGACTGATATATTTCAGCTGAATATTATCCAGCGCTCCGTTTCGATGCTTGGCGATAATAACTTCTCCGGTACCAGTTGTCGGCATCCCGTTTTCATCTTCGGTGATCTGGTAATATTCCGGACGATAAAGGAACATTACGATATCTGCGTCCTGTTCGATCGAGCCTGATTCTCTTAAGTCTGAGAGTTGAGGACGCTTATCACCGCCTCTTGTTTCAACTGCCCGACTTAATTGCGATATCGCAACTACCGGTACTACCAGTTCCTTTGCTATCCCTTTTAAGGCCCTGGAGATTGACGCAATTTCTTGCTCGCGATTGCCCGATTGCCCTTTTCCGGTATCACCGGACATTAACTGCAGGTAATCAATGATGATTAGTTTGACATCATGCTGGGCTTTCAATCGGCGACATTTAGCCCGTAATTCCAATATACTCAGGGCTGGTGTGTCATCAATAAAAATTGGCGCTTCTGTCAGTTTAGCAGTTTTATGTAGGAGTTGTTGCCATTCATGCTCAGCAAGATTTCCTTTTTTTAATTTTTCATTCTCTAACCCAGCCTCAGCCGAAACCAAGCGGTTAACCAATTGAATAGATGACATCTCAAGGGAGAAAATTGCAACCGGATGGTTAAAATCTACCGCAGCATTTCTCATAGCAGTAACCACAAAAGCCGTCTTACCCATGCCAGGTCGGGCAGCAATTATGATCAGATCCGAAGGTTGCCAGCCGGACGTCACACGATCTAATGCAGTAAATCCACTAGGGATACCCGTTAAACCGTCTTTATGCTCTTTTCTCGCTTCAAGCTCCATGATAGCTTCATGCATCAATGAACGCATGTCAGCATAATTCTTCCGAATGTGTGATTCGGAAACCTCAAATAAGGACTGTTCTGTTTTATCAAGAAGGTTAAATACATCTGTGGTGTCTTCGTACGCCTCCGTCTGTATTTCGGCAGAAATCGCAATTAACTCCCTCTTGATTGATTGTTCTGTAATAATACGGGCATGATATTCAATATTTGCAGCAGAATTAACCTTAGTGGTCAGCTCTGTAATATAATAAGCGCCACCTATAACTTCTAGCTTTCCGTCCTTTCGAAGCTGGGCGGTGACGGTAAGCATGTCAACGGGCTCAGAATTATTGAATAGGGTAAGTATGGCCCTATAAATCTCCTGGTGGGCGTCTCTGTAGAAGCTCTCGGGCTTTAAAATATCAATTACCGTTGTTAGAGCATCCTTTTCCAACATCAGTGCACCTAAAACCGCCTCTTCGAGGTCAACCGCCTGGGGTGGTAACTTTCCTAATTGTCCGGATATTTCGGATACACTGATGTTTTTTGAACGATAGCCGATACGGATAGGTGATTGCCCGGGTTGATCCATATATAAAGTTAACGATTAGGTTGGTTATCTAATATTAAGCAAACGTAAGTATGAAATAGAGACCCAAAAAGTGATCTCAAGAGAAAAGTTTCCCACGCTCAGAAGCAGGTATTTTACCTCCATATTCACAGGTTATCCACACCAATTAGAACCAATTTTAGGTAAGGTATATCAGGTCTTGTAACAATTTTTTTCTAACTATATGAATTGAGAGTTATACTCTCAATTCATATAAATGTAAACTGATTTCAAGAGCAAAGTCCAACCGTGTGATCCCGTGCCGTCTTTGATGGCCCGGGATTTTATGTTTCTATAGACATATTAAACCTTCAAGGGTTAATATGTCTTATTAGGTGAAATATTATCATAATTAATATATAGGTCCAAACCAGACCCTTGAAGGTTTTGGATCTAAGGTTTTTTATAGACTACCTTACCTCCGACAATGGTATATTCAATCTCAGTTTTGAGAATTTCATTTACCGGCACAGTCATCATATCCTGGCTATAGACTGTAAAATCAGTCAATTTACCTACTTCTATCGATCCTTTGATGTCTTCTTCAAAAGCGCCATAAGCTGCATCCAATGTATAAGACCTGAGCGCTTGTTCCCTGGTCATTTTCTGCTCTGCTTCATAACCACCATCCCGAGTTCCAGCCAGCGTCTGACGAGACACTGATGCATAAAAGGAGGCGATGGCGCTAACAGGCTCCATCGGCGCATCTGTGCCGTTAACAATCTTCGCACCGGACTCTTTAGGAGTTTTTGCCAAACATAGGCCCCATCTTCAATTCTTTGCCACCCAAGTCTGTCAATAGCCCAGGGTCGATCCGATGACATGTGGATAGCCTGCATTGCAGGGATGACACCCATCTCTGCAAATCTTGGTATGTCATCCAAATGAAGATGCTGGGCATGTTCTATGCGAAATCTGTGGTTACTCGCTGCCTGAGGAAAATCTTCGAATGACCTTTCATATATATCCAGGACTTCCTGGTTTCCGCGGTCGCCAATAGCATGTGTGCAGATTTGGAAACCAGCTTGCATCCCATCCCTGGTTACTCGCTCTATATCTTCCATGGGGGTGATATTGTGTCCAAATTGCCCGGGAGCATCTGCATACTCTTCAAGTAACCAAGCGCCGCGTGAACCAAGAGCTCCATCGGAGTATAGTTTAATAGCCCTTACAGTCAGCCTGTCATCACCCAAGCCAACTTCCGGACCCCTTAGTATAGTATTCTTGTAAAAGTTCCTCATTTCGTCCATTCAGCATCACATACAGTCTGATGTTCATTTTTCCTTCATCCACAAATGCTTTAAAAATATCTATCTCAGGTCCATCCTGCCCTGCAGTATGAAAACTGGTTATCCCATTTTCAACACATTCACTAATGGCCAATTCCAGGGCTCTCCTGTCTTTTTCAGGTGTATTCTCCGGAACCACTTTCCCTATCAGTCCTTGTGCTGTCTCGTTAAAAATTCCTGTAGGACGACCATCAATACCCATAAATATCTTGCCACCATCAGGTTGCGGTGTATTACGGCTAATACCTGCTTCTTTCATGGCTCTATCATTGGCAAAGCCCATATGACCGCTGGCATGACGCAGATAAACAGGATGATCGGGAACGGCCTGACTTAATTGATGATGGGTTGGGAACCCCTTCACACCATTCTCCGGTTGAGTTATCCATTTGTCCTGGTGCCAACCCCTGCCTAATATCCACTGCCCATCCGGGGTGTTCTTTGCTGCCTCTGCCACCGCTTCAACAATCTCATTATAACTCTTCATTTCCATCAGGTCCAGGTTTAGCCGGTTATAACCCACTCCCATAATGTGACCATGACCCTCAACAAGACCTGGAGTAACAGTTTTACCTCCCATATCAAGAACATCTGTAGTATCTGCAATCCAGTTTTCGATCTCCTAATTACTCCCAAGAAATGCTATTCTGTCTCCCACTATAGCAATTGCTTCTGCGGTTGGTTGATTGGGGTCAACAGTATAAATAGTAGCATTCTTAACCACCAGGTCGGCTTTTGGAGATGTGTCCTGACAACTATAAATAAACAGACTGGTTGCAATGGCTATAAAAAGGCTGGTTAACTTCGTCAAATCTTAAAATTCATAATTTAGCGTTGTGGTGAAATTACCCATTTTCTTCTTCCCATCTTTTAAGAATTCGATGAATGGAGCCCTTTGAAATTGTTAACCCTAAAAACACCCCGGTCCCAATACTGATTAGTGTTCCACACTGCGGAACAGCCTTTCCTGATGAAATTGTAGAACATTATGATCAAAAGCTGATCGAAACTCCCGACGATACGGACTGGTATATAGACCGCCTTTATGATTTTGCCAGCGAGATGGGTATAACTATGATCCGATCAGTTTACAACCGGTGGGTAATTGATCTCAATCGTGACCCTGAAAGTAAACCATTATATTCCGACGGACGCATAATCACCGCACTTGTACCAAAAACCACCTTTGCCGAAGAACCATTATATAAAACCATTGAACCAGATGAAAACGAGGTTCAAAGACGGATTGATAAATACTACAACCCCTACCATCGCAAGATTCAGAGCCTTCTGTCTGATTTGAGATCAAGATTCGGTAAGGTATTGTTATGGGAAGCACATTCAATTCGTCAATTGGTCCGAACGATCCATCCTTATAAATTTCCGGACCTCATTCTCGGAGACGTTGACGGAACATCAGCATCCTCCAATCTAATCTCAAATACCCTTAAAAATCTTGGAAACGGCCCCTATCAACTCTCCCACAATTCACCATTCAAAGGAGGATATATTACAAGAAGATTTGGCGATCCAGAAAATGACATTCATGCATTACAGTTGGAATTGACTAAAGTCAATTACATGAATGACATGGAGACTGACTATGACATTTCAAGAGCTGGTGAAATGAGAAAAGTCCTGCAATCTACTTTTGAGGAGCTAATACGGTCACTCTCATGAAGTATATTAAATTTCGTGGCTTATTACAGGATGACGGTTGGATTTGTCCTGCATTTGTGGAACTGGATAACCTGGGAAAGATTGTTTCAATTGAACAACACCCCCCTATCTCTCCCCTTGAAGAATCCTCCACCCACTCCCCCCTTTGAGGGACACACTGCCAAATCCCCTCTTGAGGGACACCCACCAAACTCCCCCCTTGAGGGGGGTAAGGGGGGTGTTATAACAAAGATAAACGGCTATGCTCTTCCGGGATTTCAAAATGCCCATTCCCATGCTTTTCAATATGCCATGGCAGGTTTAGCTGAAATTCATCCTGTCATTCAACGGGCTGATAATTTTTGGAGCTGGCGGGATAAAATGTATCAAATCGCGCTCACCATTAATCCCGATCAACTGGAAGCTATTGCCGCCATGTTGTATTGCGAAATGCTGAGACATGGGTACACACATGTGGCTGAATTTCACTACCTCCATCATGATAAAAACGGAAAACCATTTGCCAACCTAGCTGAAATGGGAGAACGACTGGCAGCTGCAGCCCAAAAAGCAGGCATTAAGATCACTTTAGTGCCCATGTTTTATCAAAAAGGCGGGTTTGGAAAAGAACCTGAAGAACATCAAAGAAGGTTTATTTGCCAGTCCGCCGATGACTATTGGAAACTCCTTGAAGCCTCAAAAGCCGCAGTATCCAATTATGAAGGAGCATCACTTGGATTCGGTGTCCATTCTTTAAGGGCAGTTCATGGTCAGGAACTTATACAGGTATTAAAAGATGGACCAAAAGATCTCCCCTTTCATATTCACATTGCTGAGCAGCTAAAAGAAGTCGAGGATTGCTTAGAATTTTCAGGTAAGAGACCGGTTGAATATCTATTTGACAAGGCTGAAGTCAATGACCGATTTCACCTGGTACATGCTACACATCTGAATGACAACGAAGTAGAATTGATTGCATCATCCGAAGCCCATGTGGTCCTGTGCCCTACCACCGAAGGTAATTTGGGTGATGGTCTATTCCGCTTCAGAGACTATAAGGCATTGAACGGCAAATGGTCCATCGGGACAGACAGTCACGTGAGTCTCAATCCGCTCGAAGAATTGAGACTACTGGACTATGGCCAACGTCTGATCTCACATCAGCGAGATACGTTTGTTGAACAATCGGGTGACAGCGGTGTCTACGGGTTTGATCAAGCCCTTTTAGGAGGCCGGAAGGCTATGGGTAATTTGGAGGAATCTTACTTTGGAGTTGGTCAGCCATTTGATGCCGTGGTTTTTGATGCTGATGCCCCAATATTGACAACCTCTTCTAACAAAAACTTACTCTCAACAATTATTTACAGTGGGGATGTGAGTATGGTATTGGGAACGATGGTAGACGGGAAGTGGAAGTTTAACCGGGAAGGGGAAGCTGCTAGTGATTTGCTCCTGGGCTTCAAGCGGGCAATTCAACAGATCGGAGTTAGAGGTTAACCCGATTCAATTCCTCAGTACCACACCCACACCCAGGCATACAATTGCTTACATTGAGATAGTTAGACAACCCGATCATTCATACTTCAA
This sequence comes from Cyclobacteriaceae bacterium, assembly GCA_963664285.2. Classification (GTDB taxonomy): domain Bacteria; phylum Bacteroidota; class Bacteroidia; order Cytophagales; family Cyclobacteriaceae; genus JAJCYL01. The sequence goes on from CAXXNX010000036.1 coordinate 36,210, forward strand.
TGTCCCACCGGCTGCGTCCGTGAAGGATTTAGATACCGTATTTTATCGAGGAAACCAAGCTAGTTAAGATTTGATTTTTCGAGCATAACGCGCTAAACTCAGAAACCAGGAGCGACATCGTTAAGTGAAAAAGTAGAGAGACATCCTGGTCTATTCAAATGATAAGCCGCACTGAGTCACTGACTAAAGAAACCCCTTTTTTATCTAATAGGGCACTTACTGAAGTATCAATGCTTCGCCAACGGGTGTTTTTCATGATGCAGGGCATAATCAGGATTGGAATGAGGAGCCAGAACTCCGAGAGTTTCCTGCTGAAGCGCCAAGCACTTTTCGAATAGCCGATCTCTTTTATCCTCAGCCTACTTAATAGTCGATTTGTAACCAAGGCCGATCGGAGTCAGATCTGCCAGATGCCCCAATGGTTTGTAGACCGTTACGTAGAGGAGTTGAAAGAGTAACTCACAATTTGTCTTAAGCTCATCCTCCTGATGTCATACTGAGTACCGATTAGTCTACTCATCGAGATCCCAAGTCAACTCAGTTTGTATAAGGGTTGATTGGGGACAAACTGATGTCCCAACTGATTTTGAATTTCCTTTGTCGCGATCGGAAAGATTCGGTCCTGGTACACTTTTACCAGTGCTAGGGAGGGTGCAATAGTCAGACGAGATCATAATGGTCCTCTGCTGGCTCTTAATGATAAGGCTCCGTCATTCACAGTCAGATTACCAGTGCCCTCAATAAAGATCCTTATTGGAGCGACTGATAATTAAAGCTCTTTAGGACCACCCCTATGATTTGATCGGACTGGCAAATCAGTTTGACCCTCAAAATTTCCCTCCAGGGGATTAGTAGTAATCCAGTTTTAAATACTTTCACCAAACAGGCTATCGTTGACAGTATAACCGCTGTAGTATGCATCGGAAGATCATCATTCTTATCAAGAGTTTGTTGGCCCGTTTACTTAGCCAGGCCATTTCTAAGCTCCCATCGGTCTCAAAAGCTGTACGCCAAAATCGAGTCTACCGGAAAATGATTGATATGTACGATAATTATCAGATTGCATCTTTGAAGCCAATTGCTACCGCTCAACTAAGATTTACTCCGAATTTTATGATCAGGCGAGGTGATCCCAGCAGAGATAATCGAATTGGGGTTTTGACTCAAGCTCATCGACTTGTAAAGACCGGCTTTCCTGTCATTGGTACTGGGCCATTTTCGATGCGTGGCAAACAGTCGCTACCCTCTGAAAGGGGCATGTTACAGACACCAATAAATTATTGATTGCTGAATCATAGCCAAGATTTTTGCTAAACGATTGCAAGTGGACAATATCCAGCTTGGCGATGCATCAAAAGTTGGTGCGTGCCTGATAGAAAGGAAAATGGATCATTCACAATACTGAATGATGACTCATGAGCCTTTCTGATATCAATACCTGCTGGGCGATTTGCTTACGGCCTGACATTCACCGATTACCCTTAAGGACAGTGATTGGTTTGAAATTTGCAAAAAAATGTACTGCCGGATAAGATACACTGCTCCCAGAGCCGATAATTGACTGACAAGGACTGCGAAGAATTCGATCAATATGAAAGGTGTCTAATGTCCTTTGAGTTCCAGAAACTGCTTGTTGATCTTCAACTCATTGACATACACGGCAATACCAGGTAAGTCAGTTAGCTAACCCATTATCAGATCCTGACAAAACCGCAATAACCAATGACTCATGCGGGTTAAGGTACTGGGTCTCCCCCTTGCGTTCAACCGCTGTTACTACCTGGACAACTGTGACCTCTTCCTTTCCCATATTCCGTATGAAATCGTTTCCCCTCTTTCTTGCTGCCCTATCTAAATTTCGACTGCCCTTGTTGTTAAGTGCCAGTTCCAATTCATCACATTCTACTTCCGAGGATAACTGTTCGGGAACAAACTCATTTAGTGAACTCAATATCTTATGCCGCCAGTCGAAGCTTGTCTGGATGCTTATTCCGATTTGTTTTGCTATCTTTTTTATCGGCATGCCCTGCTCCATGCAGCGCAGATAAGATTGCCATTTTGATTTAAGCTTGATGTCATACAAAGGTGTCCCTGTTGTTTCACTGTACCATCTTTTACATTCATTGCACTGATACATCTGCACACCTTTTTGTCTGCCCCTCTTATATACCTTCTCGCTTGTGCAATTTGGACAGGGTTTCTTCTTTCTTTTCTCTGCTATTTGTTGTTGAGCGGCAATCAATACTTTGCCTTGTAATTCCTGCCCCTGGAGCAACTCATCCAACAATTCGGTTTGGGAACTTATCGGCAATTGTGCAAATAAATTTTTGATCTCTTGACTTGATATCATATAGCGAAGATAATAATAATTGCTGTGTTATTTAGAACTTAGCCCTTATTACTAAGAAAACCATGGCCAGAGCCTCTGCAGATGTAGGATTTATCTTTATTGCTTACAATATCAGATGGATCATAAACATAGTAGGTGTAGAAAAACTAATGACCTTCCTGAGAATCTTTTGGCTATATATATTGGATCAAATAGCCTTAATCAAGCCATTAAACATATGTTGGACAGTCACTTAAGGAATTATTCATAACAAAGTTAAAACAACACTTGAAATTCCAACTTTCATCTTCTACAAATAGTTATTCACCACCATTCCCTAGCTTTTTAACGCGAGTTTTTAGACAGACTCACGTTGTCAGCAGGCATATTGGACATGGAAAACTGATCAAAATAAAACCGTCATGAAAAAAATTATTTGATTACTGACTTTTATCCAAATAGTATATATAGTACTTATTGCACAATATCCGTCTGGTAAAGTTATTGTTGAATTGATTATATTCACCGGCTTTAGAAAACAATTCCGAGTGGAGAAGACCCAACAAGGAGAGATAACAATCTATCTTCCAGCCTGGGTAATGACCTTAAAACATCTGATAAGTACCCTGTAATTTATTAGATTAGTCAATGGTTTTACGTGGAGCGATAGCCTTCAAATCGCCAGTGATCCCAAATCATTTTGATGAATTGTTAGACCAAGCCATTGCAATGGGAAAAATCAAGCCCCTCAGGGGGTGTTGTTTTGCCAGACCAACATACCTTATACAGGGGAAGCTTTTACACCAAGTTTATCTTTAACAGGAAATTGGGCAGATTTTACAGCTAAGGACTTGGCTAATTTCTTACATCGATAAAAATGGTATAGAACTTATTCCCGAAAGGGATTGTCGTGGAATTGCAGGACATTCGATGGGTCAGTGGTGGAGCCATTAAAATGGGAAGTGCTTTTCCCTGATGTTTTTGCGAGTAGTTTAAGCCTTATGCGAACCAGGTCCATTGGGTTTAGGCCATTAGGAAATAGGAATTAAAGGGCAAGCTTATAAGCGAGTTCATCTGAGAGTAAAACAAGAGAAGAATTGGTAACTGGATATAACGAATTTTTTCCTAACGTAGTAGTAGCTACGGGTCGTGCTTACTTCGCCTAATCCCAATAAACTTGGACCTGACCTGAAATGCTGACTTGCCTAGATGTTTACCTATAAAGGAGATAGAATGATCGCGTAAATTATGACGTGTTGGACTTATGGAATAAAAACTTACCAATTGAAATAGCTAATGATTATGTGGATAATCTCAAAAAGCTCAAGGCTCTTAAATTAGATTGGGGAAGAAATGATCCAATTCTTTTTGTTCCAATCACCTGCCGGATTTCAGCTAGCCAAAAGCTAGAAGACTTGGGAATCAAACATTACGCAGAGGAATATATTGGAACACATAGTAATAAACTATGGACTGATGACGGAAGAGCTTTAACCCGAAAAATTCATGAGTAGACAATAACAAAACAGGCATAAATTGCTTATACGATGAGCATAGTTAGACAATCCAAAATAAGCAATTAATTTATGCCTGAATATAAGGAAAAAGATACCGTATTTTATCGAGGAAAACAAGCTTCTAAATTTGATTTTTCAGCATCAGCGATTAGCTCAGACTGGAGCGATATTGTTAAGTGAAAAAGTAGAGAGAAAGACTGGTCTATTAAAAAGCTTCGCCGCACTGATTCCTGACTATCGAAACCCCTTTTTGGATCGAATACACTTATGAAGAAATGCTTCGCCAACGGGTGTTTTTAATGATGCAGGGCTATCTGGATTGCAATGACGAACAAAAACTCCGATAGGATCCGGTGATCCGTAAAGTAGTTAGATAGCGGATTATGTAGATCCCAGCCTACTTTAAGTCGATTTGAAAACAAGGCCGATCGGAGTCTGATCTACCAGATGAGTCAATGGTTTGTAGACAAGTTATGTAGAGGAGTTGAAAGAGAAGACTGGTCAAATCATCATTGATGTAGATGGTACCAATGATCCCTACTCATACCAGTTATCACCAACAACTCAGTTTGTATAATGGCTATTATGGACAGACTACGTTGTAGCCATGAGTTGTTCTTTAAGGACGGGAACACCGGTCAGGTCATTTTACCAGTACTACGTCCGGGCAATTGTCACTCCAACAAATCCGTTTGTACAAGCCTTATTGAAAAGGATTGTCATTACCGGCTTCAGAAAAAAACTGCCCTCAGTAAAGACCTTATTCGAGCGGATAGTGGCTTTTCAGGAGCATCTTTTTATCTGGATAGCTAAGCAGTTTAAGACCTTCAATTTTGTTTACAGGTATTAGTAGTAATGAAGTTTTAAAGACTTTTACCAAACAGACTATCATTGAAGTAAAAAAGGAATATGCTTCAAAAATCATCAAACTCTGGCCAAGAGTTTGTTGGCCCGTTTACTTACCAGTACCAAAAGCTGGGATCGTTCTGAAAAGCTGTAACGCCAAAGTGGAGATTCTACCGGAAAAGGAATGAATGTCCGTTACTTTGTGAGCAACTTCCATGAAGCGATGACCGCTCAACAGATTTACTTTGATTTTTATGTCAAGCGAGGTGATGCCAGTGAAAATCGAATAAAGGAACTCAAAAACATGACTTTTTCCGACCGGCTTATCCTGTCATCGCTACAGGGCCAATTTCATGCGTTTAATCATCGCTACCCTCTGTTATTAAATGTTCTGGCAAGATTAAATTATTAATTGCCAAAACAAAGACACCACTTTGCTAAACGATGGCAAGTGGACAATATCCGGCTTTACCTGATGAAGGTTGGGGCGTGCCTGAATCCCAAGGAAAAGATCATGCTGACAATACAATTCTCAAGAGCCTTTAGATATCAATACCTGCTAGGCGATTTGACTTATTGGTGAACTGACCGATCAGTTGAAACAGTTTGGCATTAATCAAAAAAATGTTCTTCCATAAGAACGTCAATAGAGCTTTGACTGAAAATTGAAAAATTCTAACAAAAAAATGCTCTAATGTCCTTTGAAATCCAGACTTCACCTGGCGTTGATTTTTCAAATTAATACATACACTCCAATCAAAATTAGTTAGCAACCTTATTATTAATCCCAAGTAATTGGTGGCCTATGAATAATGTTAGGGTTAACCCGAAAAATTCATAGTAGACAATAAAAAACAGGCATAAATTGCTTATATTGAGATAGTTAGACAACAAAATAAGCAATTAATTTATGCCTGAATATAAGGAAAAAGATACCGTATTTTATCGAGGAAAACAAGCTTTTAAATTTGATTTTTCAGCATCAGCGATTAGCTCAGACGGAGCGATATTGTTAAGTGAAAAAGTAGAGAGAAAGACTGGTCTATTAAAAAGCTTCGCCGCACTGATTCCTGACTATCGAAACCCCTTTTTTATCGAATACACTTATGAAGAAATGCTTCGCCAACGGGTGTTTTTAATGATGCAGGGCTATCAGGATTGCAATGACGAACAAAAAACTCCGAGAGGATCCGGTGATCCGTAAAGTACTAGATAGCGGATTATGTTCCCAGCCTACTTTAAGTCGATTTGAAAACAAGGCCGATCGGAGTCTGATCTACCAGATGAGTCAATGGTTTGTAGACCGTTATGTAGAGGAGTTGAAAGAGAAGACTGGTCAAATCATCATTGATGTAGATGGTACCGATGACCCTACTCATGGATCCCAACAACTCAGTTTGTATAATGGCTATTATGGACAGACTATGTACCATGAGTTGTTCTTTAAGGACGGGAACACCGGTCAGGTCATTTTACCAGTACTACGTCCGGGCAATTGTCACTCCAACAAATGGTTTGTGGCCTTATTGAAAAGGATTGTCATTAAAATCAGAAAAAAACTGCCCTCAGTAAAGATCCTTATTCGAGCGGATAGTGGCTTTTCAGGAGCATCTTTTTATCGGATAGCTAAGCAGTTTGACCTTCAATTTTGTTTAGGTATTAGTAGTAATGAAGTTTTAAAGACTTTTACCAAACAGACTATCATTGAAGTAAAAAAGGAATATGCTTCAAAAATCATCAAACATCAAGAGTTTGTTGGCCCGTTTACTTACCAGGCCAAAAGCTGGGATCGTTCTGAAAAGCTGTACGCCAAAGTGGAGTCTACCGGAAAAGGAATGAATGTCCGTTACTTTGTGAGCAACTTTGAAGCGATGACCGCTCAACAGATTTACTTTGATTTTTATGTCAAGCGAGGTGATGCCAGTGAAAATCGAATAAAGGAACTCAAAAACATGACTTATTCCGACCGGCTTTCCTGTCATCGCTACTGGGCCAATTTCATGCGTTTAATCATCGCTACCCTCTGTTATGAAATGTTCCGGCAGATTAAATTATTAATTGCCAAAACAAAACACCACTTTGCTAAACGATGGCAAGTGGACAATATCCGGCTTTACCTGATGAAGGTTGGGGCGTGCCTGAAAGAAAGGAAAAGATCATTGACAATACAATTCTCAAGAGCCTTTAGATATCAATACCTGCTGGGCGATTTGCTTACGGTGAACTGACCGATCAGTTAAACAGTTTGGTTTAATCAAAAAAATGTTCTTCCATAAGAACACAATAGAGCTTTGACTGAAAATTGAAAAATTCGGCTAAGTTCTAAATAACACAGCAATTATTATTATCTTCGCTATATGATATCAAGTCAAGAGATCAAAAATTTATTTGCACAATTGCCGATAAGTTCCCAAACCGAATTGTTGGATGAGTTGCTCCAGGAGCAGGAATTACAAGGCAAAGTATTGATTGCCGCTCAACAACAAATAGCAGAGAAAAGAAAGAAGAAACCCTGTCCAAATTGCACAAGCGAGAAGGTATATAAGAGGGGCAGACAAAAAGGTGTGCAGATGTATCAGTGCAATGAATGTAAAAGATGGTACAGTGAAACAACAGGGACACCTTTGTATGACATCAAGCTTAAATCAAAATGGCAATCTTATCTGCGCTGTATGGAGCAGGGCATGCCGATAAAAAAGATAGCAAAACAAATCGGAATAAGCATCCAGACAAGCTTCGACTGGCGGCATAAGATATTGAGTTCACTAAATGAGTTTGTTCCCGAACAGTTATCCTCGGAAGTAGAATGTGATGAATTGGAACTGGCACTTAACAACAAGGGCAGTCGAAATTTAGATAGGGCAGCAAGAAAGAGGGGAAACGATTTCATACGGAATATGGGAAAGGAAGAGGTCACAGTTGTCCAGGTAGTAACAGCGGTTGAACGCAAAGGGGAGAAGTACCTTAAAGCTGTTGCATCAAAACGGCTGAGCAAAGAAGAAATTTCAAAGGCATTGGATGGGAAGTTGGCCTACGGTGCAACCTTGATTACAGATAAGCACCCTTCTTATAAGGCTTTTGCCAAAGACAACCCCTCCATAAAGCACAAAGCGCTATTGGCCAAAGATCATGTGGATAGAGATGATAAAACAATCCATCTGCAAAAAGTAAACAATGTTCACACTCAACTTAGGACATTCTTACGCCCATTCAATGGTGTCAGTTCCAAATATTTGCAAAACTACCTGAATTGGTATGCTTATGCTGACCGAATAAGAGAGAGTAAAACAACTTTGAAACAATGGTTTCTGACTATGCTATTAACGGATCAAGCCTATCATCTGTATGAGCTATTTAAACAAAATGCTGTTATAATTAGAACTTAGCTAAAAATTCTAACAAAAAAACGCTCTAATGTCCTTTGAAATCCAGAAACCTGGTTGATCTTCAAATTAATACATACACTCCAATCAAAAATAGTTAGCAACCCATTATTAATCCCAAAATTGGTGGCCTATGAATAATGCGGGTTAAATGATATGCTTCCATTTTTTAATACCTATTTGAACTTTGAATGACTTGAACATGCTACAACGCAAGCTATCAAATCATGGTCACACAAAACTTACACACAAACCAAAACCACGCTTGATAGCAATAACGTTAGCTACCAGTACCATGCCGCAAATAGATTTAGATAAATTATCAAGTCTGTTGAATCAACATTATTCTGATGATATAAATAAGAATAGAGATTCTCTATATGAACTTTTGGAGGCGATGGGAGACCTTTCCGGAAGTTTACATCAAGCTAAGATTAAAGTGAAATCATGGGAATATTATTTTGAGACTTTAATACATAAAATACTATTTCATTCTTATAGTATCTGTGAGCTATCTAAAGGAATTGATATCAAATCAGACCGACTTAAGAACAAGGTGGAAATCATAGATTTTCCATCGCTGTTTATTCTAACCAGAGCTTCCCTGGAATCATTCTTAACATTTAGCCATATTTATATGGGTGACATCCCAGAAGAGGAGAAATTTTTCAGATTTAAACTTTGGGAGGTTTCAGGGCTCTTAGCACGTCAAGGATTTGATACTGGTAGTAGTGAAGAATTGGAGAAGAAGAAAAATTTTGAAAAGGAATCAATACTCAAAATTCGAGAGGAAATTGAAAATCATCCGAAGTTTTCAGAGTTGGGTAAGCCACAATTAAGAAAGCTTAACACATATGGACTTCCAAGAGTAGACAGCTGGAACAAGATGATTGAGGACAGTCCTCTTAACACGAATTTCTTTGGAAGCATTTACAAGTTGTTTTCCAATTATGCTCATTCAGAATATTTAAGTGTGCTTCAGATTAAACAGTCCAATTTGAACGTTTCCAACAGTGAAGCAATTTCGAATGCAATCTTATCAATGACGGTAATTAGACAACTTGTATGTTTGATTATCGAATGGTTGATCAAAAATTACAAATCAGCAGAAATTATATCAAATACTTTTCCTCAACATCTTAATGCTGGAATTAAGATATGGGCGAATATCGCAAGAGGAACTGAAAATACCAGTAGCTAAAACAATTAGGTGACAAACACAGTGGAGTCACTAGCAGATATTCAGTGGGTCAGCATGTGGCCACTGTGTTTTCGGCTGGTGTTGACCAACCCTAAACTGGCAGGTTACCGAGCTTTGTACTGTGTAGTTTCAATAAAGTTTCGATTACCCTTTCCTTCACCCTAAAGGCAACAGAAAAGTAGTGGGTTGGCCACTTTTCGGTTTTCCTGGACCATTTCAGGTCAGATGATGTAATGATGAAGAGCGTATTGTGGCTATTTTTCAGGATTTCAAGAGGGTTTGCTAATTTTTGAGCATATCTGTCCTGCATTCTCTGTTGAGATATTCTTTTGTCAATATGTATTTTGCTAGTCAGCATGCAACAGGCATAGCTGGTGAGCCCCTTGGCCTGGGAGTTTCTGAAATGGTGACCAACAGACCGGTCCCGCATTCTGTGCAAAGGTGGATGTCAACACCGGTGGTAATGTATATCACATCTCTGACCGTGTACTTGACTTTTTCTTTTCCCACTACACCCAAGTTGTTCCGTGCCTTTCGGAGTTGTGCGGTTTTTACCCGGGTGGCAAAGATGCCATAATGCCTGATCTTGCAGTACCCTTTGGGTAACACATGCAATAGAAACCTTCCGATGAACCGTTCCCCGGTAAGAGTGAGTGTTTGCTTGCGGTTGGCCTCTCGATCAAGGTAGGAGAAGGTTACGTTTTTATCGTCCATTGTCAGTATCCGGTAGTTGCTGATGGCAATGCGGTGAGTAATACCTGCCCAGATACTCTAAAACTGTTGCCGGGTTACCCAAAGGGTCCTTGGCATAGACCACCCATTGCTTCTCATAGAGGCTGCGCTTCAACTCCCAAAACTCACCCTTATCCTGCAGGTAGCTTAGCTTGCCTTCCAAAGTGAGCTGACCGGTTTTATAATAATGGACGATTTTCTCCATCATCTTTCCCCTGAAAGTTTGAGCCAGGGCTTCTACATGGAATAGGAAGTCACCATCACTTTTGGTAGCCTTCCACTTACGGTCTGCGGTAATACCTCCTGCCGGTACAATGCAGTGGATATGTGGGTGGTATAATAGTGTCTGCGTCCAGCTATGCAGCACACCTATCATTCCCATGCTGGCCTCTAACCTTTGTTTAGGGTCTTTGGAAAACGTTTCAATGGTTTGCCATGCGCATTTGAACAGCAGGTTGTATAGCAGCTTTTTGTTTTGCAGGCAGATATCCCTTAGCTGCGAGGGCAAGGTAAAAACCACATGAAAGTGTTTGACCGGCAAAAGGTCATGGTTACGTTCCAGTATCCACTTCTCCTTCTTCACTCCCTGGCAGCCCGGGCAGCCGCGGTTGCCACAACTATTGTAATGGACCTTGATGTCCCCACATTGTGTGCAGGCGGTCACATGGCTACCTAAATGTTGCGTTTTACATGCCTTGATGTCATTGATGAGCTTTAGCTGATCTAGACTTACGGGATCTTTTTCCAGAAATGCACTGCCAAACCGGTGCATCACTTCAGCCAGGGTAGCCATTTATGTCTGTAGCCATCGGTCCAGCGGACTAAAGGCCCTTGTCAGGGGTACCTCACTGACATGCAGGTAAACCATGGTGGTATTGATACTGCTATGACCCAAAAGGTATTGGAGGGTCCTTGATGTTCATTCCCTCTTCCAGGGCATGGGAGGCAAAGCAGTGCCTGAGGATGTGTAGGTTTACCTCCCCCTGGTGATACCAGCCCGTTTTGTTGCTGCAACCATGGCGTGACGTAATCCTGCGGCACTCATTCGTTCACCGGGAGTCCTCCCGTTGAACAGGTAATTCTCCGGGCGGTAGGCTTGGTAATAGGACCTCAGTTCAGGTAGTAGTTTTTTTGATAGTACCGTAAATCGGTCTTTGTCACCTTTACCTTTGTTGATGCGGATGCGGTATTTACCATCATCGGTGATGATGTCCTCGATTTTAAGGTGTAGCAACTCGTTACGCCTTAGCCCCGACGAATAGAGCAGCTGAAACATCATCCGATGTTTCTTGTTTTCACAGTTATTGAATAGCCGGGCAAGTTCCTCCCTGCTAATGATTTGCGGAAGAGAGGGTTTCTCTTTTGGGTAGGGAATCAACAGTGCAAACTCCTTGGCCTGAAGGAGATGCCCATAAAACCAGCGAAAAGCCGCAACATAAATCTTGATGGTTCGCCACCCACGTTGCTGCTCTTGCTGAAGGTCGTTGAGAAAGTCGATTACCTGGTCAATGTCCAACTCATCCGGATGTTGTTGATGGTAATCCATCAACGTTTTAACACTACGCACATAGTTGCGTATAGTCTGTTCGCTACGGTTGGATACTCGCAGCCTTCTCTCAAGGCTGACCAATGTTTTTTCACCTCGATCTGTTTTTGAAATCTTCATAATCTTTAATCTTTAGTTATGAAGATTTAAACAGCTACCGATGATTTACAGCCGCATTGCTACCTTTAGGTTTGGTTCAACAAAATGTATAGTGAATGCGCTTTCGAGCTATTTTCAACTATTCCAGTAATTCGATGCTTTAGTGATATTGGAAAGTGTGAGCGCACTCACCATACATAGACGTTATGGAGTATTAGGGGATGGAATTTTCATTACAAAAGTTAATGTCAATAAGAGCTGAAGCTGAAAGATTATACCCATTCCATCGCCCACATCAAGAACTCCACATTGAATTCTCACTCGCCTTTCACATAATAGTTGAGTTGATTGGAGTTGATATTGTAAACAGTTTTGAATTCCTTCTTCCTGAATCAACTGCACTAGACCGTAGTATCAAGAAAAAATTTTTAGGAACTAAACAACTTGGAGGGGTTGGAATGAGATTCGAAATATCAGGACCCGGAAATGCTGCGGCAATACAACGGATTCTGGTGCTGGCATACAACCTATTAAGATTATCCGAGTCACCGGATGTGAAAAACTTTAATGAAATTATTAAGAAACTTAATGGGAAGTTGAGATCCGATGACTTTGAGAGAATAATATATGAGATTCAAATAATTTCATATCTCCTACATAATAATTCTCAGATTGAAATCCTTAAACCGTTCAAAAAAAGAAAAACTCCAGATATCCAGTGCACCTTTAATAAACTAGACTTTACAGCTGAATTCAAGTGCAATAAATACAAAGATTTGGACAAAATAACCGATTATGACTCCCGCACTCAGAGGGTTTTTCACAGATTGGAAGAAGGGTGTAAACAAATCCAAGACTATGGAGATTTCAAAGGAATCAGTGGTTTCGTTTACATCCAGTACATGAATAATATTCATTTTGAGGATGACAGAAAACAAATGCTTCGAGACTTATTTGATATAATCGTAAAGTATCCAAGGGTCGACGGTGCATTTATAACTCTAGATATTTATCAGCCACAGAAATTAAATGCGAAGTTCAGATATACTGGACTTATAAAGGACCCAAATAAATACAAACAAGATGTAGTTGAATTGGTCAACCTTAAAAGAGATGAATTCAAGGTTGATTTTGAAGAGAGATTCTTAATGAAAAGAATAATGCGAGGTATAAACACTCCATAACAATTAAGCTTCAAACAAAAGTAAAAGCTTCAATGATGCGAAGTAAGGCTTTGGTTCATTAGAGCGGATGTTGGACTCTACCTACGGTAGCGGATAGTTGCTATGGATATTCAATAGAATTAGCCCGCATTATTCATAGGCCACCAATTTTGGGATTAATAATGGGTTGCTAACTATTTTTGATTGGAGTGTATGTATTAATTTGAAGATCAACCAGGTTTCTGGATTTCAAAGGACATTAGAGCGTTTTTTTGTTAGAATTTTTCAATTTTCAGTCAAAGCTCTATTGTGTTCTTATGGAAGAACATTTTTTTGATTAAACCAAACTGTTTAACTGATCGGTCAGTTCACCGTAAGCAAATCGCCCAGCAGGTATTGATATCTAAAGGCTCTTGAGAATTGTATTGTCAATGATCTTTTCCTTTCTTTCAGGCACGCCCCAACCTTCATCAGGTAAAGCCGGATATTGTCCACTTGCCATCGTTTAGCAAAGTGGTGTTTTGTTTTGGCAATTAATAATTTAATCTGCCGGAACATTTCATAACAGAGGGTAGCGATGATTAAACGCATGAAATTGGCCCAGTAGCGATGACAGGAAAGCCGGTCGGAATAAGTCATGTTTTTGAGTTCCTTTATTCGATTTTCACTGGCATCACCTCGCTTGACATAAAAATCAAAGTAAATCTGTTGAGCGGTCATCGCTTCAAAGTTGCTCACAAAGTAACGGACATTCATTCCTTTTCCGGTAGACTCCACTTTGGCGTACAGCTTTTCAGAACGATCCCAGCTTTTGGCCTGGTAAGTAAACGGGCCAACAAACTCTTGATGTTTGATAATTTTTGAAGCATATTCCTTTTTTACTTCAATGATAGTCTGTTTGGTAAAAGTCTTTAAAACTTCATTACTACTAATACCTAAACAAAATTGAAGGTCAAACTGCTTAGCTATCCGATAAAAAGATGCTCCTGAAAAGCCACTATCCGCTCGAATAAGGATCTTTACTGAGGGCAGTTTTTTTCTGATTTTAATGACAATCCTTTTCAATAAGGCCACAAACCATTTGTTGGAGTGACAATTGCCCGGACGTAGTACTGGTAAAATGACCTGACCGGTGTTCCCGTCCTTAAAGAACAACTCATGGTACATAGTCTGTCCATAATAGCCATTATACAAACTGAGTTGTTGGGATCCATGAGTAGGGTCATCGGTACCATCTACATCAATGATGATTTGACCAGTCTTCTCTTTCAACTCCTCTACATAACGGTCTACAAACCATTGACTCATCTGGTAGATCAGACTCCGATCGGCCTTGTTTTCAAATCGACTTAAAGTAGGCTGGGAACATAATCCGCTATCTAGTACTTTACGGATCACCGGATCCTCTCGGAGTTTTTGTTCGTCATTGCAATCCTGATAGCCCTGCATCATTAAAAACACCCGTTGGCGAAGCATTTCTTCATAAGTGTATTCGATAAAAAAGGGGTTTCGATAGTCAGGAATCAGTGCGGCGAAGCTTTTTAATAGACCAGTCTTTCTCTCTACTTTTTCACTTAACAATATCGCTCCGTCTGAGCTAATCGCTGATGCTGAAAAATCAAATTTAAAAGCTTGTTTTCCTCGATAAAATACGGTATCTTTTTCCTTATATTCAGGCATAAATTAATTGCTTATTTTGTTGTCTAACTATCTCAATATAAGCAATTTATGCCTGTTTTTTATTGTCTACTATGAATTTTTCGGGTTAGTTCTTTCCATCCTTAAAAATTGACTGGTTTTTTGATTTGACTTTCCGATAGTTAGCCGATGGCTGGCCAACAAAATCAAACCTTTCCATGCTGCCATTACTGGTTTTGATCCAATGGCTAAAAGTGGAGTCAATATTCTCCCTGTGTCCCTTTTCGGAACTGTTTGTAATTAGTTGATAAGCAGTTAGTCTATGCATGGGGCAATGCCTTACTTTCTCTTTCCAGCTTCATAGGAATCCGTTATTTTTAATTTCTTAAGGAACCTAACAGGCACCTACACTTGCTCAAGTTCGTTAGTGATAATTAAGATGAGCCTAATCTAATCTTAAAATTTATTCTTTTGTGCGGTGAGCAGATTAACGCAACTTTCTCCTAGGCGCAGGTACTGATCCAGCCACAATTCAAACGACAATAAAAAAGGTCCCGAAGGACCTTGAAATTTTTTACATGCAAATCTCCTTTTAATTTATATCAAAATCGAGAAACAAATCAAAACCACTACCTGTGATTGATATTCTTCCCTCCCCGGTATCCGCATCAATAAAAGTGATAGAGTTAATAATAGGGTTGAAGTTGGAAGTCTGGATCATCAGATCCAATGCCCCGGCTTCTATTTCGGTATCGTCATCAATGAGTGCAAGGGTCCAAACATCGTCCGTAAGAGGAAGCGGATCGTTCAAAGTGAAGGCGAACGGCACGAATGGTTCGGCCACATCCGCGACGACAGGAGTAATGATTGTCGATTCAAAACTAGCATCATCCTCCGGGCCAAATATCATCACTATATCAGGACCGCTTCCTGTATCCCAGGGACCTTCGATATTGCCCAGAGCATCACGATTGTTGAAGTCTATCGCAAGCACTCCTAAAGCAATTAATTCTCTCTGTCCAACATCAAGGTTAATACTGACTGAATCGGATTGTTCGTCCTCCGTAAAAGCGGTAAGAGTGACAACATAATCACCGCGTTCCTCATAGGAATATTTAGGATTCACCTCAGTTGAGGTACCACCATCACCAAAATTCCACCTGTAGTTAGCAGCATTAGTGGAATTATTAATAAATTGTATAGGTTGAGCAATTTCAAAAACATCAAATTCAGTGGTAGCTTCAAAAGACGGTACAGCAGCTGGAAGAGGATCGTCACCCCCACATGAAGAAATTGCTGCTAAGAGGCCCAAACCTAAACTGTATAGTAAAAATCTTTTCATTGAATCAATTTTGTAAATATCAAATTTATGCAATAAAAACGGAATACATTATTTAGGAATACATTATTAATGAGAGCTATTGTTTGAGTTTCCAATCTGGCTCCTAATAAACCCAGAGGTAATACAATGTACTATAGCCATCCCCTAATTTTCATTTAAGGGTTTGCTATTAGAGGTCTTAATCCGCCACAATTCAAAACTATATTCTTCTCTTTTTGCAGCAAATGGCTAAATTTCAGGTTCATTATAATAAGTGTCAAAAATTCAAAATAATTAAACAAGACAAACAATGATCAAACTCACGGATGTGGACAAGTACGTTGATTCTAAGTTTCAGCGCATTTTTATTTTAAAAGGAATTGACTTTGAATTAGAGCAAAATGAATTTATGAGTGTGATGGGACCAAGTGGTTCCGGCAAATCCACGCTTTTGAATATTCTTGGAATGTTGGATAAGGCTTCCGTCGGAGAATATTATTTTCTAGATGAACCGGTACATAAATTTAGCGAACGAAAAACTTCTAATCTCCATAAAAATCATATTGGCTTTATATTTCAGGCCTATCATCTGATCGACGAACTAACGGTTTACGAGAACATTGAAACTCCACTATTGTATAAGGGAGTAAAAGGTAAAGAAAGAGCAAGTATGGTTGCTGAGATGTTGGATAGGTTTCAAATGGTTGCAAAGAAGGATCTGTTTCCTGAACAACTTTCTGGTGGACAGTAGCAATTAGTTGGAGTAGCGAGAGCAATAGTTGGCAAACCCAAGTTGCTATTAGCAGATGAACCTACTGGTAATCTGCATTTGGAGCAGGGGGCGGAAATTATGGAGATATATTTAAGGAGTTAAATAATGAGGGAATGACCATTATCCAGGTGACGCATTCGGAAAGAAATGCTGAGTACGGTTCACGTATAGTGAGATTAGAAGACGGAATGATCGTTTCGGACGGAAAATAACAATACATATATTATGAGAATTTCATTAATAGTGGGGTTTTTATCTTTTAATTATCTGTTTTTTGCCCAGGAAAGACCTAAGCCTGAAGAAACTGAAGTATGGGAACCAGTGCCTGAACAGGTTACACCTGGAATATTTGCTGGAACTCCACCCTCTGATGCAATCGTACTATTTAATGGAAAGGACTTGTCTCAGTGGCGCAATGGACAGTTTAACAATGAAGAGGGTGATGTTGAGAAAAATGCCAGTCGATATGCTGAAGAGTTTGATGTTAACTTCACCAGAGGGCCTGCCGGTTGGTTAGTTGAAGCTGGAGAAATGGTGGTCAATACTGAAAATGGTAGCATTGAGACAGAAAAGTTTTTTGGGGATATACAGTTGCATCTTGAATGGTTGTGTCCTGAGAATAAAGTCGAGAATAGTCAAATGAATGGCAATAGTGGCATATTTTTTATGGGATTATATGAATTGCAGGTTTTAAATTCTTATGATACAAAAACCTATTCAAATGGTCAGGCAGGCTCAATTTATAAACAACTTATTCCGTTAGTTAATGCCTCAACAAAACCTGGCACCTGGCAGTACTATGACGTAATCTTTCATGCACCAGAGTTTAATAGTGACAGTAGTGTCAAAAAGCCTGCTACAATTACCGTTTTTCATAATGGGGTGTTGATTCAGGACAACGCTGAACTATGGGGTCCAACTGCATACATTGGTAAGGCTAGATATTTTAAACATCCTGAGAAACTACCACTTCGACTCCAGGACCATGATAATGTGAACAAGGTAAGATATAGAAATATTTGGGTTAGGGAACTTTAACTGATTTACTGTATACCAAATAGAGTATTAGGATACATATGAGGTTTTACAAGAAGAATATTGTTTGGCTGGTCTTAGGCTTTGTGACATTTATATCGAGTTGCGGAGAGAATTCCGAACAGGATAACCCCTCTGAGGAGGAAAGTTCTCAGTCCGAAATAACCAAAGTGACTTCCGTCTGGGGGATAGTTAGTAATGAAAAGTATACTATCGGTGATACTATCCGAATGCGGATACTAACAGAAGGTAATACGTCCGTAGACTCGGTGAAAATAATTTTTGGAGGAAAAGATTTTTTATTTTCAGGTGATGAGTTAGAAGTTACAACAAAAGACATTCTTCCTGGTAAACAAACTATAACCATTGAAGTATCCTTTCTAAACGCTAGTGAAAAACACACGTTCCCTATCGAGATGCTCTCAGACATTGTTCCCGGAGAATTGACCTATCAGAGAGTAACTTACTATACACATGACCCTGATGCCTATACCCAGGGGCTTTTCTATCATAATGGATATTTATATGAAAGCACTGGGAAAAAAGGAGAATCTAACCTTAGGAAGGTTGAGCTGACCACCGGAAAAGTTCTGGAGCAATCATTTCTTCCGGATCAATATTTTGGAGAAGGAATTACCCTATGGAATGATCAGATTATTCAACTCACCTGGACTTCCAACCAGGGATTTGTCTATACCCTTGATGGTTTTGAGCGACTTAAGTCCTTCAATTATCCTACGGAAGGGTACGGGATAGCTACAATTGGTGACGAACTTGTTATGAGTGATGGCAGTGAGAATCTCTATTTCCTTGACACCGAGAAGTTACTGGAAACTCACCGTTTGCAAGTTTATGATGACAAGGGACCAATTACTAATTTGAATGAATTAGAGTACATAGAAGGCTCAATTTATGCGAATGTCTGGCAGACAAACGATATTATCACCATTGACCCTCAAACCGGGAAAGTACTGTCACGAATAGACCTAACTGGCCTCATGAATGCGCAATGGTCCCGGCGTCTTGATGTGCTCAATGGTATTGCCTATGACAAGGCCAATAAACGACTCTATGTCACAGGTAAATGGTGGCCGAGATTATACGAGATACGATTATTGGAAAAGAAACCTTCTTAGCTAGTTCCGAGGAATTTGGCTTACATCTAATTGCTTCCCATTAGATTGTACTGCCGGGCGTCTTTGAATAAATTAAGATTCTGATAATCAAAGAGTTAAAAGAGGTTTGAAAGGATAAAGAACCCCGAAATCGGCCGAATAGGGCTTTTTCGGGGTTTTTGTTTTGCTAGATTGTGGTGTAGAACACATCTAACACCACAAATTAGAATGCAAAAAAGGCTTTTCCAACCCGAATATGGTTTAACTCCAAAATGGTATTTGTTTAAGAGCAGTAAATTGGGTGCAGTTTATGATAGTCTACCGTGGAATCAGTTAGCGGACTGCCTGCCTGAAGAAAATAACGGACCTGGTGCTCCCCGGTGGTTTTCCTCAAAAGGGATGTTTGCGCTGATGTTTCTTAAGTCCTACCTGAGTATCAGTGATGAGAAACTAATAGAACGCTTTAACTCCGATTGGAGCCTACAGTTGTTCTGTGGCAAAATGTTATCAGACACAGAGAAGATTCGAGACAATGCTATCGTAAGCCGCATCCGCAGTTATCTGGCTGAGTATACAGACTGGCAACAGCTCCAACAAATATTGATCGAACATTGGAAAAGAGACATGAATAATACCCATGTGCTTTTAATGGACGCTACCTGTTATGAGAGTTATATCCGTTTTCCTACTGATGTAAAGCTGTTATGGGAATGCTGCCATTGGGTGTTTGAAAAGCAATTGTTCCGATGGTGTAAAGTAGTGAGAAAGAAAAGGCCTCGCTCCAAATATGTTGAACAAAAGCGCAGACAACGCGATTATGAGAAAAGACGCAGGAAGACCTATAAAGAAGGACGTAAGCGTAAAAAAGCCCTGTTGTATCTGCTACACAAGGGGTTGATCCAACTTCAACAAGTTCTCAACGATGCTAAACTGCCACTGCTTAATGAGCAGGAAAGAGATTACCTGAGAACCATCAAAAAAGTACTTGAACAACAGCAGTTCCTACAAACCCACCCGGCCAAAGAGTTAAAAAACCGCATCGTATCATTGGCAAAACCCTATGTCAGGCCGATAGTCAGGGGAAAAGAGAACAAAAGAGTTGAGTTTGGTATGAAGGTACATATGCTGCAAGTGGATGGGATCTGCATGATTGAGTGTATGAATTTCAACGCTTTCAATGAATCCACCCGGCTCAAGATTAGTACTGTAAAGCACAAACGACACTTTGGAGCACTTAATCAATTGGGAGCTGACCTGATCTATGCCACAAATGCCAATCGAAGATTTTGCACCAAAAAGAAAATCTTCACTTGCTTTCCTAAGAAAGGCCCCCAACCTCTTACTAAACAAGACAGTCGGCTCAGTGGACTCATCGCCAATCAAAGGGCTACAGTGATGGAAGGCAGCTTCGGTGACCACAAAACTCATTACGGGACCAACAGGATTAAAGTTAAAGGAGAGAAAAATGAAAGACTGTTTGTCTTTTTTGCTGTGATGACCGCTAACGCAGTAAAAATTAGTAAAAGAAAACTATTGCTAAATACAGTTGATCCACCATTCCAACAGGCCGCATAACTAAAAAACAAAAGTTCGTTTTCTACTTCAAAGGAAGCACTATGTCTATACACCAAAAACGCACTTTCAAACTCTATTTTGTAACAAAAATTGTACTCTTTCAAGAGCAGGTAATCAGTATGATGATCAATCTCTCCTCTATTGAAAATCCTGATCCCATTTTTAACCCCTCTTTCTTCTCGCTGAACTAATTTTCAAGGACGCCCTACTGCCGAAACATTGAAAAAGCCAACCACTGTCTCAGCGGGGTTGGAGCTAACTAACTATATTAGTGGGAACATTACTCAATGGAGTCGCAAATAATTCTGCAAATCCTCCGGGTCTGTTTATTTGCAAAGCCATTTCATTGAGGAATATAAATGCTTCATTAGTAATGGAGTAAATCTCTACCTCTACATCATCACCATCAGCGAATGGAGATAGAAATTCATTGTCTTCTTCGTCAAAAGGATTTATAGTATCCCTAATGGGGGGAATGAACAAAAGTCCATCGATATTGCCCCCTTCGCTGAATCCTGCATCAAAAGCAATATTTATTTCATCCGGGTTGTTCAATAATTGGCCGTTTTATACGATTTAATCCAATAGGTGTCTCCAATTCCGACCGGATCTCTTGCCCAAAATTCGGCCCAATAGCTGTCAGGGAAGATGAAATTCTTCTCCTCAAACCTGAAAGTAATACTATCAATTGTAGGCACACGATTCATTACTGATTGTGAGGTGTAAGTATTTCCTTCCGCTTGAATATTAAGGTTGAAGTTGAGGCCTATTTGGCCAAATAGTACTCCATCTACAGGGTTCCATTGATAGCTGCCGTCAGTCTGTTCATCAAAAGGATAAAGGTTACCTTCACTATCCTCGATGGTTACGATAGCGCCCCGAATGGGATCAGCTACCCCGTTATCGAAATAGGATTGTGAAGATGTGAGCCTGATGATTTGTGGTTCATTCCTATCGTTTATCCACGCGTCAACTACCACTAATGGAGGCGCTTCTTCCAATTGCGGATTTATTTGATCCTCGCAGGAAATTAGAATTATACTTATGGCCGGTATGAGAAGAAATCTTATCAAAATGTTTCTGTTTGTTGTATTCAATATGCCAATAGATCTTTTCATGAATATCAAAATCTAAAATTGTAAGATATTGAGGGTAATAAGGTGCCAATAATTGATACTTGTGTCGCTTGAGTTTCAACGGGATTTCCGTCCACAGGCCTCTCATCAACCTGGGCAAAATAAATTGAGAACGGGTTTCTCCTCGCATAAACATTGTATATGCCAAAAATCCAGTAATCCTCATTTTTACGACTTTTACCTCTTTTTAATTTCCGCCCCTGGAGGGTTGCGGATAAATCAAGCCTGTGGAATACAGGGATTCGAACATTATTTCTTGAGTTAAAATAGTTTAACGGGATGGTGTAATCCTGGATTTGAAACCGGGAAGTAGGGAAGGTTGTAGGGGTTCCTGAGATCAAACTGAAGTTTGCTGAAAAAGACCACCGACCAGGTGTTTCGTAAAAGGCTGCGATTTTTAGGTTGTGAGTCTGATCAAAACGAGTGGGGTACCATTTGTTATTGTTAATACCGTCAACTTGCAACTCCGTTCTGGCAAGAGTGTAACTCAGCCAACCATTGAATCTGCCGCTATTTTTCTTAATAAACAGTTCTAAACCATAGGCTCTTCCCCTTCCCGAAAGTAGATCTCCCTCTATAAACTCGTTAATTAGGATGTCGGCCCCATCAATATAGTCAATCTGGTTACTAGTTTTCTTATAGTAAGTCTCTATTGAGGTCTCATAGTCATTGTTTTTGCCAAAGTTCCTAAAATAACCAATGGCCCATTGCTGCCCGGTTTGGGGACGAATATTATTGGTGCTTGGGGTCCAGATGTCAAGAGGATTAGAAGCGGTGGTATTGGATACCAGATGAATGTATTGGACCGTTCTATTATAGGAAGCTTTGAGTGAGCTGTTGGAGGGCAATTGATATTTCAGGGAAGCTCTTGGTTCCAGGTTGTGATAGCTTTGAATGACCTCAAGATTATCGGCTTCAAATGTTTCTATCACACTTCTTCGAATTCCTGGTTCAGGTTCATCAAAATCAAAATACTGGCCTTCACCGAGGTAGAGAAAATTAGAAAAACGTAAACCGTACTGTACACTTATTTTATCGCCAATATTTTGATCGTTAGAAATATATAGTGAAGCTTCCAGAGCGTTTTTTTCAGGGATGCTGATGTCCCGGGACTCACCATTACTCACACCTATAGCGTTGGCTGGTTCAAAATTGTAAAAAAGGAAATCAGCTCCAAAAGATAACTCGTGGTCAGGATTAATGAAGTAAGTAAACTCTGGTTTTATATCATAGGTATCGATTTCCGAATTCCAATTGAATTTGTCGAGGTCGTCCTCACCAAAAGCCAGTTCATAGTCATAGTTACTATAAAACAATGTGATATTTGAAAAAAGCCGGTCGTTAAATAAATGATTCCATCTCAAAGTGGTGGTAGTATTTCCCCAATTAAATCCTTGCTGCTCATCGAACTTGAAATTGTCTCTGCCGAAGTATCCTGAAAGGAAAATTCTATTTTTTGGATTGATGTCATAGTTGGCCTTTAGAGTGACATCATAGAAATTCAAGGCCGCGCCATCATCAAGAACGTTAGTAAAGGCTTTTGCAAATACATCAGCATAGGAGCGACGTGCTGCGACGATAAATGATGCTTTATCTTTTTTAATAGGACCTTCTACGGCTAAACGGCTAAAAATACTACCAACACCTCCCTGGGCTGTTAATTGTTTGTTATTACCCTCCTTCATTCTTATATCCAATATTGACGCAATTCTGCCACCATAACGAGCTGGGATGCCACCTTTGATCAGTTGTATATCTTTCACCGCATCGGGATTAAAGACGGAAAAAAAAACCAAGGAGGTGTGAAGAGTTGTAAACCGGCGCTTCATCCAACAGCACAAGGTTCTGGCCAACGCCACCACCTCGTACGTTGAATCCTGTGGTTCCTTCACCTACTGTAGTGACACCCGGCAATGTTTGAATACTTTTCAAGACATCAACCTCGCCAAGAAATGACGGTAATTTTTGAATTGATTGAATGTCAAGCTTATTCGTACTCATTTGCACTCCCGAAACATTGATATCTTCAGGTTCGGCTTCAATGACTATTTCTTCAAGTACTGTGCCTTCCGGGAATAATTCCAAGTCAAGCCGTTCATTTTTGTCGAGCTCAATCTCCCGGGTCTGCGTATTAAAACCGAGATATCGAAATTCAAAATTGTAAGTGCCGGGAGCTATGGTAATCGAATAAAAACTGTAAAAATTAGTTACAGCACCCGTTTCAAGTTCCCTGATGTAGATCGTAGCTCCAATTAGGTTTTCTCCGTTTGAAGCGTCCTGGAGATAGCCACTCACTGTGAACTTTTCTTGAGATTTAACTGAATTGCAAAATCCCAAGACGAAAGCAAGAATTATTAACCAGTATTTAATCACAATTATATATTGAAGGCGCAATATTAGTACCAATAACTAATTTGACATCGTTATGTTGGGTTAGGAATGGATTAAGATTGAGAGTTAAATCCATTCCTAACCGCCCAAATTATTTCTTGTTTTACTCATATTGAGGACAGCATCTCCGGAAAAGCGCCAAAATACTACCATGATCTGATTGAATTTGGGGCTTACCAGGGATATTGGCTCCATCCTGCTAAAGGAAAATAAACTGTCACTTACCGGTTCATATCGTTAATTCACCGATTTAGCATTTACATGAACCTTTAATTACTTAACCCGCATTATTCATAGGCCACCAATTTTGGGATTAATAATGGGTTGCTAACTATTTTTGATTGGAGTGTATGTATTAATTTGAAGATCAACCAGGTTTCTGGATTTCAAAGGACATTAGAGCGTTTTTTTGTTAGAATTTTTCAATTTTCAGTCAAAGCTCTATTGTGTTCTTATGGAAGAACATTTTTTTGATTAAACCAAACTGTTTAACTGATCGGTCAGTTCACCGTAAGCAAATCGCCCAGCAGGTATTGATATCTAAAGGCTCTTGAGAATTGTATTGTCAATGATCTTTTCCTTTCTTTCAGGCACGCCCCAACCTTCATCAGGTAAAGCCGGATATTGTCCACTTGCCATCGTTTAGCAAAGTGGTGTTTTGTTTTGGCAATTAATAATTTAATCTGCCGGAACATTTCATAACAGAGGGTAGCGATGATTAAACGCATGAAATTGGCCCAGTAGCGATGACAGGAAAGCCGGTCGGAATAAGTCATGTTTTTGAGTTCCTTTATTCGATTTTCACTGGCATCACCTCGCTTGACATAAAAATCAAAGTAAATCTGTTGAGCGGTCATCGCTTCAAAGTTGCTCACAAAGTAACGGACATTCATTCCTTTTCCGGTAGACTCCACTTTGGCGTACAGCTTTTCAGAACGATCCCAGCTTTTGGCCTGGTAAGTAAACGGGCCAACAAACTCTTGATGTTTGATGATTTTTGAAGCATATTCCTTTTTTACTTCAATGATAGTCTGTTTGGTAAAAGTCTTTAAAACTTCATTACTACTAATACCTAAACAAAATTGAAGGTCAAACTGCTTAGCTATCCGATAAAAAGATGCTCCTGAAAAGCCACTATCCGCTCGAATAAGGATCTTTACTGAGGGCAGTTTTTTTCTGATTTTAATGACAATCCTTTTCAATAAGGCCACAAACCATTTGTTGGAGTGACAATTGCCCGGACGTAGTACTGGTAAAATGACCTGGCCGGTGTTCCCGTCCTTAAAGAACAACTCATGGTACATAGTCTGTCCATAATAGCCATTATACAAACTGAGTTGTTGGGATCCATGAGTAGGGTCATCGGTACCATCTACATCAATGATGATTTGACCAGTCTTCTCTTTCAACTCCTCTACATAACGGTCTACAAACCATTGACTCATCTGGTAGATCAGACTCCGATCGGCCTTGTTTTCAAATCGACTTAAAGTAGGCTGGGAACATAATCCGCTATCTAGTACTTTACGGATCACCGGATCCTCTCGGAGTTTTTGTTCGTCATTGCAATCCTGATAGCCCTGCATCATTAAAAACACCCGTTGGCGAAGCATTTCTTCATAAGTGTATTCGATAAAAAAGGGGTTTCGATAGTCAGGAATCAGTGCGGCGAAGCTTTTTAATAGACCAGTCTTTCTCTCTACTTTTTCACTTAACAATATCGCTCCGTCTGAGCTAATCGCTGATGCTGAAAAATCAAATTTAAAAGCTTGTTTTCCTCGATAAAATACGGTATCTTTTTCCTTATATTCAGGCATAAATTAATTGCTTATTTTGTTGTCTAACTATCTCAATATAAGCAATTTATGCCTGTTTTTTATTGTCTACTATGAATTTTTCGGGTTAAAACCAGGATTAATATTTCTCGATATTCAAATGCCGAAGATCAATGGTTTTGAATTGCTTGAACTCCTTGAGGAAATACCACAAATAATTTTCAGCACTGCATATGATCAGTATGCCATTAATGCATTTGAAAATAACGCGGCTGATTACTTACTTAAGCCTTATACTAAAGAGAGATTTGACCAGGCAATTCTAAGAGCCAAACAGAGACTGTCCCAAGAAAAAAGTTCATCACTTGATCTTGGAAAAATTGTTGAGGACTCTATTCATGATCCACTTAGTAGAATAGTGGTAAGAATTGGAGTTAAGATACAGGTTATTGATGTGGAGACAATTGAGTACTTCCAGGCGACTGATGATTATGTAGAGATTCATTGCAGCCAGGGAAAGTTTCTTAAGCAAATCACTATGAAATATCTTGAAGCTCATTTGCATAAAGGAAGGTTCCTTAGGATCCACCGTTCTTATATTATTTCTATTGATAACCTTGCTAAAATTGAACATTTTGAAAAGGACGCACACCTCGCGATAATGAAATCTGGCAATAAAATACCAATCAGCCGTTCGGGATATGGACGATTACGGGAAATTTTGTAATTCTAGCATGAATATTGAGAGTAAAAATACTTAGCAACAGTTGTTTAGTACTAAAAATAGTGCAAAATAATCAGTCAATTTGACCTAAAAAAAAGTTAAGTACAATTTAATGCATGAACTTTCTGAGTATCTAATAATTGCATCTTTCTAAGATGCTTTTGTTTTTTAAAAAGTTTTTCGATATTTGATATGGCTTTAGGAATTCTTTCTCACAGCAGAGAATTCCAATCATAAATTGGGAAATATAAAGTAAGAAATAAAGGTATCTTGGAATCCGATATGCACTTCAAAGTACATTTCAATCGATTGCATGAATTTATGTAAAGGCTTTGAAGTAAATGTGAATGGCTAAGTTCTAAATAACACAGCAATTATTATTATCTTCGCTATATGATATCAAGTCAAGAGATCAAAAATTTATTTGCACAATTGCCGATAAGTTCCCAAACCGAATTGTTGGATGAGTTGCTCCAGGAGCAGGAATTACAAGGCAAAGTATTGATTGCCGCTCAACAACAAATAGCAGAGAAAAGAAAGAAGAAACCCTGTCCAAATTGCACAAGCGAGAAGGTATATAAGAGGGGCAGACAAAAAGGTGTGCAGATGTATCAGTGCAATGAATGTAAAAGATGGTACAGTGAAACAACAGGGACACCTTTGTATGACATCAAGCTTAAATCAAAATGGCAATCTTATCTGCGCTGCATGGAGCAGGGCATGCCGATAAAAAAGATAGCAAAACAAATCGGAATAAGCATCCAGACAAGCTTCGACTGGCGGCATAAGATATTGAGTTCACTAAATGAGTTTGTTCCCGAACAGTTATCCTCGGAAGTAGAATGTGATGAATTGGAACTGGCACTTAACAACAAGGGCAGTCGAAATTTAGATAGGGCAGCAAGAAAGAGGGGAAACGATTTCATACGGAATATGGGAAAGGAAGAGGTCACAGTTGTCCAGGTAGTAACAGCGGTTGAACGCAAGGGGGAGAAGTACCTTAAAGCTGTTGCATCAAAACGGCTGAGCAAAGAAGAAATTTCAAAGGCATTGGATGGGAAGTTGGCCTACGGTGCAACCTTGATTACAGATAAGCACCCTTCTTATAAGGCTTTTGCCAAAGACAACCCCTCCATAAAGCACAAAGCGCTATTGGCCAAAGATCATGTGGATAGAGATGATAAAACAATCCATCTGCAAAAAGTAAACAATGTTCACACTCAACTTAGGACATTCTTACGCCCATTCAATGGTGTCAGTTCCAAATATTTGCAAAACTACCTGAATTGGTATGCTTATGCTGACCGAATAAGAGAGTAAAACAACTTTGAAACAATGGTTTCTGACTATGCTATTAACGGATCAAGCCTATCATCTGTATGAGCTATTTAAACAAAATGCTGTTATAATTAGAACTTAGCTATGTGAATTAAAGATTTGACACAAAGCAATACTATTTCCATAGCTGGTTGAGTCCCCGGGGCAAAAGCGTTGCTTTGGGGCTTTTTTTGTCAATCATGAAGAACATTAGCCATAAAAGTAGCCTTGGATAGCAGCCATAGCAACAAGAAGACAATTGCCCAGGTAAGGTAGATGTGATAAAAATCGGTAGTGTCACGGAAGTGTGTCTCTTTAATCTCTGCTTTCTCCAATTGATCAATAATACCAAATACGTCCTCAAGAGCGCTATTATTGGAGACCCTGTAGAATTTTCCCTGTCCGATTCTTGCAATTTCCCGGAGGGTTGTTTCATCTAGTGTGTTTTCAACATATCGCGTACGTCCGAAAAAGTCGGTGCCGAATGGAACTTTGCCTTCCTTACCAATTGCAATGGTGTAGATTTTAATATCATATGCTTCGGCCAACTCAGCCGCGGTGATTGGATCAATATTGCCGGCAGTGTTATCGCCATCACTTAAAAGGATCATCACTTTTGATTTGGATTCAGACTCACGCATTCGGTTGGTCCCAACCGCGAGAGCGCTGCCTATGGCCGTCCCTCTACTTTCTATCAGGTCAAATGAAATGTCATTGATATATGAATAAAGTAATTCATAATCAGTTGTCAGTGGTGATTTTGAATAAGCGTCACCTGAAAAGACTACTAACCCAATCCTGTCCTGGAAACGGCCTTTGATGAAGTCTCTGGCTACCTGCTTAGCAGCCTCCAATCTATTGGGACGGAAATCCTCAATTTGCATGGATTCGGAGATATCAATAACAAGCATAATATCGATACCTTCTGTCCACTGTATAGTCTTCTCATTGCTTTTCTGCGGTCTTGATAAGGCTATAACAATTAACGCCAGACAAGTGCCCATTAGGATGCCCGGCAGAAACCTCAGGAGTGTAATAGGTTGCCATTTGATGTCTTTACCGAAAAGCGCAATGGGCAATTTTTGCCGAGACCTTGAAAATAAAAGCCACTTGATGAAAAACAATAGTGGTACAAGGAAAAGCAAATATAGTACTAGCTCATTTTCCCAAGTGTAATTTTTAAAAACACTAGGACTGAACCAATGGGAAGAATACCAAACAACTAATTGTTCATCCATTTTTTATTTCCCCAACTTTTCTTTGATACCTTTTAATTGTAACATCTTCTAATTGCTCAAAGTTTTTGTATACGATGTCTAGTTTTGTTTTACCATAAATACTTTTGTCAATAACTTTTAGTGCATCACTCAACTTTCCGGCATCTGACAATGAGGCTATTTCCTTACTGGTCAACTTCGTATAAGGCCTGTCTTCCAGTTTTTCCATATATTTCTTCCACAGTATCAATAGCTTTTCCGTGAGGGATCTATCGCCGTTATTACGAAGATTGCCATACATTAGATCAAAATCTGCAGAGAACTTTTTATAAGCCCTTTCCAACCGGTAAAGTTCAATTTTTTGCTTGATCTTCTTGCCAAACAGTAAATAAGCGGCGCCAAGAATAACTAATGTAATGGCAATCCCAATCAGCAGGTAGGGATAGTTAAATGCTTTGCTCACATCAACGAAGGCTATGTCTTCTCTGAGTGCAATTGAATCAGGCATAATCGGTACCATTTCCAAGAGGTAGATGGAATCAACTTTGGAATAAATTGATGTGCTATCTCCATTTGTAATTAAAAATACTGGTAAGGCAAGTGATTGTACAACATCGATCTCAAAGGTTGTTATGTTGTATATCACGCTATCCGTAACGGAGGCGCTATCTGTTTTGCTGGCAAAGTATTCTTTACTGACAAATTCGAAAGGGGAGAAGTTGAAATTGGAATCAGGAAAGATGACTTCTACCTCAATAGGGTAGTCAATTGTTAAGACGAAAGGAACCGATTCCCCAATTTTTATGCTATCAACCAAAAACCTTCCTTCGGGAACCAGTAGTTGACTTTTAGCCATGGAGCCAATGATTAATAGCATTCCGAATGCGAAGCTCTTCTTCATCCTGTTTTCACCATTCTATTTCTCACTTTGAAGAGTTTTATTAGCTGAGGTACATAGTCCTCATCCGTCCTGATGGACAAATAATTGGCCTGGTGACGTCTGCACAGTTTTTCCAGGTTTTGACGATTTGAACCATATGTTTTCTCGAGCTTCTTACGGAATGAACCTAGGGAAGTGTTTACCCAAATGGTTTTTTGGCTCTCCTGATCATACAAGGGAACAATACCAAGTTTGGGTAATGTGGTCTCACGTATGTCATAAATATGGATGACCACCAAATCGTGTTTTTTTGAAATGGCCTTGATGTTATGCTCGTAATCCTCATCAATAAAGTCTGAAACCAATATGATCACACTTTTTCGCTTGATCATGTTCAAGGCATATTGGATTGCTTTATTCAGATTCGTTTTAAGCGATTTGGGATTAAGTCTGAACAGCTTATGGATGATCTCGTAAGAGTGTTTGATGCCTTTAGCTGGTTTTACATAGGCTTCTTTTTGATCAGAATAGCATATTAATCCAACCTGGCTGGATTCTTTTATAGCGGATATGGTAAGTAACGTACAAATCTCTTTTCCAATATCCAATTTCTTGCGTCCATCGGTTCTGATATTCTGGGAAGCACTGACATCAAGAATAAAAAATACAGTCTGTTCTTTCTCCTCTTTAAATGTTTTGACATAAGTACCATGCCCCTTAGCCGTAACATTCCAGTCAATAGTACGTACATCATCTCCATATTGGTAAGGTCTTACATCATCAAATTCGAGGCCTGATCCCTTGAATACAGAACGGAAATCACCCTGCATATGACTAGTAATAGCCTTTCTAATCCTTATCTCATATTTGCGAAGCTTTTTGAGAAGGTCTTGCATAAGATCGGCAAAAATATGGTTAAATGACTAATTTTGAGCGTGCATAAACATTTTTTAACATTTCTTCTTTTTACCCTCCTATCTTGTAAGGAAGAAAGAGTTCCGGAAAATATATTGTCGGTTGATAAGATGGCAGCTATCCTGGTGGATGTCCATCTGGCGGAAGGAAAAATTCAAAGATTACATTTAAATGGCGACACAGCGAAACTAACTTTTGGCTATTATGAGAGGAAAATTTTTGAAAAACATCAGGTAGATAAAGAACACTATAAAAAGAGCTTTGGGTACCACCTGAATGACATTACCACAATGGACCAGATCTATTCCAGGGTAGTGGATAGTCTTAATGTCAGGAGGCAAGTAACTAGAATTGATTAGAGATGGCCTAAACTATTCGGGGTCTTTCAGCCAGTTAAAAGTTTCTCTTTTTTCATCAGGTCCATCAACAAATTCCCAACGGAGATTGTTACCGGTTAGCTCAATTATTCTACGAATAACAATTTCTCCGTTTTCATCCGTCAATTCCAGACTATCAAGAAATTCTCCCCTGATGTTGATTACAATTCGCCATGACCATCTTTCCAGAGTATCGGAAGAAAGTTGTGCACAGTCAGGGGGGGCTCCAATGTAGAATGCAGTATCTGCATCATTAATGAAGCCAAAGGAATATCGATTTTGTAGCTCACAGTCCTGTAGCTCCACATCATCACTATTAATTCTCAGAGCGGTGCGGACCCATACTTTGCCCGTATCGAGGGATAGTAACTGGGCAACCCTTGAGGTGGTCAATATATCGGGCCCATTCTTACTGATACAGGCATTTAAACACAGCAAAGCTACGATCCAACCTGCATAAGAGGTCGGCTTCAGCGCAATTGTCCTCAATTTCTCAATTTTCCGGTCCTATCAATTACAAAATATTCGGGTGCACCGTCTTCGGGTGGATTTTCAGGATCATCCATATAGATGATTGTTTCGAAAACATTTTCGCTAAACTTAATTTCGAAAGGTGCCTTCTCTAACTGCATAGCATTTCGCCATAACTGTGAACCACTCTTATCTACGCAAAAGATCAGGAAATTATCTTTTGCGCTTGTGGGTGAATAGTAGTAAAATGTATATTGTTCAGGATTCGAAGGAACAAATTGAGCCGCTACACTGAATGTTGAGTCCCCAAGAGTCATCTTTCCTAAATCTAATTTAAGATACCAGGCGCCGTCCCGGTTTTTTCCTACACTGGCTAAATATCCTTGGTTCTTAACGCCAAACTCTACGCCAATGGGATAGATATTTAAACTGTCATCTCTAATAGTAGATAGCGTTACGTAGCGTAAACTGTCATTAGGATATGACAAAAGTGAATCCGGTGTAAAGAGAGGGATCCTACCAAATTCCATGAGAGCCCAGGTACTGGTTTCGAGCCAAAATTCATATTGTGATTGCCAATATTCACTTTGTTCAGCAACCTCACGCTTTTTCGAGGTTATAAAATCATCCAGCCCGGATCTTCCTTTCATTCTACTTTCGAAATAGAAACTATATTTGTCATAATCACGATCAATATTTCGACCAGCCAACTGGTCAACTATCACCCCTAATTCTTCATATTTGACAACAAGACTATCCGCAATCTCCAACTGATAATCTATATCCTCTTTATCTGCGGCCCTGGTATTCAGCGTAGGTGCGTATATTTTCAGAATATTGATATCCATTAGTTTTATATCGATGATATCTTTAAGGATAGACTGGTCATCATATTTCCGGATGTTTACTAAAATATCCTCTTTAAAAGAAAGTGCACCCCTGCCGTTGGTACCACCTGCAAAGAGATTTGATTTGTAGTCTGCAAGCTCTCGGTCATAGGCGATGATTTCGCTTTTCATAGGTTCAATCTCATCTTCGATTTTATCTAGCGTTTCACTCGCCCAGTCCTGTAGATTCCACAAGTGGAATTGCCCTTCATAGAAATCGGCCGCAGTAACACCGTCTTACGGGAAAGAGCTTATGTCCTTGTATTTAAATTCGGGACCAAATCCAGGGTTTTCAATGAGACTAAGAGCTCTTTTCATTAGCGTTATCGCTCCTTTGGATTTTCGAGCTGCGGTCGTAATCTCTTTAAGTATAGATTTAATCAGTTCATTTGATTTAATGAGGAATAGATTGTAATCATTGTATTGACTGTTCAGTTCAATGAACTTAGTTACTGCATTATGATATGACCGGTTGGCTTTTCTGAGGTTTTCATTTACAGTTCTAATGTTGTCTGTCCTGGATTTGGCATTCTTTCTTCTTTTGTCAAGTTCCAGATGAACGTCCGACAATTTTATACCGAATTCACCGGTTCTTAAATCTCTTCTATAGAATGCCTGGTAATATTGATCTCTCTTTTTCAACTCTTTGTCAGTGATTAGGCTCTTCGCCTTTGCCAGGTAGAGCACCGCACTGTCGCCCCAACCATATAACTGAGTGGTATCTTTTAAAATATCAGCCCCAAGCAGTTTGTTTTCAAACAGATAGCCCATATGTAGCTGACTATTTGCGTGATCTGCATTCTTAGGATTGAAAACATAGGATCTCAGATTACCTTCGGCTTGGTCATACTGCTTGGATTCAAGCAGTGGAAAAATGTCTTTGTATTTGATCTTTTGTGAATAGGATTCTATTACAAAAAATAATGAAATACCAATTAGGACAATTCTGCTCATATTAATTGAACTTTTAGCAGAGTGAATTTAATAAATCACAGGGTACTTTCTTTGTCTTGCTATTCACTATGCTTAGATTTTTTTGATGAGCCGTTAATATTATCATTTGCTGGTATCAAATTCCGTAACGGCTCTTTAGCCTGTGGAATTGTCGTTCTTGCTCTCATCTCATTTATTATTTTGAATAAATGACTTCTTGTCAACGGATCACTTTTAAGCTGAGCTTGATTCGTCTCCTCGCTTCATCTACTTCAGTAACAACTACACTCAACTTTTGCTTTATTTTAAAACCGCTTCATTGAGATACTAGCCTGCAACATACTTTTTAATAGTCTGATATTGTAGCAACTTGATAGTAATGAGTATGCATATTCGAATTTAGAATTGGAGTAAAGAAAAAATATTCATGATCATAAAACTTGATCATGTTGACCAAAATTATCAACCCCTCACTGATCTATCGCTACCTTTTATAGATTTGATCCAACTCGCTTGTTGGGACGACGTTAATTCCAAAAGTTATAGCTTTGTCGACCTAATGAAAACCCATAATGAAGAGATTTCATAATATTTTCCTGATGGCATTATTTTGTGTGCCAATTGCAATTTTGGCTCAGAAGCC
This sequence comes from Cyclobacteriaceae bacterium, assembly GCA_963664285.2. GTDB lineage: Bacteria > Bacteroidota > Bacteroidia > Cytophagales > Cyclobacteriaceae > JAJCYL01. The sequence goes on from CAXXNX010000036.1 coordinate 70,148, forward strand.
GAAGCAACTGAATGCTGGCGAAATGAAGCAGGGATTGAAGAAACTGAATGTCTTTGGTTCTATGCTTTACCTGGCAGCACATCCGGATGACGAGAATACAAGGCTAATTGCGTATTATGCAAACGAAAGATTATTTAACGCTTCTTACCTGTCTTGTACAAGAGGAGATGGCGGGCAAAATCTTGTAGGTTCTGAAATTCGTGAGTTACTTGGTATAATACGAACACAAGAGTTATTGGCCGCTAGAAGAACCGATGGAGGACAGCAATTTTTTACCCGGGCCAATGACTTCGGTTATTCTAAAACTGCGGATGAGACGCTTCAGATTTGGGACAGGGATCAGGTTTTGGCAGATATTGTTTGGACCATCAGAAAACTTAAACCTGACATTATCATTACGAGGTTTCCACCGGACGCCCGAGCCGGGCATGGTCATCACACATCATCTGCAGTATTAGGGATAGAGGCATTTGGTATTGCTGGTGATAAGAGTAAATATCCGGAACAATTAAAGCATGTAGATGCGTGGCAACCCAAGAGGATTGCTTTCAACACACATCCCTTTTTCTTCAGCCGCAGAGGTCAACCTTTTGATTCCACCCAATACATAGGCATGGAAACCGGAGATTTTAATTCATTATTGGGCAAGTCTTATGGGGAAATGGCAGCAGAAAGCAGAACCAATCACAAAAGCCAGGGCTTCGGCTCAACCGGGACGAGAGGGTCCCATAAGGAGTGGATGAAGTTGTTGGCAGGAGAGGATTTTAAGAATGACCCCTTTGAGGACATTAACACAACATCGTCTAGGGTGAAAGGGGGAAATGAATTCGCCGGTCACGTCGAATCAGCATATCTCAATTTCGACCCGGAGCAACCATGGATAATTCTACCCGATCTGGTAGCCGCCAGAAGATCACTTTCTAAGATTAAGGACAGCCATTGGCGTGGGATCAAGGAGAGGGAAATATCCAAATTGATACAAAATGTCACAGGTCTGTATATGGAAATAAAAGCTTCGGATTTTTCTTATACGCCAGGTGATTCAATTGCTGTGAATGTTGAAATAATCAACCGTTCACCTGCTGAAATCACTTTAAGTTCTTTGAATTTCAGAGAATTAGGAGGCAAAATAGATCTTAATCAAAAATTGAGTAACAACAATCCGTTTCTCTTAGACAAAAAAACAGTCGTCCCTCAAGATCAGCCCTTTAGCCAACCTTATTGGTTAGTGGATAAGAGTACTTTGGGTATGTACCGTGTTGATGACCAACTTAAACGCGGTCTACCAGAAAATGATCCTGCTTTGAGTGTGGAGACTACTTTATTGATTGACGGCCAGTATTTTGACTACGAACTGCCAATTATCTATAAAAAAAATGATCCTGTTGATGGAGAGCAGTACCGACCTTTGGAAATTAGTCCACCGGTTACACTAAATATCAACGAGAAGGTTTATGTCTTTGCGGATCAAAATTCACGTGAAGTAGTTGTCAAAGTGAAAGCAGCTAAAAATGATATTAGCGGTACCGTGTGGCTGGATCTTCCGTCTGGTTGGAAGTCAGATCCCCTGAAAATTGATTTTGTCCTGGATTTGAAAGGAGCAGAACAGAATGTAAGTTTTTCAGTATATCCACCTGAAGAACAGACTTCAGCTGAGATAAAAGCCATTGCAGAGGTGAATGGAAGAAATTATGACAAAAGTTTGATCAGTATTCAATACGATCATATTCCGACACAAACTTTGTATCAACCGACCTCAACTCGTTTGGTAAAGTTGGATATTGAAAGAAGAGGTCAGAATATTGGTTACATAGCCGGTGCAGGTGATGAAATACCAGCAAGCCTGGAACAAATTGGCTATCGCGTTTGGGGGTTGAAAGACGAAGAAATTACGGAAGAAAAATTAGCAGATTTTGATGCCGTTATATTGGGTGTGAGGGCCTACAATACTGTCGACAGGTTAAAATTTCATCAGCCTAAATTGATGAAATATGTTGAAAATGGTGGAACCATGATTGTTCAGTATAATACAAGTCGTAGAATAGTCGTAGATGAAATAGCTCCCTATCCATTAAAGGTGGGAAGGGATCGTGTTAGTGTAGAAGAAGCGGAAATAAGAATTTTGAAACCTGATCATGAAGTACTGAATTTTCCCAACAAAATCACCGATACTGATTTTGACAATTGGGTACAAGAGAGAGGTCTCTATTTTTCATCCGAATGGGATGATAATTTCGATGCTATACTTTCATCAAACGATCCAGGGGAAGATCCCAAAGACGGCGGATTGCTGGTTACCAAGTATGGTAAAGGATACTATATATACAGTGGATATTCTTGGTTTAGACAGTTGCCTGCTGGAGTTCCCGGCGCTTACAGAATATTTACCAATATGATCTCTATTGGTAAAGATAAAGTGAAAGCAACCGAATCAGGATCAGGAAAAGAATAGACTCAAAAAAGTCATTCCGATAGCTATCCGAATGACTTTTTAGAGGCTCAAGATACCTGCCGCCTGGCTGACGGCAAGCCAGGGATTGATTAATCTCCCGAATGATAAATTCGGAATAAAGGACATCAATATCTCTTTTTTGGAGAGATATAGTAGGAAGATTATTTTAGCGGCGCTCAAACATTAACCTATGGATGAAAAACAGGATTTGAACGAAATTGAAGATTCACCACCACCTCGTTTTAAGAGCTGGAATACCATCTATTGGTTGGTGTTAGGGAATCTTGCCCTCTTGGTTATCCTGTTTTACATCTTTACCAAAGTTTTTAATGAGTAGCATAGACCTGATCGTCCTCTTTGGGACACTCTTACTCATTGCTGCAGTAGGAGTGTGGAAATCCAGAAAACAAGCCAACATCGAATCTTACCTATTAGGAGGAAAGAGCCTTAGATGGGGTACCATTGGCCTATCAGTTATGGCAACTCAGGCCAGCGCCATCACATTCATTAGCGTCCCAGGTCAAGCCTATGAGAGCGGTATGTCTTTCGTTCAAAACTACCTTGGCTTACCATTGGCGCTGGTTATAGTTTGTGCTGTTTTTATTCCGATATATTATAAGCTCAAGGTGTATACTGCTTATGAATATTTGGAGCAGCGCTTTGACCTAAAGACACGACTTTTTGGCGCTTTATTATTTCTTATCCAACGTGGCTTGGCCGCAGGAATTACCATTTTAGCTCCATCTATTATTTTATCTTCGATATTACAGTGGGACTTATCGCTGACTATCCTCACAGTTGGTGTTTTGGTTGTGATCTATACGGTTTCCGGAGGTACCAAGGCAGTAAGTATCACACAGAAATATCAGATGATGGTCATCTTTTTTGGGATGGTGGTGGCCTTCTTTGTCATCGTTGGAAAATTACCAGATCGGGTATCTTTTTTAGACGCCGTAACAATGGCGGGGCAGGCTGGTAAGCTTGATGTGATTGACTTCTCCTTTGATCTGGAGAAGCGATATACTTTTTGGTCAGGAATTTTAGGTGGTTTATTCCTGTCACTCTCTTATTTCGGTACCGACCAAAGCCAGGTTCAACGCTATATTTCGGGAATGAATTCCACAGAAAGCCGAATGGGACTAATGTTTAATGCAGTACTGAAATTGCCCATGCAGTTCTTTATCCTTTTTGTGGGAATCATGGTCTTTATGTTTTACCAGTTTAACCAGGCGCCCATTCATTTCAACCGGGCGAACATGGATTATTTGCAGACCACCGAATATGCCGACCAAACCGGCAGTATAAATAACTGGTACAACAAGTATTATGAGATACGAAAGCAGGGTTACGAAAAAATCGATGAAGGCATAAGGAGGGACAATGACCAGACTATTGCAGAAGGCAGGGCAGAAGTGCTAGGTGCTACACAGCAAATTGACGAAGCCCGGCGCCAGATGAAAGTACTGATAAATAAGGCAGACCCCGGAAGGGAGACCAAGGATTCTGATTACGTCTTCCTTACTTTTATTCTAACTGAGATGCCAATTGGTCTTATTGGACTTCTAATCGCAGTGATATTCGCAGCAGCCATGTCGTCAACAGCCGGAGAACTGAACGCATTGGCATCATCAGCCACTGTTGATTTTTATCAACGTTTGTATAAACGCAAGGCTTCTGAGAAACACTATTTGCAGGCATCAAAATTATTAACCCTCATATGGGGCATATTTGCCATTTCCTTCGCATTTTTTATAAGATCTGCCGAAAACCTGATTGAAGGTATCAATATCCTCGGATCACTCTTTTACGGAACGATTTTGGGCCTGTTTCTGGTCGGCTTTTTTATGAAAAAAATTAGTGGAACTGCTGTTTTTGTCGGAGCGATTGTTGCACAGCTACTTGTTCTTGGTTGCCATTTTGCCACATTATCAGGTTATCTCCGAATCGGATACTTATGGTACAATGCCATTGGATTGATCTTTGTTGTGGCTGTAAGCTGGTTGGTGCAGATAGTGCTTCCTAAGAACAAGCTTTAGGTAATACAGCCCTCTAAGCTTGGAACAAAGACAGTATATCCACCTGTTCTTCTCTTAGTAATATTATATGGCTTCCTTGAAAATTATTTTATAATTAAAACCGGCCTCAAGGGATCATAACACGTTTATTTTTTAAGGAAAAGTGGTCCTGAGAAACCTCCAATAAGAATGAAATCCGGTCAAAATGGGTTTTTTTTATGGCCTTGATCAAAATGCGTTAAGAAATTCAAGGAGGGAAGCGGTTAAAAAATCCTTGTGTTTGACCGAAGGGAGTTTCAAGGATTTTAAGCTAAACTAATTGAATTTTAGCCTTTTTGATCATAGCCTTGAATTCTTTGCGTATTTTCTGTTTCAAGACAGAAAGTACGAGCCTGTCTGGCTTGAAGACAAAAAAAGAATAATCAAGGACGCCCTATTCTATAGTTCAAAATCTTCATCAGTTGATCAAGGATATTAACCCGCATTATTCATAGGCCACCAATTTTGGGATTAATAATGGGTTGCTAACTATTTTTGATTGGAGTGTATGTATTAATTTGAAGATCAACCAGGTTTCTGGATTTCAAAGGACATTAGAGCGTTTTTTTGTTAGAATTTTTCAATTTTCAGTCAAAGCTCTATTGTGTTCTTATGGAAGAACATTTTTTTGATTAAATCAAACTGTTTAACTGATCGGTCAGTTCACCGTAAGCAAATCGCCCAGCAGGTATTGATATCTAAAGGCTCTTGAGAATTGTATTGTCAATGATCTTTTCCTTTCTTTCAGGCACGCCCCAACCTTCATCAGGTAAAGCCGGATATTGTCCACTTGCCATCGTTTAGCAAAGTGGTGTTTTGTTTTGGCAATTAATAATTTAATCTGCCGGAACATTTCATAACAGAGGGTAGCGATGATTAAACGCATGAAATTGGCCCAGTAGCGATGACAGGAAAGCCGGTCGGAATAAGTCATGTTTTTGAGTTCCTTTATTCGATTTTCACTGGCATCACCTCGCTTGACATAAAAATCAAAGTAAATCTGTTGAGCGGTCATCGCTTCAAAGTTGCTCACAAAGTAACGGACATTCATTCCTTTTCCGGTAGACTCCACTTTGGCGTACAGCTTTTCAGAACGATCCCAGCTTTTGGCCTGGTAAGTAAACGGGCCAACAAACTCTTGATGTTTGATGATTTTTGAAGCATATTCCTTTTTTACTTCAATGATAGTCTGTTTGGTAAAAGTCTTTAAAACTTCATTACTACTAATACCTAAACAAAATTGAAGGTCAAACTGCTTAGCTATCCGATAAAAAGATGCTCCTGAAAAGCCACTATCCGCTCGAATAAGGATCTTTACTGAGGGCAGTTTTTTTCTGATTTTAATGACAATCCTTTTCAATAAGGCCACAAACCATTTGTTGGAGTGACAATTGCCCGGACGTAGTACTGGTAAAATGACCTGACCGGTGTTCCCGTCCTTAAAGAACAACTCATGGTACATAGTCTGTCCATAATAGCCATTATACAAACTGAGTTGTTGGGATCCATGAGTAGGGTCATCGGTACCATCTACATCAATGATGATTTGACCAGTCTTCTCTTTCAACTCCTCTACATAACGGTCTACAAACCATTGACTCATCTGGTAGATCAGACTCCGATCGGCCTTGTTTTCAAATCGACTTAAAGTAGGCTGGGAACATAATCCGCTATCTAGTACTTTACGGATCACCGGATCCTCTCGGAGTTTTTGTTCGTCATTGCAATCCTGATAGCCCTGCATCATTAAAAACACCCGTTGGCGAAGCATTTCTTCATAAGTGTATTCGATAAAAAAGGGGTTTCGATAGTCAGGAATCAGTGCGGCGAAGCTTTTTAATAGACCAGTCTTTCCCTCTACTTTTTCACTTAACAATATCGCTCCGTCTGAGCTAATCGCTGATGCTGAAAAATCAAATTTAAAAGCTTGTTTTCCTCGATAAAATACGGTATCTTTTTCCTTATATTCAGGCATAAATTAATTGCTTATTTTGTTGTCTGACAATACAAACTATCTCAATGAAAATTGAAAAAATGTCCTTTGAAATCCAGAAACCTGGTTGATCTTCAAATTAATACATACACTCCAATCAAAAATAGTTAGCAAATTTATGCCTGATAGCCCTGCATCATTAAAAACACCCGTTGGCGAAGCATTTCTTCATAAGTGTATTTTTTTATTGTCTACTATGCATAAATTAATTGCTTATTTTGTTGTCTAACTATCTCAATATAAGCAATTTATGCCTGTTTTTTATTGTCTACTATGGGTTAACAAGCCAGTTTTAGCAGTAATTCATTACTCCTCCCAACATACCTCAACCTTCTCCTCATACCAGTCGTCATACATGGATTGATATTTCTCATCGATTGATCCACGTTTAATTTTCATGGTAGGCGTAAGTAAACCATTATCAGGTGTCCATATTGCTTTCACAACTATAATTTTGTGTAACTGTTCATGGTGTTCGAGTTTAGGATTTATATCCATCAATGATTCCCGGAGACTTTTGGAAACCACTGTCCGGTCTGATTTAGTCGCAGCCTCGGATAATTCAACCAATGCCATCGGTTGAGGCACTCCTGGTCCTACCACACATATCTGCTCGATATTTTTGTTCTTGGCAAATTTTAGTTCTATTGGATTAGGAGCGACATACTTTCCCTTTGCCGTTTTGAACATATCTTTGACCCTGCCGGTAATTTTAATATATCCCTTCTCATCAATTTCTCCTTTATCTCCGGTCTGAAGAAACCCATCTTTTATAGCTTCGACGGTCTTTTCTGGCTCTTTGTAATATTCAACCATATTGCAGATACTTTTTATACAAATCTCACCCTCTTCGCTAATTCTTGTTTCAACGCCGGGCAAAGATTTCCCGACCGTTCCGATCTTTCGTTCTCCGGGAAGATTGGCATGTGAATAAGCATTGTTTTCCGTCATTCCATAAACCTCGTATATGGTAACTCCTATATTATTAAACCATTCAAGAACGGATGGAGCGATTGGCGCCGCTCCGGTAAAACAATTTCTGTAATTCGCGAGCCCAAGAGCCTCCTTAATCTTTTTTCGGATAATGTTATTAACAATGGGTATGGCCAGCAAGAACTTCAGTTTTGATGGCGAGAATTTTGCCTGTACTCCATTCATGAATTTGGTCCATATACGGGGTACGGCAAGGAATTGAGTTGGTTGACATTCTGCCATGTTCTCTTTAAAACTATCCAAAGATTGGACGTAGTGAATACTGGCCCCACATTGCAGTACAATCACTTCTGTGAGCAGACGTTCGGCTATGTGGGACAAGGGCAGATAAGAAAAGAAACGATCTTGAGTGGTTAGATTAAATCGTTTGGCCAGTACATCCGCCGCGAATGAAGAACCAAGGAACTTCTGAACCACGCCCTTAGGCACTCCGGTTGTTCCCGAAGTATAAATAATGGTCATTATGTCTTCCTGGTCGCGGGTGGGGTTGTTACTAATGGGTTCAAATTGATCACTCACGTCATTCCATTTTGGGTAAGGACAATTTGGTAATCCATAAATTCCAAAGTCAAGACAGTCAAAGTCACCTGGGATACCGAGTTTCATAACTTCCCAATCCTTCTCATCGAGTTTGCCTACAAACAGTAGTCTGGCTTCACTGTGAGTAAGTACATACCTCACGGTGTCCTCACTTACGTTGGGATAGATGGGGACAGAGACATGTCCACTCATCATTATAGCCAAATCGCACATTAACCAATGAGCGCAGTTCTTTGACATCAATGCGATATGCGAGCCTTCAGGAAAGTTTTTTGCTTTTATTGCGGCTGCCATTTTTCTGACTTCAATGCCGAATTCCTTATTAGTAAATGTGTGCCATTGTCCATCAATTGGTTGATAAAGAAATATTTTATCCGGTTGGGTCTTTTCCCAATGATAGAAGTTGTCTAAGGGTGTTTTGAGATGAGCGTATTCAGCAGCCATGAGAGATCTTTTAATGTACTATGGAGTTGGGTTGATGGAACCCTAACATATCAATTTTTTTGGAACATGGCAATTGTGTGAGAATCAATCATAAAAACCCAATAACTGATTGATGTTAGAGTATTTTACTCAAAGTCGACACTAAAAATCCTAAAATAGTATTATTATATTAAATTTTTGTATATTTAGAAGTCAGCAACTCTTTTTAATTTATCTTAAAAGAGTAAAAATTTCCACCGGTTCACCTGAGAGATTCCAATTTTGAAATTTAAGACAGATAGGTGGTCTATTTTAAAGCTCTTTTTTAAAGATGTTTTAAGTATTGCTCGAAGCAATTGTCTAATTTGTTAGGTTTAATGTTAATAATGTGACTTACAGACATAAACAGGGTTTAGCCTATAAAGAAGGGTTTTAAAGTCTGTTAATTTTGATATCACGTGATCTCAAATAATAATTTACTTAAATATTATCAGTTATGAAATCCCAATGGTTTGGCAAATTACTTTTAGTTCAGATGTTTGGTCTACTGTTCAGCGTCGAAGCTCTATCCCAGGCTTTTACTGCCGGAGTTAATGTTGACTCTCCTAATCCCAATGCAGTTTTGCACCTGGTGTCTCCAAATGGCAACCAGGGGTTGCTAATTCCCAATTTGACAACGGCCCAGCGTACCGGGATGAGTCTGACCTCGGCTGATAATGGAATGTTAGTTTACGATGGAGAAGCTGGATTATTTTACTTCTGGTTAGATCCCAATTGGATCGCCTTGATCGTAAGAGAGAATCAACGATTAGGTCTTGTTGGAACGGAATTGGGGATTACTGGTGGAAATACGGTTGATTTATCAGCGCTTCGTTTTTTAACCGAAGAATCAGATCCTACCGTTCCTGATGCAATAAAGGATGGCATCGACTGGACTGAACTGACGGGTATACCTATTGATATTGCAGATGGAGACGCCAGTGGTTTAATTGTAGTTAATGTGGATGGAGTTACGATTACGGGTGATGGAGATGCGCCTCCACTTTCTGTAAATACTGGCACTGGTGCTAACCAGGTCGTTCAACTCAATGGATCATCTCAATTGCCTGCGGTTGATGGCAGTTTATTAACCGGAGTAGCAGCAGCAGTAGCCCCAAACTCTATTGTTGATGCCCAAATCAATGCGGCGGCAAACATTTCAGATTCAAAACTGCAAAGTACAGTGATGTTGGAAACTGAGAATGTTAGTTTATTAACCCGCATTATTCATAGGCCACCAATTTTGGGATTAATAATGGGTTGCTAACTATTTTTGATTGGAGTGTATGTATTAATTTGAAGATCAACCAGGTTTCTGGATTTCAAAGGACATTAGAGCGTTTTTTTGTTAGAATTTTTCAATTTTCAGTCAAAGCTCTATTGTGTTCTTATGGAAGAACATTTTTTTGATTAAACCAAACTGTTTAACTGATCGGTCAGTTCACCGTAAGCAAATCGCCCAGCAGGTATTGATATCTAAAGGCTCTTGAGAATTGTATTGTCAATGATCTTTTCCTTTCTTTCAGGCACGCCCCAACCTTCATCAGGTAAAGCCGGATATTGTCCACTTGCCATCGTTTAGCAAAGTGGTGTTTTGTTTTGGCAATTAATAATTTAATCTGCCGGAACATTTCATAACAGAGGGTAGCGATGATTAAACGCATGAAATTGGCCCAGTAGCGATGACAGGAAAGCCGGTCGGAATAAGTCATGTTTTTGAGTTCCTTTATTCGATTTTCACTGGCATCGCCTCGCTTGACATAAAAATCAAAGTAAATCTGTTGAGCGGTCATCGCTTCAAAGTTGCTCACAAAGTAACGGACATTCATTCCTTTTCCGGTAGACTCCACTTTGGCGTACAGCTTTTCAGAACGATCCCAGCTTTTGGCCTGGTAAGTAAACGGGCCAACAAACTCTTGATGTTTGATGATTTTTGAAGCATATTCCTTTTTTGCTTCAATGATAGTCTGTTTGGTAAAAGTCTTTAAAACTTCATTACTACTAATACCTAAACAAAATTGAAGGTCAAACTGCTTAGCTATCCGATAAAAAGATGCTCCTGAAAAGCCACTATCCGCTCGAATAAGGATCTTTACTGAGGGCAGTTTTTTTCTGATTTTAATGACAATCCTTTTCAATAAGGCCACAAACCATTTGTTGGAGTGACAATTGCCCGGACGTAGTACTGGTAAAATGACCTGACCGGTGTTCCCGTCCTTAAAGAACAACTCATGGTACATAGTCTGTCCATAATAGCCATTATACAAACTGAGTTGTTGGGATCCATGAGTAGGGTCATCGGTACCATCTACATCAATGATGATTTGACCAGTCTTCTCTTTCAACTCCTCTACATAACGGTCTACAAACCATTGACTCATCTGGTAGATCAGACTCCGATCGGCCTTGTTTTCAAATCGACTTAAAGTAGGCTGGGAACATAATCCGCTATCTAGTACTTTACGGATCACCGGATCCTCTCGGAGTTTTTGTTCGTCATTGCAATCCTGATAGCCCTGCATCATTAAAAACACCCGTTGGCGAAGCATTTCTTCATAAGTGTATTCGATAAAAAAGGGGTTTCGATAGTCAGGAATCAGTGCGGCGAAGCTTTTTAATAGACCAGTCTTTCTCTCTACTTTTTCACTTAACAATATCGCTCCGTCTGAGCTAATCGCTGATGCTGAAAAATCAAATTTAAAAGCTTGTTTTCCTCGATAAAATACGGTATCTTTTTCCTTATATTCAGGCATAAATTAATTGCTTATTTTGTTGTCTAACTATCTCAATATAAGCAATTTATGCCTGTTTTTTATTGTCTACTATGAATTTTTCGGGTTAAACAATGATGCGGGGTATCTGGACGTGACCACGAACCCCGCGGCTGGCGACGTAACCGGAAATTATTCGGTGGGATTCGGTCTTATTAATGTGGGTGGTCAAACTCCCGCAAATGTTGCTATTGCGACTAATATTGTCAATAGTAATCCCAACCTGGACCTTGATGACACCGATGACCTGGCCTTGACCACTAACCCGGCGGCCGGTGATGTTACTGGCAATTACTCCGTGGGTTTGGGTGTGGCCACTGTAGGCGGTCAGACAGCTGCCAATATAGGATCAGCTACGAACACAGTGATAACTGCCCCCGCCCTGGACCTTGATACCAGTGATGACCCTGGCGTTGACCACTAACCCGGCGGCCGGTGATGTTACGGGCAATTACTCGGTGGGATTAGGCGTGGCCACTGTAGGCGGTCAGACAGCTGCCAATATTGGATCAGCTACGAACACCGTGATAACGGCACCAGCCCTGGACCTTGATACCAGTGATGACCTCACGTTGACCACCAACCCGGCGGCCGGTGATGTTACGGGTAATTACTCGGTGGGTTTGGGCGTGGCCACTGTAGGCGGTCAGACAGCTGCCAATATTGGATCAGCTACGAACACCGTGATAACGGCACCAGCCCTGGACCTTGATACCAGTGATGACCTCGCGTTGACCACCAACCCGGCGGCCGGTGATGTTACGGGTAATTACTCGGTGGGTTTGGGCGTGGCCACTGTAGGCGGTCAGACAGCTGCCAATATTGGATCAGCCACCAATACGGTGATAACTGCTCCTGCGCTGGACCTTGATACCAGTGATGATGGCGATATGTTGGCCGCCACATACGATCCGGGTGCAATTACAGGCGATGCCTTCAATATGAGTAATCATATAACTACGACGGCAGGAACACCCGGTGACCTTCTAACTTTTAACGCGGGAGTTTGGGATGCCCAGGCACCAACCATATCCGGCGATATGTTTGCTGCGACCTATGACCCAGGCACCATAGCAGGAGATGCATTCGCATTGGGCATACATACCACCGTTACACCAGCGGTAGGAGGCGATGTACTTACATGGAATGGAGCGAATTGGGACGCAGCAGCCCCGGTTGTTAGCGGCGACATGTTTGCGGCAACTTATGATCCTGGAACTATAGCAGGAGATGCATTCGCATTAGGTATACACACCACCGCAACACCAGCGGTTGGAGGTGACCTATTAACATGGAATGGAGCAAGTTGGGACGCAGCAGCCCCGGTAGTCACCGGCGACATGTTTGTCGCCACTTATGATCCTGGAACTATAGCAGGAGATGCATTCGACTTAGGTATACACACCACCCCAACACCAGCGGTAGGAGGTGATCTACTAACTTGGAATGGAGCGAATTGGGATGCAGCAGCCCCCGGTAGTCAGTGGTGACATGTTTGCGGCCACCTATGATCCGGGCACCATAGCAGGAGATGCATTCGCATTAGGCATACACACCACCCCAACACCAGCGGTAGGAGGCGATCTACTAACATGGAATGGAGCAAGTTGGGATGCCAGCTGCCCCGGTAGTAACTGGCGACATGTTTGCGGCAACTTATGATCCAGGTACTGTTGCAGGTGATGCCTTTGACCTAACCAACCACATCGGAACTGTAAATAGTGCCCAGATCACGAACGATGCTATTGCTGATGTCGACATAAATTCTGGAGCAGCGATTGCAGGGTCAAAGATCTTTCCCGATTTTGGTGCACAGGCCATTACAACTATGGGCTCGTTAAATATTGATGGGTCTACAACCTTCAACGGCAATACAATAATAGGAGATGGCCCTCTAGACAGAGTGACTGTTACAGCAGAGATTATGGGAGACTTGCCTTTCAATTTTGAAGGTTTAACAGGTGATAATATATACACCACCCTGGCCATTACCGATCCGACAGTGGCGCGGACCATTACTTTTCCAGATGCCAGCGGAACTGTAGTTCTGGATAATAATGGAGCGAGTGCGCTAACCGCGGCAGAAGTAGATCAGCTAGAGAACATTGATGCTACCTTAATCAGCACGATCCAGTGGGGGTACCTTGGCGCCATGGATCAGGCATTGGCTACAACGGATAACGTGACATTTAACCAGCTCACGATGACGGGCGTTCTTGACATGGGAACAAATGGCATCTCTAACGTAGGACCTTTGGCAGTAACTAGTATATAGTTTCCTATATAGTATATCAATAATAAAAGTTCTATCTTAGCAGTTGGACCAAAAATAGTGAACCCTATGCCATTTGAGAGTAAAAGAGCGAAAATATCATTTACGACAAAGGAACAGCAAACATTGGAGGTTATAAGTAAATCACGGGTTGAGGCCAAATCACGGGTTGAAAGGGCGAAAATGCTTCTTGGTTATTGGAAAGGGCAAAGCATCAATTCGATAGCAAAACAACTTGGCACGAATCGGCCAAAGGTTGAAAGGACTGTTGATAGGGCAATAGGATACGGTATACTGACCTCTCTGAACGACCTTCCCAGAAAAGGGGCAACCCCAAAGATCACCAATGAGGCCAGGGCATGGTTTTTATCGATAGCTTGCACAAAACCAAAAGACTTGGGCATGGCCTCAGAATTTTGGACCTATAATGCATTGGCCAAGTATGTAAGGGGCAATTGCAAACAGGCGGGCCATCTTTCATTAGGCGAAATACAGAAAGGGACCGTTTCAAAGATACTGTCGAAAAGTGATGTAAAGCCCCACAAACTATCTTATTACCTAGAAAAGAAAGACCCTGACTTTGACCGAAAGATGTCCCAGGTATTGCATGTTTATAAAGAAGTGGCACTTTACAAAGCTAACAAACCGGAAGGATCAATGATTGCCATCTTGTCCTACGATGAAAAACCTGGAATGCAGGCGATAGAAAATACCGCCACTGACCTAAGCCCCATAGCAGGCAAGCACCCAAATTGGGGCAGGGACCATGAATATAAAAGACACGGTACAGTTTCGTTGTTGGCATCAATCGACTTGATTACCGGCAAGATATATGCACGGGTCGAGGATAGACATAGAAGTAGGGAATTTGTGGAATATTTGAAAGGGCTTGATGAACTCTACCCAGTCAGCTTTAAGATCAAGATAATCTTAGATAATCATTCGGCCCATATTTCAAAAGAGACAAAAGCATTCCTGAAAACAGTGCCTAATAGGTTTGAATTTGTATTTACACCTGTACATGCTTCCTGGCTAAATCTTATTGAAGTCTTCTTTAGCAAAATGGCCAGGAGCTTTTTAAGGGGGATCCGTGTAAAATCAAAGAAAGAGCTCAAAGACCGGATATTGAAATACATTAATGAAATCAATGAAATGCCAACAATCTTTAAATGGAAGTGGAAAATGGAAGATTTAACTATCGCGTAATCATTAATATGTTAATTAAGAAACTTAATACTAGAACTGATCCGCCCTGCGTCGGCTGCAGTGGGGGTTAGACCGAGAAGCAGCCTCTCGTCTCCTCACGGATGTCTCAGCCGCCTAACTTCTTTCGTGAGCAGCAGCCCCCCTTGTAGCAGCAATCAACCGCCCATCGGGAGACACCTGGGGCTGAAACAGGTTCACGTCGCCACTCGTGAGCTTTCTCACAGGTCCTCCTTTCCGGGGTATCGCGAAGAGTTGCATGCGGTGATCAGTCAGCGCTGCGTAAACGAGCGTCTTCCCATCCGGCGTCCAATCCACTCCACCGTAGGTGAACATCAGGTACTCGGCGAGCTTCTCTGCGTGCGACCCGTCTAACTTCACGACCCAGAGTGCATGACGCTCCTCTCCTTGCGAAGCCTCCACCGCGATCTCATCTCCGAAGGGCGACCCAGGCCGCTGTCTTCACTTCTCCCAATGAGTCCGGGAAAGGACAACGGCTCGTGACGCAAGGCTGTACCGGCCTGCACGTCGATCGTCACAACCCAGATCTTGGAGACGCCCCATTGCCCGCCTCGCTCCCAGGAGGTAAAGAGGAGCCGTTCCCCATCGGGAGACCAGTCGGGGGGAGCCAGCCTCCCACCCCAAAGTCAGTCAGCCGGCTCTCTTCGCTTGAGGGAAAAGAGGTGCTCTGGAGATAGATGTCGTCGGTGCTGCCTTTGCTTCCATAGCGGCTGACCGGCGTCGCGGAGCGGTGCGAGTGGTAGGCGATCCACTGTCCATTAGGAGACCACACGGGAGTGAAATCCTCATGGTATCCTGTGATGACAGGTCTCGCCCCAGAGACCGCGCGTCCTGAAGAATCGACGTCGACGACAGCACCATCTAAATTCAACACCCAATCAGCCAAGCGCCAGTTGCCATAGGTGAAGCCGATCTGCTTCCCGTCAGGTCGCCAAGTAGGATGCAGACCGCCCTCGATCACTGGAAGCGCCTTCCCACCCGAGACCGGCACCACTACAACCGACAGCTCCGGGTCGTTATGCGTCCAGTACACGTGGCCGTTGGCGACTTGGGGGGCAAAGTCGTCTCCCGGTGCTTCCACGATGGCCCTACGCGCGCCGCTTCCGAAGTCGATCTCGTAGAGGTCCAGATCGCGATCGGCATGGGTTCGGTGTCGTTCTTCGGCCAAGGGGGCACTCTCCCCGTCGCCAGTGCGACGAAAGCACGGCGACCGTCCGGGAAAAGGGCAAAAGGAGCAAATACCGAATCCGTGTCCAAATCTTGCGCTAGGACCTCAGATTCACCAGTCTCTGGCGTAAGTCGCACGAGAGAGGAGGCGCGCCTTCCTCATCGGAGATCAGGGCGAGGATCGACGCGCTGCCGGGATGCCAAGCAATGCCGGTGATCTGTCCTTCGAATCGATGACCCATCTTGTCCCCGAGAGGCCCAACGAACAGTTCGCTTCCCACCCAAAGTTGAAAATAGGCCACCTGCCCTCCATCCGGTGACCATGTGGGGAAGACATTCGGCGGCAGCGACAAGAGGCGAAGCCCCGCCGCATCCTGAACGAACCGTCCAGTCTCCTCTCCTTTGCGTCCAAAGCGTACGAGACGGTCACTCGCGTCGAAGACAGCCCTGTGGACCTGATCTAGCCCGCGTAGCAGGCGCTCCGAGTTTTCTCGACCGCTTTCCAAGTCGATCAGCTTGACCTGCCGAAAGCCGCCGTATAGGGCCCATCTACCGTCATTAGAAATTTGAGCCCAGTCGTAGAAGTTTTCGAACCAGGTTGATGGTGTCTCGGAGTAGAGCCGCTCTGGTTCATCAGGAGACTGACAGCCGAGGAGGGCAACAAGAAGTACAATTTGAACGGAAACTGCCTCAACCGTATCCTATGAACTCGCCGTAAGCAAAGGAGAGGTGTCTCACGAGGCTGCGTTGTAACCTTACTGAGCATTGGAACCCCTAACTGTTAGTGTGTGGTCAACTCGGTCTAACAATATATTCTACTGCCAATAGCGGCATTATCAGCAATATATAACATAATATCTGGAATGAAAAAGTGAAGCAGTATAATATGAGATATGATCATATAAAGCAGCCAAATGCAGTATAATATGCTATTTTTGCTGTGTTATGTAGCAATAATCATCCGCAGATGAAAAAATCGAAGTTTTTAGACCACGTCAGAGAAGCGCCTCCTCACAGCGCTGATTTCTCAGAAAAAAATCTTTTCACGCTAAATCATGTGAAAAAGTCATCAAAAAAAAATTTGAGCTCCAAATCACGTGAATTACTCTAAAAAATAATTTTTGTGCTCTAAATCACGTGAATTACTCCGAAAAAAAATATTTTCACTTCCCTTCACGTGAATTACTCCAAAAAAGATATTTTTCGCTCTCCTTCAGGTGAATCACTCCGGAAATATATTTTTTCAATTTCTTCACCTGATTTCCCTCAGAAATAAATTATTTACGTCTCCTACCGTTTTTCTTGAGTCTAATATTTTCAGCTTCTCATGCTATTCATTTATACTACAAAGTAAAAAATATCGACTCCCCTCATAAACTTGATAATCAAAATAGTAGTACCAGTCAGATATATTTAGCAGCAGTATCAGAAATGAAAAAGTTATGGGCAAAAATCTATAGTGATTTGGATACAGAAATAAAATTACGTCATTATTCAAGGTAAAACCTATAAATCCTACGGTATGTTTTTTATTGGCCTGTCTGTCTAGGTGACGACGGTCAAAACTATCAAATAGTTCGGTTAATGTGATAGATGTTATTCGACAGATTTCGAGAAGACAATTTCTGAAATTCTTTGTGTTCCAGGAGTGTTAATAACTGGTTTTTGTCTTTTCCCTGAAGAATTGATATGCCATCCATAAGAAATGGTTGTGTCCTCAGTTGCTGCTCATCTGAAGCTCTGCCAACAAGTGCCGCTTTGAAACCCATGTAATGGACGGTGAGTTGGCAATCAGACATTATTTCCTCCATTTCATAAAGAGATTTTGAGGGCGAGTTCTTAGTTTGAAAATGGTGCAATAGATAGCAAGAATTCCCCTCATATGGCACCGGGAAATCTAATGACTGTGGTCCGCTGCCCATTCTTTTAGTAAAACCAAATGTGAAGTAATCCACTGACTTAATTCTTAGTACACTCTTTAAAATGAACATCCGGTTATTGAGCATTGACAGGAACTGTGTCGCATTCGGATAATTAACAATCAAGAGCATTTGTCTGTCATTTTCATCAGGCCCTTTAATTTTTTCTGTCACCACTCCTTTAAAATGAATTTTTCCTCCAACAGCTTTGACATGAGGATAGACTAACTGACTATAGAGATCGTAAAGCTTTGGTCGTTTAAGGTCAAACCAGTTGACCGCATAAAGTTCTTCATCCAAATTGATGTTGGGCAATTAATAATTTAACCGGAGAGGGTAGCGATGATTAAACGCATGAAATTGGCCCAGTAGCGATGACAGGAAAGCCGGTCGGAATAAGTCATGTTTTTGAGTTCCTTTATTCGATTTTCACTGGCATCACCTCGCTTGACATAAAAATCAAAGTAAATCTGTTGAGCGGTCATCGCTTCAAAGTTGCTCACAAAGTAACGGACATTCATTCCTTTTCCGGTAGACTCCACTTTGGCGTACAGCTTTTCAGAACGATCCCAGCTTTTGGCCTGGTAAGTAAACGGGCCAACAAACTCTTGATGTTTGATGATTTTTGAAGCATATTCCTTTTTTACTTCAATGATAGTCTGTTTGGTAAAAGTCTTTAAAACTTCATTACTACTAATACCTAAACAAAATTGAAGGTCAAACTGCTTAGCTATCCGATAAAAAGATGCTCCTGAAAAGCCACTATCCGCTCGAATAAGGATCTTTACTGAGGGCAGTTTTTTTCTGATTTTAATGACAATCCTTTTCAATAAGGCCACAAACCATTTGTTGGAGTGACAATTGCCCGGACGTAGTACTGGTAAAATGACCTGACCGGTGTTCCCGTCCTTAAAGAACAACTCATGGTACATAGTCTGTCCATAATAGCCATTATACAAACTGAGTTGTTGGGATCCATGAGTAGGGTCATCGGTACCATCTACATCAATGATGATTTGACCAGTCTTCTCTTTCAACTCCTCTACATAACGGTCTACAAACCATTGACTCATCTGGTAGATCAGACTCCGATCGGCCTTGTTTTCAATCGACTTAAAGTAGGCTGGGAACATAATCCGCGATCTAGTGTCTCTAAGAAAACACACCTAAATTAAAAATTATTCTTATGGTCGATCTTTCCATTTTTTTCTAATCGATTGATACTCAGGTATTAACTCATAGAAAGAAAATGAAAATCTCATCCATAATAATTCATTTTATAAAAAAAGGGCTGTCGCCATTATTTTGACGATGATTTTTTTAGTAAGTTGTATGGTCTTTTGAGTTGTCATCTTTAAGGACTCGTCCAAAATTAACCGGTTTGATAAGCTTAATAGAGGTTCCCTAAACAATAAATGGCTAAAACACACTACAGAACTTGCAACTTATGTGAGGTCATGTGCGGTCTTGAAATTAAATATTATGAAAGTGAAGTTGTTAGTATAAAAGGGGACAAGGACGATCCCTTTAGCAAGGGGTATATATGCCCGAAAGCAGTGGCTCTTCAAGACATTTATAACGACCCGGATCGCTTAAAGAGACCTGTAAAGAAAACAGCCAATGGATGGAAAGAAATAAGCTGGAAACAGGCTTTTGATGAAGTTGCTGTTAAATTAAGGGCACCTCTAAAAACCCTATGCGGTCTCAGCGAATCAGGGAAGCGCCCAATCAAGGCCGATGTTCTTCGGCATAGCACAAGCTATGGTGAAGGTTATCAAACGATGAGTGGGCGTTTCCCTGATTCGCCCTCTGGGAGAAGATTTTAAGCATATCTTCACTCCTTTTCCTTCTCCACATAGCTACGCTATGTGTTCAAAGCAAAAGAAATAAACCTAAAGCTTCAAATCTCCTCTGAGATTCGTATAGGGTTTTTAGAGGTGCCCTTAAAAAATATACAATCAAAATTTGGGAATGACGCAGTTGGTATTTACCAGGGCAACCCCAGTGTTCACAACTTGGGAACAATGCTGTTTGGGTCTTCATTTACCCGCACGTTAAAAACTAAAAACAAGTTTTCGGCTACTTCGGCAGATCAATTACCCCATCACTTTGCATCCCAATTTATGCTGGGTCATTTGCTCTTACTTCCGGTTCCTGATATTGATCGGACTGATTATTTTCTTGTATTCGGTGCTAATCCAGTGACCTCTAATGGAAGCATAATGACAGCTGCTGGTATGCCTAATCGGTAAAGGCATTAAAACATAGGGGTGGCAAGCTTGTTGTAATTGATCCACAGAAAACAGAAACAGCCTCCTTAGCAGATCAACATGTTTTCATACAACCTGGATCAGATATCTATTTTTTGGCCGGAATGGTCCATCTTATTTTTAAAATCAATAAAGAGCCCATTCTGCCACCATTTTATAAAAATTTGGAGCTCATTCGTGAGCAATTTAAGTCCTTCACTCCCCAAATGGTTGAGGAGATCACGGAAGTCCCCCGGGATGTTCTAAAGGATATTGTAGAAAAATATTGCTTGGCTGATTCTGCTGTGTGCTATGGTAGGATAGGTGTTTCCACCCAGCAATATGGATCACTCTGTCAGTACTTAATCTATTTAATCAACATGCTGACCGATAATTTCGACAGACCTGGTGGTTTCATGTTGCCTTCACCAGCTATTGATGTAGTAAAAGCGTTTGGTCCGCGTGGAACTTATGAGAAGTTTGATGCTGGAGAAGTAGGGTAAGAGGGTTGCCTGAATTCGGTGGTGAGCTCCCCGGTGCTGTCATGGCTGAAGAAATACTTCAAGAGGAGGAGGGTCAGATCAAAGCCTTGGTGACGTCAGCAGGTAACCCGGTGCTGTCCACTCCAAACGGAGGTCAATTGGATACAACTTTAGAGTCTCTTGAATTTATGGTTTCAATTGATATTTATATTAATGAGACTACAAGACATGCTAATATTATTTTGCCTCCGGCATGTGGTCTTGAAGTTCAGCACTATGATTTGGTATTTATGTCGTGAACGGTCCAGGTTGATAATAAATTAATTAGTGTTACTTCACCAAATTCCGGATGAATGCCAATCCGATCTAAGTCTGATTCCAAAATATTGAGTGATTGCAGTTCCTCAATATTTTGGGCTCTTAATTTTTCAAATTTATCAAGAAGTTGCGGCATAGTTTTGCCGGCGCTGTCCGAAAACATAGAAAAACGGTCAAACGGTTCAAAATGTTTGTCACCATTTCTTAAAATGATTTTCGTTCTTGGTATCCAGTCGGTTTTTTCACCATGAATCAAATGACCGACGACATCGGATGGGCTCCAGGTTTCTGGGCCTTCATTTTGATGGGTCCAATTATCAGAAAGATGGCCAAGCAAAGATTTTAGTGTTTTTGGTGTGGCTTCAAGAATTTCGATGGACTTCTCAATAGTGTATTTCATATTATGTCATACGGTTCTATCTAATAAAAAGGCATTTTTAATGTTGTCAAATCCAATTTTAGGATAATAGTTCATAGCTGTTGATGATGATAGTAAGATCAGCATACATTGGGGGCCAATCTCTTTCCTCGTCAGGTCTACTATCTTTCGGCCAATACCATGAGGCTGATATTCCTTTCTAACAGCGAGATCAGAAAGATAGCAACAAAAGGAGTGATCAGTTAAAGCTCTGCTGACACCAATTAATTGGTTATTTTTCCATGCCGTAATAATAAGATTGGATTTTTGGTACATCATTGAGATCCTCGGGAAATCTTCAGTAGGTCTGTTTAGCCTACAATTCCTGTAAAGTTCAATCACTTGTTCTGTTCCAGGAACAATATCCAGTTTGTACTCGATTTTATTTACCATTGAAAATGATTTTTGACAAAAGAAAGCAAATAGCGCAAAAAGCGGTAAACCGGATTGAAAAGTGTAAGTATCCCGCAACTGATTTGAGGCATCAATACACGAGATTTTTGATATTTTACAGCGATTCAAATTCTGATATGCTAATAACTTTAATTGGATGGGCCGGCGCCCTGGGGCTACTTGCCGCATACTTTCTTTCATTGGCCAAAAAAATGCCGAATGATTCCTATGTTTACCTGATCATAAATGGAGTTTGCTCAGTCTTCCTGATTCTTAATGCGGCTCATATAGAGGCATATCCTTTCGTATTAATTAATACCTTATGGGCGCTCACATCAATCTATCATGTTGTCATCAAGGTATCGGGTAGAAATGTCAATTAAGAGCACCTCTAAAAACCCCCTGTGGTCTCAGCATTAAAGAGAAACACCCAATCAAGGCAGATGTTATTCGTCATAGCCGCAACTATGGTGAAGGTTTTAACCAGACTGGGTGTTGTTATGTAAAGCCTTCGGGATAAGGATCGGCGTATGCGTAGAATTTGGAGGTGCCCTTAAACCGGTGTTAATAGTTTGTTGTCCTTTGTAGCTTACCTTTTCTATTATAATATCTCCATTCACCTATGCGATCATCATTGGTATAGGTCCCCTCTGACTCAATATTTCCGTTGTTGTGGTAAAATATCCATTGACCTTTTCTCTGTGAATGTTGATAGTCACCGATGGCAGAGAGAATACCTTTCGGGTGATAAAACTTCCATGTTCCATGGCCATATCCATTCAGGTAATTTTCTTCAACCAGAACAGATCCATCATCATTGTACAATAATCTTGTACCATTACCTTTTTTAAATGTTCCACGAGGTACGGTATCACCTCTGATCGTATAGTGCTCACTTATATCCATGAGTTTTCCCTGATCCCAATTCTCATCTTGTTTCAGCTGTTCATTGTTATAAAACCTGCCCCAAAGCCCGTCTTCCATATCGTTAATGTAGCTACCGACGGCATCAATTTTTCCGTTGAGGTGATAATAAACCCACTGACCATGCTTCATATCATTTTTGTACTTTCCTTCTTCCATAAGCACGCCGTTTTCAGAAAAATATTTCCAAAGCCTGGTCTTCAGGTGATTATTGTAATCACCGATTGAATAAAGGACACCATTTTCATAAAAGTTCAGCCAGGTGCCGGTTTTAAGATCGTACTTAAAGTATCCCTTTACGCTCTTGTTGCCATTTCCGTAGTATTCCAGATAAATGCTGTCGATAAGGTCATTCTTGTAGTAGAGCTCTCTTTTTAATTTGCCATTCAGAAAATATTCCTTCCATGCGCCTGACTTGATGCCCACCTTATAGTGCTCAACACGTTCCGGTTTATTGTGGCTATAGTAGTACTTCCACTCACCATGAGGTTTGCCTGCGACATAGCTCTGTTCGTATCGAACACTACCGAATTCATTATATTCGACCCAAATACTATCTTTTTCTCCAGCGTTGTATTTGCCAACCAATGCTAAATCACCAGTATCATAGAATTCATTCCAAGTACCATGCAGTAAACCACGAACATAGTTACCCTGAGAGATGGCATATCCATATTCATCATATACCGCACTTGCACCTCCTCGCAGGTCATTACGGTAATCTGCGATTTCTGCCAGAGTCCCATTCGAATGGTAGTATTTCCACTCACCCTCCTTTTTACCTAACGAATATTCCCCTTCTGATCTTAGGTAGCCATTGCCATAATATTCTCGCCAATAGCCTTTTTGGATATTATTTTCGTATTCACCTCTGATTAAAATCCTTGAATCCTCGTATCGCTTATACTCGCCATTCAACAGTCCTTGAGCATAGTTGAGTTCAAGAAATAATTCATTGCCGTTATAAAAATGCCACGGTCCATTTGAGAGATTATCAACATATTTACCCTCTGCTATTAGTCGACCATTTGAATCAAAGTATTCCC
Source organism: Cyclobacteriaceae bacterium (assembly GCA_963664285.2). GTDB lineage: Bacteria > Bacteroidota > Bacteroidia > Cytophagales > Cyclobacteriaceae > JAJCYL01. The sequence goes on from CAXXNX010000036.1 coordinate 93,825, forward strand.
AGCCTCCTTGTTTGAGATTATTTTCAAGTTCTCCTCGACTAATAGATCCGCTGTCAATCTGTTGAATGATTTCGAGTTGTGCTTTTGATTGCAAGCAATTAAAAACTAGCGTAAGAAGCAGAAAACTTTTCTTCATTGGAGATTGATAATTCATCCCTATTGAGCAAATAACATACGAGTTTAGTTTTATTTGCTCAAAAATGACATAAGTGTTTCAAAAGTTGTACGACTGATACCGGGTAACTGATCAAAATCATTAAAATTAATTTTCTTGGCTATGCATACAAACTGTATCTTATCAGGTACTTTGTTCAACTCCATAAATTTTATCCAGTTATCATCAGAAATGTCATAATTCCAGGGAGTGGCACCAATGTTCAGAAAGTAATCCTTTTTAGCTGATGGTAGCAGGTTCAATTTATGGTTACAATTTTGACTGATCAGCATGCATAGAAAATAGTTCCCCCACCAAAACATGTTGCGATAAATAAACAATTCGTTGCCTTTCGAATATCTCGGGAAATCAAGAACTAGGTAGGGGAGACCTTTGTAATTTTCACCCCTGGATATTTTACCCGCCTTTGTTAATGTACCGGAAGGGAGCAAAGGACTATTAATTAATTCGGATGATTTGAGTTCAGTCTCAACATCTCCAAGGAGGGTCGCTATTTTACCTATTATAGCCCTTTTATGAAGTAAAAGGCGTTGATCTTTTATTAGCGAAAAATCCTTGTCCGTTAACAATGATATCAGTTTGTAATAAATACTAATGCCACTTGATTAAGGCCGATGCCCATGTGAAGCCACTGCCAAAAGCTGCAATACAGACCAAATTGCCAGACTTTATACGACCCGATTCATAAACTTCACTCAAGGCAATCGGAATCGATGCTGCAGTAGTGTTGCCATACTTCATTATGTTGTTAAAAACCTGATTGTCCCTCAGTGACAATTTCTTCTGGATAAATTGACTGATTCTTAGATTGGCCTGGTGTGGAATGAGTAAATCAATATCGTTTGGGCGCAAAGTATTTTTCTCAAGCGCTTCCATGATCACTTCTGAAAATCTGGTTACTGCATGTTTGAAGACAAAATTACCATTCATGTAAGGATAATAACTAAGATCTTCAGAGTCCGAAGCTGCCATGATTTCCGGCACCCATCTGCCTGTATTTGGTCCAATTAAAGCAAGTTCTTTCGCATACTTTCCCTCAGAATGTAGATGGGTAGATAATATGCCTTTTGAAAGGTCATCCGTTCTCTGCAAAACAACAGCTCCTGCTCCATCACCAAAAATCACTGATACATTTCGCCCCCTGGTGGTCATATCCAGGGCGCCACTGTGTAGTTCTGATCCGATAACAAGAATGGTTTTATACATACCCGATCTTATAAATTGGTCAGCTACTGAGAGTGAGTAAACGAAACTTGAGCATTGATTCCGAATGTCTAGGGCGCCCACTTCCTTTATTCCCAATTGCTCTTGGACCATTACTCCGGACCCGGGGAAAAAGTAATCCGGACTCAATGTGGCAAAAACGATGAAATCAATATCGTCCGGTGTTAAACCAGCCCTCTCAATAGCCACATGAGCAGCTTTAGTTCCCATAGTGGAAGGGCTGTCATCACTATCTTTGCGGACATGTCTTCGTTCTTTTATGCCCGTTCTTTCAATGATCCACTCATTGGTTGTATCCATCAGTTTTTCAATATCACTGTTGGTAACAACATTATCCGGCACATAGTGACCAATACCAGTAATTATGCTATGGTACATATTATTGGGTTAATAGTAATGAAGATAAGTCTACTGAATGGTACTGCAAAATTGAATTACTCAGCTGCGATTACTTCAATTCTTCTATTTATGCTAATATTTAAAATAATGATGATTTTTGATCCTTTTTATTAAATAATTTTATACCGATATTTGCAAGCTGTTTTTTAGTGCACTTAACACAGGAGGTCTAACATCAAACAAAGAAATAGTCGGGGCAGGAACTTCAGAGAAAGGATTCAGGAACCCTATAAAGTTAATGAAAGGATTACTGCCAACGAAGTCAGGTTAGTAGGCGAAAATATTAAAGTCGGCGTTTATGGGATTGATGAGGCAATAAGATTTTCCGAGGAAAATGGCTTAGATCTTGTGGAAATCTCACCGAATGCGGATCCACCTGTTTGTAAGATAATAGACTATTCCAAGTTTAAGTACGAACAAAAAAAGAAGCAGAAAGAAATAAAGTCCAAGGCTCAAAAAATGATCGTGAAAGAGATTCGTTTTGGGCCTAATACTGATGACCATGATTTTAACTTTAAGTTAAAACATGCAATCAATTTTCTCGTTAGCGGAGCCAAGGTTAAAGCCTTTGTACATTTCAGAGGAAGAACTATTGTTTTTAAGGAGCGTGGGGAAATATTGTTGTTGAAATTGGCACAGCAACTAGAAGAATATGGTAAGGTTGAACAATTGCCCAAACTTGAGGGCAAAAGAATGAGTGTAATACTCGCTCCCAAAACTAATAGGAAGAAATAATTTCAAATCAATAATAAGTACAGTAATGCCTAAAGTAAAGACGAATTCAGGAGCGAAGAAAAGGTTCAAAATTAGTGGCACGGGCAAAATCAGGCGAAAGCATGCCTATAAGAGCCACATTCTGACGAAAAAGGAAACTAAACAAAAAAGGAATCTTACTAAAATGGGTGAGGTTCACAAGTCGGACAAACCAAGAGTCAAAGATTTGCTTAATATATAGTTAAAAATTAGAGGTTTGAAGTTTGATACTATAAGAACTTTAAACTTCAAACTTTGATAGGTTCATGTTAAACCCAATGTTTGGTAATAAGTTCCTCTAAAAAGGACGCCAAATGTCAAAAACTTTAAGAAAATGCCAAGATCAGTAAACGTTGTAGCCGCTAGGGCTAAAAGAAAAAAGATGATGAAGCATGCCAAAGGTTACTTTGGCATGCGAAAAAATGTTTGGACCGTAGCCAAAAATGCTATCGAAAAAGGATGGCAATATGCATACCGGGACCGCAAAGCGAAGAAACGAGAGTTTAGAAAATTATGGATTCAAAGAATCAATGCTGGAGTAAGAGAGCATGGGATGTCTTATTCTCAATTTATGCATAAATTAAATGAAGCTAATATTGAGATCAACAGGAAAGTATTGGCTGACCTGGCTATGAATCAACCGGAAGCTTTTAAAGCAATTGTTGATAAAGTAAGGTAAGCATTATTAGAAAATCGGATAAAGCCCCGCTTGGGGCTTTTTTTGTTTTAGAATGATACGGGAAAAACAATTATCAGAACTGGTGCAAATAGAGACACCATTTTATTTCTATGACCTTGATTTATTAAGAGAAACACTGGCAGAAGTAAGGTCTATAAGTGCCGAAAATAACTTCTCTGTCCACTATGCTTTTAAGGCTAATTCAAATGATAGAATTCTTGGTATAATCAGAGACTTTCATCTTGGAGCTGACTGTGTTAGTGGTAATGAAGTACTGAAGGCTGTCGAAATGGGATTTAATCCTAATGAAATTGTTTTTGCGGGGGTTGGAAAGAGTGACAGGGAAATTGAAACTGCACTTAAAGTAAACATCTTCGGATTTAATTGCGAATCCGCCCAGGAGCTGGAAGTTATTAATCACTTAGCCAGTAATAATGGTGTGGTAGCTAATGTGTCTCTACGCATTAACCCCAATGTTGACGCCAAAACCCATAGGAATATTACCACTGGTCTTGAGGAGAATAAGTTCGGGATCGATACCCGGGATCTGAGTGGAGTGCTGAGTAAAATTCAGACTTTAGATTGCCTCTCTCTGATCGGGCTCCATTTTCATATAGGTTCACAAGTTACGGATCTGTCGAGATATAGAGAACTATGTAGTAAAGTCAATGAAATCAACAAGCTATTTATTGATAAAGGCCTAAAATTGGAGCATGTTAATGTCGGAGGTGGTCTCGGAATTAACTATGACAATCCGACAAGCCTTCTCGTTCCTGATTTCAAATCGTACTTTGACATATTCAAGCACAATTTAGAACTACAATCAGAACAAAAGGTTCATTTTGAGTTAGGTAGAGCAATTGTGGGTCAGTGTAGTTTATTAGTTACCAAAGTGCTTTACGAGAAAATTGGGCGCAATAGGCGATTCTTAATTTTGGATGCCGGTATGACGGAGTTGATGCGACCAGCGCTTTATCAGGCCTACCACCATATTGAAAACATTTCCAGCGAAGTGCGGGAACTTTATAAATATGACGTGGTGGGACCTATCTGCGAGACCACAGATGTATTCGCCCGGGGGATCATGCTTCCAAAAAGTTCAAGGGGTGATTACCTGGTTATTTATTCCACGGGCGCTTACGGTGAAGTATTAAAGAATAGGTACAACCTTAGGGACGAGGTAGGTGCCGTATATTCGGATGACTTAAGAGAAAATAGGGTTTATAAGCCACTCAAATAAAATTGACAAGACTGCCATTAATACTTCTTTAGTTTAGTATTCAAATGACTAAAGTTTATGTGTAAGTCTATATTATCTCTGGCCTTTTTTTTATTCATAATTGGTTTTAGCCGGGCACAGGAAACATTCCCGGTGAATGGTGTTCGAGATGATCGTATCAAGGTATACGCGTTTACAAATGCTACTATTTTCCGGGATTACAGAACGAAACTTGAAAAAGCAACTCTTATAATTCGAGAAGGAAAGGTTGTTGCTGTAGGTACCGGTAGCAGTATTCCAAAAGGCGCAATCGTTCAAGACCTGTCCGGAAAAACAATATACCCTGCACTGGTGGATATTTATTCAGGTTATGGTCTCCCCGAAGTGGAAAAACGATCTTTCAATTTTTTCGCTACCCCACAAATGGAAACCAATAAAAAGGGCCCCTTCGCCTGGAATCAAACAATTCGGCCTGAGACAAATGCAGTAACAGAATTCAAGGTAAATGATAAAGATGCAGAAAGTTTGAGAGTTCAAGGGTTTGAAGCTGTACTAAGTCACGTTAAAGACGGTATTGCCAGGGGGTCTTCAGTATTGGTATTACTGGCTAGTGATGCTGAACAAAACGTGGTAATTATCGATAAGGCTTCTGCGCATTATTCATTTGACAGGGGCAGTTCAAGTCAGCTTTATCCTACTTCCATCATGGGCTCTATTGCACTATTGAGACAAACATATTACGACGTGCAATGGTATAAGAATTCAACTGATAGATCGCTTAACCCGCATTATTCATAGGCCACCAATTTTGGGATTAATAATGGGTTGCTAACTATTTTTGATTGGAGTGTATGTATTAATTTGAAGATCAACCAGGTTTCTGGATTTCAAAGGACATTAGAGCGTTTTTTTGTTAGAATTTTTCAATTTTCAGTCAAAGCTCTATTGTGTTCTTATGGAAGAACATTTTTTTGATTAAACCAAACTGTTTAACTGATCGGTCAGTTCACCGTAAGCAAATCGCCCAGCAGGTATTGATATCTAAAGGCTCTTGAGAATTGTATTGTCAATGATCTTTTCCTTTCTTTCAGGCACGCCCCAACCTTCATCAGGTAAAGCCGGATATTGTCCACTTGCCATCGTTTAGCAAAGTGGTGTTTTGTTTTGGCAATTAATAATTTAATCTGCCGGAACATTTCATAACAGAGGGTAGCGATGATTAAACGCATGAAATTGGCCCAGTAGCGATGACAGGAAAGCCGGTCGGAATAAGTCATGTTTTTGAGTTCCTTTATTCGATTTTCACTGGCATCACCTCGCTTGACATAAAACTGAACCACTATGCACTGAAAGTGCATAGGTTTTTAAAAATAGGCATAAGAATGAAATTCTTATTCAATTATAAAATTATCACTGCCAGGATCTGTCGGACTACGGTGATGTTCAAGGTATTCATCCACCATTTTGTCTGTTATATTTCCCGTACTCCAGGCTCCATATCCAACAGCCCAAAAATGCCGACCCCAATATTGTTTCCTAAGCGCAGGAAACTCTTCTTGAATACGACGAGAAGTTCTGCCTTTCAACCGCTTCACAACGTTACTTATAGAGATGGATGGGGGATATTCAATGCGAATATGAACGTGATCTTTGCTCACTACACCTTTCAATATTTTGACATCTTCCGATTCACATATTTGGCGTACCAATTCTCTACATCTTTCTTGAATATCTCCTTTCAAAACATCATAGCGATATTTTGTAACCCATACTATATGAGCTGTCAACCACGTAACAGTATGGCTTCCAAGTCGTTGCTTTTCACTCATGAGTTAAATTTACTAAAGTGTGTAGCAACTAAAGTCTTGCACTAAAAGTGCATAGTTTTAACTAACGATTGGGACCAATCAAAGTAAATCTGTTGAGCGGTCATCGCTTCAAAGTTGCTCACAAAGTAACGGACATTCATTCCTTTTCCGGTAGACTCCACTTTGGCGTACAGCTTTTCAGAACGATCCCAGCTTTTGGCCTGGTAAGTAAACGGGCCAACAAACTCTTGATGTTTGATGATTTTTGAAGCATATTCCTTTTTTACTTCAATGATAGTCTGTTTGGTAAAAGTCTTTAAAACTTCATTACTACTAATACCTAAACAAAATTGAAGGTCAAACTGCTTAGCTATCCGATAAAAAGATGCTCCTGAAAAGCCACTATCCGCTCGAATAAGGATCTTTACTGAGGGCAGTTTTTTTCTGATTTTAATGACAATCCTTTTCAATAAGGCCACAAACCATTTGTTGGAGTGACAATTGCCCGGACGTAGTACTGGTAAAATGACCTGACCGGTGTTCCCGTCCTTAAAGAACAACTCATGGTACATAGTCTGTCCATAATAGCCATTATACAAACTGAGTTGTTGGGATCCATGAGTAGGGTCATCGGTACCATCTACATCAATGATGATTTGACCAGTCTTCTCTTTCAACTCCTCTACATAACGGTCTACAAACCATTGACTCATCTGGTAGATCAGACTCCGATCGGCCTTGTTTTCAAATCGACTTAAAGTAGGCTGGGAACATAATCCGCTATACTAGTACTTTACGGATCACCGGATCCTCTCGGAGTTTTTGTTCGTCATTGCAATCCTGAAAAAATAGCCCTGCATCATTAAAAACACCCGTTGGCGAAGCATTTGACTTCATAAGTGTATTCGATAAAAAAGGGGTTTCGATAGTCAGGAATCAGTGCGGCGAAGCTTTTTAATAGACCAGTCTTTCTGGTCTCTACTTTTTCACTTAACAATACATCGCTCCGAATATCTGAGCTAATCGCTGATGCTGAAAAATCAATATTTAAAAGCTTGTTTTCCTCGATAAAATACGGTATCTAATTTTCCTTATATTCAGGCATAAATTAATTGTTTATTTTGTTGTCTAACTAGACAATCTCAATATAAGCAATTTATGCCTGTTTTTTATTGTCTACTATGAATTTTTCGGGTTAAGGGGAGATTTTGTATTCGTTTTATTGCTAGAATAGTTCAAATTAAACGAGATCAAATTCCCCCCTTGAGGGGTGTGTGGGGGTGTGAGCAACGTTACCCGTCCTGAATGCAAGATAAGTTTTTCTGTCATTGGCAGGCTTTAGGGTTGATTTGTGTGGTAGGAAGCCGTAGGAATCTCCTATTTTGGGGACTCTTACACAATTTTCCCATCACCCTTTCTCCGGAAAATTGCTCTGAGTGACGTTCAAGTGTTTTTCTTGTTTTTCTTATCCCGATTTCTATGGTTCAAGCAAGTGATTTGATATAAATATTTTCATATTTTCGATTTTCATTTACGCAGGTGAATATGCGGTGGATCAATTTGTTCCTTATTGCATTGATCACACTCATCTTGTTTTTTCCCTCTGTTACTTTTCGTTGATAATACACCTTTAGATCGTTGTTATATCCAATGGCTACAATGGCACACATATGGAGGAGGGTTTTCATTTTCTTATTGGCCATATGGGATACCCTTCCTCTACCTTTGAACAGTCCCGATTCCTTTGTGAGGGGAGCAACCCCACTATAGCAAGCAAACTTTTTAGGGTCATCGATATCTTTAAATTCATTGGTCCTAATAATGATCTGAGCAGCTGTTTGGGCTCCTACCGATTGTACCGAAGTAATGATTTTAAACAAGTGGGACAGATGTCCATCTTCCTTAATGATTTTTTCTATCTGTTTATCCACTTTTCCCAAATCTGCCTGAAGCGAATTAAGGGTACGCTGGCAAAGATTTTTCTCTAAATTGTTTAAAGCTTTTTTTACAAAACCCTCTTGTTCTTTTAATGGGATGCTCAGTTGTTTTCTTGCTCCAATGAGCCTGTCACGCAATACAGTCAGCCCTTCAAGTTTAACAATGATTTCCCTCTTTGGAATCCATAATCTTACTTCTCCCCGGTTTTTATAGACATATTCACCGATTCGATTGGCATCAATTTTGTCGTTTTTACCCCTGATATTGCCCAAGGAACTTTTAATCTGTGAGGCTGATTCCAAACAAATATTGCCTTTCTTTTTATGCAAGCATACAAGCAATGGATTGTTGTAGATACCTGTGTGTTCCATGCAAAATACAGCACCCGAGAGGCTAAAGCCTTCCAGCTGTTTTAATTCCTTAAGAAATTTGTTGATCGCATTTTTGGTATTACCTATTACCTTATGATAACCAAAAATCTTTCCCTTGAAAACAGCAACGTCTAATTTGTTTTTAGATACGTCAACACCGATGTAATAAGTAAATTTCATAATTTTAAGATGTTAAAATAAAATTGAACAAAAGGTAACTAACAGTTTTGAACACAATCAATACCTTACTAATGGGTCACAAACCCGAATTTCTATTTGATGCATTGTTCAAAACAGATGGTAAAGGATTGAATCGAGATGTAGGTCTTGAACCTGGAACTCAGGTTAATTCGCCTTTACCATTGTTAGTTATCCACAATCGTGGATAAGAGTAAAAGAAAAAGAAGCAAAAAGAAAATCTTATAGTAATAATAGATTCTTAGAATAATTTTAGAATGCTAACCTAAAGGAACTCAGGTTGTTAAGGCTCCGAATTTACTTGTTCAGTTAGATGAGGTAAAGTTAAGTTTCTCCGAATGACCTATCGATGATATTTGAGCTGCCGATGTATTTTCAATATACTGGTCAATGATCTCCTCTAAAATATCCAATGGTACCGCACCGTTCTTCAACACCACATTATGAAACTGCTTTAAATCGAATTGCCCGCCTAATGCATTTTTAGCTTTTTTACGCAATTCAAGGATCTTCATCATCCCGATTTTATAGGCACACGCCTGGCCTGGCATGACAATATACCGTTCAATTTCTGTAGTCACTTCCGTAGTAGTCATCCCGGTATTAGCAACCATATACGCGATAGCTTCTTCCCTTGTCCACTTTTTGGAGTGTATGCCAGTATCTACTACCAGGCGAACGGCTCTAAAAATCTCCGCCTGCAACCTTCCCAAGTTGCCAAACGGATCATTATCATAAAATCCAAGCTCCCAGGCTAATCGCTCAGCATAGAGCGCCCAACCCTCTGTGAAAGCGGTGAATAGTCCTATTGTTCTGAAAATGGGTACTCCTTTAAGCTCGGATTGAATGGCGATTTGAAAATGATGCCCGGGTATTCCTTCATGATAGGCCAGTGTTTTCATCCCATATTTTACCGATTCATGGACATTTCTAAGGTTTGCATAAAAAAGGCCTCCTCTTGAGCCATCCATGGCAGGTGGGTTGTAATAGGCCCCAGCGGAACCTTCTTCTTTGAACTCCGGTACCCGCTTCACTTCGAGGCCGGCCTTGGGGCGCACATCAAAAGCATCATCCATCCCTCCACTTATTTCATCTAGAATACGACGATATTCTTCAAGAACCATTTCTCTTCCATCATTATTATTGGGAAAAAGAAAACGTTCTTCCTTGTTCAAGCCCTGAATTACTTCTCCGAGTGTTTTAGTGGTATCGGTATACCCTTCACTACTAAGTATATCCCACATTTCCTTTTTGATGCGGGTCACCTCCGATAATCCAATTTGATGTACTTCATCCGGTCTGAGATCCGTAGTAGTATTCTGCTTTAATTGGTAGTGATAAAAACCTTCTCCCTCCGGAAATTTCCATACACCGTCATTAGCAGTAGCTCTGGAGTAGAGATCTTCGAAATAATCAATTAAGGATTGATAAGCACCAAAAACGGTAGTCCGTATCTGCTCCTCTACTTGTTGCTTGAAAACTTCTTTTTCTTCATCAGACAGGTCTTTTATTTCGGCTACTTTGGTTTCAAAATTAGAATACAAAATATTAGATCTTATGGGTCCCGGGTCAACCTCCAGGTTGATTTCATCTGATACCTTTTGCCCTGTAAAGCCTTTCATCTCATCCAATACCCGCTGGATAACAAATTTGGGAGGCACAACCCCCTCCTCTTCCCTTATTTTCAAGCCTTCCAAAACCTGGCCAAACCTGATATCGAATTTGGACAAGCGGGCAACATAGGCTTCAATATCACTTTCATTTCGAAGTTTGTGAGAGCGTTCCATTAAGCTTGGCAGGCTACTCTGTACCCCAAACATTTGGTTAATAGGATAACCGTAATAGAAATAGGGTTCGGAATCTAATTGGGATTTCAAAAACCATCCTAAAATTTTCGTATTCAATTGATTGTCTACGGATTGACCTTCAAAGTCGTAGCTCATCAATGTGGCATAGTTTTTTTTGAGTTTGTTAAAATCTTCCCATGCTTTAGCATCTGTGGCGTCAGTCAATTCATCTTTGGTCCAGTCATACAAGACCGGTATTCCCATCGAGGTAACCAATTCAGGATTGCCGATGGCCAATTCGATAAACACACGATCATAAAAGTGCTTTATGTTGAAGGGGCGAAACCAAATGAGATTAACCACCCATCCAGTCCCTAGTAATAAGAATAGTAAAAGGGTTCTACTGACCCAAAATTTCCAGGAGCGTGTTTTAGCCATAATTGAAGTAAGTTAAGTGGAGATGATTTTCATTCGGTCTGGTATGTTGCCCGACATACAAATTTGATGCACTTTAGGCATAATATATCTATTATATCATCTTAAATCTAACAGTAATTAATTTTTTCTTTAGAGGATCACCTTCGCCGATTTTGCCTTCGCGTAGCTACGGTGAAGCAAGGGGGACTTCGGCGATTAAGAGGAGAATTGCCGTCGCTAAAAGCTTTGGCGTTTGAAAAAATAGTTTTCATTTCAATTCTTAGGGACTTGGTATATTACTACTCGTGAAGCAAGTTTATGAGTTTATTAGCCTCCGGATTTCCCGTTAATATAGCCTCGATATTAATTTGATGAACCAACTTCAATGGCTTGTAGGAGTTCATCAACGGTAAGTTCTCCGGTGAAGGCAACTCCTTGCCCTTAACCCGAAAAATTCATAGTAGACAATAAAAAACAGGCATAAATTGCTTATATTGAGATAGTTAGACAACAAAATAAGCAATTAATTTATGCCTGAATATAAGGAAAAAGATACCGTATTTTATCGAGGAAAACAAGCTTTTAAATTTGATTTTTCAGCATCAGCGATTAGCTCAGACGGAGCGATATTGTTAAGTGAAAAAGTAGAGAGAAAGACTGGTCTATTAAAAAGCTTCGCCGCACTGATTCCTGACTATCGAAACCCCTTTTTTATCGAATACACTTATGAAGAAATGCTTCGCCAACGGGTGTTTTTAATGATGCAGGGCTATCAGGATTGCAATGACGAACAAAAACTCCGAGAGGATCCGGTGATCCGTAAAGTACTAGATAGCGGATTATGTTCCCAGCCTACTTTAAGTCGATTTGAAAACAAGGCCGATCGGAGTCTGATCTACCAGATGAGTCAATGGTTTGTAGACCGTTATGTAGAGGAGTTGAAGGAGAAGACTGGTCAAATCATCATTGATGTAGATGGTACCGATGACCCTACTCATGGATCCCAACAACTCAGTTTGTATAATGGCTATCATGGACAGACTATGTACCATGAGTTGTTCTTTAAGGACGGGAACACCGGTCAGGTCATTTTACCAGTACTACGTCCGGGCAATTGTCACTCCAACAAATGGTTTGTGGCCTTATTGAAAAGGATTGTCATTAAAATCAGAAAAAAACTGCCCTCAGTAAAGATCCTTATTCGAGCGGATAGTGGCTTTTCAGGAGCATCTTTTTATCGGATAGCTAAGCAGTTTGACCTTCAATTTTGTTTAGGTATTAGTGGTAATGAAGTTTTAAAGACTTTTACCAAACAGACTATCATTGAAGTAAAAAAGGAATATGCTTCAAAAATCATCAAACATCAAGAGTTTGTTGGCCCGTTTACTTACCAGGCCAAAAGCTGGGATCGTTCTGAAAAGCTGTACGCCAAAGTGGAGTCTACCGGAAAAGGAATGAATGTCCGTTACTTTGTGAGCAACTTTGAAGCGATGACCGCTCAACAGATTTACTTTGATTTTTATGTCAAGCGAGGTGATGCCAGTGAAAATCGAATAAAGGAACTCAAAAACATGACTTATTCCGACCGGCTTTCCTGTCATCGCTACTGGGCCAATTTCATGCGTTTAATCATCGCTACCCTCTGTTATGAAATGTTCCGGCAGATTAAATTATTAATTGCCAAAACAAAACACCACTTTGCTAAACGATGGCAAGTGGACAATATCCGGCTTTACCTGATGAAGGTTGGGGCGTGCCTGAAAGAAAGGAAAAAATCATTGACAATACAATTCTCAAGAGCCTTTAGATATCAATACCTGCTGGGCGATTTGCTTACGGTGAACTGACCGATCAGTTAAACAGTTTGGTTTAATCAAAAAAATGTTCTTCCATAAGAACATAATAGAGCTTTGACTGAAAATTGAAGAATTCTAACAAAAAAACGCTCTAATGTCCTTTGAAATCCAGAAACCTGGTTGATCTTCAAATTAATACATACACTCCAATCAAAAATAGTTAGCAACCCATTATTAATCCCAAAATTGGTGGCCTATGAATAATGCGGCTTAAGCTCACGTGAGATCGTAGACGGGTGAAAATGAACGATACAGGCAATCTCCTTTTGAGTAGCTCCTGTTTTCAATAATGCTTCAATTTGATACCTTTGATCAATACTGAGATGTGTGTAGTTTTTTGACATTTTGCAATCCAAAGATTGCACTGCTCAGGCTTTTGAAGGATGAAAAAGCCCTTAAAAGCTTTTTCAATCCTTCAAAAGCACTTATTAGTTGATCTCAGCTATAGACTACATTAAGAGAACCATAATATGATTTAGTTTTCTGTTTGGCTTCAAATCTCAATCTTAACTACCAATAAGCCTCCTTAAAGGAATCCGTTGAAAAGTCATATCCGCCTGGCTGCTTTCGTAGAGTATACCAATAGTTTGTTCATCAACAGATGTAATGCAGGAGTAGCCTCCTCTAACCCGAAAAATTCATAGTAGACAATAAAAAACAGGCATAAATTGCTTATATTTGAGATAGTTAGACAACAAAATAAGCAATTAATTTATGCCTGAATATAAGGAAAAAGATACCGTATTTTATCGAGGAAAACAAGCTTTTAAATTTGATTTTTCAGCATCAGCGATTAGCTCAGACGGAGCGATATTGTTAAGTGAAAAAGTAGAGAGAAAGACTGGTCTATTAAAAAGCTTCGCCGCACTGATTCCTGACTATCGAAACCCCTTTTTTATCGAATACACTTATGAAGAAATGCTTCGCCAACGGGTGTTTTTAATGATGCAGGGCTATCAGGATTGCAATGACGAACAAAAACTCCGAGAGGATCCGGTGATCCGTAAAGTACTAGATAGCGGGATTATGTTCCCAGCCTACTTTAACCCGCATTATTCATAGGCCACCAATTTTGGGATTAATAATGGGTTGCTAACTATTTTTGATTGGAGTGTATGTATTAATTTGAAGATCAACCAGGTTTCTGGATTTCAAAGGACATTAGAGCGTTTTTTTGTTAGAATTTTTCAATTTTCAGTCAAAGCTCTATTGTGTTCTTATGGAAGAACATTTTTTTGATTAAACCAAACTGTTTAACTGATCGGTCAGTTCACCGTAAGCAAATCGCCCAGCAGGTATTGATATCTAAAGGCTCTTGAGAATTGTATTGTCAATGATCTTTTTCTTTCTTTCAGGCACGCCCCAACCTTCATCAGGTAAAGCCGGATATTGTCCACTTGCCATCGTTTAGCAAAGTGGTGTTTTGTTTTGGCAATTAATAATTTAATCTGCCGGAACATTTCATAACAGAGGGTGGCGATGATTAAACGCATGAAATTGGCCCAGTAGCGATGACAGGAAAGCCGGTCGGAATAAGTCATGTTTTTGAGTTCCTTTATTCGATTTTCACTGGCATCACCTCGCTTGACATAAAAATCAAAGTAAATCTGTTGAGCGGTCATCGCTTCAAAGTTGCTCACAAAGTAACGGACATTCATTCCTTTTCCGGTAGACTCCACTTTGGCGTACAGCTTTTCAGAACGATCCCAGCTTTTGGCCTGGTAAGTAAACGGGCCAACAAACTCTTGATGTTTGATGATTTTTGAAGCATATTCCTTTTTTACTTCAATGATAGTCTGTTTGGTAAAAGTCTTTAAAACTTCATTGCTACTAATACCTAAACAAAATTGAAGGTCAAACTGCTTAGCTATCCGATAAAAAGATGCTCCTGAAAAGCCACTATCCGCTCGAATAAGGATCTTTACTGAGGGCAGTTTTTTTCTGATTTTAATGACAATCCTTTTCAATAAGGCCACAAACCATTTGTTGGAGTGACAATTGCCCGGACGTAGTACTGGTAAAATGACCTGACCGGTGTTCCCGTCCTTAAAGAACAACTCATGGTACATAGTCTGTCCATAATAGCCATTATACAAACTGAGTTGTTGGGATCCATGAGTAGGGTCATCGGTACCATCTACATCAATGATGATTTGACCAGTCTTCTCTTTCAACTCCTCTACATAACGGTCTACAAACCATTGACTCATCTGGTAGATCAGACTCCGATCGGCCTTGTTTTCAAATCGACTTAAAGTAGGCTGGGAACATAATCCGCTATCTAGTACTTTACGGATCACCGGATCCTCTCGGAGTTTTTGTTCGTCATTGCAATCCTGATAGCCCTGCATCATTAAAAACACCCGTTGGCGAAGCATTTCTTCATAAGTGTATTCGATAAAAAAGGGGTTTCGATAGTCAGGAATCAGTGCGGCGAAGCTTTTTAATAGACCAGTCTTTCTCTCTACTTTTTCACTTAACAATATCGCTCCGTCTGAGCTAATCGCTGATGCTGAAAAATCAAATTTAAAAGCTTGTTTTCCTCGATAAAATACGGTATCTTTTTCCTTATATTCAGGCATAAATTAATTGCTTATTTTGTTGTCTAACTATCTCAATATAAGCAATTTATGCCTGTTTTTTATTGTCTACTATGAATTTTTCGGGTTAAGTCGATTTGAAAACAAGGCCGATCGGAGTCTGATCTACCAGATGAGTCAATGGTTTGTAGACCGTTATGTAGAGGAGTTGAAAGAGAAGACTGGTCAAATCATTATTGATGTAGATGGTACCGATGACCCTACTCATGGATCCCAACAACTCAGTTTGTATAATGGCTATTATGGACAGACTATGTACCATGAGTTGTTCTTTAAGGACGGGAACACCGGTCAGGTCATTTTACCAGTACTACGTCCGGGCAATTGTCACTCCAACAAATGGTTTGTGGCCTTATTGAAAAGGATTGTCATTAAAATCAGAAAAAAACTGCCCTCAGTAAAGATCCTTATTCGAGCGGATAGTGGCTTTTCAGGAGCATCTTTTTATCGGATAGCTAAGCAGTTTGACCTTCAATTTTGTTTAGGTATTAGTAGTAATGAAGTTTTAAAGACTTTTACCAAACAGACTATCATTGAAGTAAAAAAGGAATATGCTTCAAAAATCATCAAACATCAAGAGTTTGTTGGCCCGTTTACTTACCAGGCCAAAAGCTGGGATCGTTCTGAAAAGCTGTACGCCAAAGTGGAGTCTACCGGAAAAGGAATGAATGTCCGTTACTTTGTGAGCAACTTTGAAGCGATGACCGCTCAACAGATTTACTTTGATTTTTATGTCAAGCGAGGTGATGCCAGTGAAAATCGAATAAAGGAACTCAAAAACATGACTTATTCCGACCGGCTTTCCTGTCATCGCTACTGGGCCAATTTCATGCGTTTAATCATCGCTACCCTCTGTTATGAAATGTTCCGGCAGATTAAATTATTAATTGCCAAAACAAAACACCACTTTGCTAAACGATGGCAAGTGGACAATATCCGGCTTTACCTGATGAAGGTTGGGGCGTGCCTGAAAGAAAGGAAAAGATCATTGACAATACAATTCTCAAGAGCCTTTAGATATCAATACCTGCTGGGCGATTTGCTTACGGTGAACTGACCGATCAGTTAAACAGTTTGGTTTAATCAAAAAAATGTTCTTCCACAAGAACACAATAGAGCTTTGACTGAAAATTGAAAAATTCTAACAAAAAAACGCTCTAATGTCCTTTGAAATCCAGAAACCTGGTTGATCTTCAAATTAATACATACACTCCAATCAAAAATAGTTAGCAACCCATTATTAATCCCAAAATTGGTGGCCTATGAATAATGCGGGCTAAGCCTGTCTTCATCGAGCAGCATCCAGTTTTCTTCCGGCCAGGTTTCACCATTGTCGAAGCTTACTTTAATGGTCATGTGATGGCGTCCATCTTTCGAATTAGGGTTAGAGAAAAACAGAACACTCTTTTTTGCTCCACCTTCACTGAACTCGTGCTTGTGAATGCTGGCCATACAAACAGGCTCGATTAACGCACCATGAGAGGTTTCATGCTCCTGCCAGGTTTCCCCCATATCGTTAGTAACTGCGATAGCACGGCCGTTGGTTTCGGATTTATTCTGTCGATTTCGGTTGTCACACAATATTCTGCATGAGGCTTCCATCGTCCAACTGAACAACCATGGATTCGGTTGTATTGGTATAAGCTGCACTGGATGACTTCCAGGTTTTCCCTTCGTCCCGGCTGTACGTGATATTTAGAAAACGTCTCTCCATTTTCATCTCTTCCCTGGGTTGGAAAAACCAGGGTACTGTCTTCCATTACAATTCCATGGCCCGGGCCAGGCGCGTACAACCACCATTCTTCTTGTTTACCCATCCGAGTAATATTTTCTGTCTCTCCCCATGTAATTCCATCATCTTCACTTTTGGAAATCAAAAATTGACTCGTTTGTTTTACACCAAAGCCAGGTTGTGATCCTTTGGTTAGCCATTGGTGATTCCAGGCCGTGCTGTCTTCAGTAAGTCCTTCCAACCATTTTCCCTCTGAATTGATTACCCCGTACATCCAAAGTCCCGCCACATACACATCACCGGTGTTGACATCTGCCAGCAGGCATGCATCACTTACACCATTAAATTTTTCCGGTAAATCACCCCAGGTGCTCATATCCAGTGCAATACGCATAGGTTCCCAGGTCTGGCCACCATCCACACTTCTGCTGATACCAATATCTATATCACCCTGCAAATCACGACGCAAATCCCTCCTGACATCATAACTGGCTAATAGCGTACCCTTTTTGGTGGTTGTCAGGCCGGGTATTCTATAGGTGTGGACATTGTCCTGCTCATGTTGCCGAACCGCCACACCGAGCTGTTGGGTTATGGTAGTCGCTGGAGGAATCAGACTCCACAGTTGCACTGCCTGAGCTTGTAATAGCAGCTGAGCAGGTAGCGTCTACAGAGTTAAAGAGGTTTGCTTCATTTTTCAATTTGTAGGATACCCAAAAGTAGGAGGTATCATCTTCCAACATTTGTTCACCTTCAAATGTTAGTTCCTCTGCAGGAGGCATTGGATTAGCAAATGCAGTTTCTGGGGAAAACTGTTTGTTGCTTGCTGTATAATAAACACTTACACTTTCAAGGTCTCCAAGGTTGGTAGTACCCAGGGTAGAAACATTAAGTTTTTTGATCGAAACGGGCAAGTTATCTTTTCGGATGACTGTTATTTTCAACACTTCGTTGGCGTCCTTGCCGGTAAGAACTGGAAGTTGTTTCTGGCTGGTTCGAACAATAATATTTTGTGCTTCTTGCGAGCAGGCAAACATAATTACAAGGCAAATCAAGCAATAGAAGTTAATCTTTTTCATAATCAGCTAAAGTTTAAAATCTAATATCTCCCTAATCGAATCGGGCCAGTATCCATTGAAAGCACAGTTTGGTCAAAGCTCCTTTTCATCAATTCAAACTTGATCTTTTGATGTTTGGGACTATCCCATAAGTTGGTGTATTCTTCTGGATCTCTTTCCATATCAAACAGTTCCCCTTTTTCATGCCCATGATACACTACCAATTTGTACTTCTCAGTACGATACATGGTACCATAATTAAGTTTATCGCTCATTGCTGCATCGTAGAATTCCGATCTGACAAATTCGCGATGAAAATTAGGGGATTTAGTCCCGATCAAAATAGGAAGCAAAGATTTGCCCTGAATAATATTATTTATTTCCAAACCCGTCAACTCAAGTATGGTGGGCACAATATCAGTAAGCTCTACGAGCGCGTCGCTTTGGATATTTTCCTGAAAATAGGGTGGATACCAAAAAATCAATGGCACCCGCACCAGACCTTCGTAAAAACGGCACCCTTTGGCAGTCATGCCATGGTCACCCGCCATATCTCCATGATCGGAAGTGAAAATAATCAGGGTATTGTTCAACTGACCTGTTTCTTCCAATGTTTTCAGCAACCTTCCAATCTGATCATCTATCAGATCAATCTGTGCCCAATATTTGGCCAACCGTTCCTTGTTTTCCTTC